>NZ_JAYMGA010000009.1:0-130700 GCF_035656455.1 Haloarcula sediminis | reverse complement strand
CGATTTCTGAGGACGACGCAAGCACGCTACGCGAGCGTCGTTCGAAAATCTTCGATTTTCGTGATCACGAAAGGCGCACTGCGCCTTTCGGACGACAGCGAGCCGCGGGAGCTGAGAACATGGGGGCTTTCTGGCTGTTTGTCGCCGCTGTCCCTTAACTAAACACTGCCGTCTCCCGTTCGGGGCTCGCTGAAGGGAAAGCTATAGCAACGTCGGTGTCCGACCCACTATCATGACTACGACCGGCGAGGAACACGAGCGGACGTTCGACCACGGCGAGGTCGAGCCCCGCTGGCAGTCGGCCTGGGACGAGGCCGACGTGTTCCGCATCGACGACGACGCCACGGACCCCGAGTACGTGCTGGCGATGTTCCCCTACACCTCGGGGCAACTGCACATGGGCCACGTCCGCAACTACACCATCACGGACGCCTTCGCCCGCTTCGAGCGGATGCGCGGGGAGGACGTACTCCACCCGATGGGGTGGGACTCCTTCGGTCTGCCCGCCGAGAACGCCGCCGAGGAACGGGACACCAACCCGCGGGACTGGACGATGAAATGCATCGACCAGATGCGCGACCAGTTCGTCGAGATGGGCTTTGGCTACGACTGGGAACGCGAAATCGCGACCTGCGAACCCGACTACTACCAGTGGAACCAGTGGCTGTTCAAGCAGTTCCGCGAGGCCGGCCTGGTCGAACGCCAGGGCGCGGAACTGAACTGGTGTCCATCCTGTGAGACGGTGCTGGCCGACGAGCAGGTCGAGGGCGAGGCGGAACTGTGCTGGCGGTGTGACACCCCCATCGAGCACCGCGAGATGGACCAGTGGTTCCTCACCATCACCGACTACGCCGAGGAGCTCCGGTCCGATCTGGACGACCTGGAGGGGTGGCCCAACAACGTCCGGGAGATGCAGCGCAACTGGATCGGCAAACAGGAGGGCGCAAGCGTCGCCTTCGAGGTCGGCGACTACGGCGCGGTCGACATCTTCACCACCCGGCTGGACACCATCCACGGCGCGACGTACTTCTCGCTGGCGCCGGGCCATCCGGTCGCCCAGGCTATCGCCGAGGACAACGAGGATGTCCGGGAGTACGTCGAGATGGTCGAAGACGCCGACGAGGACGACCTCGACGTGACTTCCGGCGTCTTCACCGGCGAGTACGCCACCAACCCCGCGACGGGCGAGGAGATTCCCGTCTACGTCGCCGACTACGTCCTGACCGACGTGGGGACGGGGGCGCTGTATGCCGTGCCGGCCCACGACGACCGCGACCACGAGTTCGCCACACACCACGACATCGACATCCGGCAGGTCGTCGAACCGACCGAGGACGCCGACGTCGACCCCGAAGACGTGGACGTTCAGGAAGCGGCCTACACCGAGGACGGGGTGCTGGTCAACAGCGGCGAGTTCGACGGGCTCGAAAGTTCCGAGGCCCGCGAGAAGTTCGTCGAGGTCTTCGACGGCGAGCACCGCACCGAGTACAACCTGAGAGACTGGGGCATCTCCCGCCAGCGCTACTGGGGCACCCCGATTCCGATGATTCACTGCGAGGACTGTGGCTACGTCGAGGTCCCCGACGAGGACCTCCCCGTCGAACTGCCGGAGTTCGTCCACACGACAGGCAACCCGCTGGACGCCGCCGAGGAGTGGAAACATGTCGACTGTCCGGAGTGTGGGGCCGACGCCGTCCGCGAGACGGACACGATGGACACCTTCGTCGACTCCTCGTGGTACTTCCTGCGGTACGTCTCTCCGGACCTCGACGACGCGCCCTTCGATACCGAGCGGGCCAGCGACTGGATGCCCGTCGACCGCTACGTCGGCGGCATCGAACACGCCGTGATGCACCTGCTGTATGCTCGTTTCTTCACGAAGGTGCTCGACGACATCGACCTCGTCGAGGGGGTCCGCGAGCCGTTCCTGCATCTCACAAACCAGGGGATGGTGCTGGGCGAGGACGGCAACAAGATGTCAAAGAGCGGCGACAACGGCGTCTCGCCACAGCGCATCATCGACGAGTACGGCGCCGACACCGCCCGCCTGTTCATCATGGAGGCCGCCCAGCCCGAGAAGGAGTTCGCCTGGAGCCCGGAGGGGGTCCAGTCGGCCCACAGCTTCCTCCAGAACATCTATCGGCTGACCGACGAATTCGCAGCGGGCGAAATCGAGTTTGGCACTGAGAGCGAGATAGCGGACTACGTGGCCCGCGAAATCGACGCCACGGCCGCCCACGCGACGACCGAGTACGAGACGTTCCGCTTCAACCACGCCCTGCAGGCGGCCCGGGAACTCGTCTCCCTGCTGCGTCGCTACCGGGAGGCCACCGACCCCGACGGCGACACGTTCGAGCGCGGGCTCGTGACCGCCGCCAAGCTGCTGGCGCCGGTCGCGCCCCACGTCGCCGAGGAGCTGTGGGAGCGCCTGGACGGCGAGGGGCTCATCGCGGAGGCCGAGTGGCCGACTGCCGAGGCCCCCGAGGACTACGACACCGAGCGCCGGCTGGTCGAGAACACCCGCGAGGACGTCCGTGACATCGTCGACACGGTCGGTATCGAAGACCCCGAGACCATCACGCTCGCGGTGGCGCCCGACTGGAAACACGACGTGGTTGCCATCGCCCGCGAGGCCGACAACGTCGTCCCCGCCGTGATGCAAAACGAGGAGCTCCAGCGACACGGCGAAGCAGCCGCCGACTTCGCGAAAGAGCTGGCCGGGCGGGCCAACATCGACGACCACCTGCCGCCCGAGCGGGAACTGGCCGCACTGGAGCGTGCGGCGTGGCTCGTAGAGCGGGAGTTCGGTGCCGAGGTCGTGGTCCAGTCGGCCGAGGCGGCCGACGATAGCCTGGCGTCGAAGGCCGAACCGGGCCGGCCCGCCATCGACATCGCGGAGTAGAACGGCTAGTTCTGTTTCAGCAGTCCGGCCTCGCCGAGGTCCCGGAGCACGTCTTTCGCGTGGCCCTCCGGTCTGACCCCCTCGTAGAGGCCGACGACCCGGTTGTGGGCGATGACGAACGTCGTCCGACGGGCGTGGCCGTCGACCAGTTCGACGCCGAACGCCTCGGCGACGTTGCCCTCGGGGTCGGCAAGCAGGTCGAACGAGAGGGCCTCGTTTTCGGCGAACTCGTGGTGGCTCTCGACGCCGTCGGTCGAGACGCCGTACACCGGAACGCCGTATTCCTCGAAGCGCTCGGCCTCGTCTTCGAACTCTCTGGCCTCGGTGGCACAGCCCGGGGTGTCGTCTTTCGGGTAGAAATACAGTACCGTCGGCGTCGCGAAGTCGGGCCGGACCCGTTCGCCGTGCTGGTTGTCCGCGACGATGTCGGGGACGCTCTCCCCGGGTTCGAGCGCCATCTCAGTTCACCGGGATGGACGTGCCGTCCTCGTCGTCGGTGGCCTTGGGGAGTGTGACGGTCAGCACGCCGTCCTCGTAGCGTGCGGCCGTCTCGCTCTCGGTGACGGGCTCCGGGAGGCTGACCGTTCGGGAGACCGACTGCCGTCGCCGCTCGCGCTGGACGAAGCTCCCGTCGCTCACCTCGCTTTCCTCAGTCTGGTCGGCGCTGACGGTCAGCGTCCGGCCCTCGGACAGCTGGACGTCGATGTCGTCGCTGTCGTAGCCCGGGAGGTCCGCCCGGACGACGAAGCTGTCGCCGTCGTCTATCACGTCGGCCGGGATGGTGCCGGCGGCGACGCCGAACTGGTCGCCCAGCACGTCGAAGGCGCGCTCTATCTCCGATAGGGGGTCGCGGTCGCTCATGAACGAACGTAGACGCTCGCGGAACTTAAGCGCTGAAGCCGAGCGGGGGCGTCGGATTCGTCGGGCCTACCTGCAGACGACGCTACATAGCGTGGCCGAATTCACCGTCGAGTTACGGTGCCCGTCTCCCGGATGTCGAGAATCAGCCCGTCCGTATCGCTTTCTGCCGAGATGTAGTGGATATGGTCCTCGTCGGTCAGTCTGGAGTTTTCCTCGTACGCACTGTAGCGGACCAGATACCGCCCAGCGCTGACAACGGCCTCACGCGTTTCCCGCCCGTCGGCTTCGATATCGAGAGTCGCGTCGTAGGCTCTCGCCTCGTTCCGTTCCTCATCATCCCGAAAGAAGCCTATCTCTACCGTGTAGGGCGTATCTGATTGGTTGATAACGGTCAGGTCGATCGCCCCATCGCCGGACTGGTTGCCAGCACACCCCGTTACCGGAGCGGCGAACCCGACAGCCGCGATAATCGCCTGACGCCGCTTCATACGCTGTAATACAGAACTGTCTGTAAATGTCTTCTCCCAGGGCCGTCTGTAGTTTGCCGGCCCGGTCGCCCCCACATCGGAAGAAAACCAACCGGACCACCCGCGAGGGGCGCCAAACAGGGCCGAAAACCGCAAGTTGGTGCCCGACTCACTCCGTCTACTCGATTACGGTTTCGGTGTCGTAGGAGCCCAGATGGCGGACCCAGCCGTTCTCGGCCAGTTTCTCGACGTCTTCGAGCGCCTTCTGGGTGCGCTCCTCGTAGAGGCCGGCGGCCGCGTCGAGATGGAAGACGTAGTCGCCGAGGCGTTCGCCGCTCGGGCGGGACTCGATCCGGGTGAGGTTGATGTCACGGTCGGCGAAAGCCTCCAGTAGCTCCAGCAAGAGCCCGGGGTAGTCGGCGTTCGGGTAGATGATAAAGGAGGTCTTCCCGCCGCCCTCGGCGCGTTCGCTCGCGGGCGCGACCGCGACGAAGCGGGTGGCGTTCGAGGACTGGTCCTGGATGTCCTCGGCCAGGAGTTCGAGGTCGTCACCGGCGTTGTCCGGGTGGCCGATAGCGGCCACGTCGGGGTCCTCGCGGGCCCGCTCGACGCCGCGGGCGGTGGAGGCGACTGCCTCCACGTCGACGCCGGGGTAGTGTTCCTCCAGCCAGCCGCGACACTGGGCCAGCGCCTGTGCGTGGCTGGCGACGAGGGCGAACGAGTCGTCCTGTGCCAGCAGGGCGTGGCGAATGGGCGTGATTATCTCCCGGACGACGGCCACGTCGTACTCCGTGAACGCGTCGAGAGACTCCGTGACGGAGCCCTCGATGCTGTTCTCGATGGGGACGACGCCGCGGTCGGCCTCGCCGTCGGCGACGGCCTCGACGATGGCGGTCATCGATTCGGCGAAGTCGATGTCGCCGTCGTCGGCGACCGCCCGGGCGGCCCGGTGGGAGTAGGTCCCCGAGGGGCCGAGCGTGATAGTCGTCATGTGGGCCGCTACTCCGCTTGGGGACAAAAAGTCGGTGGTAGCGCCCCGGAGGCGGCGGTCCGACCGCGCCACCGCGTGGTACCTACGCTGCAAGGCGAAACATGGATATTCAAGCATGGGATATCCCACTCCGTATGTCAGAATCCACGGATACCCTCCCGGACCCCGCAGCGTACGAGTGGGAGTTCGAACAGCGCGGCAACGTCGGCATCTGGTTCATGCAGGGCTGGCGGGGCTTCGCAGACGACGCCCTCGACGCGGCGAGCACCCACTACCGCGAGCGCGGTAGTCGGGCCGACATCGAGGCGACGCTTGCGGTGTTTGGCGACGACACGAACCTCCCCCGCGAGACCCAGGAGTACATGGCCAAGGAGTGGTCGGAAAACGGCGCGTACACCGGCGTCGAGAAGGTCGGTTTCGTCTCCGAGGGGACCACCGCGATGGCGGTGAAATCCAAGATGGACATCCCCGGCGCCGACATCGAGAGTTTCGGCGACCTCGACGCCGCCGTCGAGTGGGCCCAATCCGTCTAAGGACCCGACTCGGGCAGGGACTACGGGGTGACTGCTGCGGTCCCGCGCCAGCGCAACCCTGATATATCGGAGCAGGGTAGTTTGTAGAATATGTGCGCGTCGCGGGAGTCGGGTGCCGGGACGCGCGCGGCGTCGACCGTCATCGGCGTCGTTCTGCTTACCGCCGTCGTCGTCCTTTTGTCGACGCTGGTCGGCGGTGTCGTCCTCTCGAATATCACCGCCCAGTCGACGGGCAACACTCTCGTCAAGTGTGATACCGAGTACACCGACGGCGCCGTCCGGATCCAGCATATAGGTGGCGATGCCGTCGATACGTCGTCGCTCACTCTCGTCTTTCGGAACACGAGCGCCACTGCGCGCCAACTGTTCGAAATCGACACCGGCGACCCCGAACGGTTCGAAACCGGCGACGTGGCTGTGTACGGGTCGCTCGCCCGCACGACCGAGGTGTCAGTCGTCACCGAGGACAGTATCGTCTGCTCGGGGACGGTGGAGCCAGTGACGGCCGCGCCGCCGGACACTTCGACTCCGACTCCGCCGCCGGATACCCCGACGCCACCGCTGACACCGACGCTCGCCGGCTATCAGCTACAGGACAACACCGAGAACAGCAATGTCGAGTACGAACTGTTCTACGACATCGACAACACCGAGGCGTTCGATCGCGTCGAAGTGAGATTTGACAACCGCGGTACCGACTACGGTGATCGAACGGTCGTCAGCGGGGCTGAGCGCGGGAGCGTCTCGTTCTCACAGGGCGGTCGGGAAGGCAGCACGTACGATATCACCGTCGAGGTGTACGACACCGACGGGACCGTGACCGACTCGACCGTCATCACCGACACTGCCGACGGCCGTTCCCAGTCGAGTGGCGACCTGACCGAGGGGACCAGTCCGTCCTTCGTCGGCACCGTCGTCGACGACCTCGGCGGGTCGGAGGCGAACTACGAGACGTCCTACAATGTCACCGATCGCGCCGACTTCGGGTACGTCGAAGTCCAGTACGAGAACCTCGACCGCGGTTGGGCCGACTCGACCTACACGAGCATGGAGCAACGCACTAACGTCGACACTTACGCCGACGACAGTAACGGCGGCACTCGGGGTGACGAGTACCGCGTCTCCCTCCGCCTCTACGATACGGACGGAGTCATCGTCGACGAACGTATCGTTACCGACGTGGCAGACGGCACCGACCCCTCGGGGAACGACGACCTCACCCGGGTGAGTAGTCCGACGCTTGAGAGCTACTCGATTCAGGACCGGACGGAGAACAATAACGGCGACTATCAGGTTCAGTACCGCGTTTCGAACCCGAACGCCGACTTCACCGCAGTCGATGTTGTCTTCGACAACCAGGATAACCCCTATTCCTCTGCTCGGCGGTCCAGTTCGGACGAAAACGGCGCCGTCCAGTTCAGGCAGGGCGGCGTCGAGGGCGACACATACGATATCACCATCCGTGTGCGTGACGCGGACGGCGTCGTGGTCGACGAACGCGTCATCACCGACACCGCCGACGGCACCGACCCCTGAACTACCGCAGCGTCGCCAACTCGTCCTCGCTGAGTTCGATGTCGGCGGCGGCGACGTTCTGTTCGAGATGTTCGAGGCTCGCCGTCCCCGGAATCGGCAGCGTCACGTCCGAGGATTCGAGCAGCCACGCCAGCGCAATCTGGTACGGCGTCGCGTCGTGGCGCTCGGCGATACCGTCGATGCCGTCGACGTCGTCCGCCTCGCCCGCGGCCAGCGGGAACCACGGGATGAAGCCGATACCGTAGTTCTCACACGCGTCGAGTACGTCCTGTGTGTCCCGGTTGGCCACGTTGTACTCGTTTTGGACCGTGGCGATGTCGACGATGTCGCGGGCCTGCTCTAGCTGCTCGACGCTGACGTTCGAGAGGCCGACGTGGCGGACGAGGCCCGCGTCTTTCAGCTCCGCGAGCGCGTGGACGGAGTCCTCGAAGGGGGTGTCGGGGTCCGGGCGGTGCAGCTGGTAGAGGTCGATGGTGTCGACGCCCAGCCGGTCCCGCGAGCAGAGGTAGGCGTTACGGAGGTAGTCGGGGTCACCGTGGGGGAGCCAGTCCGCATCGGTGTTTCGCAACAGGCCGCCCTTGGTCGCGACGACGAGGTCCTCCCGACCGACCTCCAGCGTCTCGCCCAGCAGCCGCTCGGAGACGCCAGGGCCGTAGGAGTCCGCGGTGTCGATGAAGTCCACGCCCAGTTCGACGGCCCGCCGGACCACCTCGCGGGCGTTTTCGACGTCGTCCGGTTCGCCGATGATGTCCTCGCCGGTGATGCGCATCGCGCCGAAACCGAGCCGGTTGACCGTCAGCTCGCCGCCGATGTCGAAGGTGTCGTCGGTCATCGTGGCGAAGTAGACGTCAGGGCCTGAAATGCGGCCGGGTCGCGACACCCTCAGTCGCGTCGCGTCTGCGACAGCCGGACGGAGAGGTAGCCGCCGGCGTAGAAGAGGACGACGCTTGCGACGAAGGCCACGAGCGAGACGGCGACGACCGGCAGCCCCGCCCCGGAGGCCACGAACGGGTTGGCACCCGCTATCTCGACGTAGGCGTCGACTGCCGTCCCGCCGCCCAGTCCGACCGCGAAGACGCCGACGGTCAGCAGGATGGCCAGCCCGCCGGTGCCCAGGCCGACATACCGGGCGAAGTCCTCGATGTCGAGCATCGTGTGGGCCTGGGACTCGGTCAGGGACGCCCGCCGGACGCGGTACAGCGCCGTCCCGACCAGCAGCGTCGCCCCGAACAGTTCCAGGGCCCCGCCCAGAACGCCAAGCAGCAACACCTTCGGCGAGGCGACAGCCGGGTCGGTCGCGGGGAGGTAGCCGGCGGCGCTCGCCGGGAACAGCCCGTACATCAGAAGTAACGCGACCAGCAACCCGAGCAGCGCGCTCTGGAGCATCAGCGTGCGCGGGACCGACTGCCGGAGGAACGCGTGGCGCTGGTATCGGACTCGCTCGTACGTGGTACCCGAGAGAAGGGCGCTTGCGATGTGGTCGTCGGACTGGGAGTCGGTCGTCATATATATTGCCGGTTCTGACAGTGCTTTTTCAAGCACAATTATAACTTTTGTGTCTGGCCTGATACCTGCCTTCGTGGGCCGCTTGGGGTGGCTACTACCTGGTGTGAACTGCCTCACCGCGGGCGGCCATGGCGGCCTCGTGGACGGCCTCGGAGAGTGTGGGGTGTGTGTGGACTGTCCCGGCGATATCTTCGAGCCGTGCGCCCAGCTCGATACCCAGCCCGACCTCGGCGACGAGTTCGGCGGCCTCGGGGCCGACAATCTGGGCGCCCAGCAGGAACTCCGTGTCGGCGTCGGCGACGACGCGGACGAACCCCTCGCGCTCGCCCAGTGTCAGCGCCCGGCCGTTCGCCCGGAGGGGCATCTCGCCGACGAGAGGGTCGAAACCCGCCGCGGCGGCCTCGGCCTCGGTCATGCCGACCGTGCCGATCTCGGGGTCGGTAAACACCGCCGCGGGAATCGCCTGGTGGTCCAGCGCCGCCGGCTCGCCCGCAGCGGCCTCGGCGGCCACCTCGCCTTCGGCCATCGCCTTGTGGGCCAGCATCGGCTCGCCGGCCACATCGCCCACGGCGAAGATGTGGTCGAGCTCTGTCCGGGCCTGCTCGTCGGTCGCCAGGTAGCCGCTCTCGTCCGGGTCGAGGGCGACGTTTTCCAGACCCAGCGTGTCCGTCACCGGCTCGCGACCGACGGCCACGAGGCACTTGTCGGCGTGGTACTCGGTGACCTCGTCCCCTTCGTCCGTCGTCGCCACGCGGACGCGCCCGTCGTCGAGTGCCTCCCAGTCGCTGGCGGCCTCGCCGAAGGCGAAGTCGATACCCAGCGACTCGGCGCGCGCCCGGACGACCTCGCTGACGTCGTCCTCGTACCCCGGCAACACGTCGTCGAGCATCTCCACGACGGTGACCTCGGCGCCCAGCTTCGCGAACACCGTCGACAGCTCCATCCCGATGTACCCCGCCCCGACGACGAGCAGTTCGTCGGGCACGGTTTCCAGCGCCAGCGCCCCGCGCGAGGAGAGGATATGCTCGCCGTCGAACGCGAAGCCCGGAATCTCGATAGGGCGGCTGCCCGTGGCGACGATAGCGTGCTCGAAGGCGACGGTTTCGGAGTCTTGCCCGTCGCCACGGGCCACTCGCACCGTCTCCCCGTCGACGAACTCGGCGGTCCCCTCGATGAGGGTGATGCCTGCCGATTTACAGAGCGACTCGACGCCACGGGTCAGCCTGGTGACGACGCCGTCTTTCCACTCGGCCATCCCTTCCATGTCGACGGCCGGGTCGGCGTAGATGCCCATATCCTCCGCGTTGCGGGCGTCGTGGGCGATATCGCTCGCCGAGATGAGCGCCTTCGAGGGGATACAGCCGTGGTTCAGACAGGTCCCGCCGTAGGCCTCGCGCTCGACCAGCGTCGTATCGAGGCCGAGCCCCGCCGCTCTGATGGCGGCGACGTAGCCGCCCGGCCCCCCGCCGATGACCAGTACTTCCGTCGTGCCGTCTCCGACGACCATACGCGTGTCTGGACGGGACGCCTGATAAATGGGCCGAGCTAGACATGCGGGGCAGTGACGGGACTCACTGAACCGGTAATTCTCACAGCCAGAACGCCCCAGCGGGCTGGACTCGGGGTGGGTCTACGGCGGCCAGCCGCCCGTGAACGCCACTTTCAGTCCCACCCCTGGGTTGGGCAACCGGCTACGGGCGGGGCTTTCGGGCTGTTGGCAGGCGTGTATCCGTCGTTCACAGTGGTGGCAACCACCGTTGCTAGCCGACACACTCAAGCCCGTAATCCCGATACACACGTCCATGAACGTCACCGTCGAGGTGGCCGGCGAGGACACGCACGAACTCGACGTCGCCGAGGACGCCACCTACGCCGACCTGCTCGCCCCGCTTGACCTCTCGCCCCACGCGGTGTCGGTGCTGGTCGACGAGCGGACGGTCCCGACGAACCAGCCCGTCGAGAGCGACCACGTCCGCGTGGTGCGGCTCATCAAGGGCGGGTGAGACTAGCTGAGCGTGTCGAGAAAGCCCAGCCACCGCTTGTGGTCGTCGATAGCGGCCGTCCGGGCGCTCTCGCCGTAGTCCGGCTGTCGGATGTTCTCCAGGGAGTTCAGCGCCCGGTCGATACCGACGATTTCGTCGGCCAGCGTTTCGGCGACCTCCTGGTCCAGCGGGTCTTCCTCCAGGCGTTCCAGCCGCCGGGCGCGCTCGCTCCGTAGCGTCTTTTTGGCGCTCGCGAGCAGTTCGCGGCTCTCCGGTGGGACGCCCGGGACCTTCCGGGTCTCGACGACGAACTCCGCCAGCGGGAGTTCCTCGCCGTCGATTGTGACCGACTCCGGGAGCGAGGCACCGACGGTCGCGCCCTGTCGCTTGACGCGTCGCAGGAGTTTCTCACGGGCCGTGTCGTCCATACGACCGGTAGCGGACGCGGGCTGAAAAGTCGCCCGTCGCTACGGGACAGTGTCGCGGGCCGAACACCGCGCCGTAACCCCCTGTTTTTGCCCGTCGAGTGCGTGCGCCCGGTATGTCCGTCGAGTTCATAGACTTCCTACCACCCACTGTCGGCGACCGGCTCGCGGTCAGCGACGGCGCGCGCGACCGATGACTGCCGTTCGCGAGGCGACGGTGCCGGAACTCTCGGACGTGATGAACGTCCTGGACGGCGCGGTACTCGCGGCGGACGCCGCGACAGTTCGTGAGCGGATTACCGACGACGACGTGCTCGTCGCGGTCTCCGGCGACGGCGAGCGCGCGCTGGGGGCGCTCGTGCTTGACGGCGACCACGTCGACGCCGTCGCAGTCCGCCGCCGCCGGCGGGGACAGGGTATCGGAACGGCGCTGGTCGAGGCAGCTAGCGAGCGACGGGAGCGGCTGACTGCCGAGTTCGACGACGACTTGCGGCCGTTCTACGATGGGCTGGGGTTCGACGTGGCGGAGACCGACGAGCCGGGGCGGCTGTGGGGCGAGCGGCGCTGATACTGCCGGTTGTACGATTGTACAGATAGTTGCCACTCCGGATGGCGAACTCCGTCAGTTTGGTCCAGCCGGCAGTACTGGACGGGACCGTCCCACAGCCCGACAGCCGATACTGTCAGCAAGGATTAACTTAAGCACGGGGCGGACCAAGCGTCGCTATGGTCTCCATCGCCGATTTCACGCTCCCGGCGGGCGACTTCCCCCTGGGGAGAATATTCGAGGACCAGTCCGAGGCGACGCTCGAACTCGACCGCGTCGTCCCGAGTGGCGACACGGTCATGCCGTATTTCTGGGTCCAGGACCCGGCTGGGGACCTGGAGAGCGTCCGGGTGCTGTTCAACAGCCTGCCCGAGCTGCGGTCGGCCGAGTTACTGGTCGATATGGGCGCAAAGGGGCTGTTCCGCGCCGAGTGGGAGCCGGAGTATCTGGGAATCATGGAGGCCATCGCGGCGGCCGACGTGACGGTTCTCGCCGCATCCGGGTCGACGGACGGCTGGCACTTCGAGATTCGTGCGACGACGGTCGAACAGCTCTCGCGGTTCCAGCACCGCTGTTCGGAGCTGGATATCGACGTGGCGCTCGCGCGGCTCAGCCAGCTCTCGGAGACGGGTTCCGACACCGGGTACGACCTCACGCCCGAACAGCACGAGGCGCTGGTACTGGCCTACGAGGAGGGGTACTACGACGACCCGCGCGCAATCGACCAGACGGCGCTCGCATCGCAGCTTGGGATCTCGCGACAGGCCTTCGCGTCCCGACTTCGGCGGGGCTATCGGTCGCTTATCAGGTCGACGCTCCTTTCGGGCCGGGACGGCGACCGCTTATAAACGGATTGCATAGGTAACAGCGGAAATCAACACGGCTGTACGCCTACAACCAGTTAGATGTCTGCCAACGCTTGTAACCATCGCCCGTCAACACACGTTTTCGTCCGTTCGGACGCCGAATCACTCAGCGACACCGTTATCCGGGCCGTCTCGACTGCCTCGGGCCGCTCCCCGACTCCCGGCCCCGGGGCCGACGCGAGCCTCGACCCGCTGTACACGGCTATCGACCCCGACGCGCTCGACTCGGTGTTCACGGCCGACGGGTCGGCCGGCACAGTGACGTTTGACTACCACGGCTACACGGTCACGGCCCACAGCGCGGGCCGTGTCGTTCTCGACGCGTAATCGCTCGCCGTTACACCAGCGGCGCGACCAGGTCCCGCCCGGCGTCTAGCAGTTCCTCGACGCGGGCCTCGCTCCCGGCCTCGGCGTAGATTCGGAGCTTCGGCTCGGTGCCGGAGGGCCGCATCAGCAGCCATGTCCCGTCTTCGAGGCGGACCTTGAACCCGTCGACGGTGTTGATGCCGTCCACGTCGACGCCAGCGACGGTCTCGGGGAGTTCGGTCTCCAGGTCCGAGAGCACCGGCCCCTTCCGGTCGTCGGGGCAGTCGACGCTGATTCGGCTCTGGTGTATCTCGCCGTAGGCCTCGATGAGGTCGTCGACGCGCGCGTCGAGCGATTTCTCGGACTCGGCGGCCGCGGCGACCAGCGCCAGCAGGACGCCGTCCTTGTTCCGCAGGTGGTCGGTCAGGCCGAAGCCGCCCGACTCCTCGCCGCCGAAGAGGGCGTCGTGTTCGCGCATGGCCTCGGCGACCCACTTGAAGCCGACGGCGGTCTCGTGGACCGACTGGTCGTGGGCATCGGCGACGCGGTCGACGATACTTGAGGTCGAGACCGTCCGGACGACATCTCCCTCTCTGGTTTCGAGCAGGTAGTCGTACATCGCGGCCAGAAACAGGTTCGGGTCGAGAAAGCCCCGCTCGGGCGTGACGATGCCGAGCCGGTCGGCGTCGCCGTCGTTGACGAAGCCGATGTCGGCCTCGCCCTCAGTGACCGTCTCGATGAGGTCGCCGACCTTCTCGGCGGTGGGCTCGGGCGACCCGCCACCGAACTCGGGGTCGAGGTAGTCCCGCATCGCGGTCACGTCCGCGCCGGCCCGGTCCAACAGCTCGTCGGTGACGCCGCGGCCGCTGCCATACATCGCGTCGTAGGCCACGGTCAGCCCGTCGAGGTCGGCGTCCGCGTACTCGATGGCGTGGTCGGCGTAGTCGGCCACGAGGTCGCGCTCGGTGACCTCGCCGTGTTCGTCCTCGGGGCGGCTCTCGGGCTCGGCGAGGTTGCTCTCGACTTCCTCGGTGAGGTCGGGCAGCGCGGGCGCGCCCTCGCCGGGGATGAACTTCACGCCGTTGTACTCGGGCGGGTTGTGACTCGCCGTTATCTGGAGCGCCCCGGCGTGGTCGCCCTCCTTGGCGGTCCACGCGACAATCGGTGTGGGCGTGTCCCGCTCGGGCAGGAGCACGTCGAACCCGTTCGCACAGAACACCCGGGACAGCTCCTCGGCGAACCCGCGCGAGGTCTCCCTGGCGTCGTAGCCGATGACCACGGAACCGTCCTCGCCGCGGTCACGGAACGTCGTCGCCAGCGCCTGCCCGACGATGCGTACCCGTGGCTCGGTGAACACGTCGAGGGTCGCTCGCCAGCCGTCCGTCCCGAAGCGTATCGCTGCGGCATCGTCTTCGTCCATGAACGAACAGTCACGTGGGGCCGTCAAAAAGGTCACCCCCTGTCTCAGGGCGCGGACTCGCCTTCCGCACCTTCGCCCGCCACCAGTTGCTCTTTCTCCGACCGCGAGAGCTGCTTGATCTCGTACTCGCGGCTCATCGCCGCCGATTTCGACTCGAAGCGCTCGACGTGGACGAGCTCGACGGGTGTCCGGCCGCGGGTGTACTTTGCGCCCTCGCCGGCGTCGTGTTCACGCACCCGGCGCTCTACGTCGGTCGTGTAGCCGGTATAAAAGCTGTCGTCACTACACCGCACCACGTAGGCGCAGTGGTCAGGGCTCCGCGTGGTGGTCATCGCACGATGCTGGTGACCCAGTCGGTCTCACACTTCGTGGGCGCGTTCTTTCGATACCTCGGCGATGCCAGCGTTCGCCGAGCAGTTCGGGCAGGCCCTGATGTGTCCGTACTCGTCCGCGAACACACGGGCGAACTGGTCCGAGACGTGCGCGCCGCAGTGATTACATTCGGGCATCGTGTTCGTCGGCGACACCACCGCCGACGTACAAATGAAGGTGTTCTAGTCCTATATTCGTTTACCCAAATGGGTTGGTATCCTTCCGTGCTGACAGTATCGGCCCGGCTCATTTGCCCGCCCGTGCCGCCGCGACTCGTCGGGCGATGAGCCCTGCCTGGACGCCGGCGGTAAAGCCCGCGTCGATGTTCACGACCGACAGCGCCGTACAGGACTGGAGCATCCCCGAAAGCGCGGCCTCGCCGCCGCCGCCGTGGCCATAGCCCGTCGAGACCGGCAGGCCGACGACCGGCGTGTCGACCAGCCCGGCGACGACGGTGGGCAGGGCCCCCTCGCGTCCGGCGGCGACGACGAGGACGTCCTGGTCGCGCAGGCGGTCGGCGGCGTCGACGGTCCGGGCGAGGCTGGCGACGCCGGCGTCGTCGATTCGCCGGACGTCGACCCCCATCTCCCGGGCTATCATGGCCGCCTCGCCCGCCGGCACGGCGTCGGACGTACCGGCGGTGACGACGCCGACGGCCGCGTCGATAGCGGGCCGCTCGAACTCGGGGGCCGTGGCCACGAGCCACCGCGCCCGCTCGTCCCACCGGACGGTGGTCCCGGGGGCGCTCTCGTCAAGCGCCCGCCGAACCGCTCCCGCGCCGGCCGCGTCGATTCGGGTGACGATGGCTCGCCCGGTCGTCTCGACGGCGGTCGTCGCCAGGTCGGCCAGTTCCCCGGTCGTCTTGCCCGTGCCCAGCACCGCCTCGGGAACGCCCGAGCGGGCCTCGCGGGCCGCGTCGAAGCGGCCGGCGCCGGTGGTCGCGTAGCCGGCGAGTTCCGACTCGGCCTCGGCGGGCGTCAGCTCCCCCGCCGCGACCGCCTCCAGTATCTCGCGCATACCTCCTGTCCGGGAGCCGCCCACTCCTATCCGTCGGTCTCCGCTGCGGTCGTGCCGGGGGCTGTCCCCTGTCAACACACGGAACGGAAATACCGCCGGCAGCGCGCGCGAGAGGGCGTGAGGGCTCCGATGGCTCCTCGTATATCAACTATGTGGCCACAGCCGCCGCGATGGCGTCGAAATTTGCCTTATTTATATGGGTCCGGTTGGCCGAAACGCCCTGAAACCCCCGTCAGTACCGGTGAGAGCGACCCAATTGGGGAAAGTATTTAAACGGCCCCTTCCCACGGAAACAGTGTATGGCAGACCTAATCGTCAAAGCCGCCGTGAAGGAAGAGCTCGATGACATGAACGTTGCGTCGGACTTCTACGATGCACTCGACGCCGAGGTCGAGGAGCTGCTCGCCGACGCCGCCCGCCGAGCCGACGCCAACGACCGCAAGACAGTCCAGCCGCGAGACCTGTAAGGTCGCTTTCACCCGTTTTCTTTGCGTGAACCACACGTAGCGACAGCGCTGGGCTCCGGTTCGCTTTCGAGGCGATGAGCGGAGCGAATCGCCTTGCTCGCTACAGCTCCCGGACCGTCACGCCGTTTTCGCGCCCGATGTGGACCTCGTCGGCCAGCCCGACGAACAGCCCGTGTTCGACGACGCCGGGCAGCGCCGCCAGCTCCCCGGCCAGCGCCGCCGGCTCGTCGATGTCGCCGAAGGCACAGTCCAACAGGAGATGGCCGTTGTCCGTGACGACGGGGCCGTCCTTGCGCTCGGCCCGCCGGAGCGTCGGCTCGCCGCCCAGCTCGCGGACCGACTCGGCGACGGTCGTCCGGGCCGCCGACAGCACCTCGACAGGCACCGGCTGGGAGAGCGTCTCGGACTCCTTTGTCGGGTCAGCGACGACGAGAAAGCGGTCGGCGCTCGCGTCGACGATCTTCTCGCGGGCGTGGGCCGCCCCGCCGCCCTTTATCAGGTCGCCGTCGGCCACCTCGTCGGCGCCGTCGATGGCCAGGTCGACGCTCGCTTCGTCTAACTCCGCCAGCGGGACGCCGGCCTCGCGAGCGAGCTCCCGGGACTGGAAGGAGGTCGGCACGCCGACGATGTCCAGGCCGGCGTCGACCTGCCGACCGATGGCCCTGATGGCGTGGGCCGCCGTGCTCCCGGTGCCCAGCCCGACGACCATCCCGTCCTCGACCGCCTCGGCCGCCGACTGGCCGGCCGCGCGTTTCGCCGCGTCGGAGCCACCCTGTTTCATACCCGAAACTCCGCCGTGGCGGACAAAACGTTTGTTCTCCAGTCCCCGGTCGTGCGAGCGGTCCCCACGTCGGTACGCTTTTTTCCGCCGGCGACGCCTCTCGGCGTATGACACTGTTTGGAACGAGCGGAATCAGAGGGCCGGTCGGCGAGACTGTCACGGCCGACCTCGCGCTGTCGCTGGGGCGGGCGCTGGGCGTCGACTGCGACCGCGTCGTCGTCGGCCGGGACCCGCGGGCCAGCGGCGAGTTCCTACGGTCCGCGCTGGTCGCTGGACTGTGCGAGAGCGGCACCGACGTAATCGACGTGGGCGTGGCGGCGACGCCGACGGTCGGCCGCGCCGTGGGGTGGCGCGACGCCGACGCCGGCGTCTCCGTCACGGCGAGTCACAACCCGCCGGCGGACAACGGCCTGAAGCTCTGGCAGCCATCGGGACAGGCTTTCGACAGCGACGGCCAGGAGCGAATCGAGGCCCGTATCGCCGAGGGCGCTTTCGAGCCCGCCGCGTGGGACGAAAGCGGGAGCGTCGAGACGTGGGACGCCCGCGCCCGCCACGCCGAGGTCGTCCGGGCCGACCTCGACCGCGAGTCGATGGACAGCCGCGTGGTCGTCGACGTGGGCAACGGCGCCGGCGGCGTCACCGTGGACATCCTCACGTCGCTTGGCTGTCACGTCGAGACGCTGAACGCCCAGCCCGACGGCGCGTTCCCGGGCCGGCCCAGCGAGCCGAAAGCCGAGAACTGCACGTCGCTGTCGACGCTCGTGGCCGAGTCAGACGCCGACATCGGTATCGCCCACGACGGCGACGCCGACCGGATGCGGGCGGTCGCCGACGACGGCACCTACCTCACCGGCGACGTGACGCTCGCGCTCTTTGCCCGCGCGGCCGCCGAACCCGGCCAGCGGGTCGCCGTCCCCGTGGACACGAGCCTGGCGGTCGCGGACTACCTCGCGGAGGTCGACGTGGGCGTCGAGTACACCCCGGTCGGCGACGTCTACGTCGCCGAGGCCGCCGAGGCTCCCGACGTGGCCTTTGGCGGGGAACCAAGCGGCGCGTGGATCTGGCCCGACCACACGCTCTGTCCGGACGGCCCGCTGGCGGCCGCTACTATCGCCGCCCTCAACGCCGACCGGCCGCTGGCCGACCGCATCGCCGAGGTCCCGACCTACCCAATCCGCCGGGACAGCGTCGAGGTCGAGGACAAAGAGAGCGTGATGGAGCGAGTCCGCGAGCGAGTACTCGCCGACTACGACGACGTGACAACGCTGGACGGGGTGCGCGTCGACCTGGGCGACGCGTGGTTCCTGTTGCGCGCCAGCGGTACCCAGCAGCTCGTCCGGGTGACCGCCGAGGCCCGCGACGAGGGTCGCGCTGACGAAGTGTTGTCTACGGCCCGGGACTGTCTGGCCCCCGCTCGCGAGTAAGGCCCCGTGACCGACCCAGTCACGGGGTCGAACGGTTATCTGCGCGTCGACCGGGCCTCGCGGATGTCGGCCCCGTCGCGTATCTTGTCCTCACACTGCGGACAGACCCGTGGTTTCTCGACGCCGTTGGGCGTAAAGACCCGCGCGTATGCGGCAGTTACGAAGTTCTCACAGTTCTGGCATTCCGGCATACACCCTGATAGACGGAGTATATCGTCTTAATTGTGGTGTCGTGTCAGATATTACCACACACGTTCAGAAATCGCTTGTCACGGACTCGTCTTCGCCAAGCTCCACGACGCCGTCGAACAGCTCGCGGAACCGCGCGACGGTGTCGTCGTCGTGGACGCCCTGTGCGAGGTGGAACATCCCGACGGCGTCGTACTCGTCGAGGAGTTCGAGGATATCACCGACGGCCTCCAGCGCCTGGGCCTCGTCGGCGTAGTAGATGAGTTCGGTCAGCGAGTCAAAACTCACGCGCAACTTCCCGTCGTGGCTCGCGAGGAACGCCTCGGTCTCCGCGACGATGCCGTCCAGGTCGTCGGGTGCGGAGGCGTAGCGGACCCGGTCGGACTGCCGGCGGGTGTAGCCCCGCTCGACCGACAGCGTATCGAGGATGGTCGCGCTGTCCTCGTCGACCTCGTAGTACTCCAGTTTCTGTTTGACCTCGCGGGCCGTCGTCCGCGTCGAGATGACAAGCATCGCGTCCGTGTCCGTCGAGAGGAAGTCGGTGTCGAGCCGGTCGGTCGCACCGGTACTGGGATGGACCAGCAGGATTCCGGTGCCACCCTCGACGGTCTCGGGCGTGTTGTCGATGGCCAGCGTGTACTCCATGTGACGCAAAGGGCGGGGCGACACGCTTTAACTTTTGCGAGGCAGCAGTCTCAGAACACGCTGTCGGCGGTCGCCGCGCCGACGACGCTGAAGATGGCGCCGACGCTGACGGCCTTTACGGTCGTCAGTGCGACACTCAGCCGCGTGGGATTCGGGAGGATACCGCCCTCGATGAGGAACGCTTCGGGGGCGGTAAACACCGTCGCCAACACGGCCACGGAGCCGAAGGCGACTATCATCAGGGAGACGAACCGAACGGGGACACCGGCCACCTCGGCCTCCGTCTCGATGTCCCGGTCGGCGTCGGCCTGGTACAGCGCGCCGTAACCGATGGCGAAGACGATGGCCGCGACGGCAAGGGCATGGAACCACGACATGTTCGCCGCCAGCACCCACACCTCCTCGGTGACGACGAAGGGGCCCGCAAGCAGGAATCCCCCGACGACCTGCTGGGCGGTGTCGGCGACGCGGTAGCGGCGACGGCGGGACATACTCCCTCTTGTGCCACCGCTTCGGATAACGCTACTGGGTCGCGGGGTGTCGTCGCCCTGTCGCCTGGCTGGACCGGCGGAGCGTACTGGCCGGGGTCCCGCCCGTCGAGTCCCTGCCCGGTACCTTCCCCCGGCGCTGGTCCGTACGCGCTCCGGGTCGGCCGGTAGACCGAGTCGAAGGGCGTTTTGCCGCTCACCGTCCAGCAGGCGTATGAGCGTCAGCGACGAGTTCGACGACTGGGCCGCTCGCGGGAAAGACCGCGGGATGGAGGACCGCCACTGGCACACCGCAAAGCACGTTCTCGCGCGGATGCCCGTCGAGGCCGGCGACACCGTGCTTGACCTCGGGTCCGGCAGCGGCTACGCCGGTCGGGCACTGAAAGAGACCGCCGACGCGGGCCGGGCCTACGGTATCGACGCCTCGCCGGCGATGGCCGAAAACGCCCGGGAGTACACCGACGACCCCGACGTCGGCTTTCTCGTGGGGGACTTCGAACACCTCCCCTTCGGGACCGACAGCGTCGACCACTGCTTCTCGATGGAGGCCTTCTACTACGCGGGCGACCCCCACGCTGTCCTCGACGAGGTGGCCCGCGTCCTCCGACCCGGCGGCACGTTCCACTGTGCCGTGAACTACTACGAGGAGAACGTCCACTCTCACTCGTGGGACGACCTGGTCGAGGTGCCCATGACCCGCTGGAGCGCCCGGGAGTACCGCGAGGCGTTCCGCGAGGCGGGGCTCGCCGTTGCCGTCCAGGACAACGTCCCCGACCGGGAGATAGAGATTCCGCCGGCCGGCGAGTTCCCCACCGAGAACTGGGACAGCCGGGAGGCGATGGTCGAGCGCTACCGCGAGTTCGGGACGCTCGTCACCGTCGGCGTCGCGCCCTGAGACGCCGCGCTGGCTGTCCGATCCCCGGTGAGACGGCAGTCACATCGAACACACGGACACCTGCGGAGCGGAGGAACGCTTTTGGTACCCACTCGATAAGGTAGGTCGTGCCGACTCGCCAGCGAACGTACGTCCTCGCAGGGCTTTTCGTCCTGTTGGTCTCGCTTGCCATGGTGTCGCTGTCGAGCGTGCTGGGGACCGTCTTCTTCGCGATAACCGTCGCGTACGTGCTCTTCCCGCTCTCGGAGTGGTTCATCGACCGGGGGCTCTCGAAGCGGCTCGCGGCCGCCGTCTCGACCGCCATCGCCTTCGTCGCCGGCTCGCTGATACTCGTCCCGCTGGTCGCCGTGCTGTATCGCCGCCGGCGTGACCTCTTTGGGTTCTTCCAGCGCCTCCCCGACGAGGTCACCGTCGCCGTGGGGGAGTTCAGCTACCCAATCGACATCCAGTCGTGGCTCGTGACCGCCCGCGACGCCGTCGCGGCCCTGGCGGTCGACCTCGCGAGCGAGACGCCGATTCTCGCCCTGAAGGGCGTCCTCTTTGCCATCCTCGTCTACGCGCTGCTCTGGCAGCCAAGCGCCCCGGGGAAAGTCGTCTTCCGGACCGTCCCGAAGCCGTATCACGACATCATCCAGCGGTACCACAGGCGCCTGCGGTCGACGCTGTATGCCATCTACGTCCTGCAGGCGGCGACGGCCTTTGGCACCTTCCTGATGGCCTGGGGGCTGTTCACCCTGCTCGGGTACGACGGCGCGTTCGCGCTGGCGGTCGCCGCCGGCGTCCTCCAGTTCGTCCCGGTCGTCGGCCCGAGCGTCGTCATCCTCGCCATCGCCGCGGCCGAAGCCGTCGCCGGCGACGCCGTCGGCGCGGTCGTCATCACCGTCCTGGGACTTACGCTCGTTGGCTTTCTCCCCGACGCGGTCATCCGCCCGCGGCTGGCCCGCTACACGACGGGGATGCCGGCCAGCCTCTACTTCGTCGGCTTCACCGGCGGCGTGCTCTCGCTTGGTATCATCGGCTTCATCGCCGGCCCGGTGATAATCGCGCTGCTGGTCGAGGCGGTGGAACTGCTGACAGCCGAGAACGGCTCGACACGGACGGAGCGGGCCTAGGCGTCGGAGCGGCTCGCCCCGCGTTACGCGTCGGGGCCCCTCGACTCAAGTGGTCGGTTCTGGGCCTCCCACTCGGTGAGACTCCCCTCGTAGAACTCCACGTCGGGAAAGCCGAGATGCCGGAGGACGACGTAGGTGTGGCTGATGCGCCGGGCGGTGTTGCAGTACAGGACGACGCGTTTCCCGGGGACGATACCGGCCGATTCGAGCACCGATAGCGCCGCGTCCCGGGGGAGCAGCCCGCGCGTCTCGTCGTCGACGAGCTCGCGCCAGTCCAGCAGGACCGCACCGGGGATGTGGCCCGCGGCGTATTCGGACTCGTCGCGGGTGTCCACGACGACGGCGTCGGGGTCGTCCTCGGCCGCTGCCACTCTGTCGGCCCCGACCAGCGGCGTCGACTCGGGCGGCTCGACGCTGTAGTCGGTCGAGGCCACCTCAGGTGTCTCGTTGCTCGTCGGGTGTTCGAGCTGCCAGCTGGAGAAGTCACCGTCGAGCAGGTGGAGCTTCCCGGGGTCGTGGCCCAGCAGCTCCGCCGTCACCAGAAACCGGGCGGCGAAGACGCCGTGGTGGTCGTCGTAGGCGACGACGTCGCTGTCGGCGTCGATGCCGTTTTCCGAGAGCAGGTCGGTCCACTCGCCCGTGCTCGGCAACATCCCCTCGCTGTCGTCCGACCCGGTCCGGAAACGGTCGAACGGAATCGAGACCGCGCCCGGCAGATGTGCCATCGCGTCGTACTCCCAGCCGTCGCGAACGTCGACGATGCGGAGCCGCTCGCTGTTGTCGGCCACCCAGTCGGCGGAGACGATATCGGTCATTACCGGGTCGTTCCCGCTCGGGCCGCTTGAAAACTCCCATCACAGCCGGTCGAAGGTGGTGGCAACTGTTGCCGGCTCTGTCTCACCGCCTCCCGACAGCCCCGCTCACGCCTGCCAGTTCAGGGGTTTCCCCTGACGCTCGTTGACAAACACCATTCCTGTTGTAGAGGCAACATATGCCGTCACAGGGGAGGAGTGGCCGTCCATGCCGACACTCGTGGTAATATATGTATGGTAGACCAACGGTTCAATGCATTATGACTGAATACGCCAACGACGTGCTCGTCTCGGCCGACTGGGCCAGCGAGCACCTCGACGACTTCCAGGACGACGACTCCGGCCTGCGGCTGGTCGAAGTCGACGTCGACACGGAAGCCTACGACGAGGCCCACGCGCCCGGCGCCATCGGCTTCAACTGGGAGACAGACCTGCAGGACCAGACCACCCGCGACATCCTCTCGAAAGACGAGTTCGAGGCGACGATGGGCGCGGCCGGCATCAGCGAGGACGACACCGTCGTACTGTACGGCGACAACTCCAACTGGTTTGCCGCCTACACCTACTGGCAGTTCAAGTACTACGGCCACGACGACGTGAAGCTGCTGGACGGCGGCCGCGAGTACTGGGTCGAGAACGACTACGAGACGACCGACGAGGTCCCCGAGTTCTCCGAGACCACCTACACGGCGTCCGGTCCGCGCGAGTCCATCCGCGCCTACCGGGACGACGTCGAGAACGCCGTCGACAAGGAGCTGCCGCTGGTCGACGTCCGCTCGCCCGAGGAGTACTCCGGCGAGATCCTCGCGCCCCCCGGACTCCAGGAGACCGCCCAGCGTGGCGGCCACATCCCCGGCGCGGAGAACATCTCGTGGGCCGCCGTCACGAACGACGACGGCACCTTCAAGAGCTACGACGAGCTCGAGGAGCTCTACGACGAGTACGGCATCGACGGCGACTCCACGACGGTCGCCTACTGCCGCATCGGCGAGCGCTCCTCGGTCGCCTGGTTCGCGCTCCACGAGCTGCTCGGCTACGACGACACCATCAACTACGACGGCTCCTGGACCGAGTGGGGCAACCTCGTCGGCGCCCCCATCGAGAAGGGCAACTAGTCGGTCTCAATTACGCTGATTTTTTCGCGTGCTGGTCGGGTAGCGGTGCGTGAACGATAGATAACCCAGTGACTGCGCCTGTAGAGAGCCAGAAAGCCCCGAGCGGCTACGGTCCCACGCCTCGTTGCGCTCCTCGCTTCGCTGCGGTGCTTACGTCGGCGGGGTTCCCGTAGCCGCTCGCCCCTTTCAGTCCCACCCGTAGCCAGTTGGTCAAACAGCGCTGGATGGGACTGAAAGGGGCCGACCGTTCGAGTAGCCCGGACGACGCAAGCACCGCAGCCGACCATCGGGAGGCGAGGCGCGCAGCGAGTCCCGGCACTCGAACGGTCGGGGGCTTTCTGGCTGTCACCACTAGGTACTGCCCCAGCTCCACTTCGCACTGCTCCTAGCCGTAGATTCAAGGCCGTAGCTAGCAAGCACCCAGTGTGGACCGACAGGAACTCGAACGCACGCTCGGAGAGACGTTCGACGACGCGGGGGCGGCCGCGGTAGTGGCACGGCAGGCCGGCGACCTGGCCGACGGGGGCCAGTTCGACGCGGACTTCGGCGGCGAACTCACCGTCGAGACCGTCGTCAAGAACCTACAGGACGCGCCGGGCGAGTACACGCTGACCGAACGGTGGAACTGGTGGCTCGGGGCCTTGGACCTCTCACACGGCGGGTACGCGCGCTTCAGCGTCCGCCCGGACGTGGACACGCGGTCCTAGGACCGAAAAAAGCGGCGCAGCCAGCGTCAGAATACCGAGCGCCCGTGGGCTGCTCGTGCGTGTTCGAGGAGTGCCTCCGTGGTCTCGAACTCCTCGCCGCATGTACACGTGTGATACGTGGTCGTGGGTTGCTGGCGTGTTGCCATAGCAGATACACCTTGTCCGTCAATCATAATAATTGTTTATGTAGTAGTGTTACCAGCCCTCACTAGTGGTGGTATCACGTGTCAGGGTTCCGAACCAGTCGTCCCCACCGGGCTGCGGTCGTCGCTCTGTCCGTCACTCGCGGATCGGAACCGGAGCATGGAAACACCGCTGTCCCCTACCCTCACCCAGATGGAGGTGACCTTCCTCGGCGGGGCCGACGAGATCGGACGCAGCGCCGTCCTCGTAGACGACTCGCTGTTGCTCGACTACGGGATGGCCAGCGAGTCCCCGCCCCAGTACCCTGTCGGCGACGTCAACCCCGACGCGGTGGTCGTGAGCCACGGCCATCTGGACCACGCCGGCGCGGTGCCGGCACTGATGGGCAGTGGCGACCTGCCGCCGGTCCACTGGACGCCCCCCACCAGGGAGCTGGCGACGACGCTGGCCGAGGACACGCTGAAACTCCACGGCTCGACGCCGCGCTGTCCGTTCACCGACACTGACGTGCGCCGGCTCACGCAGGCCTCGGTGACCCACGGCTACGGCGAGCCCTTCGAGGCCGCGGGCTACGAGGTGACGTTTTTCAACGCCGGCCACATCCCCGGGAGCGCCCACGTGCTGGTCGACGACAGCGAGGTGCGACGCACCTCGGGCAATCGGACGCAGTCCGATGATGGCGACACCAGACTCCTCTACACCGGTGACTTCCACACCGGCGACCAGCGCCTCGTCGCCCCCTCGACCGCCCGGCCCGACGCCGACGCGGTCATCTGTGAGTCCACCTATTCGGACGTGACCCACGAGGCCCGCGACACGGTCGAGCAGCGCTTCGCCGAGAGCGTCAAACAGACCGTCTGGGAGGGCGGTACCGTCGTCGTCCCCGCCTTCGCCATCGGTCGCACCCAGGAGGCGATGCTGGTCTGTGCGGCCAACGACATCGACTGCTACGTCGACGGGATGGGCCAGCGCGTGACGAAACAGCTCAAGCGCCACCCCGAGTTTCTGCGGGACGCCGACGCCCTTCGCGGGGCCACGTCGAGTGCCCGGTTCGTAACAGGAGGTGACGGCCAGCGCGAGCGCATCGCCCAGCAAAACACCGTCATCATCACCACCTCGGGGATGCTCAACGGTGGGCCGGCGATGACCTACGTCCCCGCAGTCCGCCACCATCCCACGAACAAGGTCGCGCTGACGGGCTATCAGGTCGAGGGAACGCCCGGTCGACAGCTGCTCGACACCGGGAGCGCCGAGCTCGACGGCCGCGTGATGCCGGTCAGCGCCCAGGTCGAGCTCCACGAGTTCTCGGCCCACGCCGACCGTGACGGCCTGCTTGGCTTTCTGGAGTCCTACCGGGACACCCCCGTTCTCGCGGTCCACGGCGACCGGACCGCCGCCTTCGCCGAGGAGCTACGTGGCGAGGGGTTCGAGGCCTCGGCGCCGACGCTGGGCGAGACGGTGACAGTGTAGCGACTCAGTCCTCGTCTCGCTGCTTCAACCACTCGTCCAGCAGGTCCCGAACCGCCGCGTCGCGGTTGTCGCGGTGGTCCGCGAAGGCCTTCTCGTCGACCGCCTCCAGCAACGCCTCGTCCATCTCGATGTCGACTTCTTCGAGGTCGAGGAACGCTTCGTCCATGGGTTTCGGACCGTGCCCGACGGTTAAATACCCTCGTCAGACGGTCGTCCCCCGTGCGTGTGACGCGACCGTCTGCCGTGGTTCGTTCGCCTCAGTCGGCGGTTTCGGACGCGGTGACGTTCCCGCGGAGGTCCGCCTCGATGGCTTCGAGCGAGCGCCCCTTCGTCTCGGGCACGAGCCAGTAGGTAAACAGCAGTGCGGCCAGGCTACAGGCGCCAAACAGCCAGAACGTCGTGGCCTCGCCGGCGTTCGCGGTCAACACCGGGAACAGGAGCGAGACGACGAGGTTCGCGCCCCAGTTGGCGACGGTCACGGCCCCCATCGCGCTCCCGCGGACCGCGAGTGGGTATATCTCGGAGATGAGCAGCCAGAACACCGGTCCGAGGCCGATGGCGAAGAACGCGACGAACAGCATCAGGCTCGCCGTGGCTATCCAGCCTATGGCGCCGTCGAACCCGGGGAGGTAAAACACCGTCCCGAGAACGGCCACCGTGATGGTCATCCCGCCGATGCCGACCTGCAACAGCCGGCGGCGACCGACGCGGTCGATGAGCGCGATGGCGACGACGGTCATGACGACGTTGATGACACCGATACCCACCGTCGCGAGGATGGAAGTGGTGCTCCCGAACCCGGTCGATTCGAGGATGGTCGGCGCGTAGTAGATGACGGCGTTGATGCCGGTGATTTGCTGGAAGATGGCCAGCCCGAGACCGACGATGAGTGCCGGGCGGAGCCACGGTTCGAGCAGTTCGCGAACGCCCGTGTCGGACTGTTTCTCGACGGTCTCGGCTATCTCGTCGAGTTCGTCCTCGATGTCGCCCTGTCGGGTCCGCCTTAGAACGGCCTCGGCCTCCTCTTTGCGGCCTCGCTCGAACAGCCAGCGGGGGCTCTCGGGCATCTTGAGCATCCCGATGGCGAGGACGACGGCCGGTATCATCCCGGTGCCGAGCATCCAGCGCCACGCGCCGGCGTCCGCGAAGGCGTAGTTGACGAAGTACGACACCAGAATCCCGACCGTGACCATCAGCTGGTTCAGGGAGGTGAGCGCCCCGCGGATACGCGGCGGGGCGATCTCGGAGATGTACAGCGGGCCGACGATAGACGCGAACCCGATTGCCACGCCGTCTATGAGCCGTCCCGCGACCAGCACCGGGACGGAGGGGGCGACGGCCATCGTAAACGAACCGAGGAAGAACACGCCGGCCCCGAGGAGTATGAGCCTGCGCCGTCCCAGCCTGTCGGCCAGTTGTCCACCGACGGCCGCGCCCAGTGCTGCGCCGGCCATCGCGCCGCTGACGACGATACCTTCCACCAGCGGCGACATGGCGAACGTGTCGTTGATGTAGAGGAACGCCCCGGAGATGATTCCCGTGTCGAACCCAAACAGGAGGCCGTTCAGTGCGGCCAGCGCGGACGCGAGGTATATGAACCGCCCTCCGTCACCGCGCAGGACACTCCGAATATCTGCCGTTGACATAGTGACTATATCCGGCGTAGCTGGAGAATTATTATTAATAGTTCTGTTCTATCACGAATATCTACTAGCTCATATCGGCTTGTGTATTGCGTTTATCTAGTTATTATATATGTATTTTTACAGTATTCCGAACGGCCATATTCCATCGACCAACGACTCGTCTCGCTCGGCGGGACCGTCGTCGACCGCTGTGCCGGCGGCGAGCGGCGCCGCGTGCCGGCCCGTCCCGGCCGAAAGCGGTGTCACTCGTCGAAACCCACTCCTCGCTCGCGGTCCACCCCCCGACATGGAGCGGACCCACCTCGATTTCGACCGCTACTTCGAGGTCGTCATGGCGACCGACGAGGCACAGGCCGCGGAGATGACGGTCGAGCCCGGCCACAGTGTCGGCGGGCCGGAGAACTACCACCCCGACAGCGACCAGTGGCTGTTCGTCGTCGGCGGAACCGGCCTCGCCACGGTCGACGGCGAGGACGAGCGCATCGAAGCGGGGGACCTGCTCCGCATCGAGGCCGGCGAGCGCCACGGTATCGAGAACGACGGCGACAAGCCCCTGGAGACGGTGAACTTCTACACGCCGCCGCGCTGATACCGGGCTGTGGCGTCTCCGGGACCCTATGCCACACCCGCCTGTTCGTCCATCGGGTCGCGGATGTCGCCGACGACGGCCTCCAAGGCGTCGGTGACAGTGAGCAGGCCTACCACCTTGCCGTCGTCCAGCACGACTGCGAGCTCCTGGCTCTCGGCCTGGAAGCGGTCGATGGCGTCGCTGACGCTCGTGTCGGCCGGTATCGTCATCGGCGGCGCGGCGACGGTCTCGAGGTCGACGCCGGAAAGCAAATCGCCTTCGCCTGCCGTCTCGCTCGCCGCCCGCACCAGCTCCGGGACGTAGACGGTCCCGAGCAGGTCGTCGCTGTCGGCGGCGGGGATGGCGTCTCCTGTCCGTGACATCTCCGATGTCACGCTCCCTATCAGCGGGTAGCGGGTGTGGGGGGTCTCGGCGACCTTCCGGGCGTTCTCGGCGTCGCCGTCGGCCGGCGAGAGCGCGACGATGTCCTCGGCGTGGACCATCACGTCACGGACCTGCTGGTCGCCGGCATGGAGCGCTGCCAGCACCTCCTCGCGGCGCTCCTCGGTGAGGTCCCCCTCTCTGAGCACCGAGCCGAGCTTGTTCCGGAGGTCCGCGCGGCTCTCGATGACCTCTTCCTCGGTCTCCAGCCACGCGCCGGACATCTCGACGCCGAACAGCCCCAGCGTCCACTTCGCGACGCTGTCGCCGACAGCGATGAGCGGTGAGATAACCTTTGCGAAGTAGTACAGCGGCGTCGCGCCGTACCGACAGACGAACCGGGAGCGCTCGACGCCCAGATACGTCGGCGTCTGCTCGCCGTGGGTGAGGTGGACGAGGTTGATGATGGCGAAGGCGATGGTGGCCCCCAGCCCGATGCCGGCCAGTCGCGACCCCGCGAAGGTCGGCTCGAACAGCGCCGCAAGCGCCGGCTCGGCGACGATACCGACGGCGATGGAGGAGGCGGTGATGCCGACCTGACAGCTCGTCAGATATATCTCCAGGTCGTCCGTCATCGACCAGGCCCGCTCTAAGGCCGGGTGGCCGTCGCCGACAAACTCCGACTCGGTGAACTGCCGTGCCCGGGTCATCGCGAACTCGATGGCGACGAAAAAGCCGTTGGCGAGGATGAGCGCGACCCCGGCCAGCAGCCGCAGCGCTATCTCGACCGGTTGCATAAGCTGGCAGGGAGTTCCGTGTCGTCGCGTGAAAACCTGATGCTTCGGTTACCCGAACTCGTACTCGACCCCGGTCAGCTCCTCGGAGACGGTCCAGAGCCGCTCGGCATCGGCCTCGTCCCGCGAGGCGTCGTTAGACTGCTGGAACTCCGGTGCCCCCCGCATCCGCATGAACCCGCCGGGACCGACGTACTCGCCGCCAACCACCTCGTCGCTGGCGGCGGCGTACAGCATCGGCAGGGCCCCGCGCTCGGCCGACTGCCCGAACAGACCGTTCGCGACCTTCATCAGTCCCATCCGAACGCTAGAGCCCATCTCCCTGGGGCCACGGAACTGCAGTTCCGTGTCGGCGTAGCCGGGGTGACAGGCCACGCTGACGACGCTTGCGCCGTGGTCGTCGAGGCGGCGCTGGAGCTCGTAGGCAAAGAGGAGGTTCGCAAGCTTCGACCGGCCGTAGGCCGACCACTTGCCGTACTCCCGCTCGGACTGCAGGTCCGAGAAGTCCATCTCGCCCGACGTGTGAGCCTGCGAGGACTGCGTGACGACGCGGCTCTCGCCCTCGCTCGCGCGGAGTTCGGGCAGCAGGTGGCCGGTCAGCGCGAAGTGGCCCAGATGGTTCACGCCGAGTTGCATCTCGAAGCCGTCGGCCGTCTCCTGTCGCGGGATGGCCATCACGCCGGCGTTGTTACAGAGCACGTCGATGCCCGCTGTCTCCGCCCGGAGCCCCTCGGCGAACGCTTCGACGCTGTCGAGGTCCGCGAGGTCACAGACCCGCACCTCCAGGTGGCCGTCTCTGACACTCCGGCGGATGTCCGTGGCGGCCGCCTCGCCCCGCTCCTCGCTCCGGCAGGCCATCACCACCGTCGCGCCAGCGTCGGCGAAGGCCTTGGTTCCCTCGTAGCCCAGCCCGCTGTTGGCACCGGTAACGACAACCGTTTTCCCCTCCATCGGCGGCATCTTGTCGGTCGTCCAGCCTGACATACCCGGATTTTGGACCCCACGTACAGAAACCCTCGTAATCACTGTCCCTTTGTCGCCTCGGCGCCTATCGCCGGCCGATGAGCGACGTCTCGGTCACCGTGTACACCCGCGAGAACTGCCACCTCTGTGCGGAGGCTGTCGACACCATCGAACGGGTCGCCGACGAGGAGGGCGTCGCGGTCGAACTGGACCTGGTCGACGTAGACTCCGACGCGGAACTCCGAGAGGAGTACGGCGAGCGGGTCCCCTACGTCCTGCTGGATGGCTCGCCGGCGTTCAAGTACCGGGTCGACGAGGCGCGGCTACGGCGGAAGCTGACGGGGTGAGAGCCGACTACGACCGCTCGCGCTTCCCTCGCTCGACGGCCTCGTAAAGCGCCGCCGCCGCGGCCTCGGGGTCGTCGGCCCGCGTAATCGCCGTAATCACGGCTACCCCGTCGGCGCCCGCTCGGGCCACCTCGCCCGCGTTCTCGGCCGTGATGCCGCCGATGCCCACGAGGGGGATGTCGACCGCCTCGGCTATCGCCGCCACGCGCTCGGGGCCGACGCCGTGGTCGTCCTCGGGGATGTCGGCTTTCGACTGGGTGCGGTAGACGGTGCCAACGCCGAGATAGTCCGCGCCGGCGCCTTCGGCCGCCTCGGCGGCCGCGACCGTCGACACCGAGCGGCCGATAATCGCGTCTTCGCCCAGCAGGTCACGGGCGGCCGGGACCGCCAGGTCGTCCTCGCCCAGGTGGACGCCGTCGGCATCTAACGCCTGTGCCAGGTCGACGCGGTCGTTGACGACGAAGGCGACGCCGCGCTCCCGGCACAGCGACCGTATCTCCCCGCCCATCTCGTAGCGCTCGCGGACGGTCCGGTCTTTCTCGCGCAACTGCACGACGCCGCATCCCCCCTCGACGGCCCCCTCGACGACCTCGCGGGTGGTCCGCCCTGCCGACAGCGATTCGCCGGTCACCAGATAGACGCTCCAGTCGGGCATAGTCGCCCCTGGGACCGCTGCGGCCCTGATTCTTGCGTTCCGGCGCTCCGATGTAACCGGGGTTGTGTTCTTCGCCGTCGGCGTCCCGGTGTCTGAGCCGAAGACATTACCGGACTCCGGCCGCTCTCACTCACTGTGCGAAACTTCCACATCACGACGGTCTGGGGGATTCCGATACGGGTCAACGTCTCGTTGCTGGTCTTTCTGCCGGTGCTGGCGTGGCTCATCGGCAGCGGGACCCAGATAGAGCTCTACGCCGGCATCGTCGGCGCGCTCGCCGGCACCGAACTGGACACGGCGGTGCTGACGGCCGGCTCGACGCCGTGGCTCGTCGGCACGCTCGCCGCCGTCGGCCTGTTCGTCAGCGTCACGCTGCACGAGCTGGGCCACGCCTGGGCGGGGATGCGCTACGACCTCGAAGTCGAGTCCATCACGCTGTGGATCCTGGGCGGGCTAGCGAGTTTCAAGACGTTTCCCCGGGAGTGGCACAAGGAGTTCTGGATCGCCGTCGCGGGACCGATAACGAGTGTGCTCACCGGCGTTGCCTGTTACGCCGCCTTGCTGGCCCTGCCGGCGGGCGCGACGGTCCCGCTTTTCGTCGTCGGCTGGCTCGCCGTGACGAACCTCCTCCTCGCGGGGTTCAACATGCTGCCGGCGTTTCCGATGGACGGCGGGCGCGTGCTGCGGTCGCTGCTGGCCCGGAAGCGGTCCTACGCCTCCGCGACCCGAACCGCCGCCCGCATCGGGACCACCTTCGCCATCCTCTTTGCCGTCTTCGGCGTGCTCAACTTCGCGCCCATGCTGTTGCTGCTTGCGCTGTTCATCTATGCGGCCGCAAGCGGCGAGTCCCGGACCGTCGCGCTGGCGGACCTGCTGGAGGGGCTCACCGCCGGTGACATCGCCCGGTCGACGCGGCTCTCTATCGACGCCGACGCGACCGTCGAGGACCTGGTCGACCGGATGTTCGCCGAGCGGGCGACGGAGTTCACCGTCACGCAGGATGGCGACGTGGTCGGCGTCGTCACCGTCGCGGACTTCCGGGAGCTCTCGAAGGCCCAGCGCGAGGCCGACACCGTCGCCGACCTGATGGTGACGGACCTCCCCCGGCTGGACGCGGCGATGTCGGCTTTCGACGCCCTGGTCGCGCTCGACACCGGCAAGGCGACTGCCGCCCTCGTCGAGAGCCCCGAGGGGACTCACGTCGTCTCCCGGGAGGACTTCTCCTCGGCGATGGAGATGCGCCGGCTGGCGCGGGTCGACGGCCCGTTCTGAGCGGGGCGCCGACACGCCGATAGCTACAAACCCCCGCGTCACGCACGACGGGACAATGCAGTCGGGGCTCGTTGAGGCGATATCGTCGGTCGGTGGGTCGGACCCGCTGGTGCTTGGCTTGCTCGGCGGGGTAGTCATCGCCGCGATGAACCTCTTTGGCGCGTCGCTGGTACTCGTCTGGCGCGACCCCTCGGAGCGCGCGCTCAACGGGGCGCTTGGCTTTGCCGCCGGCGTGATGCTCGCGGCTGCCTTTACGAGCCTCATCATCCCCGGTATCGAGGTGTACTCCGACGGGAACCCCCTTCCGACGCTCGTCGGCGTCGCCCTCGGTGCCCTGTTTCTCGACCAGGCCGACCGCTTTCTCCCCCACGCCCACTACCTGCTGACCGGCGGCAAGCGCGACGACGCGGCCCGCCCCAGCGAGTCGCTGCCGGTCGACGAGGAGCGACTCACCGGGGTCGTCCTCTTCATCCTCGCCATCACGCTGCACAATATGCCCGAGGGACTGGCCGTCGGCGTCGGCTTCGGCGCGGCCGCGAGCGACCCCACGCAACTCGGCGCGGCCGTCTCCCTGATGCTTGCCATCGGCATCCAGAACATACCGGAGGGGCTCGCGGTGTCGGTCGCTGCCATCAACGCGGGGCTTGACCGCCGGCTCTATGCCGTCGTGGCCGGGCTCCGCTCTGGGATCGTCGAGATTCCGCTTGCTATCCTCGGCGCGGTCGCTGTCGCCACCGTCGGGCCCCTGCTCCCCTACGCGATGGGTTTTGCCGCCGGCGCGATGCTCTTTGTCATCTCCGACGAGATAATCCCCGAAACTCACCGCAGCGGCCACGAACGGGTCGCGACGCTTGGGCTGATGGCCGGGACTATCGTCATGCTGTATCTCGATATCGCGCTTGCGGCCTAGCGGTCGTAGGGCCAGTTGGGGTCCCGGTCGAACTCCGCGGCGTCGAGGCAGGTGTCGGCCTCGTCGGGTGTGCAGGCGCCGTACTCGCGGAAGTTCTCCCGCGCCGTCGACAGCGAGACGTGGTTGCTGTCGCCGACGTGGTCGCTGTCGCCGAACTGTGCCGGGTCATCGAGCCAGTAACAGACGGGACAGACCTCGTAGGAGCCGGGCTGTCCCTCCGGCAGCGTCCGATACCCACAACACGGGCAATACCCCAGCTCCCGCGCCGCGGGGTTGCCGGGCGTGTCGGTCGACATGTACCGTGGTAAGGTACGACACATCAAAGAACTATCGGGCGGCCGACGCGACCGGACCGATTACTCGGACTGGGCGGCCTCGACCTTGTCGGCGTGTTTCTCCAGTTCGGCGGCCATCTCGCGGGCCTGCTCGGCCGACAGGGTCACCTTGTCGGCGTGGGGCTCGACGTTGTCGACCTGGGTGTTGTCCATCTCAAGCTGGACCGAGACGTGGTCGGGGTCTTTCTTCGGCGAGGTGACGTTCAGCACCGCCATCGCTTCCTCCTCGAAACCGTGGCCCTCGACTTCCCCGTCGAGCAGGTCGAACGTGGTGTACGCCGTGACCATCATGATCCGGTCTACCATACCCTCGCTTGCGGGTGTATCGACTTAACGGCTGTCCGTCGGACTGACCCCGGCCAGCGCGTCGCCTCAGGCTGTCGGCAACAGGTTGTCGAGGATCTGGACGCCGGCGCGTTCGAACATGTCCCGCATCTCGTCGCTCAGGGCGGTCTCCGTGACCAGGATGTCGATGTCCTCGACGTTTGCAAACTCCCTGAAACTCTGGCGCCCGAGCTTGCTCCCGTCCGCGACGAGGATGACGAGCCGGCCGCCGTCACACAGCAGTGACTTGATGCGGGCCTCGTCCTCGTTCGAGACCGACAGCCCGCCGTCGGACTGGACGGCGTCGGTTTCGAGGAACACCACGTCGAAGTTCGTCTTCCGGAGATACGACTCGGCGCTGGGTCCGACGAGCGCGTCCGAGGTGGGGCGAAGCGAGTCGCCGACAACCTTCACCTCCCCGCAGGTCTCGCGCAGCTCGAAGGCCGTCTCAGGGGAGTTCGTCGCGGCGAGCAGGGAGTGTGCGTCCGGGAGCACCTTCGCGATCTCCTTTGCCGTCGGCCCGGTGTCGAAAAACACCGCGTCACCGTCGCTCAGTTCGTCGACGGCGCGTTCGGCGATCGCTCGCTTCCCGCTGGAGGCCGTGGCCGTCTCCCCGCTCTCTGAACTGTCGCTGTCCTCGCTCGACGCGGGGAGGGCACCGCCGTGGAACCGCTCTATCCGTCCGTCCTCCGCGAGCGACGCCAGGTCGCGACGAATCGTCGCTCCCGAGACGCCGAACGCCTCGGTGAGCTCCTCGACGGTGACTCTGTCACTGTCGTTTACCATCCGGACGATCCGCTCACGTCGCTTATCAGGTAACATATCTACCACGGGCTTCGCTCCCGACGTGCCGACTCCGTCCCGTGTCGAACGGACTCGTCCATGCAGTTGTCTCCATTGTGCCTCCCCTGCCCCCGAAGAATCGCTCCCTCGGTCTGTGCCCGTCCGCTTCGCTCGTCACAGTTCATCGAGGGTGGAGTGTTCGGCGTGGCTCTAGGTGGGAGGTAAAACGACAGTACCAATGATAAAAACTGCGTCTCATTGCTGTGGAACTGTCCAGAACGGCGTCGCTGTGACCGCGTCGATACCGCCCGATAGCGCGCCGCCGGGGACGCCAGCCACGCCGTTGTGGGCGGGAGCCACCGCAGGTGCAGGGGCAAACGGGGCGCGTGTGGCGGCCACGGCGCTGTGGGTCCTGTCGCTCGACATTGTCAGGCTGTGACTTGCTGTTCGGATTTCGCGTCGAAGCTCAGTGACTCACCCGTCTTCGGGTCGAAGTACTGCAACGAGTCCCGGTCAAAGCGGAGGTTCACCTCGTCGCCCCGTTCGACCGTCGTGTCCGGGTCCACGGCCGCCTTGATGTTCTGGCCGGTGTCGAGAGTGAGTTCGAGCACCGTCTTCTCGCCCTGTGGCTCGACGACGTTGACTGTCGCCGGGTGGACGTTCGCCGGGACCCCGTCCTTGTTCAGCGCGATGTTCTCCGGCCGGATGCCGAGGACGACGCGTTCGCCGAGATGGCCGCCGAGATGCTCGATGAACTCGTCGGGAACGTCGTGGGTCTCGCCGCCGATATCCAGCTCGAACTTCCCGGTCGAGGACTCCTCGAGTGTCCCCTCCAGGAAGTTCATGCTGGGCGAGCCGAGGAACCCGGCGACGAACATGTTCCGCGGGTTCATGTACACTTCCGTCGGTGCGCCGACCTGCTGTATCTCCCCGTCGTCCATGACGGCGATCTGGTCGGCCAGCGTCATCGCCTCGACCTGGTCGTGGGTGACATACACCGTCGTCGTCGACAGCTCGTCGTGGAGCTTGTTCAGCTCGGCCCGCATCTTGACGCGGAGCTTCGCGTCGAGGTTGCTGAGCGGCTCGTCCATCAGGAACACCGCCGGGTCGCGGACGATCGCCCGACCCAGCGCGACCCGCTGCTGTTGGCCGCCGGACAGCTCCGACGGTCGTCGGTCGAGCAGTTCCTCTATCTGTAGCAGCTCCGCGGCCTCTTTGACCCGCTCTTCGATGATCTCCTCTTCCATGTTGTGCTGTTCGAGGCCAAAGCGCATGTTCCCGCGGACGGTCTTGTGCGGGTACAGCGCGTAGTTCTGGAACACCATCGCGATGTCCCGCTCGTAGGCGCGTTTGTCGTTGACGACCTCGTCGCCGATCTCGATGTCGCCCGAGGTCGCCTTCTCCAGCCCCGCGATGAGGCGGAGCGTCGTGGTCTTCCCACAGCCCGACGGGCCGACGAGCACGGTGAAGCTCTCGTCGGGGATATCCAGCGAGACGCCGTCGACAGCGGTGACGTCTTCGAATTGCTTTACGAGTTCGGTGAGTTTGACATGTGACATAGTTATTACTCCTTGACAGCTCCTTGGGTCAGTCCGCTCACGATGTACTGCTGGAAGAACAGTCCAAACAGGATGCCGGGCACCGCGGCGATCATCCCGCCGGCGGCCAGGTGCGCCCAGTCAACGAAGTCGTCTGCGACGAACAGCGACACCGCGATGGGAAGCGTCTGGGCCGTTTCGGAGGACGTGAGGACCAGTGCGAAGACGAACTCGTTCCACGAGAAGATAAAGGCGAGGATGGCCGTCGCCGCGATACCCGGCTTTGCCATCGGGAGGATTATCTTGACGAAGGCCTCCCAGCGCGAGCAGCCGTCAATGCGTGCCTGCTCGTCTAAGGACTCGGGAACGCCGTCGAAGTAGTTCTTCATTATCCAGACCGCGAAGGGGAGGTTGAAGAACGTGTACGTGAGTATCAGCGCCAGGCGCGTGTCGTACAGGCTCCCCGTGAGGCCGCCGATGAGCGGCGGGTTCGACATGATCTGGAAGAACGGGACGATGAGGGCGATAGGCGGAATCATCCGCGCCCCGACGATAGACAGCAGGAGCGTCTTGTTGCCCATGAAGTCGTATCGGGAAAAGGAGTAGCCCGTAAGCGTCCCCAGCGTCACGCAGATGACCGTGGTGGTCGTCGCGATGATGACGCTGTTTATCGTGTAGCTGTCGAACGGCCGATTCGTGAAGATATCCACGTAGTTCCCGATTGTCGGGTCCCGCGGGAAGAACGTAATCGGCAGCGACAACACTTCAGCCGAGGGTTTGAGGCTCGTGATGAAGATGTAGTATATCGGGAACCAGATGACGACGAGATACACCGAGAGCAATACGTACGCTCCCAGCCGTTCACGCACGACGGACGGCCACTCGTTGTCTGTCTCCAGTCCCAGCGACTGGCGAAGGCGGTCGAGTCTCGATTTCTTGGTGCTCATGCTTCGTAGGGTGATTCGCCGAATATCTTGTACAGCGTGGCCACGATGGCGAACGTCACGACCAGTAGGACGACGCCCAGCGCCGCGCCCGGCCCGGGCGAGTTAAAGACCTGTGCGGTGCGGTACAGCCAGGAGGCCCACACCTCGGTGGCCTTCCCGGGCCCGCCGCCGGTCATCACCCAGACGAGGTCGAGCGCTCGGATGTCGAAGATGATGCGGATAGTCAGCGCGACCATGATCGACGGTTTCAGGAACGGGTACGTGACGTTCCAGAACCGCGACCAGCGGCTGGCCCCGTCGACCTCGGCGGCGTCGTACAGCTGTTCCGGGACGTTCTGGAGCCCCGCGAGCAGGATGATGACGATGAAGGGTGTAAACACCCAGACGTCGGCGACGATGAGTGCCATCATCGCCAGCGCCCCGTTCGAGAGGAACGGGATGTTCCCGGAGATGACGCCCAACTGCTGTAAGGCGCCGTTTATCGCTCCGAAGTCGGCCTGGAACATCCAGCGCCACATCAGCCCGCTCATCACGTAGGGGAGAATCCACGGGACAATAACCGCCGTCCGAAACCAGCCCCGGCCTTTGAGGTCCTTGTGTAGCAGGAGCGCGATTCCCAGCCCCAGCAGGAAAGAGATAGTGACGCTGAAACCGACGTACACTACCGTGTTCCTCGTAATCGAGATAAACTCCGGACTGAAGACGCCGAACGCGGCGTCGGCCCCCTCGCGTGCGAACAGCAGCCGCTCGAAGTTCCGGAGACCGACGAACTCCATCTCGTTTGTCACCGGATTCCGGAACTGGAAGCTGTTGATGATCAGCTTGACCGTCGGATAGACGATTATCGCCGCAATCCACAGCAGCGTCGGCCCGACGGTCAGCGGGACGAACAGCTTGTCGAGCTTGCGACGAAGAGGTTGTTTTTCTGTTGACATTATGTGGAAAATCTCCGTCCGTCCGGCTCAGATGAGGCCGATGTCCTGGTAGAGCCGCTCGATGTTGCTGAAGGCGTCGTCGAGCGCGGCCTCGGGGTCCTTGTTGCCCAGCAGCGCCGGCGTGATCTGCTCGTTGAGGTAGTCGTCGACCTGTGGCTGGGCCATGTAGGTCTCGCTCTTTGCGTTTTCGAGGTTGAACCGCATGTCTTCGAGCAGCCAGGACGGGTACTCGTTTTGTATCTCGTCGTCCTCGTAGACGTCGGGGACGACACAGGGGTTGCCCTCGACGAGCATGTTGTTCTTGCAGGACTGGCGGGTCGTCATGAACTCGGCGAACTGCTTTGCGGCGTCTTTGCGCTCCGAGTACGCCGAGACGCTGATACCGTTCGTGTCCTGGAAGGTCGCGCGACTCTCGGGGCCCTCCGGCGGTCGGGCACTCCCGAGGCGTCCCTCTTCCCACTCGTCTAGCGCTCGCGAACCGAGCGGCGTCCACGACTCAACGGTGGCGTACTGGCCGGCGACGAAGTTGTCGCCGATGCCGCCCTCGCCGAGGCTGGATATCCCGTCCGGGCTGATACCGCGCTCGCGGAGCTTACTGAAGAACTCCAGTGCCTCGACGCCGCCGTCGCGGAACACCGGCTCGTTGCTGTCGTTGAACAGTCGGCCGCCGGCCTGGTAGAGGAACTGTTTGAAGGTGAACACGGACTTGCCCGACCAGGTGAACGCGAAGCCGGACTTATCGCCCTGTGAGAGCTGTTCGCCCTGATTGAGCACCTCGTCCCACGTGCCCGGCGGGGAGTCAAAGCCCTGGTCGCTCAGGTACTGCTGGTCGTAGAGGTAGGTCCCCCACTTCCCGAACTCGGGGGCCATGTAGGTGCTGCCGTCGAACGTGACCAGCTCGGACAGCGAGTCGGGGAACTTCCCCATGTGCTCGTCGCCCAGTTCGAGCGGTTCGAGCCACTCCGAGCTGACGAAGTCCGCGAGCCACCAGGTCGGGCCGTTGAACGCGTCGACCTGGGAGTCCTGATTGCGCCAGATCGTCGTGAGGCTGGTTTTCAGGTTGTTCCACGGGACTTCGTTGACTTCGACGCTGATACCGGTCTCCTCCTCGAACCGGTTGATGTTGTCCTCCGTACCGGGGTCGAACTCCAGGGACCCGGCGTTGTAGAACACGATCTCGTCGGCCGTGGTCTCCGAACCGTTGCCCATGAGACTGCCACAGCCGGCGAGCCCGACTGTGCTCGCGACACCCGCACCTTTGAGGAACCGTCGTCGACTTCGGCTACGCTTCTTTTGCATACAAACGCTCACAAAAAGCTCACGTATTATAAATCATGGGGTTAGTTGTTCACTGTCGCTCACCCCACTGTTGTTCCACGGCGTTCGAGAATTAGTGGTTATAGGCCGCCTAAAACCTCCTCATTAGCGGGAGCGTGAATATCTGGACTAATTCTTTACTGATGGCCGGTGGCCGTGAGTGAACAATACTGTTCATTTCGTGCATATTCTGCCCTTGGTCTGCACGGGAGTTGTCGAAAATACGCAGCCGTCGTCGGCCCGGCGTCGCCACTGTCGGGCGTGACGGGTGACACAACGAGCCCCGCTGTCGGCCGCGTTACTGGCCGGTTTCAAAGCCCACGCGGTCGGCGTCCGCGGCGGCCCGCTCGATGGCCCCGTCGAGGTCGATCTCGCGGACGACCTCGCCGTCCCGGACCAGCGGTTCCATGAGCGACTCGGCGCCGTCGGGGCCCTCGTGACCGGCCAGCCCGATGTGGTGGCCGCCGTCTTCGGTCCGGTACACCGACTTCGCCCCGGTCAGCTTCCCGCGCTTGGCCGCGGGCTCGCCGTCGACTTCCACGATGTCGAGCGCGAAGTCCAGCGGGTCGGCGTTCGAGACGTAGCTCCCGACGCCGAAGCCGTCGGCCACGTCCCGCAGCTCGCGCAGGTCCGTGGGGCCGAGCCCGCCCGAACAGAAGATGTCGACGTCGCTGTGGCCGTAGGCGTCGAGCGTCCAGCGGACCTCGCGGACGATGTGGCGGAAATCGCCCCGACGCGACCCCGTCGTATCGAGGCGGACGCCGTCGAGGTCGTCGACGGCCTCGGCCGCCCGCAGCGCCTCGTCGACCTCGTCGGAGTAGGTGTCGACCAGCGCGACCCGTGGGGTCGACTCGGGCACCGCCTCGTCGAAGGCTTGCCACGCCCGTTCCTGCTCGCCGCGACCGAAACAGATCATGAGCGCGTGGGGCATCGTCCCGCCGGCCTCCCGGCCGATTACGTCGCCCGCGGCGACGTTCGAGAAGCCGTCCAGCCCGCCCAGCAGGGCCGACCGCTCGACCAGCGCGCCCAGCGACGGGTGGACGTGTCGCGAGCCAAAGGACAGCACCGTCGAGTCGGGGGCCGCCCGGCGGGCTTCGAGGGCGCGCGTCGCCACGCCCGTGGGGTGTGAGAGGAAGCCAAGAAGGGCGGTCTCGAGCCGACAGAACTCCCGGTAGCTTCCCTCGATTCGCATCACCGGGCCGCCGTCGAACAGGGTCCCCTCGGGCAGGGCGTCGGCGTCGAGGGCCCGCCCCTCCAGAAGCGCCGCGGCGTCTCTCAGCCCCGCAAGCAGGTGCCACGTGCCGGTCGGGAACTGGTCGGCGGTCACCTCGGCGACGACATCGGGGTTTCGGCCCGCGTGGTCGAGCGCCTCTGTCGTCCGCTCGAAGTACGCGTCGGTCGCGCGCCCCGACTTGATCGCTTCCGGTGAGATGATGTCGAACGTCTCGGTCATTACGGCGGTGTTAGCGCCGTGGTGAAAAAAACGGGCGGGTAGTGAATCGCCGGCGTCGGCCGTGCGAGCGACACGCACTGTCGGAAAATTTTCCACGATACGGACCTAGATTGACATATGTTGAGTCCGCCCCGCGCGCTCGGACTCATCCTCGGTCTGGCGCTGCTGGTCTCCGGGGGCGCACTGGCCGCGAGCCAGTACCACCGCATCAGCGGCTACGAGTCGACGACCGGCACGGTGGAGCACGCCGAAATCGAGACGATAGCCGTCGACGCGGCGTACGCCCCGAACGTCACGTACACCTACACGGTCGATGGCGAGCGCTATAGCGGCGACAACGTCGCCGCCGGAACGGGCATCGCCACGGGCAATCGCGAGCGACTCGACTCGGTACTGCCACCGACGGCCGGGACGACGACGGTCTACTACGACCCCGAGAACCCCACCGACGCCCACCTGCTCCCGCGCTACAACTTCTTCCCGGGCGGGGTCTTGCTGGTCTGTGGCCTGTTCGTCCTGACGGACACGCTCACGCCGAAGCTGCGGGTCGTCAGCTCGCTTACGTCCCTGTTCCCCATCGACCTGCTCGAACGGGTACCCGGCGTCGAGCCCCGGACCGTCGCGTACGCCCCCGACGACCCGACCGCGATACTGGAGACCCAGCGGACCTGGACCGGCGGGGCACAGGCCCCAGTCCGGGGCGGGGCCGTCCCAGCCGTCTGGTTTCTCTGCTATCTCTGTACCGCCGACGTCACCATCGTCTACTTCCTGTCTTCGGGGTGGCCCTACGACCTCTGGGGGGTCCTGACGCCCATGTTCGTCGTCGCCGGCGTCATGCGGCTGGGCTTTGCGCGCCTGCTGGACGCGTAGCTGTCTCGGTGGCCGCCTCGCTCACCAGGACGACGACTCACCCGCCCGAACGGTGAATCCCGTCCAGGTCGGCAACCGTCGGCCCGTTGACGATTCGGACCGTCCGGCCCTCGCGGACGACGCGGAAGGCATCCGCAAAGGGGCCCTCGGAGACCACGTAGACGTCCCCCCGCGGGTTGCTGGCGCCGTGTTCCTCGGTCAGCGCGCCCCGATAGGCGTCCGCGAACTGCCGGGCGTCGCGCTCGGTGTCCCACCGGCTCTCCCAGACGTAGCCGCCGCCACCCGAGCCGTCGCGATAGGGGACGACCGTGTCCCCAGCCCACCCCTCCGAGGGCCGGCTCACGTAGCTGTAGCGGTCGGCGCTCGTCCGGTCGTTGTGGTACATCGTCGCGAAGATGGAGGCCTCCCCGACCGTGTCGCCGACGGGGTCGCGGTCGAAACGGTCCCACTCGGCGTTCGACCGGTCGGGGACTGTCACCGAGACGGGCGCCTCGTCGGGGTAGCGCTCGGGGTGGATGACTTGCTCGGAGCTGTCGGGGTAGTCGCCGTGGAGCGCGTCGACGGCGTCCCAGCCCCCGCCCTCGTAGACGCTATCGACGAACCTCGGCCCGCTGATGTAGGGGTGGATGATGACGGTGAAGACGCCGGGGTTGTCACGGGCGCCTCCCCCGCCCCCGCCGCTACTGCCGTCGTCAGGCCGCTCGATGCAGCGCCAGCGGTCCCCACAGCGTTGCTCGTAGGTGTTCTGGATGTAGTTGGCCTCGCCCTCGACAACGCCGTTTCGGGACAGCTGCGTGTCCTGGGTCGCGGGCGACCCGCCGAGGCCGAACTGCTGGTCCTGGAGCGCGTGGACGAGTTCGTGTGAGAGTGTCCGCCGGTCGACGACCGGCGTCTCGCTCTCGCTGACGATGACGATGCGGTCCTGTCCCGGGGAGTAGTACCCCAGCACCGACTCGCTCTGTGTGTCGCTGATTGCCTCGTCGCTTCCCTCGCTCTCGCCGACGAGCAACAGCGACTCCCACACCTGGTCGTTCCAGGGGTCCCCGCCGGGTCCGGCGCTCCCGCCCGCCCCCGAGCGGTTGCGGTACTCCGCCCGCGAGATGACCTCCACGGGGACCGTCGACTCGAACTCCCGGTCGCGGATGCGCTCGACGCGGGCCATCGCCCGGGCGGTGACGGCCTCCAGCTCGCTCTCGTTGAGCCCGTCGCTCGTCGTCACGTCGACCGGGTCGTCGTACCAGTAGCCGTTCTCCCAGCCGATCGTGTCCCCGCCGGGGGGTTCCTCGGGGTGGCCGACGAAGGGTACCGAACAGCCCGCGAGCGCGAGGACCACGACGAGACACAGCGCGAGTGCCCTACGCATCGTGCAGTTCGGACAGCTCCGCCTCCGTCGGAGCGTTCACCACGGTGACGGTGTCGCCGTCGACGCGGACGGCGACGGCGTCGGCGAACGGACTCCCCTCGCCGATGAGCCAGTTCCGCTCGGCGGTGCGTTCGCCGCCCCAGTGCTGGATGACTCGCTCCCACGCGGCCGCGAACCGCTCGGCCGACGCGTTGTCGCTCCAGGTTGTCCGCCAGATATAGCCCGTCTCGCCGTCGTTCGTATACACCTGCATCCGGCCGCCGTCCCAGCCGCTCGTTCCCGGCAGGTCGTAGTTGTACGGGTCGGTGTCGACGGTCCGGTAGTCGGCCAGCTGTGACCGGCTGACGACCGAGGAGTCGTTGTAGCCGTCGTCCGTCGTGTAGGCCAGCGACGCGGCGATGGCCGACGGGCCGACGGTGGCGTAGTCGGGCCGGTCGCGGTCGGTCGAGGGACGCACCCGCTCCCAGTCGCCGCTCGGTGGCGCCGGGATGGTCACGTTGCGGGGTTCCCACCCGGGGTAGTCGGCCGGGGTGATGACCTCGCGCGCGCCGTCGGGCACGTCGTCGTAGGCGGCGTCGACAGCCTCCCAGCCGCCCCGTTCTCGCAGGTCGGCGACGAACGATGTCCCGTCGCTGTAGGGGAAATAGAGCATATAGAAGACACCGAGATGCGCGAGGCCGCTCCCGCCGCCCGACTGGTCGACCGTGACACACGACCAGTTCGACCCACAGCGGTCCATGTAGGCGGTCTCGGTCGTGCGGGCGTCGCCCTCGATGAGTGCGTTGCGCCCCTGCAGGGCGTCCCGCGTGCTGGCGTTGCTCGACAGGTTGAACTGCTGGTCCTGGAGCGCGTGGACGAGCTCGTGTGAGAGGGTCTTCTCGCCGATCCGGGGCGCCTCCGAATCGGTGACGATGACGATCTCGTCATGCGTCGGGCTGTAGTACCCCTGGACGCTGTCGCCGAGCGTGCGTTCCTGGCTCTCGATGGAGTCGGTGTCCTCGCCGACGAGGAACAGCGCCTCGAACTTCGCGTTGTCGAAGGTCCGGAGCGCGTCGCCGTGGCTCGCATTGGCGCTCCGGTTCCGGTAGGCCGCCCGCGAGACGGTCCTGACGGGAACGTCCCCCTCGAACTCCAGCCCGCGGACGTACTCGACGCGGGCCATCGATCGGTTGACGACGGCCGATAGCTCGCTCTCGTTGAGCCCGTCGGTGTTGTTCACGTCGAGCGAGTCGTTGTGCCAGTAGCCGTTCTCCCAGCCCAGACGGTCGCGTTCGGGGTCCGGACGGGTGGTTTCGGTCAGGTTCTCGCCGTCGAGCACCACTGTAGTGGTGTTGGTGTACTCGGTTCCGGTCGGCGTCTCGCCGCCAGTCCCCGCGCCAAGCCCCTGACAGCCAGCGAGGAGGAGCACCACCGCACAGCAGACGGCCGCAAGCTCACGTCGCATTGAGAAACCCTGGGGTGGCACGGTCAAAAGTCACACGCCCGAAGGTTCGTAGGGGTCGCGCCCGAACGCACCCGTATGCAACTGGACCCGCGACAGACGGCCCTCGTGGTCGTCGACATGCAGAACGGCTTCTGTCACCCCGACGGGAGCCTCTACGCACCGGACAGCGAGGGCGCCATCGAGCCCGTCGCCGGGCTGGTCGAACGGACCCGCGACGCCGGCGCCAGCGTCGTCTTCACCCGCGACGTCCACCCGCCCGAGCAGTTCGAGGACGCCCACTACTACGACGAGTTCGACCGCTGGGGCGAACACGTCCTCGAAGGTTCGTGGGAGGCCGAACTGGTCGAGGAACTCGCCCCCCGGGAGGATGACCTCGTGGTGGAGAAACACACCTACGACGCCTTCCACGAGACCCAGCTGGCGGGGTGGCTCGACGCCCACGGCATCAAGGACCTCGTCGTCTGTGGTACGCTCGCGAACGTCTGTGTGTTGCATACGGCCTCCAGCGCCGGTCTGCGGGACTACCGTCCTATCCTCGTCGAGGACGCCATCGGATTCATCGAGGACGACCACCGCGAGTACGCCGTAGAGCACGCCGACTGGCTGTTCGGCGAGGTGACCGACCGCCGCGCGGTCGACTTCGAGTGAGGGCTGCTCACGCCCCGCCGCGACTGACGGTCACCTCGACCCGCTCGCCGACCGCGAGGGCCACGTTCTCGCCGATCAGCTTCACGCCGGCGTCGTCGCGCGAACAGTACAGCGCCACGCCGGTGACGGGCTCACCGTTTGCCAGCACCGCGATGTCGTCCCAGACGACGGTGCGCCCCTCGGCCACGCCGACTCGCTGGCCCGCCAGGCGGGCCGTCCCGTTGCCCTCCCCGCCAAGCACGCCGCCGCGCTCGTAGTGGGGCAACCCGCCGTCGAGGACGCCGCCCCCACCCGCTGACAGCCCGACGAACCGCTCGCCCGGCTGGGGATGGGTGGGCGAGTCCAGTCGCGCCCACGTCTCGCCTGCCTCGACGACGGTCCCAGTCCCGTCCCACGCCAGCCCATCGATGTCGACGCCCGCCTCGACAGGGAGCGAGCCGGCCGCTCGGTAGGGGTTCGCGTCGGGCCCGCGGAATCCGAGGTGGATGTGGTTGGGTACCCATGGCGCGAAAAAGCCCGCCCGGACGAGCTCGCCGAGGTCGTCGCCCACGGCGACGCTGTCCCCGGGCTCGACCCCCGGTTTCACGTGGAGCAGGCGCGCGACGAAGTCGCCGGTGTCGACCAGAATCAGGTGGTCCTCCTCGGCGGCGTAGGGCCGTGGCGGTGCCTGCACCGTCTTCGTCTCCAGTATCTCGCCGCCGACCGGCGACGGCGCTCGCTCCCCCTCGGGGTAGAGGTCGATGGCACAGCCCTCGTCGTGGGCGGCGAACGGGGAGTTGTACAGCGAGAACCGGTAGTACTGCCGGAGCACCCCTTCGGGGACGGTGATGGCCATTGCCCCCGGTTGGGAACGGGCCAGTATGTGCCTGTCGTCAGAGGGTTCATAAGCGATAGTGGGACCATGGCGGCGTATGCACTGAGACACTGTCGCGGCGGGTCCCGCGGGAGTGCGACACAGCCCGCCGCGAGACGCCGTGTCGCCTGTTCGCTACCGGCGGGAGTTTAGTTCATCCGCCGGCTACCGACACTATGCGACTGCTCCGGGGGCGGGCCAGCGACCCCGAACGCGACTACCAGCGGACCCGTCGGATGGTTGCCCGGGCCGCCGACGACGCCGAGCCCGCCCTGCGAGTGTGGTGCCCGCACCGCCAGGTCGCCTTCGGTCGACGGGACCGACGAGCCGAGGGCTACGACAGGGCCCGTGGGGCGGCCCGCGACCGGGGCTATGCCGTCCTCGAACGGGAGGTCGGCGGCCGCGCGGTCGCGTACACCGGCTCCACGGTGGCGTTTGCCCTCGCCGAGCCGACGGGCGAGAGCCGCGAGCGCCCCGCCGGCCGCGGGGGCATCGGTCACCGGTACGACCGCGTGAGCGGGGCCGTCCAGCGCGCCCTCGCGACCGTCGGCGTCGAGGCCAGCGCGGGCGAACCGACCGACTCGTTCTGTCCCGGCGCCCACTCCCTGCAGGCCGACGGCAAGCTCGTCGGCATCGCCCAGCGCGTCCGGCAGGCCGTGGCGCTGATCGCCGGTATCGTCGTGGTCCGCGACCACGCCGCTATCGCCGATGTGCTTGCCCCCGTCTACGACGCGCTTGACGTTCCGTTCGACCCGGACACCGTCGGGAGCGTCGCCCGCGCCGGCGGCGATACCGCGGGGGTAATCGACGCCCTCACGACGGCACTCGTCGGCGCCCGAACGGTCACCGCCTGCGACCGTATCCGGGACACTTAGGGGTTCGCCCGGCCCAGGGTGGGTATGCTCATCCGCAACGCCACACTCGCGGACGGCCGACAGCGGGACGTCCGGGTGCGCGGCGAGACCATCGCCGAGGTGGGACGGAGTCTCTCGGTCGATGACGAGCGCACCGTCGACGTCTCGGGCAAGCGGCTGTTCCCGGGGATGATAGACGCACACGTCCACTTCCGACAGCCGGGGTATCCCCACAAGGAGACGTGGGCGAGTGGCTCCCGCGCCGCGGCCGCCGGCGGCGTGACCTGCGTGGTCGACCAGCCAAACACCGACCCGCCGACCGTCGACGGCGCGGCCTTCGACGAGAAGACCGAGTTCGCCGCAGACTCGCTCGTCGACTGGGGTATCAACGGCGGCGTCACGGCCGACTGGGCCCCCGAGAGCCTGTTCGAGCGCCGGCTGTTCGCGCTCGGCGAGGTGTTCCTGGCCGACTCGACGGGGGATATGGGCATCGAGCGCGGGCTGTTCGAAGCGGCCCTGGCGGCGGCCACCGACGCTGGCGTGACGGTGACGGTCCACGCCGAGGACGCCGACTACTTCAACGACGACGCGACGGTCCGGGACGACGCCGACGCCTGGAGCGCCTACCGAACCGCAGAGGCCGAGGAGCGCGCGGTCCGGCGTGCCTGCGAGGCCGCCCAACAGGTCGGCGCCCGCATCCACATCGCCCACACCTCGACGCCGGAGGGCATCGACATCGCCGCGGACGCGGGGATGACGACGGAGGTGACGCCCCACCACCTCCTGCTCTCGCGGCGCGACCTGCAGGAACTGGACACTTACGGGCGGATGAACCCGCCCCTGCGCCGCGAGAAGCGCCGTCGCGGGGTGTACGAACGGGTTGTCGACGGCACCGTCGACATGATTGCGACGGACCACGCACCCCACACCAAGGCGGAGAAGGACGCGAGCATCTGGGACGCCCCCTCCGGTGTGCCGGGCGTCGAGACGGCGCTGCCGCTCCTGCTCGCAGAGGCCGCCGACCCCGACACTGCTCTGGGGTACGAGCGGGTACGCGACCTCACTGCCGCGAACCCGGCGGCCGTCTTCGATATCCCCCAGAAGGGCGCCATCGAGCCCGGCAAGGACGCCGACCTCGTGCTGGTCGACACCACCGAGACGACCGAAATCAGGGCCGAGGAGCGCCACACCGACTGCGGCTGGACGCCCTTCGAGGGGTTCGACGCCGTCTTCCCGGAGTGGACGATGGTCCGGGGGACGACGGTGTTCGAGCGCAGCGGGGCCGGAAGTGCCCCGGAAGCGTCGAGCGAGCGGAGCCCGCGAGACGACCCCGACGGGGACGTGTTCTACGACCACGCGGGCGAGAACGCCCGTGACGCCGACGGCGAGCTTATCCGGTAGGCGCTCAGACGGGCCGACGCGGCCTCCCGGCCGTGCTGGGCACGTATTGGCTAGTGGTCCCGTTCGGTCTCTACCGTCGCTTCGGGTTCTTCGTCTTTCCGTAGCCGATACGCCGGCACTGGCAGGAAGACGCCGAAGAGGAGCCGATAGACGACGACTCCGGCGCCGCCGCCGCTCAGCGCCGCGGCGCCGACGACCGCGGCCGAGGCCGACCGCGTGAGGACGAACCCGACGCCGACGGCGACAGTGACGAGGAAGGCCGCGACCGTGGCGACTTCGGGGTAGACTCCCGGCACGACATCGTGCTCCGCGAGATACACTGAGACGGCGATGAGCGCGCCGATGGTCACACCGACCACGGGGGCCGCCCGGACGGCCTCGCTTCCCCCGGCGAACAGCCCGGTCCCGAGCATGAGGGCCGCCAGGAACAGGTCCGACTGCAGGACCGACAGCTCCTCACTTCTCATCGACACCGAACTCGTGGCCACACTCGGGGCAACACACCTCGTCGTGGCGCAGCGCCGCCGAGTGTTCCCGCACTTCCCGCATCACCGTCGAGATGCGGTCTTCGGCCTCCATCTCGTCCTCGACGGCGAGGTCGACGCCCTCGACCTCCAGCAGGAACTTCGCGACCTCCGTCGACTCGTACATCACGTCGTCCAGTTCCTCGGCGGTGAAGAAATCCGACATCGCGCCATAGAGGAAGGTCGCGCCGGCTTTGCGGACCTTCTCCTCGAAGGACGCACGGGCCTGGTTGACCGCCTGGGGCGTGTACGTGTCGGTCATAAAGGGGACGAGCTCGGGGAGGTTCTCGCCGATTTTGGTCATCTCGACGCCCGTCTCGGTCCGGAAGTCGGCACAGAGGCGGGCGATGGCCCACTCCCGGGCGGTGATGTAGGTCCGCTCGCGCAGGAACTCGTTGGCGCGGTCGTAGGTCCCGCTCTCTATCTTCGTAAAGCGCTCGTACTTCCGCACGTCCTCGGGGACGGCGCTCGACTCCGTCGGCTGGGGGTCCGGGGACTCGCTTTCATCCCCTTCGTCCGGCTCGTGGGACGAGACGACCCGTGTCGGCTCCTCGTCTTCGGGCGGCGGTGTCATGGCCGACTCTGTGTCCCCGCGGCGAAAAAGCGTATCGCCCGCCACCCAGCTATCGTCCCGGTCGCAACGATGTCGACGCTGGTGCTGTGGCGGATTCGGCCCTGCATTGCTTTTCAACGGCGACTGTACGTCCCGAACGGGCTTCAGGACGTGCCACCGGGATTTTTGACAGATGACGGGAATGCCCCTACATGGACATTCTACTCGGTGTTGGGGGGAGTGAGCTGTCGTATCAGGCCTTGGAGGAGACGATAGAGCGCGCACGGACGGCCGGCGACGAGCTGACCGTCGCGATCTTCGACAGCGAGGAGGTGAGCGCCGACATCGCGGAGATACAGCGGCGGGTCGAGGAGATACTCGCCGAGACGGACTTCGCGGTGGATACACGCCGCCTCGAAGGCGAGACACCGGGAAGCGAGCTCGTCTCGCTGGCCGAGACCGAAGGGTTTGACCGCATCGTCCTGGGTGGCGGCGAGCGCTCGACGCTGGGCAAGATACAGCTCGGCGCTATCGTCGAGTTCGTCCTGCTGAACTCCCAGATGCCGGTGACCCTCATCCGATGACCCGAGAGTATCCGGACGAACCGGCCGACGAGTTCCCGCGACCGCCCCGCACCGTCACCGACCGCGAGGGACGTGACGTGGAGATCGTCGCGGCCGACGCGGCCGACCGTGAGAGCATCCTCGAGATGTACGTCGCCTTCGACCCGGCCGACCGGGCACAGGGCATCCCGCCGTCCCGGGAGGAGGCTATCGAGGACTGGCTCGACACCATCCTCAGCGAGGACACGCTGAACGTCGCCGCGGTCCACGAGGACAGCGTCGCGGGCCACGCCACGCTGGTGCCCGACAGCCACGGCGAGTACGAGCTCGCCATATTCGTCCTGCAGTCGTTCCAGGGGGCCGGTATCGGCACCGAGCTCGTCGAGACGCTGCTTGGGCTGGCCCAGTCCGAGGGGTTAGAGAACGTGTGGCTGACCGTCGAGCGGTGGAACGACCCCGCCGTCGCGCTGTACCGGAAGGTCGGTTTCGAGACGACGGAGGCCGAGAGCTTCGAGATAGAGATGAGTATCCGGCTCTAGACCGACAGCACCGGCTGGCTGGCGTATTCGAGCACGTACGTCGCCGCCCGGCCGACGGCGTCGTCGCTGCTTGCGGCCCGCGGGATGACCAGAAAGTCCGCTTCGACGTCTTCCGCCACGTCGAGGACGACGCTGCCGGGGTTTTGCATCAGCCGCTTCTGTGAAAAGGCCGTCGCCGTCGAGGTGTCGAGGGTGACGTCGTGGCCCAGTTCGTGCGAGCGGTCCCGTACCCGCTGTGTGAACTCCCGGTGGTCCTGTGCGACCGATTCGGGGTCGACGGTCCCCTTGTCGATGTCCCGCCGGAGCCGTTCGTCCAGCACGAACAGGAGGTGGAGGTCGGCGTCGTACCGCTCTGCGATGGCGGTCGCGTACTCCGCGGCTTGCTTGGACCGATCGCTCCCGTCGACCGGGACAAGCACGAGGTCGATGTCCATCATCACTGTCTGTGAACGGCCCGGGGAAAAAGCCATCCCATCGCTCGCAGGTGTCACTGTGTCCAATGGACGGGCTTTTTCACCGTCGGCCGACCAACGGTAGGTATGTTCGATACGGTGGTCATCGCGACGGATGGCTCCGGCAGCGCCCAGCGGGCCGTCGAAGCCGCGCTCGACCTCGCCGGGAAGTTCGACGCGACCGTCCACGCGCTGTATGTCGTCGACGAGGGTGAGGTCGAGTCCACCCCCGACGACGTTCAGGACGTACTGGAACGAGCCCTGGCGACGACCGGCGGCCGCGCGCTCTCCTTTGTCCGGGAGGCGGCCACGAACGACGGCGAGACCGACGCCGATGTCGTCACCGCGGTCCGTGATGGCGACCCGGCCGCCGAGATTCAGGCCTACGCGGACGAGGTTGCGGCCGACCTCATCACGACCGGGACCCGCGGTCGCCACGGCGACCACGCCTTCCTGCTTGGCAGCGTCGCCGAGGAGATCGTCCGTAACGCTCCCATGCCCGTGCTTTCGGTCCGCCAGCTGGAGGGTGAGGCCAACCCCGAGCGAGAGGCGGTCTGAGGCCGAGCCACCGGCTCGTCTCTCGCTTCGAGGTCGGGACCGCCGACGGCTCGCTGCGTGCCAGTGCGTCCCCGACCGCTGGACCGCTGAAGACTCACCAGTTCGTCTTCATGCTCCGGATTTCGCCGCGCGAAATCCGGACCGCCGGCTTCATTGCCGCTGACTGGCAGGTGTGGACATGGACGACTGGCTCATCGACGACGACCGCCTCTCTATCGGCCGCAAATCAGTTCTGCCCGGTGAGGGGTTTTTCTATCCGGATTCCTTCGAAGAGGAGAAACGGGAGGCCGAAGCCGCGGAGACGCTCGACGGCGCCGACGTCGTGGTCATCGCCGACCCCGACGCCGACGGGCTGGCATGCACTGCCCTGGTTCGGCAAGCCCGTGGCGAGGGCGCCTTGCTTCCGGCCGGCCCGCACAACCTCCAGGAAGCGCTGGCGTGGGCCGCCGAGTACGCCGAGCCCGCGGCGACCGTCTACGTCTGTGACCTCTGTCCCGACAGCGAGTCCGACCTGGGCGCACTCGACGACCTCACGGAACGGGTAGAGCGCGTCGCGTGGTTCGACCACCACCAGTGGGACGACGACCTCGGCGCAGTCGTCGACCGGCTGGGCGTCGAGCGCACGGTCGGCGACAGCGAGGAGGTCTGTACCGCCGACGTGGCCCTCGAACAGCTCGACTACGACTTCGGCCAGCAGTGGGCCGAACTCGCCGCGGTGACGCGGGACCACGACCTCTGGATTCGCGACGACGAGCGCAGCGACGACCTCGCCGACTTCTCCTACTGGGCCGAGCCCGAGGAGTACATCGAGGCCGTCGCCGAGCACGGCCCCGGCCTCTCGCCCGAAGTTCATGACTTCCTCGCGGAGAAGCGCGTCGAGAAGGAGGCCCTCATCGAGAAGGCCGTCGAACGAGCCGAGTTGCGGGAGGTCGGGGAGTGGACCGTCGGCGTCACCTACGGCCGCTGCTCGCAGAACGAGGTCGCCGAGGCGCTGCGCGAGCGGGGGGCCGACGCCGCCGTCATCGTCAAACCCGCCGGGTCGGCCTCGATCCGGGGCACCGAGAACTTCGAGCGCGCCCACGAGGTCGCGGCTCAGGTCAACGGCGGCGGCCATCCCAAAGCCGCGGGCTGTAAACCCGACATCTACGACGACATGATGGACTACGCCCACCACTGGACGACCAACGGGGCGGTGGCGAAACAGGCCATCGTCGACGCGTTCAGGCGGCTGCCCGACGAGCCGGCTGAATAGAGTTCCCACGCGACGTGTGACCACTCCCGGCCGGGGCGTGGTCCGTGCGGGTTCGGAAGGCCGGACAGCGAGAACGGGACGGCAGTAGCCGTACCGGAACGAATAAACCTCAACTCGGAGACAGATGTGTCCGTGAGCGCGGCTGTCCCCCTGCTGTTGTTCGGACTCGTCTTGCTGGCAATCGGCGCGGTCATCCTCACGTACCCGGGCGCCATGCCGGACTCGGTGGCGGTCTCACCGAACGCTATCAACTCGGACCCGGCGGCAGCGGCGGCAAAGGCCCGGCGGTGGAACCGGATCCGCGGCTTCGTAACCGCCGCTGTGGGTCTGGGGTTTCTGGTCGCCGGACTCGCCTCTCTCACCTGAGCGGTCGGGTACCGCCCCGGCCGACGGCGATGACCTCCTTGGACACACGCTCGACATTGTTGGCGTCTGGCTCGTCGCTGATTTCGTTCGACAGTTCTCCTGCACAACGCTGATAGGCTCGCCGTCCGAGCACCGAACCGATGTCGACGCCCCTCCAGCGGTTCGTTCCCGGCGAGTTGGGCCTCTTCGGCGCGGTCACAAACGCCATCGCCGTGGCCGCGACCATCTACGTGCTCGATGGCTCGCTCAGTTACGCCGTCGCGGCGGCCGCCGGGTTTCTCGTGTTGCACCTCGCGACGGACCTCGCCGACGCCGCCGTGGGGGATTACGCCGGCAACGCGCTCTTTGGCCTCCTGATTCTGGCTGCGACCGGCTACGCGGTGACGTTGACGACACCGCTGTGGATTCCCGCCCTCGGCGCGGCTCTCGGTGGCTGGTTCCTCCTCGACGGCGTTCAGCACCTCCGCCACGGTGTCACCCGCGACGAGGTCGGCGTGCCGTACCGCCACGAGGGGGGCGTCCTCACCGCGCTCCCGAAGGCGCTGCTCGTCCGACTGGCCGAACCGATCCTGTTGTCCCGCCGCTCGCCGTAGCTATCCCTCGGCGACCCACTTATCGGAGTAGCGCTCCCCACACGCACAGACCGCGTAGGCGTGGATGACGTCGCCCTCGGCGTAGAGCCCGCCCACCTCTTCGTTCTGTGCCTCGGCGAAGGCGAAGACGAACTTCGTGGTGTGGTTCTCCTCGGGTTCCTCCTCGGCGACGGGGCAGTTCGCGTCGGTGCAGTCGTCGTGTATCTCACCGTCGGTCTGCATGGCTTCCTGGGCCAGTCCCATCGGGTCGATACCGGTGGCGGACTGGAAGGCGTCCCGGCCGTTGTCGCCCGGCAGTACCAGCACCAACCCGTCATCGACACTGTCGGCGTAGTCGGAAAGCGCGCCGGGGTTCGAGACGGCGTCCTCGTGGAGGAAAAAGAGCACGTCGTCGGGTCGCTCGCCCGCAAGGAACTCGGCGTGGTTGCTCATGCCGGTGAGAGTCGTCCAGCGCCCAAAAGCCCCCCGCTCTGTTGCTCGCGGGTCACTACACCACGGGTCACTCCGTTCCCCGTTCCGTTACGAGGACCCTCCCGTCGTCGGGCGGCCGTGCCGCCCGACTGCCTGCGGGACCTTCGGTCCCACTCCGCTCGCCTCGAGGGTTCTCCCTTCTGTCGAACCCTCGCTAGTGCCCCCACAGTTTTGGGGCGAGCGCCGGAACCCGGCCGTATGCCCGAACTCAGCGACTACGTCACGGATGTCGTCCACGAACCGACCCAGACAGAGGGAGACGGGTTCGACCTCACCGTCGCCGAGGTGTTCGAGGTCGTCGGGCCCGGGCGTATCGACTTCGGCGGCGGCGAACTCGAACCGGCCACCACGGTGGCCCACGACGCCGAGAAGCGCGACCCCGACGACGACTACGAGTGGTGGGAACTCGGGGCGGGGCAGTATCTCCTCGCATTCAACGAGTCCCTGACCGGCGAGGCGACGGTGACCGTTCAGCCCCGGACCGAACTGCTCGAACGCGGGGCGACCCACCCCACGCTGTGCGTGGCGGAACTGCCGCGAGTCCCGCTGTCGGTCGGGGGTGCGGGACTGAAACTCAAAGAGAACGCGCGCGTGAGCACCATCGTCGCCGCCGATAGCTAAAGCGGCGCGGCCGGAATCAGGAGGACAACCGGCAGTACCCATCCGCTAGCGCCGCGGAGAGCGGCGGCGGGAAGGGACTGGGGAGTCCCGCGGACGGTTCGATGCGTTTTTGGCGCGTGATGGACTGAACTGACGTATGGCTGAATTCACGGTCGCCGTCTCCGATCCGGAGAGCGGCCACACGTATCAGATCGAGGTCGACGGACAGGACGCCAACCGCTTTATCGGTCTCGAACTCGGCGACGAGGTCGACGGCGGCGCCGTCGGGCTCGACGGCTACACGCTCGAACTGACCGGCGGCTCGGACACGGCCGGCCGACCGATGCGACCCGACGTGCGCGGCGTCGCGACGAAGTCGATCATGTCCGACGGCGGCATCGGCTTCGAGCCGACCACCGACGGCGAGCGCAAGCGCATCACCATCCGCGGCCGAGAAGTCAGCGACGAGACCCGACAGATCAACGCCAAGATCGTCGGACGCGGCAGCGACGACGTCGACGAGCTGCTCGGCGACGAGGATTGACCCCCGTCCGAACCCGTCTCAGTACCGCACGGAACGCCCATGAGTGAGCGCGTCCCCAGCGACCACGACGCGGTCGACACTCACCGCGTCCCAATCGAGGCCGTCGGTCGCACCGGCCGCCCCCGTGTCGTCCTCCCCGACGACCTCGGGCTGGGCGACGGCGACGTGGTCTCTCTCGTGCTCGATGGCGACAGCCACGAGGCCCGCGTCGAGACCAGTCTCGACGGCGACCCCACAATCACCCACGCCGCCGACAACCGCCGGCTGGCCCGCGAACGCGACGGCGAGAACCGCCTCGCCGAGTGGGTCGCCGACGCGGACGTCTCCGTCGGCGGGTCGGCCCACCTGGACGTCGTCACCGAGGCCCACCAGTACGGCCTGCGAACGCCCGGCCGGCGCGTCGTCTACACGGCGACGGCGGCTCCCGACTCGTCGCTGTCGGACATCGCGAGCGACCTGGACGGCTGACAGCGATGCCCGGGGCACCGGACTGTCCCGTTTTTCGAGATGATACTCGCGCGAAACGCTCAATATCCGGGCCGCTGTAGTGTCGGTACCGAGTGAATGTCGGAATCCGTCATCGCGGACTTCGTCGGCCAGTTCAACTCCGAGGTGGCCAGCCGTAGCGACCCCATCAAGGGGCGGGTGGTCCTCTCCCAGAAGCGGCTGGTACTGGCCGCGAGCGAGGACGACAAGCTGACGATTCCGCTCGACTCGATTTTCGATATCGCCATCGGCCAGGTGCCGCCGGACCTGGGTGATTTCTTCCGGTCGACGGTGACCGTCGCCTTCGAGAAGAACGGCAAGCGCCTCGTCGCCGCCATCGAGGCCGACGACGAGAAGATAGAGAAGTTCGGGACCGTCCTGTTCAAGGCCATCATCAACGGGACCGGGACCACGGTCAGAGAGCGGGCCCGCGTCGGCGGGCGCGTCACCGACGAGGGGTTCAAGCGGGCGAACCTCTTTCTCAAGCCCGGCTCCGTCGAGTTCCGCCGCAACGACGGGAGCTTCGTCGTCGACCTCAAGACGGTCTCGGACTTCGAACGCACCTCACGGGAGATACGCGGCGCCGACCGGCCGGTGCTCGTCGTCCGGCACATGATGGACGGCACCGCCGTCACCACCGAGGCCGCGCTGGCCTCCAGTCGGAAGATGTCCATCCTCGGGCGCTACCTCCGCCGGGAGTACTCCGAGCTCATGGAACAGCTCAAAAACGTCGACCTCACCAAAGGGAAAAAGGAGGTGCTCGTGGCCATCTACTCCACCGGCGACATGGACGGGATGCCACTGGCCTCCATCCTCGGCAAGGACTCCTCGGAGGTGTCAATGCTGTTGCAGGACCTCGAAGAGGACGGCCTCATTCAGGACGGCGCCGACGGCCCGACGCTGACCCCGACCGGCCAGGTCGTCGCGAGCCGGCACCTGGAGGACGTTAATGCCTAACCACTTTTTGCACCGTCACGAGCGCGGCGTTGCCGCGCTCGTTCGGGCAAAAACTTGGGGAAAAATCGCGGCGTGCTCCTTTTGCGCCTTCGGCGCGCCAGTCCGCGCGCCGCGGTAGAACCGGCTCGCTTTGCTCGCCGGATGCTCCCCTCGCTGAGCCTGCCCTTCCCCGTCGGCGCTCGGGTGCGACAGCCGTCGCACCACTCCCGCCCGGCCCACCGCACCGCTACCCCTCCGCCGCGTCCGCGACCAGTTCGGCCGCCAGCCGTGCGGCGTCGGCGCCCGTCTCACCCAGGACGTACGTGATGGGTTCGATGCCGAAGGCGCCGCGGTGATACAGCACGTCGGGAACTGCCGCTCGGGCCTCGAACTGCTCGGTGAGCCGCTGCCCGCGGTTCTCGTAGCCCGCCTCGAACTCCAGGCGGTCGAGACCGCGTGACTCGGCCGCCCCGAGCAGCGCGTCGTCGGTGGCGAGGTTGACGGCGCCGCGGCGCTCGCCGTCGACGGCCATGGCGGAAAGAATCGTCGTCGCGACGTGTTCGGAGGCCCCGAACTCGGGGTTGGCGGGGACCTCGACCCTGCCCCCCATCTCGTAGATGCGGCCCGGGACCGCGGCCACGTCGGCGACGCCCGTCGCGTCGGGGAGCGCGGTGCCGACGTTCGTCCCGACGTTGGGGATGGCCGCGGCGACGCCGTGGCTGGTCGCCAGTATCCGGGCGGCCTCGCGCACGTCGTCTAGCACGGCGCGTTCGGTCCGAAGCTCCGGGTTGGTACCACGGACACAGAGGTCACAGCCCAGCCCCTCTAGACCGGGCATGGCCTCTTCGTGGAGCTCGCAGATGGGGCCGCGGTCCTCGAAGGCCCGGACGAGTTCCAGTATCTCGGCCAGCGCGTCGTAGCCGTCCATCTCCCCGCCGGCCAGCCCCGTCGCGACCGACTCGACGGTCGCCGCGGTCCGTGGGTGGTCCACAATCCGCGGTTCCAGCTCCGGCTCGCCGCTGACGTACGTCGAGACGGCCGCCTGTGTCACGCCGAGGTGGCCGGCCACTTCCTCCTGGGTCAGTCCGCGGTCGGCGAGTTCGCGGGCCAACAGCGCACGCAGCGTCGGCACCACGTCCTCGACGACGATCTCGCTTGGTAGCCGGAGCGACATACCCGGGCCTTTGGGAAGCGCCGGCTTATAATGTCGGCCCGCCGCCGACGCTGTATAAGCGGATTATACCACTAGCTTATATCACGCCGGACCACCCACAGTCGCCCATGAGCTTCACCGACGAACTGGCCGAGGTGGGCGACCCCGTCTGGGACGCGATCGTCGCCCATCCGATGGTCGAGCAGCTCGGCGAGGGGACCCTAGACGAGGCGCCCTTCCGCTACTGGGTCCGCCAGGACTACCTCTATCTGGTCGAGTACGCCCGCGTGTTCGCGCTCGGCGCGGCCAACGCCCCCGACCTCGAACGGATGGGAACCTTCGCCGAACTGCTGGACAGCACTCTCAACACGGAGATGGACCTCCACCGCGCGTACGCCGCCGAATTCGGTATCAGCGGGGCCGACCTCGAAGCCACCGAGCCGTCCCCGACCACGCGGGCGTACACGGATTTCCTGGTCCGGACCGCTGCCACCGGCACGTTCGGCGACCTGGTCGCCGTCCTGCTGCCCTGTATGTGGGGCTTTAACGAGACGGCCCGGCGACTTGATGCCACCGGGCGCCCCGACCACGACGGCTACAGCGAGTGGATAGCGATGTACGCCGGCGAGGACTTCACCGAGCTCACCGAGTGGTGCAAAGGGCTGATGGACGACGTGGCCGCCGACGCCACCGTGGCCGAGCGCGAGCGCTATCGGGATATCTTCCGGATGTCGGCCCGCTACGAGTACCGCTTCTGGGACGCCGCCTGGCGCGAGGAGGGGTGGGGGATATGAGCGGCGACGACCCGGCGACGGCACCGGCCACCTACGCCGACTGGGCGGCCGACCGAACCGACCCCCGCTTTACCGACTGGCTCCGCGCTCGGTCGGGCGGCGACTGGGACGCGGCCACTCGCCACCGGTTCGCCCGCGAACTCCACGCCGACACCCTCGACGACGCCGTTTTCCGCCGCTATCTCCTACAGGACTACGCCTTCGTCGAGACCCTCGTCGGGACCTTCGGCCACGCCGTCGGCGACGCGCCGACGATGGACGCAAAGTCCCGGCTGGTCGACTTCTTGGGGACGGTCACCGACGACGAGGACGACTACTTCCAGCGCTCGTTCGCGACGCTGGATGTCCCTGCACCCGACTACGTCGACCCCGAGGTGACCGAGACGACCGCCGCGTTCCGTGACCTCCTCCTGCGGGCGGCCCGCGAGGGCGGCTACGCCGAGACGCTCGCCGTGCTGGTGCCCGCCGAGTGGGTGTATCTCTCGTGGGCGACCGACGACGACCTCGCCGCCGGGAGCGGCCCCGACCGCTTCTACTTACAGGAGTGGATAGACCTGCACGCAGTCTCCGAGTTCGAGACCTTCGTCGGCTGGCTCCGTACGGAACTTGACCGCGAGGGCGCCGCCGCGAGCGAGCGCCGCCAGGCCCGTCTCGCGGAGCTGTTTGCCCGAACCGTGGCCCTCGAAGCCGCCTTTTTCGACGCGGCGTACGAGTCGGGCGACGGGCGGACCGGCGCCGGGAGCGGGGGTGAGGACTGATGGTCGGGAGCACGCTCGCGCTCGGGCTGACCGTCGTGACCCTCGGGGCCTTCGCCGGTATCGGCATGTGGTACACCCGGGGACAGGACGGTTCGACTGACGACTTCCTCACGGCGAGAAACTCCGTCGGCGACCGCCGGTTGACGGCGACGCTGGTCGCCTCGGTGATGGGCGTCTGGATACTGTTTTCGGCCCCCGAGGCCGGCGCCGGCTTCGGTATCGCCGCCGTCGTCGGCTACGGCATCGGCGAGGCCGTCCCGATGCTGGTCTACTCGAAGGTCGGCCCGCGAGTCCGGGAACTCCTGCCCGCGGGCCACTCGCTGACCGAGTACGCCCACGCCCGCTACGGGCCGGCGATGTACGGCTTCGTCGTCCTCGTGAGCGCCCTCTATATGTTCGTCTTCGTCGCCGCTGAACTCACGGGCATCGCCAACGCGCTCTCGCTCGTGGCGGGAGTCCCGCAGTACCAGACCGCCCTGCTGGTCGGCGGGTTCGTCCTCCTCTATACGGGCTATGGCGGGCTCCGGGCGACCATCGTCACCGACACCGTCCAGGCCGTACTGGTCGTGCCGCTGCTTGCCGTCGTCGTCGGCGGCATCGTCGTCGTGTTGGGTGGGCCGACCGCGGTGTACGACGGCGTCGCCGCGGCGAACCCCGCGCTGTTGGACCCGACGAACGCCGCCGGCTTGCAGTTCGGCCTCGCGCTGTCTTTCGCCATCTTCGGGGCCGAGATGTTGAACCAGACGTGGTGGCAGCGAATCTACGCCGGCAGCGACGGGGAAACGGTCGAACGGGGGTTCCAAAGCGCAACCGTCCTGAACGGGACCGTCGTGATGGTCGCCGCCGCGCTCGGCATCGTCGCCGTCGGTCACGCTCCGGGGGCCGCCGCCGACCCCGGCGTGGCCTTCTTCCTGCTCGTCGAGAGCGCCTTCGGGGAGGGCGTCCTGCTCGCCGTCGTCCTGCTCGCGCTCTTGCTGGTCGTCAGCTCCGTCGACTCGCTGTTCTCGGCGCTCGCGAGTCTCGTCACCGCCGACCTCCCGCGGCTGCTCGCGGACCCCGACGACCGCACGCTGCGGCTGGGCGCGCGCCTCCTTACCCTCGTGGTCGGCGTCGCCGCCATCTACGTCAGTCTCCGTGCGCGCAGCGTGCTCCGGCTGTTCTTCTTTGCGGACCTGCTCGGAGCCGCCGTCGCCGTGCCGCTCGTCGCCGGCCTCTACTCCCGGCGGCTCACCGGTCGGGGCGCCCTCGCAAGCAGCCTCGCCGGGCTCGCGGTCGGGGTAGCGTACTTCCCCGATTTCCGCGGCGTCTGGACCGCGATACCGCTCGTCGGCGAGCTGCTGCCCGCCGCGGACCCGCTGTACCTGTCCGCCTTCGGCGGGGCCGCGGTCGCCTCGACGGTCGGCACGCTCGTCGCTGTGCGGGTCTCCTCGTCGACGTTCGACCTTGAGCGTCTCTCAGAGACGGGACCGACGGCGATGGCCGACGGCGGCGAGGAAGCGAGCGAGTGAGGCGATAGAGCGCCGAGACGACGGCCCTGTCACTGGATGTCCGCCCGGGCGAACCGGAGATACCCGAGCGTCAGCGGTACCACGGCCCAGACGACGAGGACGACAAAGCCGACCCAGTCCTGGAGGTAGAACGCGCTGGACTCCGGATAGAACGTTATTTGTGCGTACTCCGGGATGACCGCGCGGGCGGCGTGCATGAACGCTGTCGACGGGTTGAGCAGCCCGATGAAGTTGAACCAGTCCGGCAGCCCGCCCTCCGGAATGTCCTGCCCGTAGACGAGCAACTGCAAGACCAGCAACAGCACGTCCCAGCCGAGGAGAAAGAGCGAATAGAGCGCGCTCGCACCCGCGAGCGCTTTGAACCGCGAGTCCATGCCGGCGGAAAACCCGGTCGCGAGAGCGGTGTACACCGCGCCGTAAAACAGCGTCAGTGCCGTATAGAGGCCGAATACGGCGATGTCGAACGACTCGTACGTGAGGAGTGCAACGAGCCCCGCCACGGCGTAGCCGACCAGTAGCCCGACGACGAGGACACTGGTCCGTCCGAGGTATTTCCCGAAGACGACGTCCCGTCTCGAGTTCGGAAGCGCAAGCAGGAGGCGCATACTGCCACTCTCGCGCTCGCCGGCGATGGTGTTGTACGTGACTGCGAGGCTGATAAGCGGGACGAAAAACACCGTCGGCTGCCGCATGCTGTTTAACAACGCCAGCGTACTCGTCTCGACGGTGCTGTCCCGGTACAGCGGCGGGACCCACTGAATCACGGCCAGGCCCGCTGCGAAGGCAGTGAACGAGAGAACGAGGCCAAGCAGTGTGTACGACCGAATCGAGTCGCGAAAGTCCTTCTTCGCGACCGCCGTGACGCCCATGTCAGAACGTTGACCAGCGCCGCGGCAAATGTTCTTCGGTTGACTGTATCAGCCCCTTTGCCGGGACAGTGGCGACGGCACAGGTGGCTCCGTTCCGGCACGTCGCGGCTGACACCGGTGGCGCTCGCCCGAGCGCCCGCTCACTGGTCCGCGATAGCGTCGCCGGCGATCGCGCGCCCGCGGGCCTCCAGTTGCACCTCGCGGCGGGTCCGGACGGGCTCTAGGATATCGGCCTCCATCAGCCGGTCGTACACCGCTTCGACCTCCTCTATCTCCATGTCGACGAACTCCGGAATCTTGAACGGCGAGATGCCCGAGTACAGCGCCATCAGCACCTGGGTCTCCTCGTCCGAGAGGTCGACGTCGTCGGCGGCGTTGCGCTGTTCGCCCTGTCGGACGAGGCCGCCGATGAGCGAGATGTGGCGGGGCGACCCGGAGATGTGGGTCTCGACCGAGGTGCCGTCGATGGTGTGTTCGACCTCCAGCAGCGGCCGCTCCTTCCCGCGTATCTCCTTTTCTTTCTGCTCGACGGTGCCCACATCGTCGATGTCGAGTTCGACGAACGTCCCGCTGGAGATGGCGATGTTGACCGTGTCCTCCTGCTCGTCGTCGATCTTGAACCGGGCTTTCTCCCAGGTGGCTTCGGTGACGACGCCGCCTTTGACCGCGGGGTGTTTCACGAGGACGACGATGTGGTCCAGCAGCGTCTTGTACAGCTCCTCCTCGAACTCCTCGCTGGCTTTCGGGGAGACGAGCCACGCGTCCCGGCCGGCCTGGAGCTTGACGTACCCCTCGACCTGCGCCAGGGGCTGGTTCATCTGGCTGGCGGTGACGCTGGTGAGTTTCGACAGCGGGATGGTGCGTTTCCCGTCGTTGGTCGCCAACACGAGGCGCTTGTTCGACAGCAGGATGCGGCCGGGTAGCCACTCGATGTCGTTGCGTTTGCGCCCGTCCATGACCACCTGGACGAACTTCCCCTTGGTGTCGACCAGTGCGTGTTCCCCGCTCATCTACCCGAACAGAGTGTACGTCCCGCCGGGTCTTAATCGCCCCGCCCCGTCGTTCCTTGGCCGCTCCGGCCACACGCGTCTCATATCCGCCCCCCGAGCTTCGAGATGGCCGAGAACGCCTTCTTCCGGACGATGTCGTGTTCGGTGTCGTCGATGAGCCTGTCCAGCGTCTTCCGGGAGCGCTCGCCGCCGACCTTCCCGAGCGTGAAGATGGCCTGGCCTTTTACCTCCGGGTCCACGTCGTCGTCCTCGACGAGTTTCAGCAGCCGGCGCTCGACCATGTTGTCCTCGCCGCCCAGTTCGGCGAGGCTAGTGGCGGCGAACTGCCGGAGCATCTGGTCGTCGTCCTCCAGGGCCTCGACGAGCGTGTCAAGGACACGGCCTCGCCCGTCCTCGCCGGCGACCCGGCCGAGCAACCAGGCGGTGTTGCGCCGCTGGGCGGTCTGGGTGCTCTCGTCTAGGATCTCCACCAGCGGGACGACGATGCTCTGGTCGTCCTCGCTCGATAGCTTCTCGACGACGGTCTCCCGGATGTCGTGGCTCCGGTCGGTCGGGACGTTCGAGAGCAACTCGATGAGCGAGTAGACGGCGGTCCGCCTGACGGCGGGCGACTCATCGGAGAGGGCCTCGACGAGATAGTCGACCGGCTTGTCGTTCTCGAAGTTGCCGAAGGCGCCGACGGCGATGCGTCGGACCCGCTCGTTGTCGTCCTCGTACATCGGTAGCAGGGTCTGCAGGGCCTGTCGGTTCCCGATGTTGCCAAGCGCCTCGGCGGCCTCCCGGCGCACCGCCGCTTTCGGGTCCGAAAGCAGCGACTCCAGTGCCCCGGTCGCCCGCGAGTCCCCGATTTTCCCGGTCGAGCGGGCCGCGCGGGCCCGGACGCGGGGGTCCGAGTCCTCGAATCGCTCGGTGAGTTTCGGGACGCTGTCGGCCTGCTCTAGCCGTCCCAGCCCGTTCGCCGCGGCCATCCGTAACTCCGGGATATCCGCATCCAGTGCCTGCATGAACGCCTTGGCTTTGACCCAGTCGGCGGCGTCCGCGTCGAGGTCGACGCCGGCCATACTCCCGATGAGCTGCTCGATGGCGTTGCCCCCGAGTTCGTCCAGCGAGTCGATGGCTGCGGCGGTCACCGCGTCGCTGTCGCTCTCGGCCGCGCCGACGAGGGCGTTGACAACGTCCTTGCGGTCGTCGTGGTCCGGGAAGTTGCCGAGCAGCTCGGCCGCGCGCAGCTGCACCCGCTCCTTGTCGCTTTCGCGCAACACGCGGATGAGCTCCTGGACGTCGCCGTCGCGTTCGAGTTGGTAGAGGCTCATCGTGGCTCTTGCAACGACTTGCCGAAACACCCCGACCCCGGGGTCGGGGCTATCCGGAACTGGCCTGGGATACTTTCTGTCATACCCGGCGGTAGATGCGGTGTTGCTTGTCGACCGGTTCGAAGTCGTCGCGACACTCCGCGGGCAGCGTCTCGGTCATCCCTATCATGAGATAGCCGCCCTCGCGCAGCGAGCCCCGGATCGTCTCGAAGATCGGGACCTTGAACTCCGCGTCGATGTAGATGAGCAGGTTCCGACAGAAGACCAGATCGAAGTCCCGCTTGGCCCGGCCCCGAATGAGGTCGTGTTGCTCGAAGGAGACCATGTCCTTGACCGCGTCCTTGACGGTGAACGTGTTGTCAGTCTCCTCGACGTACTCCGCGTAGTCGGAAAGCGGCGCGAGCTCTTCGGCGATGTCGGTCGTGTGGGAGGTCTCGTAGGTTCCTTCGCGGGCCACCTCCAGGATGTCGGCGTTGATATCGGTCCCGAGGATGTCGACCCGCCGGGCCTCGATGTCAGGGTCGTCCAGCGCGAGCATCGCCGCCGAGTACGGCTCGCGACCGTCCGCGCTGGGAGCGGACCAGAGCCGAACCCGGCGGTTGTCCGCGGTCAGCTCCTGTAACACCGGCCGCAGCGCCTCCCAGGCCTCGGGGTTCCGGAAGAAGCCGGTGACGTTGATAGACAGGGAGTCAAGCAGGGCCTCCCGCTCCTCGTCTTCCCGCTGGAGCAACTGCTTGTACGCCCGGTAGTTGTCGGTGTCGGTCCGGCGCATCCGCGCCGTAATTCGCCGGTCGAGGTAGGCGTCGTTGTAGAACCCCGACTCGAAGTCCATCTCCGACTCGATGAACCCAAGCAGCTGCTGGAACTGTCTGTTCTCGGTGCTCATAGCGTCACCACGTCGAGGATGTGGACGATGTTGCCGTCGCCCAGCACCGCGGTCCCGGAGAGGCCGGGCGTCCCCGAGAGGATGCCCTCCAGGGGTTTGACCACGACCTCCTCCTGGCTGTTGACCGAGTCACAGTGCAGGGCGACCTGGCGTTCGGACTCCCGGATGCGGACGAGCATCCCGTCGCCGTTGGTCGTCTCGCCGGGCACGTCGAAGGTGTCGTCGAGGTGGATGACCGGGTAGATGTCGTCGTTGTGTTTGATGACCTCGGTGCCGTTTACCTGTTTGACCGACGACGTGGCCGTTATCTCGTCGACGTTCTTGATGGGGACGCCGTACTCCTCGTCGCCCACCTCGACGAACAGCACCTTCACGATAGCCATCGTCACCGGCAGCCGCAGGGCGACGGTCGTCCCCTCGCCGGGCGTGGAGTCGACGTTAACCGACCCGTCCAGTTGCGTGACGGTGTCGTGGACGACGTCCATCCCGACGCCCCGGCCCGAGGTGTCTGTCACCTCGTCGGCCGTCGAGAAGCCCGGATGGAAGATGAGGTCGTAGATGGCCGAGTCGTCCATCGCGTCCAGCTCCTCCGGCGACCGGACCCCCTTCTCGATGGCGTTGTTCTTGATGCCCTCGACGTCTAAGCCCGCGCCGTCGTCTTCGACCTCGATGATGACGTGGTCCCGTTCCCGGGAGGCGCGCAGGGTGATGTGGCCAGTCGGCTCCTTGCCCGCGGCCTCCCGCTCGGCCGGCGACTCGATGCCGTGGTCGACCGAGTTCCGCAGGATGTGCATCAGCGGGTCCGATATCTCCGTCAGTATCGTGCGGTCAAGCTCGATGTCCTCGCCCTCGATTTCGAAGTCGATGTCCTTGTCGAGTTCGCGGGCCAGGTCACGGACCAGCCGCGGGAACTTCCCGACGACCTTCTTCAGCGGGATGAGACGCATGTCCATCACCGTGTTCTGGAGATTCGCCGTTATCTTGTCCAGCTCGTTCAACGTCTCGCCAGCCGAGTCGAGGTCCTCGGTCTCGACGGCGCGGCGCAGCTTGATGCGACTGGTCACGAGCTGTTCGACCAGCCCGTGCAGGTCATCGAGCTGGTCGACGTCGACCCGGACCGACTTGATCTCGTCGACGCTGTGTTCCTCCTCGCCGCCGCTGTCCCCACTGCCCGACCCAGCCGACGTGTCCGCTCCGCTCGACCCAGCCGACGTGTCCGCCTCGTCCGACTCGGCCGACGTGTCTGCCCCGTCCGAAGCCGTGTCGGTGTCGGGCGCTGCCGCGGTCAGACTGTCCGTGACGTCGGTCGCAGTGAACGAGTCGACCTTGCCGATAGCGCCCAGCTCGGCGTCGACGGTCGCGGCGTCGCCCGCGTCGAGATAGAGCTCGAACGTGTCCTCGAACTCGCCGTCCTCGATGTCGGCCCGGCTGGGCTCGAAGACGAGGATGTCGAAGACGTCTTCGACCGCCTCCAGCGCCAGCATCGAGTCCACGCCGAGCATGTCGGAGTCGCCGACGTCGACGGTCACGCGGACGACGCGTCCGTCGGCGTCGCTCGCGTCGATGTCGACGTCGACGTCGCCGACAGCGCTCCCGTCGTTGCCCGCCGGTTCGGCGGCCGCTGCCGACCCGCCTTCGCCGGCCGCGTCGGCGCCCTCCTCCAGGACGGTCCGGAGCTGGGCGACCAGCTCGTCGGAGTCGGTGGTCGACTCGCCCTTGTCCTCGATCTCGTTGACGATGACCTCTATCCGGTCGACGCCCGCGAAGATGAGGTCCATCACGTCCGGCGTCACCTCCATCTCGCCCTGTCGCATGGCGTCTAGCAGGTCCTCCATCGCGTGTGCGAGATTCGCCGCGTCGTCAAAGCCCATCGCGCCGAAGTTCCCCTTCAGCGTGTGCGCGGTGCGGAAGATGGAATCCATCGCCTCCTCGTCGGAGGGGTCCGATTCTAAGTCCAGCAAGGAGTTGTTCAGCTCGGTTATCGCCTCCTCGCTCTCGCGGATGAATGCGTCTAGGTACTGGTCGTCCATTATGAGGTCACCTCAGTCGTTATCGTGTCGAGAATCCCGCTCGCTATCTCGTCGATGGGCAACACGCTGTCCACACAGCCGGTCTCGACCGCTCGCTTTGGCATCCCGTACACCGCGGAGGTAGCTTCGTCCTGCGCGATAGTGCGTGCGCCCGCGTCTTTCATTCGTGCGATACCGTCCGCGCCGTCCCCGCCCATCCCGGTGAGGATGACGCCGACCAGCGGGTCGTCGATGACGTCGGCGGCCGTCCGCATCGTCACGTCGACGGCCGGCCGAACGCTGTTCTCGGGCCGGTCCTTGGTTAGTTTCACCCGGAGACGGCCGTTTCGGTAATTCTTCACCGCCATGTGGCGGTCGCCGGCGGCGACGAGCGCCTCGCCGCCCCCGAGACGGGCGCCGTCGGTCGCCTCCTGTACGTCGTAGTCGCTCCGGTCGTCGATGCGCTCCGAGAAACGACCGGTAAACCCTTCGGGCATGTGCTGGACGATGAGGACTCGGAAGTCCGCCTCTCTGGGGAGTTCCGCCATCACCTGCTCGACCATCTTTGGCCCCCCGGTCGAGGAGCCGATGACGAGCGTCGGGTCCCCGACGTACGACCTACTTTCGCTTCCCGACCCGCTTGGCTGCCCGCCCGCGCGGAGCGGTGACGAGCTTGCGCCCCGGCTACCGATATCGACCTGTGCGACCGAGGTGACGATGTCGACGAGCTGGTCTTTGAGCCGCGACATCTCCATGGACACCTCCCCGCCCGGTTTCGTGAAGAAGTCGACCGCACCCTTATCCAGCGCCTCGAAGGTCACGTCGGCGTTCTCGTCGGTGTGGGCTGACAGCATGAGCACGGGCGTCGGGTGTTCGGCCATTATCCGTTCGGTGGCCTCGATACCGTTCATCTCCGGCATCTCGACGTCCATCGTCACGACGTCGGGCTCGTGCGTACGGACGGCCTCGACGGCCTCCTGGCCGTTTTTCGCCTCCGCGACGACCTCGATACCCCCCTCTTCGAGGATGTCCGAGATGACACTCCGCATGAAGTGAGAGTCGTCGGCCACCACTGCACGCGTCCCACCGGGCATCGTCAGCTCGGTCCCTGTGGGGTGGTTCTAGTGTGTGGGCGGAACATCTGCATAGCTACGCCGAACTCCCCACTGGCCCAAAATAAAGACTCCGCCCACGTAATCAAAGTTGATAGTCCAGTACACAGCCTTTTATACACCTACCCACCACGTTCAGGTATCCGGCAGCCATGTCAGCCCAGTCAACCACAACCGGTCAGGTGCTCGAATTCGAGCTCGGCGAGGAGACGTACTGTGTCAGTATCGGCTACGTGACCGAAATCGTCGACGTCGGGGAGCTGACCCAGGTCCCCAACGCCCCGGCCCACGTCGAAGGCGTGATGGACCTCCGTGGTCGGACGACATCAATCGTGGACCCGAAGACCGTCTTCGGCATCCGCGACGACACCGACGGCCAGCGGATAATCGTCTTCGACCCGGACATCGTCCAGGACCAAGGCGCGGCTGGCTGGCTCGTCGACGAGGTGTACCAGGTCGTCCAAGTGACCCCCGACCAGATAGACCAGTCCCCGGCCAACGACTCGGGCTCGATTCGCGGCGTCGTCAAGCGCGACGACGAGTTCGTCATCTGGGTCGACCCGGCTGTCGTACACAGCTCACCGTAGTGCGCCCGGGCGTGTCGGGCAAGAAGAGTTTTTACCATCAGAGCACGACCAACAGACACTACCACAAATAGAATGATTCAGCTCACCAAAACCGGTATCGACGGTCTCGACGACATCCTCAACGGCGGCATCGTGAAAAATTCCACGACACTGATAAGTGGCAACCCCGGTGCCGGGAAGTCGATCCTCTGTCTCCAGTACATCTACAACGGCGTCGATATGTTCGACGAGAAGGGCATCTACCTCTCCTTCGAGGAAGACGAGGAAGACATCCGGGAGGCCGCCGAGTCGATCGGCTTCGACAAGTGGCCCGAGTACGTCGACAACGGCGATATCAAGGTGTACGACAAACAGGTTCTCCTGCGCGAGAACGACTTCTCCTCCTCGCTTGAGATCCTGCTGGAGGATCTCGAAGACGACGACTACGACCGGCTCGTACTCGACTCGCTTGCGATGTTCCAGCTCTTCTTCGAAAACGAGAAAGAGAAACGCACCTACCTCCTGAAACTCACCGACATCCTCAAGGCGAACGGACTGACGACCCTGATGACAAACGAACAGGGCGCCGTCTTCCCCGACACCGAGATCGGCCTGGAGAACTACCTCACCGACGGGAACATCTATCTCATCCAGACGCCGACTGACTCCGGCGTCAGCCGGTACGTCTGGGTGGCCAAGATGCGCAAGCAAAACATCGAGACCGACATCTACCCGATGGAGATCGACTGGGGCGGCATCAAGGTCCACCAGAACGCCAGCGCGTTCTCGATGATGAGCGAAGAGGAGTCGCCTCTCTAACACCTGGGTCGTTATTACGACGTGAAATACCGGTGAGAGGCGCTCTCGGCCGCGTAATATCTGCCTGTGGGGAAACCGTTTTCTCGCCCGGATCGGGCAGTATCATCGTCGATAGCTTTATTAAAGTCTGAATTTATGTTTTGATAACGATGGCATCAGCGGAGCTTCTTCAGACCTTAGGAAACAAATACAGCGCCGAGATACTTGATGCGACCGACGAGCCGATCTCGGCACAGGACCTGAGCGACGAGCTCGAAATTCCGATTGCGACGTGCTATCGACGGATCGACGAACTCACCGAACACGACCTGCTAGAACTCCACGACAACATCCTCTCGGACGACCGACGACGCATCAAGGTCTACCGGCGCAACGTCGACGAGGTCCGGGTCGATTTCGACGAAGGGCTGTCTGTCCACGTCGAGGAACGCTCCGAAGTCACGAACAAGCTCGACGAGGCCTGGCGAACGCTCTCGGACAGATAGCGCCGCTCACGTCCGAATACCGACCGATTATCAGCAGAGATATTCGCGAGCGTGGATTTAATACGGGGTTTCGCATAGCATTTTCCAGTGCCGATGATAGAACTCCTTTATGCCGTCTCGACGCTCGTGTTCGTCGTCGCCGGGCTAACCATGGTCGGGATGGCAGTGCGGGCGTACGTCCAGACGTCCCGACAGGCGATGCTTTACCTGTCGCTTGGTTTCTCGCTTGCCGTCGCGGGCGCCGCTGCGACGATGATTAGTGCGTTCATCAACGACTTCGAAGGGGTCCGGTCGCTCCTGCTGGTCAACAGCGGCCTGACGACGTTTGGGTTCCTGTTCGTGATGTACAGCCTCGTGACCTACGAGTGAGTGTCAAGGTGTGTACGACCCGGCAGTTGACCGACGCCTTCCTCTGAGGACGTTGCCGCGTGACCGCTATGTTCGCCATCGAAAGTCCAGACGCACCCGTCCGTACAACCGTCGTTCAGTCGGTGTAAAATTCCTCTCAACTGTACTATCGCCGCTTGGCCCGCACCGCTGGTCCGACCCGATACGGGTCAATCGGCCCCTTTGACGGTTCTACCCTCTCCCGACGCTCTCCGAGGAGGATTGGGAACTGATTTTCCCCTCTCTCGGTCGAATATACGTTATAGAGGATCTCAAGTATTCGTTATCAGGATAGATATTCTGGGGAGAGGTATTATTACTGGTGAAATGCAGATTTTGAATAGGGTCAGACAGACCTGAACTATCCATGTTCGACAAATTACGAAACGACGACGACCGCGGGCAGGTCGGTATCGGCACGCTCATCGTGTTCATCGCGATGGTGCTGGTGGCGGCTATCGCGGCGGGCGTCCTGATCAACACGGCCGGGTTCCTGCAGAGCGGTGCCGAGGAAACCGGACAGCAGAGTAGTGACCAAGTTACCAACCGGCTACAGGTCGTGAGTGCGGTCGGTCAGGATATCAACGGTGACACCGTCGACACCGTTCGCATCACGGTGAAACAGGCACCGGGTGCGAACAACATCGACCTGAGCACGACGACGCTCCAGTTTGTCCACTCCAGCGGATCGACCGACCTGACGTTCGGGAGTTACGACGCTAGTGATAGCCCGTCTCCCGGCAACGACGCGGACTTCAACGTAGTTGATGTTCAGGACGAAGACGGTTCGATCGACGCCGATGGCGTCGTTCTCAACGACCCGGCTGACCGCGCACAGATAATCCTCGATGCGAGCAGTATCACTTCCAGCGGCTTCACCGAAGGTGACACGGCGACGATCCAGATCAACACCCAGTCCGGCGGCAACACCGAACTCCGACTCGTGGTCCCGGAGACGCTGTCTGGTGCCTCTGCGGTCAATCTCTAAATCTGCGCGTTTTCTCCGTTTTCCACTCTGCTAGCGACTGCTCCTCACCGGTGTCGACACTGTCGGTTCAACCGTGATCTCATCCGGTCTCAGCGAGCGCGATGCGCCCAGGAAAATAAAAACGGGCTATAGAGAGCCTTTGAAGACCGATATCAGTCGTGATATTTTAGGGAGAGGTATTATTACTGGTGAAATGCAGATTTTGAATAGGGTCAGACAGACCTGAACTATCCATGTTCAAAGAATTCAACAACGACGACGACCGCGGGCAGGTCGGTATCGGCACGCTCATCGTGTTCATCGCGATGGTGCTGGTGGCGGCCATCGCGGCGGGCGTCCTGATCAACACGGCCGGATTCCTGCAGAGCGGTGCCGAGGAAACCGGACAGCAGAGTAGTGACCAAGTTACCAACCGGCTCCAAGTGGTGAGCTCCGTCGGTGAGGACATCAACGGCGATACCGTCGACACCGTTCGCATCACGGTGAAACAGGCACCGGGTGCGAACAACATCGACCTGAGCACGACGACGCTCCAGTTCGTGCACAGTAGCGGCTCATCGGACCTTACCTTCGGTGACTACGCTACCGATTCCAGCTCGCTCGATTACACTACGAACGGCGGCACCGCATCTGACTCCTTCGGTGTTGTTGACGTCCAGGACGAGGACGACTCCATCGACGCCGATGACAACGTCGTGTTGAACGATCCCGCTGACCGCGCTCAGATCCTTCTCGACACCAGCAGTATCGTCAGTTCGAGCGGCGGCTTGGAAGAGGGTGACACGGCGACGATCCAGATCAACACCCAGTCCGGCGGCAACACCGAACTACGCCTCGTGGTCCCGGAGACGCTGTCCGGTTCCTCTGCGGTCAATCTCTAAACCTGCGCGCTGTTTTTCCGTTTTCCACCCCCGACCAGCGACGGTATTATATCGCTGCCTCACACAGTGTAGGGTATGGACGGGGGCCCCGACGACCCGAATCCCGAGGACGGCAAGATACTCTCCCCCGAAGAGCTCGAGCTGGAGGACGACGACCACGTCACCCAGATAGACGAGGGCCGCTACGTCGTCTCGCCGGAGGTGCGCGACGATGGCGGTGACTACGGCGGCAAGCCGTCCATGCCGGAGCCGGAGTCCGAGCCGGAGCAAGCGCCTGATACCCCCGAGTTTTCCGACGCCAACGTCCACGAGTGGCTCGCCGAGCAGATGGCCGACTCGAACGCCCGCTATGGTTTCGACGTGACCGCGAAGTTCGACGGCGAGGTCGACCAACAGCGGCTGACCTCCAACGACATCGTCACTGTCTTCGAGACGCTCATGCTGTGGTACGGCCGCCAGATGGACGGGTCGACCGACGTTCAGGACGTGCTCGGTATCCTGCTCTCGGAATCGAACGTCCCGGTGAAGTACCCGCCCGGCAGCATCAAGACGCTGGCTCGCTCGGCCGGTCTCAGCCCAGACGACTCCATCGCGGACCTCATCGACGCTGTCGAGGACCGCGACGGCGCGAAACTGTAACGGCGGGGGGTTTAAGCCACGGGGCGGTCGTTGGTAACCCGATGGACCGCTGGGTGGCCGCTGTCGGTCTCTTCGTCGTCTTCGTCCTCGTGGGCACCGGCCCGCTGACCGGCGCCGACGTGACCAGCGCCTCGCCGTCGACGTTCGGCGACGGGAACGCGACAGTCACCGAGGTCGGCGTCGACCGCTCCGGGCTCTCGCTGACGCCCGGTCGGTTCGGGACCAACGTCACGTATCTCCGGGTGCCGCCGGCCGCGGCCGCCGTCGACGGCGTTACCGGCCGGCCGCAACTGCTCTATACCGTCTCGGTACCGGGACTTGACATCCGGCTCGTCGAGCGCCGGCTCGTGACCGGCTCGGGTACGTACCGTCTCGCGCCCGGGGACCGGGCGATACCACCGGGGCGGGTCGACGGGACCTACGACGCCGTTCTGTCGGTCCGAATCCAGAGTTTCACGACCGACCGGACAGTCGCTCGAACGACCGTCACCGTGGGAGGGAGACAGTGAGCGACGGCCCCCGTGACCGGCTGGTCGCCGTCGGCCGCTGGTGCTTTGGCGACCGGCGTGGACTGGTGCTGTGGCTCGGGCTCGTCTGCTGGTTCGGGCTGACCTGGCGGGTCGGCTTCTTCATCCAGGACACCTACGCGATGGCCAACACGCTCGTCGCGCTGGCCGAGGGACAGCTCCACGTGACCGAGCTGCGTTACTCGCTGACGTTTGGCTCCCAGCCGGGGCTGTACGAGTACCAGGGGCGGGCCTACGGCCGCAACTACGGGATGCTCGCGCTGGCGGTGCCGCTGGTATGGGCGCTGGAGGCCGGGGCGACGGTCGTGGCGCCGCGGCTGTTGCTCGTCGGCCTCTGGGCCGGCCTCGGCCTGGTTCTCGTGACACAGGTCGCCGAGTTCGACCGACTTGACCGGGACCGGACCCGCGCCGTGGGCTCGGTTCTCGTTGTGGCGCTGTTCGTCGCGGGCGTGCTGACGGCGACCGACCTCCCGACCGACCGGCTCGCCCTCGTGGCGCTCCAGCTCTCGACGATACTGGCGGCGGCGACGGCCGGGCTGGTGCTGTACCGCCTCGTCGCCCGTTTCCACGGCCGCCGGGCGGGACTGGCGGCCGGGGTCGCGCTGGGCGTCGCGACACCGGTCGGCTTCTGGGCCACGCTGCCAAAGCGCCACACGATAGTCGCCACACTGGTGCTGGGGGTCGTCTACGCCTTCGCGGTGAGTCGGAGCCGCGAGGGTGAGGCTGCCTTGCGGGCCCGGACCAGTGCGTACGCCCTGGCGGGGTACATCTCCTGGATACACGCCTTCGAGGCGCTGTTCGTGGTCGCCGCCCTCGCCGCCGTCGACCTGCTGACGGCGCGGGACCGGAGCGTCCGGGCGCTGGCCGTCGTGGGGCTCGTGCTCTTGATCGCGTCGACGCCGATGCTGGCGACGAACTACGCTATCTCCGGGAACCCGGCCCAGCCGCCGCGACTGCTTCCGAGCGTCGGACCCGACGCCGAGTTCGCGCCGGCGGAGGCGGGTGGTGGGCCAGCAGACGGCGGTGAGATGCCGTCCGGAACCCCGACGCCCGACAGCGGTGAGACGCCGGCCGGGACCGCGACGACGCCGGGGGCAAACACCACCGCGGCCGACGGCGGGGGCGGCGCCACCCCCGGGGGAACCCCGGCGACCACGACCGGCGGTGATAGGCCTCCGCCGTCGCTGCTCGACACCCTCCGCGACGGCGCCGACACCGTCCTGTCGTTTGCCGGTGGGTCCGTCGTCGGCGGTCTCGCAGTGCTGACCCAGCCCGCGCGGCTCTGGCATATCTTCGTCCGGAGCGGTACGATTCCGAGTGTCGGCTACGCTCTCAACGACGCCGAGGCCATCGACCTCGCAGTGCTCGAAGCGATGCCCCTGCTGGGTGCGCTGGCGGCGCTCCCGGTGTTAGCTGGGCGCCGACTCCGGGCCATGGCCGACCGGACTCTACTGCCCCTCGACCCGCGTGACTGGCGGCCCGCTCGCCAGACCGACCTGCTCGTGGCCACACTCGCCGCCGTCCTGACGCTCGTCTACCTCCCCCGACTCCCGCTGTTCAGTACGCTGACGGTCCGGTATCTCCACCCAGTCATCGCGCTCGGGGCGTACGGCGTCTGGCGTGTTCCGGCCGTCCGTGCCGGGCTGTCGGACATGCGGTGGGCCGTCGGGTCGTATCTCGCCAGCTTCGCGCTCGCGCTGGTCGCCCTGCTTGGCGGTGTCGGCGGGCTGGGGCTGGCGGTCGGCGAAGCGGTCCAGTACAACGCCCTCTGGAATCTGGCGGCCGCGACGGTGTGTGCAGTCGCCGTCGTCGGCTGGACGCTCTCGGACCGGTTCTCGGACCGAACTGTCGCGGTCGCCGTCGCGCTGCCGGCCGGCTTTGCCAGTGGCTACCTCCTGCTGTCGGGGCTGGTCTATTTCCGGTATGGCCGCTACGCGTTCGACGTGGTCCGCGTGCTGGCTGACCTGTTTCCGGCACTGTGACCCGCGCCAACCGCTCGTAGTCGGTGGTATCACACGCGATAATTTACGGGTCACATTTATCCCAGTCTTGACGGTAGTAGCGGGCATGCCAGACGTACTGATTGCCGACGACTCGGAGTTCATGCGGAACCTCCTGCGGGAGATACTCGAGGAGGACCACACCATTGTCGGTGAGGTCGAGAACGGTGTCGAGGCGGTGGAAGTGTACAAAGAGGAGACCCCGGACCTGGTTATGATGGACATCGTGATGCCCATCCGGGACGGTATCGAGGCGACCAGCGAGATCAAGTCCTCGAACCCGAACGCCAACGTCATCATGTGTACCAGCGTGGGCCAGGAGGAAAAGATGAAAGAGGCCGTCAAGGCCGGCGCCGACGGCTACATCACCAAACCCTTCCAGAAACCCAGCGTGATGGAGGCAATCGAGGACGTCGTCCCCTCATAGATGAACGTCGATATCCAGTCGCTGGGTACGTTCAACCAGCTCGCCCACGAGGGTGCGAAACAGGCGACCCAGTCGCTGGCGCAGATGACTGGCATCGACGCCGCTGTCGACGTGACCAAGATCACGCTACTGGACCGCGAGGACATCGGCGAGGACCTCGCCGGCCGCGACTTCGTCGGGGTGCAGTTCAATTACGAGGGCGTCCTGGAGGGCGATACGGTGCTCGTGTTCGACAGCGAGTCGGCCGACACTATCGCGGATTCGATGATGCCCGGCGCCAGCGACGATCCCGGAATGGCCCAGAGCGCCGTCAAGGAGATCGGCAACATCATGATGAGCGGCTTCATCGACGGCTGGGCCGACTACCTAGACTCGACTATCGACCACTCGCCGCCCGAGTACATCGAGAAGTCGGGTGCGAACGTGTTGCCGGAGGCGCCCGAGGCCGAGGGCCACCGACAGGTATTCGTCTTCAAATCGGAGATCGAGTGGGTCGGGGAGTCGGTGAACTTCTACATCTACATGCTCCCCGAGTACGAACCGCTCGCCGAGGCGATGATGGAGCACGCCGACACCGAGGGCGACGCCATCCCCATCGACAAGCTCCAGACGTTCAACGAGATGACGACGAAGGGGACCCAGCAGGCCGCCGACAACGTCGAGATGATGACGGGGATACCGACCGACGCCGAGGTGACACAGATAAGCTTCGCACCCATCGAAGACGTCCCGAAACAGATCGGGACTGACACCTACGTCGGGACAGTCGTGGAGTTTACCGGCGTCCCCAGTGGCTACCTCATGGTGCTGTTCGACGAAGTCTCGGCGGTCAACGTCGCCGAGGCGATGATGCCCGTCGAGATGGAGGGCGACGAGCTGACCGCCCAACACGAGGCGGCCATCGAGGAGCTCGGAAACATCATGACCAGCGGCTTTGTCGACGGCTGGGCGAACGTGCTACAGACGTCGGTCGACCATACGCCCCCGAAGCTCGTCCACGATATGGGCCGCTCTATCGTGGACCCGCTTGCGGCACAGGTCGGCCAGCACCAGGAACACGCCTTCATCATCGACTCGACGATGCAGACCGACGACATCGAGTTCAGCGCCGAGATCCACGCGCTGCCCAACGAACAGGAACTGCGGGCGGCGCTCGATGATCTGGATGTCGAGCGGGCCGACGAGACCGAGGCCGACATCGAACAGATATTCGAATAATGAAAGTCTATGACGGCAGCCAGACGGAGGCGGGCAAGGACAGCGAGCCCGAGCGGCTGAAAGTCGGCATCGCGGAGTACGAGGTGACGACCGACACCGCGGTGCTGACGACCAGCGGGCTGGGCTCCTGTATCGGCATCGCGCTGTATGACGAACCGACAGGCGCTGCTGGGCTGGTCCACATCATGCTCCCGACTGCTAAGGACGTCGAAGGGGGCAATCGGGCGAAGTTCGCCGACACCGGCGTCACCGAACTGGTCGAGGCGCTGGAAGACGTCGGGGCCTCGACAGAGACTATGCGGGCCAAGATAGCCGGCGGGAGCGACATGCTCGACTTCTCGGAGAACGGCTCCTCGATCGGCTCGCGCAACCTCAAACAGGTCCGGGAGACGCTTGCGGAGTACGACATCCCCATCACGGGCGAGGACGTCGGCGGCGACCACGGCCGGTCGCTCCGGCTGGAGGCCGACTCCGGCGACCTCGTCGTCAAGAGCGCGAACACGGACTCGGTCACGCTCTGATTTCCGCTGTTGAAACTGGTCGCGTGCTGTCACGCGCCGTGTCGCGTCAGACAGACGGCAGTCACGTGTCTGCCGCGAGCGCAACTCTCAACCGCTCTACCGTGATATCTCCAGATGAAACGCCGGTCGATGTCGACTGCCTGACCCAAAACACCTTTATTCGGAACTATCCACCGTTCAAATAACCGTTTTGTTATCAACTATGATAAGCTAGACGGAATATTCAAGGGTATCTGCGGGAATTATTCTAAACGATGAGTAGTCTCGCTCTCGTGCCGACGTTACAGGCACTCGCTCCGGACGTGGCCGCGCTGGTTCCAGCGCTCGTCGTGTTGCTGTCCGGGGGCCTGGTCGGGATGAGCATCAAGAACATGTTCGACTCGATCATGTCGGACGACGAGAGCGACGAGGACAACAGTGGCGGTGACGACATGGGCGGTGGCGGGCTGATGGGCGACGACGGCGGTGGCGACGGTGGCGACGACCTCGGCGGGCTGGGCGGCTTAGACGACGACGGCGACGACATGGGCGGTTTCGGCGACGACGAGTTCGGGGACATGGAGGACGCCACCGGCCCCGACACCGACGAGCTGGAACACCGAATCGACGAGCTCGAAAACGAGGTCGGGAGCCTCTCCTCGACGGTCAACACCGTCCGAACGGAGAACGAGTCCATCTCAGAGTCCGTCGACGAGGTACAGGAAAACGTCCGGAAGCTGCTCGACATCTACGAGATGGTCACCCGAGGCGTGAACCCCTTTGCCGACGATGTCGACGCCGGCATGGGCGGTGGCGGCATGGGCGATGGCTCCTTTGGCCTCTTCGACGACGACGGCGGCGACGACGAGGGCGAGGACATCGACGACGACGTCGCAAGCGCCGATGCCGAGGGGTTCTTCGACGAGGACCTGGTCGAGGACGACGGGATGTCGATGGACGACGAGATGTCCATGGACGAGGGCGACGACATGTTCGATGACGGCTTCGACGACGACCTCGACGACGGCTTCGAGGACGACGGCGGCGAGTTCGACGAGGAGTTCGAGGAGGACGACATGAGTATGGACGACGGGCTCGATACGGACGACGAGAACAGCGACGACGACGGGGAGGGCGGCAAGTCCTTCGCCGAGCTGAAAGACGAGTACGAGTCGGGCGACGCCGAGTGGGCCGACGGCGAGGAGGGCGAGGAGATGCTCGACGACGGCGAGGGAATGCTCGATGACAGCGACGAGATGCTCGACGGCGACGGGTTCGACGAGGACGAGAGCGGTCTCGAAGACGACGACCTCTTCGACGAGGTCATCGAGGACGAAGGCGACGGTATGGACGCCGTCGAATCGGAACCCGAACCCGACCCGGCAGTCGAGCCGGAACCCGAACCCGAGCCGGAACCCGAACCCGAGCCCGAACCGACTGCCGAGCCAGCACCGGACCCGGACCCCGAGCCGGCGACCGACGCCACGGAGGACGCCGCTGCCGACGACGACGGCAAGCCCTACCTGGCGACGATGCCGGAGGGGTTTGCGGCGGACCTGATAATCATCGAGTGGCTGGAGTTCCTGGTGAGCCAGGCCGGCTACCGCGAGGCGTCCCGTGCAATCGACTACTACGAGACCATCGGCTGGATAGACGAAGACGTCGCCGACGACCTCGCGGACTACCTGCGGGGCTTCGACGACGTCGCGGATTCGGGCGACGGCCTCACTATCGACCACCACACCGAGAGCCTGCGTTACATCTCGCAGCTCGACGAGGACAGCGGCGCCGAAGCCGTCGCTCTCTCGAAGCTCGTGGGAGGTGGCTCGGATGGGATTCAGCGTTAGCGGCTCGGCCGCCCTCATCTTCGTCGCCGCCTTCATCGGCTTCGGGATGTTCTACTCCGCGGCGGCAAACAGCACCGAACTGGTCAACGACGCCCGCGAGGACCGCTCCGACCGGCAGCTCGAACGGACCAACACCGACATAGAGATTACCACTGTGAACTACAACGACGTGTCCAACTACCTCAACATAACCGTCGAGAACACCGGCGCCACTGAGCTGTCGGTCAGCGACGTCGACGTCCTCGCCGACAACAGCTACCAGACGGGGTACCGCACGGCCGTCGAGGGAAACGAGGAGACGGACCTCTGGCTCCCACGGGAGACGCTGGCTATCAACACCACGACGGCGCCCCAGCCCAGCCAGGTGAAAATCGTCACCGGGCCGGGCGTCGCCGCGACGGCGGAGGTGGTCTGACGTGGCGAGTGTCTCCGTCTCCCATCTCATCCTCTTTATCGCCTCGATGATGATAGCCGCAAGCGTCGCCGGTGTGTTCACCAGCAGCATCGGGCAGCTGAGCGGCGCCATCTCCGAGCAGGGGTTCGACGTCAGCAGTGACGTCCGGACCGACATCGAGGTGATATCCGACAGCGGGAGCGACGCCATTTACGACAGCGGAACCATCACGCTGTACGTCAAAAACACCGGCACGGAACGGCTGGCCGCCGACCCGGGCGTGCTGGATATCCTCGTCAACGGCCAGTTCGTCACCGACTACTCGGTGACACGGGCCGACGGTGACGGCGCCTGGCAGCCCGGCACCGTCGTCCGGCTGGAGATCCAGCAGTCGCTGGACGCCGGCGACCACCGCGTCCAGATAACTGTCAACGGTGACGAGGAGGTGTTTGAGTTCCGACTATGAGCATCGCAAGTACTGACCTGTTCTCGCTTGGACTGGACGACCACGACCGACTGAACAAGGAACTCGGCGGAGGTATCCCGCCGGGCAGTATCATCCTCGTCGAGGGTGACTACGGGGCCGGCAAGTCGGCCATGAGCCAGCGTTTCACCTATGGGCTCTGTGAGGAGGGCCACGACGTGACCTACCTCTCGACGGAGCTGACGGTCGGGAGCTTCCTCGACCAGATGCACTCGCTGTCCTATGACATGGTCGATCACATCTTAGACGAGAACGTCCTCTTCCTGCATGCCGACATCGGGGACTCGAACACGTTCTCGGGCAACGACGAGGAGCAGGACCGCAAGGAGCTGCTCCGTCGGCTGATGGAGGCCGACGTGATGTGGGACGCCGACGTCGTCGTCATCGACACGTTCGACGCCATCCTCCGCAACGACCCCAAGTTCGAGGCCCTGGTCCGCCAGAACGACGAGCGCCAGGCCGCTCTGGAGATAATATCCTACTTCCGGGACATCATCTCGGAGGGCAAATGCATCATGATAACCGTCGACCCGTCGACGCTGGACGAGGAGGCCATCGGCCCCTTCCGCGCCATCGCCGACGTGTTCATCGAACTGGAGATGATCGAGGTCGGCAACGACACCCGCCGCCAGATAAACGTCCTCCGCTTTGCCGGGATGGGCGAACAGGTCGGTGACACTATCGGGTTCTCGGTTCGGTCGGGGACCGGGATCGTCATCGAATCGCGGAGCGTCGCCTAGGGGGTATCCACGCTATGACAGACCACGGACGCGCGAAACCATCAGACGAACTGCGACAGATAGCGGCCCGTCGGCCCCACCTGCGGGACCATCTGAAGAAGTTCAAACAGATCACCGGGGAGTTCCCGATGCTTATCGACGAGGCCGACAGCGACTACGAGTCCGACCGGCCCAACGTCCTCTACCCGGTCGGGGGCCCCATCTTCTGTCACGTCTACGGCGACATCGGCCAGGACACGAAGTACTACGCCATCGAGCCCGAACTCGACGAGGACGAGAGCGTCGTCTTCGATAAGGTCCGGAACCGACTCCTCCAGAAGAGCGTCAACAAGCCAGCCCCCGAGAGCGAATCGGAGTACGACGACCGCATCGAGGAACTCCTCCAGGAGACCACCCGAATCCGCAACGAGGACAGCGACAGCGGCGTCCTCACCCGACTGCAGAACATCACCGACGTCGGCAGCGTCGAAGTCACCGAGTCCACCTACGAGAACATCCTCTATCGGCTCAACCGCGACATCGTCGGGCTCGGCCCCCTGGAGCCGGTGATGCGCGACCCGGCCAACGAGGACATCCACGTCATCGGCCGGGACGAGTGCCACGTCGACCACGGGGTCTACGGGATGCTCCAGACCACTGTCGAGTGGGAGAGCGAGGAGTCTTTCGACCAGTGGCTGCGCAACATGGGCGAGCGGATGGGCGACCCCGTCTCGGACTCGGACCCCATCGTCGACTCCACGCTGCCCGATGGCTCGCGTCTGAACCTCATCTACTCCGACGACGTGAGCCTCAAGGGCCCCTCCCTCACTATCCGTCAGGGCGACGAGATACCCCTCTCTATCTTCCAGATTACGAAGTGGGCGACCCTCTCGCCCGAGCTGGCGGCGTACCTCTGGCTCTGTCTGGAAAACGAGCAGACGGTGTTCGTCGTCGGGGAGACCGCCTCGGGCAAGACGACGACGCTGAACGCCATCACCTCGTTCATCCCCGACGACGCGAAGATATACACCGCGGAGGACACCGCCGAGGTGCTCCCACCCCACAACACGTGGCAACAGCTCCTGACCCGTGAGGGCGAGGACGAGGGGACGAGTATCGACATGTTCGACCTCGTCGCCGCCGCGCTGCGTTCGCGTCCCGACTACATCATCGTGGGCGAGGTCCGTGGGGAGGAGGGTCGGATGGCCTTCCAGGCGGCCCAGACCGGCCACCCCGTCATGCTTACCTTCCACGCCAGCGACATCGTCTCGATGATCCAGCGGTTCACCGGCGAACCCATCAACGTCCCCGAGACGTTCATGGACGTCGCCGACGTGGCGCTGTTCCAGAACCGCGTCAAACAGGGCGACGACGTGCTTCGCCGGGTCACGAGCGTCCAGGAGATAGAGGGGTACTCCAAGGAGATGGACGGCGTCGTCACCCGGCAGGTGTTCAACTGGGACCCCGTCGAGGACGAGATCGTCTTCCAGGGGATGAACAACTCCTTCGTCCTCGAAGAGCAGATCGCCACGCTGCTTGGGTACGAGGACACCCGCGACATCTACGACGACCTCCGGTTCCGCGCCGACCTGATAGAACGCGCCATCCAGGAGGGTATCACCGGCTACCACGAGGTCAACGACTTCATCTCGGACTTCCAGCGCGACGGCGTCGAAGGGATTCCGTTCAACATCTCCCGGCCCAACTGACCATGGCCCAAAGCGAAGCCGAGAGCGGCATCGAACTGACCATCACCGAGACCGTCCAGGGCCTGGTGGAGTCGTACCGCCAGATGACGATTCCCCTGGAGCGGTACCTCTTTTTCATCCTGATTCCCTCTATCGTCTTTTTCATCCTCTCGGTCGTGGCGGCCGTGCTGCTTGACCTGTCGATGATGATTCGGGCACCCATCCCGCTGCTTGGCTTCCTGGCGATGGCCTCGGCCCTCTTCTATCCCAAGATTTTGCTCTCCCAGCGCAAGCGCGAGCTCAACAACCGCTTTCACCTCATGATCACCCACATGACGGTGCTGGCGACCACGAAAATCGACCGGATGGAGGTGTTCCGCACGCTCGCCCAGGAGGACGAGTACGGCGAACTCGCCATGGAGATGCACCGCATCGTCCAGCTCGTCGACACGTGGAACCAGAGCCTCGACGACGCCTGTCGCCGCCGCGCAAAGCAGGTACCAAGCGAGGCCTTCGCCGACTTCCTCGACCGGCTGGCCTACACGCTCGGGGCCGGCCAGTCCTTAGAGGACTACTTGCTGTCCGAACAGGAGCAGATCATCCAGCACTACACCACGGTCTATCGCTCCTCGCTCGACAGCCTGGAGGTCATGAAAGACCTCTACCTGTCGATGATCCTCTCGATGACGTTCGCCCTGGTGTTTGCCGTCGTCCTGCCGGTGCTTACCGGGACGAACCCGACGATGACCGTAAGCGCCGTCATCGTGATGTACATCTTCGTCCAGTCGGGCTTCTATCTCGCCATCCGGTCGATGGCACCCTACGACCCGGTGTGGTTCCACCCCGAGGAGTATCCCTCGCCCATCGAGGAGCGCCTCGACAAGTCGATGTACGCCGGCGTCGGGCTCTCGGCCGTCCTCCTTTTTGTCACGCTCGGGGGGATGTTCGGCGTCTCGCCGATCGGACTCGAAGAGCTCTTTTTCTTCCTCGACTCGGTCCCGCTGCCGTTCTACGCCGTCGTCCCCATCACCCCGATGCTCATCCCCGGCATCGTCTTCCGTCAGGAAGAACAGCGGGTCAAGAGCCGCGACGAGGCGTTCCCCAGCTTCATCCGCGCGCTGGGTGCGACCGAGGGGGCCAAACAGTCCACGACCGGTCAGGTGCTTCGCACCCTCCGAAAGAAGGACTTCGGCGCCTTGACCCCCAACGTCGATGATCTCTACAAGCGGCTCAACATGCGCATCGAACCCACCGCCGCGTGGCGCTTCTTTACGGCTGACTGTCGCTCCTACCTCATTCAGACGTTCTCCGAGATGTACCTCATCGGCCGCGAGATGGGTGGCTCGCCCAAACAACTGGGCGAGCTCATCGCCGCCAACATGAACCAGGTGTTGCAACTGCGCCAGAAGCGCAAACAGGCGACCACGACGATGGTCGGCCTGCTGTACGGGATTACCGCCGCCTCGACGTTCGCTTTCTTCATCGGCCTGCAGGTCGTCAACATCCTCGCGGAAATGTCTCTGGACCTCAACGCCGGCAGCCGGCTCGACGTCAACTCCCTCATCAACACCAGCGTCTACAACATCCCCCTCATCGAGTTTCTCCTGGTCGTCATCATCATGTTCTCGGCCATGCTGTCGGCGCTGATGATACGGACCATCGACGGCGGCCACAAGGGCAACACCTACCTGCATTTCGTCTTGCTGGCCTGGATCGGCGGGGTCACGGGGACCTTCACGAAGTGGCTGGTGACGCAGTTTCTGCAAATCTAAATTTTTACTTCGGGGGGTGTCCTCGCGCCGAAGGCGCTGCGGGCACCCCCCTCGCAAAAATTTAGTACAAAAAGGCCGGAAGCGCGCCATCTGGCGCGCTTCCGGTGAACCGGCGGCAAAGCCGCCGGATGCTCTGGTCAGCCTGCCCTTCCCCGCCTTCGCTCGGGCGTGGCAGTGCCACGCCACTCGCGCACGGCCGGTCGAAGGACCGGTCACGAGAGAAGCCATCAGACAGCCACAATCACAAGCACAAACGCCAGAATCGGGAGCAATAACTCCCGGAAAAGCCCCATCGGCGCACGCAGCGTCGCTCCAAACTTTTGTCGTCCCCATTGGAGCCAGTTCCTGAACCGAGATTCCTGTTGGGTCAGGGTATTCTTTCGGGGTTGTTCTGGGACATCGACAGAGCCGTCGACCGCAACGTCGGGGCTGGAATCGTATTCGGGCTCAGGAGTCGTTCCGTAGGTCTGTGTTTGCTCCATTTCAACCGCTTCTGGACCCTGGCTGCCCGTATTCGGCAAATCCGTATCACGGACTGGTCTGAACGCTGTCCCCCCGCAGTTTCGACATGCGCTCGGGTTCTGCGTGTGTACCGTCCCACAACGCCCACAGGCCCAGTTCATTCGTCCTCTATTTGCTAAGGCGCTGTAACATAGCTACTGTCTATCGACAGCGCCGACGCTCACGGACTGTGCAAAAGAAAAGCGCGGTGAGACGGCCTACTTAGTCGTCGGCGGGCGCGGCGCCGCCCTCGTCCTCGTGCTGGGCCTTCGTGTGGGAGAGCTTCCCACCGGCGGCCAGAATCTCGCGTTCTCGCTCGGAGGCGTCGAGGTAGCCCGACGCTTCCCAGTCGTCGTTGACGCGGATGGTGAACTCCTCCTGCCCGGAGCGCACCGCGTCGGCGGCGTCGTCGACGATCTCGATGTCGTCGCCCTGCTCGATTTTCTCGTAGGTGTCCTCGTCGATGGTGAGCGGGACGATACCGAAGTTGAAGAGGTTCGCCTTGTGGATGCGGGCGAAGCTCTGTGCGAGGACGGTCTCGATACCGAGATACATCGGACACAGCGCCGCGTGCTCGCGCGAGGAGCCCTGCCCGTAGTTCTCGCCCGCCACGAGGACGCCGCCGTCGGCGTCCAGCGCGCGCTGGGCGAACGTGTCGTCGACTCGCGAGAGCGTGAACTCCGAGAGCTTCGGGACGTTCGACCGGTACATCAGGATGTCCTGCGTGGCCGGGATGATGTGGTCCGTGGTGATGTTGTCCTCCATCTTCAGGAGGGCCTCACCGCCGACCTCGGTCTCGAGGGGGTCTTTCAGTGGCACGTCGCCGATGTTCGGGCCCTTGATGAGCTCGTCGTCGACGGCCTCGTCGGGCGCGATGAGGTCCGATTCGGAGCTGCCGATGTACTGGTCGGGCATCTCCAGGCCGGGGGCCTCGAGGTCGCCCAGTTCCTCGGCGAGGTCGCGCGGGTCGACGATTTCGCCCTTGATGGCCGCCGCGGTGGCGACCTCCGGCGAACAGAGGTAGACGTTGTCGTCCTCGATACCGGAGCGGCCCTCGAAGTTGCGGTTGAAGGTCCGCAGCGACACCGAGTCGGAGGCGGGGACGTGGCCGATGCCGATACAGGCACCACACGTCGCTTCCGAGAAGTTGACGCCGGCGGCCATCATCTCCGCGGTCCAGCCCTCGCGGGCCAGCATCTCGGAGGCCTGCTTGGAGCCGGGGGCGACGATCATCTCGGTCTTCTTGTCGATGTTGCGCCCTTCGAGCATCTTCGCGCCGGGGAGGATGTCCTCGTAGGCGCCGTTGGTACAGGAGCCGATCATCACCTGGTCGACGTCCGTGCCGGCGACCTCGCTGACCGGGACGACGTTGTCCGGCATGGAGGGTTTGGCGATGAGGGGTTCGAGCTCCGAGAGATCGACGACGATCTCGTCGGCGTACTCGGCGTCCTCGTCGGGACCGATGTCGACGTGGACGTCCTCGCGGCCGAGCCGTTCGAGGTAGTCTTTCGTGTTCTCGTCGGTCGGGAAGATTGAGGAGGTCGCGCCGAGCTCGGTCCCCATGTTGGTGATGGTGGTCCGCTCGGGCACCGAGAGGGTCTCGACGCCGGGGCCGGTGTATTCGAGCACCTTGCCGACGCCGCCCTTGACCGAGAGGCGACGGAGCAACTCGAGGATGACGTCCTTGGCGGTGGCCCACTCGGGCAGCTCGCCTTCGAGTCGGACGTTGACGACCTCGGGCATCTCGATGTAGTAGGCGCCGCCACCCATGGCGACGGCCACGTCGAGGCCACCGGAGCCGATGGCGAGTTCGCCCAGGCCACCGGGCGTCGGCGTGTGGGAGTCCGAGCCAAGCATCGTCTTGCCGGGCGCGGCGAAGTTCTCCTTGTGGACGTTGTGACAGATGCCGTTGCCGGGCCGCGAGAAGTGCGCACCGAAGGTACCGGCGGCCGAGCGCAGGAAGCGGTGGTCGTCCGTGTTCTTGAAGTCGAACTGGTAGGTCTGGTGGTCACAGTACTGGGCGGCCAGCTCGGTCTGGACCTCTTCGAGGCCGAGGGCCTCGAACTGCAGCCAGACGAGCGTCCCCGTCGTGTCCTGTGTCAGCACCTGGTCGATTTCGATACCGATCTCCTCTCCGGGGGTCAGTTCCCCTTCGACGAGATGGTCGTCGAGAATCTTTTCCGTGAGCGTCTGTCCCATAACGTCCGTCAATCGACGGCGCGCCGGTATAAATCCCGCGTATCCCTCCCTATTTTTCATCATCCGACAACCCCCGGCGGTGTCGAACGGTAGCGTTTTCGCCGTTGCGGTGCCAGCGACGGTATGTTCGAGAGCGGACGGTTCGTGGCCGACAGGCTCGACGACCTCACTGCGGCACAGATACAGCCAAACGGCGTCGACCTGACGCTTGGCGCGGTGTACGAGCAGGTCGAACCCGGCCGCGTCGGCCGGGACGGCAAGACGGTCGGTGACCGGCGGGAGGTCGAGCCGGAGGACGGCGTCTATACCCTCGATACGGGCGGTTACATCGTCGAGTACGGCGACCGCGTGGTCATCCCCGACGGCCACGTGGGCTTTCTGTACCCCCGGTCGTCCCTGCTGCGCAACTCCTGTATGCTGAACACCGCCGTCTGGGACGCGGGCTACGAGGGCCGCGGCGAGGGGTTGCTTCAGGTCCACCACCCCATCGAACTCGAAGCCGGCGCGCGCATCGCCCAGCTAGTCCTCGCCGAGGCGGCCCACGAAGGCACGTACGAGGGGAGCTATCAGGGCGAAAACCTCCCGTAGGGCCCGCTGCCGTGTCGACACCTCTCACACCATGCTGCGCATTTAAGTGGTATCGGCAAGTAATATAGCTTGGTGGTGGCGACGTCGGGCGACTCGTGCCTCTGACAGCCCCTCTCGGCTCGCCCCACACAGCTGCCGGCTGTACCGAACCGGCGGAATCCGCCGCTCGGCGTTGAACAGACAGCCGCCGGTGTGGCCTGTCTGACCGTCGCTGTTTGCCAGAGTTTTATGTAAGTTGCAGCCGGAATCTGTTACGTGATAGTCACATTTCACATAGAGACAGGGTTCCTTCGAGCGGCCGCGGGTCGGCTACCCGACGGCGCCGTCTCGATACAGCGCCTCCACCGCGTCGACGGTGGCTGTCGGGCATCCGTCTGGGTCGACGTGTCCGACCGCGACACCGTGGACTCGGCGCTGGCCGGCGACGACACCGCCGGTCCGACGTCGCATCTGGGGCCAGAAGCAGAGGGTCACTGGTACGCCATCACGACGGTCGACGAACCGCTGGACGCGATGAGTCGCGGGCTCCTCACAGCCGACGGGATGCTTGTCCGGGCAGACCTGATCGACGACGAGTGGGTCGTCCAGGCCCGGTTCCCCGACCGGAGTTCACTGCTCACGTTCCGGGAAGACCTCGTCGCCGATGGGTTCGACGTGGAAGTCAAACGGATGCGCGAGGACGAGGACGAGGCGTCGACGCAGTTCGGCGTGACTGACCCACAGCGGGAGGTCCTGTTGCTCGCGCTGGAGCGGGGCTACTACACCGTCCCGCGCAACGCCTCGCTGTCGGACCTCGCTGCCCAGCTGGACATCTCCAGCCAGGCCGCCTCCGAGCGGCTCCGGCGGGGCACACAGACACTCGTCGCGAACACGCTCGCCGCGCCCGCGCGCCCGTCCATCGGGTCACGCCAGCACTGACACGTGGGTCGTCGCTGTCGGGAGCGACCCCGGACATCACCAGCCCCTGGCCCGTCTCGCGGGCTGTTTCACGCTCTGAAACAGCTCGTAGCCCGTTATACGGGTACGGTGTGTATATCCGTCTATGCAATCGGACAACGGGACCGTGTACATGATACGGGGTCGCGACGACGAGTGGGTCAGCCCCGAGCCCGCCGAGGCGGTCATCACCGAGGCGCTGTTCGACGCCACCGACCTCACCGACGAGGACATCGACTACATCGGGTCCTACGTCGACGCGGCGAAGCTGCGCGCGGTCGTCGGCGACGGTGACGACGACACCGTCACTTTCGACGTCGAGGGCAACGAGGTCACGGTGACGGCGGGTGGCGACGTGACGGTGGCCTAACCCCTATCCAGCATCCATATATCGCCACACCGTGAGATGGCAGGTATGACACGAGTCGCACTCATCGCTCACGACGACGAGAAGCCGACGATGATAGACCTCGTCGAGGAGTACGAGGACGTACTCGCGACGTTTGATCTGGTCGCGACGGGTACGACCGGACAGCGCATCACGACCGAGACGGGTCTGGAGGTCGAACGCAAGGAGAGCGGCCCCGTCGGCGGGGACACGCAGATCGGCGCGGAGGTCGTCGAGGGCGAGGTCGACGGCGTCGTCTTCCTGCAGGACCCGATGACGGCCCAGCCACACGAGCCCGATATCGGCGCCCTGGTGCGCATCTGTGACGTCCACAACGTGCCCCTGGCGACGTGCCGGCCGGCCGGCGAGTACATCATCGAGGGGCTCGCCCGCGACGCCGAAGCGACCGATCAGTCGGCGTAGTCGGGCCGTTGCTCGTAGTCGATTGGGTCTCTCTCCCCCAGCGCCTGGAAGGATTCGAGCCGGAACGCGCAGGCGTCACAGGTCCCACACGCGGGCTCGTCGCTGCGGTAACAGCTCCACGTGTCCGCGTAGGGGACCCCCAGTTCGAGGCCGCGCTCGGCGATGTCGGTCTTGGACCACTCGACGAACGGCGCCAGCAGTTCGATCTCCGTCTCCGGTTTCGTCCCCACGTCGACCACGGTCTGGAAGGCCTCGAAGAAGGCGGGCCGGCAGTCGGGATACCCCGAGAAGTCCTCGCTGTGGGCGCCGATGAAGACGGCGCCACAGTCGTTGGCCTCGGCGTAGGACACCGCCATCGACAGCAGATTGGCGTTGCGGAAGGGGACGTAGGAACTGGGAATCTCGTCGCTGTCGGTGTCGGCCTCCGCGACGTCCATCCCGTCGTCGGTGAGCGACGACCCCCCTATCTGCTGGAGGTGGCTCGTCTCGACGTGACAGAAGTCGGCCGCGTCGACGTGGTCCGCAAGCGCCGTCGCACACTCGAACTCCCGTTGTTCGGTGTTCTGTCCGTAGCTCGTATGCAGGAGATACAGCTCCTCGTAGCCGCGTGCCTGTGCCTCGTAGGCCGCCGTGGCGCTGTCCATGCCGCCCGAGGCGAGCACGACAGCGCGGGTGTCGGTGGTCATCGTGGTAGCGGTAGCAAAGTTTAGTCAGGTGCCCGGCGCGTCGTTCCAGAGGTCCACGTGCAGCCGCGGGGTGTACCGGTAGCCATACTCCAGGGCCAGGTCCGCGACGACGCGGCGGGTCTCGTCCAGCTGTTCGCGGGTCCGTCCTTCCGGCATCAACAGCACGTCGTCGTCGGGGACGGGTGCGTCGGCGGCATCGCGCACGTCGCCGACCAGCGCCTCGATTTCGGCCATATCCGCCGGCCCGGTGACGACGAACTTGAGTTGCGTCTCGTAGTTCTCGACGAGCGCGGCCAGGGTGTCCACGTCGAGGCGCCGGTCCTCGTGGCGGTCGGCCCACTCGCCGTCGCCCTTCGGGTCCCGCTCGGGCGTCGGCGTACTCGATTCGAGCTTTGGGCTCACGCTCGCCAGGTCGATGGGCGCGTCGACGGGGATGGTGCCGTTGGTCTCGACGGTGGTGTGATAGCCCCGGTCGGCGAGTGCCGAAAGCAGGTCCACGCTCGCGTCGTGGACCAGCGGCTCGCCGCCGGTCAGGACGACGTGGTCGGCGTCGTAGTCGTCCACCGCGGCGACGATGTCGTCGACGCTGTACCAGTCGCCCGTCGGCTCCCAGGAGGTGTGATAGGAGTCACAGAACCAACAGCGCAAGTTGCAGCCACTGGTGCGGACGAAGACGCTCGGCACGCCCGCCAGGCGCCCCTCGCCCTGCAGCGAGCAGAACAGCTCATTGATTGGGAGGTCGCCGTCGGCCGCGTCCGCGCTTCGCTCGACGGCCTCGTCCAGCCCATCGGTGTCGCTGGCGACCGGCATCAGCGGGTGCAGAGCTCGCTCGTCTCCCGCACCGCCACGCGCACCTCGGAGACGGTCTCGGGAAGTCGGTCTGTCAGCCTGTCCTCTAAGATGGCGGCCATCACCTCCGCCGTCGGCGGATGCTCCAGCACGACCAGGGCGTCCCCGTCGCCGCTTTCCTCGAAGGCCTCGACCAGCGGGTCGCCCTGTTCGACCAGGAAGCGGTGGTCCCACTCGTCGATGACGCTCGTCACCTCGCCCTTGTCGACGACCCAGCCCTCGTCCGTGAGCTCGCCCGTCACGCGGACGGTGACCTCGTAGTTGTGGCCGTGCGGGCGCGAGCACTTCCCGTCGTGGTGCATGAGCCGGTGGCCCGCCGAGATGCGGATCGGCCGGTCGCCGCCGACGACGAGCTCCCGCTCGCCCGCCGTGGCGACTGGGTCGGCCGACTCGGATATTCGCTGGGGCATATCCCGTGATTATCGGAGGTCGACATAAGTCGTTCGGCAGGCCAACGGTGTGAGAGACAGGCACAAACGATAGGTCGGTAGAGCCCTCACCGGCACGTATGACCCGAGACGCCGTCGAGCAGGGGTTCGACCGGTACCTCAGCGACCTCGTGGACGAGACCTACGAGGCCTTCGACGTGGCGGCCGTCCTCCGGGGCTCCCAGAGTGGCGGGTCCCGCGCGGCGAGCAAGCTCCTGAAGAACAGCCGGCCGCTGGAACGTCACGTCGTCCGGCCCAAGCTCCGGGAGTACCAGCGGACGCTCCGCCGGCAGTTCGACCCCGTACTCGACTACGCCGCTGACCGGGAGGCCGACTTCGCCGCCTACGCCGACGAGGTGCTCGCCCGGGACCTCTACTGGGACTCGCTCCGCCGGGACGTTCGCGGCCAGCGCCGCGAGGCCATCAGGGAGCGACTGCTCTCGCGCCAGCGCGCCTTCGGCGACGCGCTCGCGCCGCTGGTGGCGGCCGACAGCGACGACTTCTTCGGGGCCGTCGCCGCGGCCTACGACCGCGAGGCGGCGCTGTCGATGGTCGACGAGCACTTCGTGTTCACCACGCCGCTGCGGGACGAGCGCGAGGCCTTCGCGTTCGAGCTGACTATCGACCCCGGCGACGTGCTGGGCGGGCTGGCCCGGGCGCTCCCGACCCTCGACGTCGAGTTCACCGACGAGGCGCTCCGGTCGATGCGCCGGGCCGAACAGCGCGTCATCCCGCAGGCGAAGGCGGACATCGAGCGGGCCTACGAGACGTGACCGCTCGTTGCCAGTGAACCACCACGCCCCAGCCCTTCGCCCGCTGAGCGGACCCGCCGACGCTCACCGGCGGGGGTCGGTCTCCACTATCGCCGCCTCGTACTCCCCGGCAAACGTCATGAGCTCCCCGACTGGCTCCGGATACGCGGCTCGTGTTATCTCCTCGTCCTCGTAGGTGACCAGCCCGGCCTCGGCGAGAAGCGGCAGGTGAGCGTGGACGAGCTCTATCTGGACTTTCGCCCACTCGTCCGGGCTGGCGGTCTGGTCGCCGGCGAGGATATCGGTGAGCTCGTCCAACGTCACGGACGACTCCGGCGGCAACGCCGCCAGCAGCCGACGGCGCGTGCTGTTTGTCAGCGCCTCGAAGAGGTCGTCGGGCGGCGGATAGTCGATGCCGCTCTCCCCGGTGATGAACTCCAGATCGGACGCTTGGTCCTCTTGGCTCCCCATATGGCTGTCATTTCTGGCTTCGCCGACGCCACTAATATATGTTGCTGTGAAATCACTAATCCAGTCTTCGCCCGCTGGTGACAGTCCGCGCCGCGAACGCTCACAGGTATCTATCACCCACGCTTTGCTCACAGACAGCGGGCGGCGAGATTCACACCGAGTGGAGACGGTCGGCCTCCCGCGGTCGGCCGCTGTGACTCCCCGGGTTCGCATCCACGGGCTGTTTGCACGGCTCACTGTCGTTCGCCGGCAAACGGGCGGCGAGGGATTCGAACCGCCTGCACTTCGCTCCCGCCGGTCGCTCGTGCCGTGCTTCGAATCCTCGCTGCCGGTTCGTTCGACGGTTCGCGTCGCTCACCGTCTCACTGTACGGGCGGCGAGGGATTCGAACCCCCGACCATCTGGTCCGGAACCAGGCGTTCTGTCCGCTGAACTAGCCGCCCACAGAGCCTCGGTGGTGAAAACCGCGTCCGCTATGGCGATTCGCTGGTTTCGAGCGTGAACTCCTGTGTGGGGTAGGCCACACAGGTCAGACAGTAGCCGTCCTCCATGTCGTCGTCCATCAGGGAGTCGTTGTTGCTGTGGCGGATGTACTCCTCGGCCGGGCCGTCGGATATCTGGCCGGCACAGGAGATACACTGGCCCTCGCGGCAGGCGTAAGGGAGGTCCCACCCCTCCTCCTCGCCGGCCTCAAGCAGGTTCTCGTTGCTGGCGACCTCGATGGTCTCGCCTTCCTTCGCGAACTCGATTTCGTAGTACTCGACCTCGTCCTCGGCGATGTCGTCCGGGTCGAAGCCGGCGTCTTCCTCCTCTTCCTCGGCCTCGCCGAGTTCGCCCTCGGCCTCGCCGGCCGGGATGGCAGCTGCGCCGCCGCCGCCGATGGAGCGGTTGTACGGCTCCGGGAACTCCGTCTCCGGCACCGTCGCGGCGCGCTGTTCGAGGACCTCCTGCGAGATGTCCTCCGAAGCCTCCCAGCCGGTCCCTTTCGCGTAGTGTAACACTACGACAAGGAGGGTCAGCGTGGCCCCGGAGAGGACGCCTACGAGTGATACCATATCGGTGGCTTTGGAGTACTGATTTAATTAGCTGTTGTTTTTTCGGTCCCAATCCGCCGTCCTCCCGTGCCCGCGCCCGCCGTTTGCAGTCGTGTCGTTGCCAACCCGGATGGCTGTGTCCGCTGGCGCCCGTGCCTGCACTGTGGCCGCTCACAGTCGGGCGACGTGTCACATCGCTCGCAGTCGGACCGCGGTCACTCCCGACGCGGGACCTCGTGCCGGCCGAAGCCGTAGCGCAGCCGACTGGCCAGGCGACGGGAGAACCGGCCGTCGTCGGCTCGCGAGCCAAAGCGCTCCCCGAGCGCCTGGTAGATGAGCGGCACCGGGACCTCCTGTTCCAGCGCTTCCTGGACGGTCCAGGTGCCCGTCGAGCCCCCTTCCACGCGGTCGGCCACGTCGCCGAGGTCGTTGCCCTCCTCGCGGAAGGCCTCCTCGCAGAGTTCCAGCAGCCACGAGCGGATGACCGCGCCGTTGTTCCAGGTGTTTGCCACCGCTTCGAGGTCGAGGTCGTAGCGGCCGTTGGCCAGCAGCTCGAACCCTTCACCGTAGGCCTGCATGAGCGCGTACTCGACGCCGTTGTGGACCATCTTGACGTAGTGACCCGACCCGGCCGGCCCCATGCGGTCGTGTCCGTCCGGTCCCGTGGCGACGGCGTCGAAGACGGGGACGAGTTCGTCGTAGGCCCACTGCTTGCCGCCGACCATCAGCGAGAAGCCAAGCTCCGCGCCGGCGGGGCCGCCGGAGGTGCCACAGTCGAGATACGCCGCCTCGGTCTTTGCCGCCCGCCGAATCGAGTCCTCGAAGTGGGAGTTGCCGCCGTCGACGACGACGTCGTTGCGGTCGACGTGTGGCTCCAGTTCGTCCAGGGCCGCGTCGACGGGGTCGCCCGCGGGCACCATCAGCCAGATGCGCTTATCGCCCGAGAGCGACTCGGCGACGTCCGGGATGGACTCCGCGGGTCGTGCGCCCGCGTCGGCCGCGTCCGCCACGGATTGTTCGTCGATATCGAAGGCGACCACGTCGTGGCCCGCATCCAGCACGCGGTCGACGACGATGCGTCCCATCCGCCCGAGTCCGATGACGCCGAGTTCCATATCGGAGACTCAGTGACCGGGCAGGTAGGGGTTGCGGTTCGACTGCCCGGAACCGCGCCTTCTTTCAATGTACACGCCGATGGGGGGCCCATGAGCGAGCACGGCTCCGGGACACCGCTGATAGATTCGAACCTGTTTATCACCGTTTCGGGCCCGCCCGGCTGTGGCGCGTCGACGCTGTGTACCCGCCTCGCCGAGGCGATGGACTGCCCGTACGTCGCCGGTGGCGACATCTTCAGGGACATCGCCGCGGAGCGGGACATGACTATCACCCAGCTGAGCGCGAAGGCCCAGGAGTCCGACGAGATAGACCGGGCCCTGGACCAGCGGCTCCGGGATATCGCCGAGCAGTGGGGGACGGCGAACAAGCCCTTCATCCTCGAATCGCGCCTGGCCGGCTGGCTGGCCGGCGACCGCGCCGACCTGCGCATCTACCTCGACGCGCCCGAAGACGTACGGATGGACCGCATCGCCGACCGCGAGGAGACCGCCGCCGAGATGGGCGTCCGCGAGGTTAGCGAGGCCGGGCGCTACGAGTCCTACTACGAGATCGACGTCGACGACCTGGAGCTGTACGACCTCCACCTGAACACCGCCCGGTGGAGCCAGACCGGCGTCTTCGAACTCGTCCGGGCGGCTATCGAGCAGTACGACCCCGAGTCCGACGAGGGCGCGTTCGGGACCACCCCGGTCGACATCGAGGTCTGATACTGTCGGCTGTAACATTACGGAAGAATTCGGCACCCCGCGGTGTCGAATATCTCCACGTACTTACAGCCGACAGTATGAGGCCCCGCCCGCCGTCTGAACGGTACGTTTTCGGTCCCGCGAGCCCTGCGATTGGCATGGACCAACGCGTACGCGAGCACGCACGAACGCTCGTCGAGTGGAGCGCCCGTATCGAGGCCGGCGACGACGTCGTCGTCGAGGTCGGCGAGGGTGCCCACGACCTGGGCGTCGCCGTCGCCGAGCAACTGGGCGAGCAAGGCGCGAACCTGCTTTCGACCTACCGCTCGCCGGAACTCCAGCGCGCTTACCTCCGCGCTCACGGCGGCGAGTTCGAGCGCAACCCCGACCACGAACTGGCGCTGTACGACCGGGCCGACAGCGTCCTGATTCTGAAGGGGTCGAACAACACCGCCGGGAGCGCCGACGTGCCCGGTGGCGTTCGTCAGGCCCATTCGAAGGCCCGCCAGGGAATCCGTGAAGCCCGCCTCGACACCGACTGGGTCTCCACGCAGCATCCGACGAGAGCGATGGCCCAGCAGGCCGGGATGGCTTACGAGGCGTATCAGGACTTCGTCTACGACGCGACCCTGCGCGACTGGGAGGCTCTGGCGGCGGAGCAAGCGAAACTGAAAGACATCCTCGACTCGGGCGAGACGGTCCGCATCCGCGCCGAGGGGACGGACCTCACGCTCGATATCGGCGGGCGAACCGCGGTCAACTCCGCCGCCAGCGTCGCCTACGACTCGCACAACCTCCCGTCGGGGGAGGTCTTCACCGCGCCAGCCGACACCGCCGGCGTCGTCACCTTCGACGTGCCGATGACCGTCCAGGGCCGACGAGTTCGGGACGTGAAACTGACCTTCAAGGACGGCGTCGTGGTCGATTTCGAGGCCCAGCAGGGCGCCGACGTCATCGAGGAGATACTGGAGACCGACGGGGGCTCGCGCCGGCTGGGCGAACTCGGCGTCGGGATGAACCGCGGCGTCGACCGCGTCACCGACAACATCCTCTTCGACGAGAAGATGGGCGGGACCGTCCACCTCGCGCTGGGGCGGGCCTACGACGCCTGCCTGCCGGAGGGCGAGGCGGGCAACGAGAGCGCGGTCCACGAGGACCTCATCACGACGATGGGCGAGGGGTCGCTGCTGGAGGTCGACGGCGAGACGGTCCAGGCGGACGGACGGTTCGTCTGGGAGTAAGCCAGCGGCGTGAGCCGTCCATGTGGCGGCCGACGCTGTGGCTCAGGTGGGAACTGGCCCAGTCCGCGAAAGGGGTGGGGTGGGGGGTGGTGGCACCCAAAGTGGGTGCGCTCGGGGATTCGACACTGGTAGCAAAGAAGGTTCCGGCCGACGTACGCCGGTTTTATCGCTTGGCTGACCCGTCGTCACCGCGGCGATAACACCTATGTGCCGGCGACGCATACCACCGTTCGTGACGACGGTGTCGTCGGACGGTATCGAGGCTGACATCCGGATTCGCACGGCCGAGCGGGCGGACCTGCTTGCGGTCCACCGAATCGAGCAGTCGGTGTTCCCCCAGCCCTGGCCGTTCTCGGCCCTGGAGAGCTATCTGGGGGAGGCCGGCTTCCTCGTCGCCGAGACCGACACCGACGACGCCCGCGTCGCCGGCTACGTCATCGCCGACACCGTGCCGAACCACGGCACGCCGCTGGGCCACGTCAAGGACCTCGCGGTCCGGGACGACTGTCGCCGCGGCGGCGTGGCGACGGCGCTTTTGTGCCGGGCGCTCTCCGTTCTGGAGTCGGTCGACGCGGGGTCGGTCAAACTGGAGGTGCGGGCCGAAAACGCGGGCGCCCGACAGCTCTACCGCAACTTCGGCTTCGAACACAGCAAGACGATCCCGAACTACTACAGCAACGGCGAGGACGCCCTGGTGATGGTCCGACAGCTCTCTGAGTCGACCTGATTATACGGCTCCGGTCCCTCGTTGCAGCCACAATGGGATACGCCTGCCCGGTCTGTGGCGACCCACAGGCCGACGCCACCCACCTCGCGAACCACCTCGCCTTTACCGCCCTGACCGGCGGGGACGACCACGAAGTGTGGCTGGACGACCACGTCGAGGAGTGGGGCCAGCTCGGCGAGACCGAACTCGCCGAGCGCGTCGTCGACCACGCCGAGCAACGGGAGTTCCCGCAGGTGTTCGAGGAGAGCGGCACGGGCGACCACGGGCACGACCACACGGCCGACCTCCCACCGGGGGCCGACAGCCACCGCGACCGGTCGATGAGCGACGACGACGCCGAAGTGCTCGCGGAGGCCCGGGAGCTGACAAAGGAGATGCTCGAAGCGGCCGATTCGGACGACACCGACGACGGCGCGTCCTCGGCCGGCGTCGAAGACGAAACCGAATAGTCCCGCGAGCGCCAACGGCCCGCCATGGAGACCGAGGGGCAGTTCTCGCCGACGACAGCCGCCGCGGCGCGTGACCGCTACGAGTCGCTTGGCTCGACCGCACAGGTCGTCGTCAAGGAAGTCGCGAAGGCGATGGGGCTCGACGCCGAGGAGTACCGCGAGCGCGTCACGGGCGAGGTCGTCGAGACGGCCCGGGACGTGCTCTTTGCCGAGTCGCTGTCGGTGACCGTCGGGACCCGTGAGGAGTTCGAGGCCTGGCGGGCCGACACCGACCACGCAGTCGAGGTCATCGGCGCGGACAACGTCGACAACGTCGTCTGGCACGCGCCGGAGTTCGCCGACGAGGCCGTCGCTGCGACCTACCAGTCCGAGCGCGAGGCCGCCGTCGGCACCCTCCGTCGGCAGGCCTTCGGGCGTCTCTACAGCGAGGTCGTCTGATGCGCCGGGTGACCCGGAACTTCCTGCTGGCGATGGGGGTTCTCGCCGTCCTGTTGCTGGCGCTTGGCGCCTTGCCGGGCTATCTCACGAGCGGTGACCCCTACTACATGACCGCGACGCCCGTCGGCGAAGCCGGCAACGCCACCGCCGCGAACGCGACAGCCGGGACCGCGACGCCTGCCAGGACCGCTACCGCAGCGAGCGCGAGGGCTGTCGACGCCGCCAACCTCTCCGAGCGGCGCTACCCCTACACGACCGAGGCGCTGGAAAACGCGACCGCCGACAGCGCGGGCCGGTCGAGCGCCTACTACCGGGGTCCTGTCGGTATCAAGGGCGCCTTTACTCACTCGCCGTTCGACGAGCGCGACGCGCTCGTCCAGCGGTACTCCGGGGCGGCCGACGGCGACACGGTCCGCGTGCGCAGCGACGGAACCGTTTACCGGCTGGCGGTGACACAACAGGCATGAGCCGCGACCCGACCCACGAGTGGCCCGTCCTCGAATCGGAAGCCGAGTACGAGACCGGCTGGTACACCGGCGGCTACGACCGCGTGCGCCAGCCCGACGGCTCCGAGAAGGCGTACTACTGGGCCGACCTGCCCGACGCCGTCGTCGTCGTCGCCCGCACCGGCGACGAGCTGGTCTTCGTCGACCAGTACCGCCCGACCGTCCGCCAGCAGTGTCTCGAACTCCCCGCCGGCATCGTCGAGGACGGCGAGTCCTACACCACCGCCGGCGCCCGGGAGCTGCGCGAGGAGACCGGCTTCGAGCCCGCCGGCGTCTCGCTTCTGGAGTCGTTTGACTGTGCGACCGGCGTCCTGCGCCACCGCCGGGCCATCGTCTTCGCCGAGGGGCTCACGCCGACCGACCAGGAACTGGACGACAACGAGTTCCTCTCGGTGACGACGGTCCCAATCGAGGACGCGCTGGCTGTCGCTCGCCGCGAACCGGCCAACGACGCCACTATCGAGGGCGTCCTGCTCGCACAGGCCGAGGGGCTCATCTGAGTCCCGTCTGCTGTCGGCCGCCGGGCACTGGCCCACTCCGGAGCCGATTTACCGCTCGACGGCCACGAACCGGTATGGACGGCGAAATCGGGAACGAAGAGATGCGTGAGCTACTCGACGCTGACGACGCGCGGATAATCGATATCCGCTCGCCGGCGGCGTTCCGCCGGGGACACATCCCCGGAAGCGAGAACGTTCCGCTTGACTCGCTTGTCGATAGCGTCGAGCAGTTCGACGACACGGAGCGGGTCGTCACTGTCTGTCCGAAGGGCAAATCGAGCGTCCAGGCGGCCCGACTCATCGCCTCGTACGAGGGCTTTACCGGTCGCGTCGAGAGCTTCGAACCGGGACTGTCGGGCTGGGAGGGGTCGTTCGACGACGGCGACAGCGGGGCGGGCGCCGACACGACGCCCGGCGACGAAGGGCCGGACGCACCGTTCTGACTGGCAGTTGCGAGCGCGCCACACACGACTCTATCGGGGGCGGTTTCGACAGCACTCTGTCGGCGGTGAGCCCCGCTTCAGTCGGGCGGTTCTCCATGCGAACTGTGGGGGTCGGTTCGCTCACCGGAGCCCGTCCAGTCGCTCGCCCAGTACCGCTCGAATCGCGCCGCTGTCCCCGCCGATGCGGACGATCTGGTAGCCCGCGTCGACCGCCGCCCGGGCCGACGCCACGTCGTTGCGGATGCGGCCGATGGGGACCCCGGCGTCGAGACAGGCCGCAAGCGTCCGGTCGATAGCCGACTCGACGGTCTCGGCGTTTTTCGCCAGCGGCTCGCCGCCCGAGAGCGATATCGAGAGGTCTGCCGGACCGACGAAGGCGAAGCCGAGCTGGGGCACGTCGAGAATCCCCTCAACGTTGTCGACGGCGGCCTGGTTCTCTATCATCGTCCCGACCAGTATCTCGCTGTCCTCGCCGCCGACGAAGCTGTCGACGTAGCCGGCCCACTCGCCCGAGCGGCCGACGCCGACGCCGCGGTCGCCAACGTCCCCGTCGTAGGCGAAGTAGGCGGCCTCGACCGCCGGCCGGAGGTCCTCGGCGCTCTCGATGCGGGGCAGGAGAACGGTCCGGACGCCCGCGTCGACCACCTTCCGGACCAGCGCCGGCTCCGGCTTGGGGAGCCGGACCAACAGCTCGATGTCTCCCACTTCGGCGGCTCGCGTCAGCTCCTCGATCGCCGTGCTGTCGTAGGGGCTGGGACCGCCGTGTTCGAGGTCAACCCAGACGTAGTCGAGTCCCACGTCGCCGAGAACCTCGATGGCCGTCGGCGAGTACGTCTCGGTGCTAGCACCAAACACCGTTTCCCCGCGCTCTAGGGCGTGCCGGAGCGCGTTCTCGGTTCTCATCCGACCGCCCCTGTTGTGCCGGCGTTCGGGCCGCCGGCTCGTCCGACCGTCACGGTTCGTGGCATGGTACAACACAGCACTGGCTCGGTCTTAAAATGTAGGTGTGGTAACTGGTGGTGTCACCGTGGCCGCGGGACGATGCGAGGCCGTTTCGGCCACTGACGGCGCGGTCGGACGTCGGCACGCGAGGGCGCCCTCGGCCCGTGAGCGACGGACAGCAGTGCTTGCCACTTGCTAGCACAACAAAACAGCTATGGAAACACAGCCTCTCAGTCCTATCATGGAGTCTACAGGAAACGACGCAGTACGAGTCGGACTGAACGGGTTCGGTCGCATCGGACGCACCGTTTTCCGCGCCGCCCTCGACGACGACCACGTCGAGATCGTCGGCATCAACGACGTGATGGACAACGAGGACATCGCCTACCTGGCCAAACACGACACGGTGATGGGGACCCTCGACGGGGTCGAGGTCACCGACGGCGAACTCGCCGTCGAGCGCTCGGATTTTTCGGCGCCCCTCTACGGCGAGACGTCCCCGGCCGACCTCCCCTGGGGCGAGCTGGACGTCGACGTCGCCTTCGAGTGTACGGGCATCTTCCGGAGCCGCGACGACGCCGCCCAGTATCTCGAGGCGGGCGCCGACACAGTGCTCATCTCCGCGCCGCCGAAAGGCGACGAGCCGGTCAAGCAGATCGTCTACGGCGTCAACGAGGACGAGTACGACGGCGAGGATGTCGTCTCGAACGCCTCCTGCACCACGAACTCCGTGACGCCGGTCGCGAAGGTGCTGGACGAGGAGTTCGGCATCGAGTTCGGCCAGCTGACGACCGTCCACGCCTACACCGGCTCACAGAACCTCATCGACGGACCCCACGCCAAGCAGCGCCGCGGCCGCGCGGCCGCGGAGAACATCGTCCCAACGAGCACGGGCGCGGCCAAGGCCGTCACCGAGGTCCTCCCGCAGCTTGAGGGCAAACTCGACGGGATGGCGATGCGGGTCCCGGTTCCGGCCGGCTCGATCACGGAGCTGGTCGTCACCCTCGACGAGGACGTGACCGAGGGCGACATCAACGCCGCGTTTCGACAGGCAGCCGAGGGCGACCTCGCGGGCGTGCTGGGCTACACCGACGAGGAGATCGTCTCCTCGGACATCGTCGGCCTCCCGTTCTCGACGTACGTCGATCTGAACTCGACGAACGTCGTCGGCGGAATGGTCAAGGTACTCACGTGGTACGACAACGAATACGGCTTCTCCAGTCGGATGCTTGATGTCGCCCAGTACATCGCCGAGAACTGACCGCCGACGCGCGCTACTCCCGGCTCCGCCGGCCTATCGCGTCGTCGTAGACGATGCCCCGATCGGCGTCGAGGGTCACGGTGTCGCCCTCGGTCGCGTCGCCGGAGATGTCAGCGGCCGCCACCATCGGGACACCGAGCTCGCGCGCGACCACCGCCGCGTACCCCGTGGTGCCCTCGTGGGCATCGACGATGCCGGCTAGCTTCCCGGTGTCGCCGCTGAACTCCCCGTCGAAGTCGTCGGGAACGTGCAGTATCGCACCGTCGGGGACGGCCGAGAGGTCCCCGTCGCCGACGCGGTGGAACGGGCCGGAGACGAGCCCGGAGACGACCGACTGGCCGACGCCGACGGTCTCCGAGGCGACGTGTATCTTCAGCATGTTCGAGGTGTTTACCCCTTCGAGTTCCGTCATCATCCCCGAGAGTACGACGACCGTATCGCCACTCTCGGCCACGCCGACATCTAGGGCCGACTGGACGGCGTTGTTGATGACTGCCCCGGCGCCCTCGACGGTGAAGGGCGCCGTAGCCGGGTGGATACCCCACGACAGCGTCAGGCGGCGACAGACCTCGCCGCTCGGCGTCGAGGCGACGATAGGAATAGAGGGCCGGAACTTCCCGACCTTCAGCGCCGTGTATCCGGATTCGCTCGCCGCGACGATGGCGTCCGCGCCGACGTCCCGCGCGAGAAAGCGCGCCGACCGGGCCAACGCGTCGGTCCGGGACGCGTCGGCGTCGGGGACGTGCTGTTCGAGCGCCTCGTCGTACTCAGGGGCGTCCTCGACGTCGCTGACGATGTTGACCATCGTCTCGACGACGCGGATCGGGTGGTCGCCCATCGCGGTCTCGCCCGAGAGCATCACTGCGTCGGTGCCGTCGAGTACGGCGTTGGCCACGTCCGAAGACTCCGCGCGGGTCGGCCGGCGGGCGGTCGTCATCGAGTCGAGCATCTCCGTCGCCGTGATGACCGGCACGCCCGCGACGTTGCACTTGCGGATGATGCGTTTCTGGACCATCGGGACGTGTTCCAGGGGCATCTCGACGCCGAGGTCGCCCCGCGCGACCATCACCCCGTAGGCGGCGTCGATGATGTCGTCGATGTTGTCGACGGCCACGTCGCGCTCTATTTTCGCGATGACCGGGATGTCCGCCCCGAGCTCCTCCAGCGTGGCGCTGATTTCCCGCACGAACTCCCCGTCACGGACGAACGAGGCCGCGACGAAGTCGACCCCCTTCTCGGCCGCGATTTCGAGTTCGCGGCGGTCCTTTTCGGTCACCGTGGGGAGGCCGAGTTCGACGCCCGGGACGATGACCCCCTTTCGCCCCCCGAGCGGACCGCCGTTCTCCAAGGTCGCGGTGACGGTCTCGCCCGCGACCGACTCGACGGTCGCCGCGATCCGTGCGTCGTCGAGCAGGATGCGGTCGCCCGGCTCGACGGCCGAGATGTCATGTGAGAGGCCGATTTTCTCGGGTGTCGCCGCCGTCCCCTCGGTGAACTGTACCGTCGAGCCGGCCGTCAGCCGGATTGGCTCTTCCAGGGGTGCCGTCCGGACTTCGGGGCCGGGCAGGTCGAGCATCGCCGCGATCGGGTGGTCGGCGGTCGCGTCGGCCTCGCGTATCCGGTCGATGACGGTCCGCCGGTGGTCGGGGTCGCCGTGGCTCGCGTTCAGCCGCGCGACGGCCATCCCCGCGTCGGCGAGCCCCCGTAGCGTCTCCAGCGAGTCCGAGGCCGGGCCGATGGTACAGACTATCTTCGCCGACCGCATCTCAGGTTCGCCCCCCGATACGCAGCCGCTCGTTCAGCTTCGCCGTCCGCCCGCCGCTCCGATGCGAGCCCACCGACTCGATGCCGTGGTCGACGCCCGGCCCGACTCCCCCTGCCTCGCGAGCCGACGCCTCGCTGGATGCCGCTGTGTGGCCGGTACTGCTGCTCGTCGTCGATACGTCTGTCTCGCCTGTCGTGTTCCCCCGCGAATCCAGTACGCGTCCCAGCGTGGTGTCAGTGGTGCGTGTCATGGGTGTTCCGAACGGGAGAGCGGGGCCAGTGTCGGCGACCCCACACGTGTATAAGTTCCAGTGAATTTCTTCCCCATTGTCATACAACTTCCGGCAACACGCTGAAAGACCTTCCGGTGGTTCCGACGCCGCTCACATGCCGGTGCTCGAAAGACAGGGGCCGACTGCCGCCGCTTCGTCTCGAAGTTTCTTCGCTTCACTCAGGCTCCTCTCCCGCTCAGAGCTCCCGACGGTCGCCGTTCCGTTACGAGGGGTCGCTCACGCTGTTTGTTCGCCCTCGCCTACCACGTCCTCGTCGGTCGGTCCCTGGCCGTCGAACTCGGCGACGAGGTCGTCCAGCCGGGCCGGGTCCTCGACGTAGGGGAGCCGCTCGTCGGCGGTCGTCGACTCGGCGTCGACGTCGAGGTGATCGCAGGCGAGGTCGGCCGCTGCTGCCGCCATCTGTCGGTAGGTAGTTAGCTTCCCGCCGACGATGCTCGCCATGTTCTCGACGCCGTCGTCGGCGTGGTCAAGCAGGAAGAAGCCACGAGAGATACCGCGACCGCCCCGGGCCTGCTCGTCGGGCGCGAACAGCGGCCGGATGCCCCACCAGGTCCGGACCTCGGGCGCGTCTTCGACCGGCGGGAGCATGGCCCCACACTCCGCTCGGGTCCGCTCGACTTCGGTCTGGTCGGTCTCGAAGTCGTCCGGGTCGTCGACGTCGATGCTCGTCGTCCCCAGCACCACCTCGTCGCCGTGGGGGACGACGATGTCGCCGTCGTCCGGGTCCCGACAGCGGTTCAACACCGGGTCGAGCCCGTCGTACTCGACGGAGAGCATCACGCCGCGGTTTGGCTGCATCTCGACATCGAGACCGGCCATCCCGGCCAGTTTCCCAGCCCACGCCCCGGTCGCGTTGACGACGTAGTCGGCCGTGATGGTGGTGTCGACGCTTCCACCGACCTCCACGCCGGTGACCGTCCCGCCGTCGCGGGTGATGCCTTCGACGGGCGCGTGGGTGTGGATTGTCGCGCCGTGGTCGCGCGCGTCGGCCGCGTTGGCCGCACAGAGGCGGGAGGGGTAGATGACCGCGTCGGGCACCGTCATCGCCCGCTCGGTCTCCGCGGCGAGGTTCGGGACGCGCTCGCGGGCTTCGTCGCCGTCTAGCTCCTCGACGGGAATGCCGATGTCCTCACAGGCGGCCCGCTTCGCCTCGAAGTAGTCGGGGTCGTCGCCCGCCAGCTGGACGAACAGGCCGCCCGTGTCCCGGATACACGCGCCCGCGATGTCACGGAGGATTTCGTTCTCTTCGAGACACTCCTCGGCGCCCACGCGGTCCGCTTCCGCGTAGCGGGCGCCGCTGTGGAGCAGCCCGTGGGAGCGCCCGGAGGTCCCGCTGCCGATGCCGTCCCGCTCGACCAGTGTCACGTCGACCCCCCGCAGGGCGAGGTCGCGCGCGATGCCAGCGCCCGTGGCGCCGCCACCGACGACGAGTACGTCTGTCTCGTTTGCCATACCCTGGCATAAGGGCAGTTGACACATCACTCTGTCGACGGCGTCTCCACTGGTAGCTATCCGGTGAGTATCCCACGACGTCCCGAAGCCGTCGCTCATCGGTCACGGAACGGTGGCTCAGTTGAACGTCTCGTCACAAGGGGCTCAGCGGGGGTAACATTTCGTCATCGCCACCATGGTAGTGTAGACGGCTCTCTGTGAAAAACTCGTTTATTGGCGTACGGACTGACCGAATACCCGTCCCAGCCAGCGGGCCAGACGGCGCCAACTGACGACGACACAATCTATTTTATATGTTGTTGCATACAATCGGATAGTGTCCGAGCTAACGAAACAACGAACCACGGTCTGTATCGATGTCGGCACTGGGACCGACGTATTCCGCCTCAGCGCGGCCGACGAGATACTCGACCTTCTCGTCGACGCCCACGAGACAGAGTTTTCGATTTCCGAACTCGTCGACGCGACGGGCGCCGCCCGGTCGACGGTCTGGCGGGCCGTCGACCTGCTCGATAGCCTCGGTGTCGTTCGCGTCCGTGAAACACCACAGCGCAACTACGTCTCCATCGACCCCGAACGTCTGCAGAAGGACGACCCGATACTGGCTATCGAACAGACTGAGTTCCACGACCCGATTCGGGCGTTCGTCGAGCGCGTGCGAAATACCTTCGACGAGAGCGACGACATCGATCTACTCGTCGGTGTCGTCGTCTTCGGCAGCGTCGCCCGTGGTGAAGCCGATAGACGGAGCGATATCGACCTGTTCGTCGTCGTCGACGGCGACCGGACGAGCGCCCGTCGACTCGTGACCGACGTCGTGAGCGACCTCTCCGATGAACGTTTCGACGGCGACCGGTTCGCGTTCGAGCCCTACGTCGAGTCCGTCGACAGCGCGAACCGCGCCGGGTCGAAGCTCCGCGAGATATTTGAGGAGGGCATCACTGTGGTCGGGAGCGAGCGCCTCCAGTCGCTTCGCAAGGCGGTGTTCGCCAATGAGTAGCACGCGTATCGAGCAACTCTTGAACGATGCCCAGGCCGCGTTCGACCGTCGTCCCACTGACATCGAGTCGGGACTAGACGTATCCGATGCGGCGTTGCTCCAACTCCGGAAAGCGTGCCGACTACTTGCCGGCGCACAGTCACTTCAGGAAGAGGGGTATTATACGCTCGTCATCGAAGCGTCATTCGTCGCGATGGAACGGACAGTCGAGTTCCGCCTTCTCGAACGTGGGACGATGGAACCGGCTGACCTACCCGGCACACACCCAGGCGTGTACCGCGAGGCGGCAGCGGTTGGCATCTTCGACAAATCGGTGGCCGACGACCTCGCGGACCTGTGGCGCGACCACCGGGCGAAGACGTACTATCAGGACGGCCTCGCCGCCGTGGAGCGTGCTGAAACAATGTACGCGCTAGCCAAGGAGGTCCACGCCTTTGTCGTCGGCCGGTCCACACAAGGCCACGAGTGTCTGTGTGAATAGTACGGCTGCTGGGTCTGGAAAATCTATTAATAGAAACTGGGGCTCAGCGGGGGTAACTGTTCGTCATCGTCACCAGTAGTCGGTACACCTTCACCGCTGAAAAATTCGTCCATTGCCGCGTCGTAATCGAGAGTAGCACGAGAAGTAACGGCACTCCGGCTCGACCTACAACAGAAACCGGCCACCAAAATGAGTTGAATGGGGCCACTCGATGAATCTGAAAGCAGGTATATCGGTTATATGCCTCAGATTGGACAGCAAGTATCCGAGTAGGCAAACTCGTGCGTTACAGTACGCCGAGCGCGATCCCACCACCGACTAATATCGTCAACAAACCGGCGGCTCGGCCGAGCATAATCGACTCCTCACTCATCTCGATATCGGCCGCACTTTGTTTAGTCCCCATCGCCTTCTGGACGCGCTTGAATTTGTCTACAAGAGGATGATTCACAGCGGCTAACGCACCCATCGCTGCGATTGCAAGCCCAAGCCCGACCCGGAAAAAATCGGCCATAGAAGTGGCTAGCAGGTAGCCACATAAATGGTTGTATTCAGCACAAGGTTCAGATCATCTCATAGATTTGGGATTTCTGAATGCGCAGCTGACCACCGGAAAGAACTACTGTTTCCACACCAGCTCACCAGTCTATTAATAGAAACCGGGGCTCAGGGGAGTAACTGCTCGTCATCGCCACCCGAAACGATGAGTGAGCCTGCCAACGGTACCGACAGCGAACCGAAAGCGATGTGTAGCGTACATCGATACATACGGGCAATGTATAGCGACATTCTGGTTCCGACGGACGGCAGCGAGTCAGTCAATCAGGTGCTGGAACACACGACCGACATCGCCGAGGGACGGGACGTCACCGCCCACGTGCTGTACGTCGTCGACGACCGGGCGTTCCTGGCGATGGACGACGAGATGCACGACGAGGTCCTTGAGAACCTACGAGCGGAGGGGCAAGCGGCCGTCTCGACGGTCGCGGAGGCTCTCGAAGCGGACGGTATCGAGGTTACGACGGCTATCTCGCGGGGGAACCCGGCAGACCTCATCGTCTCGTATGTCGAAGAGGCCGGTATCGACCTCGTCACGATGGGGACACACGCGGGCGAGTACGAGAAGAACATGCTCGGGAGCACCTCCCAGAAGGTCGTCACGAAGTCGCCCGTTCCGGTACTGACTGTCGACGTATCCGAGTCGGGCGACGAGTAGGGCGCTCTACCCGCTCGCGGGTGCTGTGTCGCCCCGTTCGACGGTATCGACGAGCCCGCAGTGACTCCCCTCGCTGCCATCCCCCGGGCGGGAGGCCCGTTCTACAGGACGATCGTGCGCCTCGACGTGTGGGATTTTGGCGCTTCTGACAGAAGCAGCGTTTCTCCGGGCCCAGCACAGGGCCCAACCGTGAGCTACTCGACCGGGTCCCGTCGTTGGCACGGGTACCGGCATCGCTACCGTGGCGTTGTGCGAGCCGCGGCTCGCGCCGACGAACGCAGTCTGGTCGCCCGGGTCGGGGCTACAGTGGACGGCACCCCGGCTGTGGCTCGCCGCTTTCTCCCCAGTTTCGGCCAGTGGCTTGGTCGGGAGTGGGCTCGCCCTCGTCGTGCGCCCGAGCTCGGCGCCTCTCACTGCTCCGCGGACGGCTCCGGCCCGGTCTTAACAATAGAGAGATTCAAATAATAGAACTTATTAAGATAGAGTATATATTTAACAATATGGTCGAATACACCAGACGCCGCCTGCTGGGGGCCACCGCAGGTATCGCCGGACTCGGCGCCATCGCCGGCTGTTCCGGCGGGTCCGGGCAGTCGAACGCCGCCGACGTCCAGGCCTCGTTTTTCGTCTTCAACGACATCGCCGAGCACGTCGCCGGGGACAGCGCAAGCACCGACCTCCTCGTGCCTATCGGACAGCACGGCCACGGCTGGGAGCCCGGGCCGAGTGTCCGCGAGGACATCTACGACACATCGGTGTTCGCTCACGGCATGGAGGGGTTCCAGCCCTGGGTCGACGACATCCTCGACGACCTCGAAGCCGACGGGGCCGAGGTGACGCCGGTCGACGTGAGCGTCGACGTCTCGCTGCTCGAATTCGGGGCCGCACACGACGAACACGAGAGCGGGGCACACGGGACCGCGAGTGAGGGCGATGAACACCACGACGAACACGAGAGCGCGGACGGCGACCACGACCACGAGTCGGTGGATCCGCACTTCTGGCTGGACCCGACCCGCGTCGCGACTGCCGCCGACACCGTTCGGGCGGCGCTGGCGGCGTTCGACGGGGACAACGCCGACAGCTACGCGGACAACGCCGCGGCGTACCAGGACCGCCTGGCCGACCTCGACGGGCGTATCGAGTCTCGGCTCGCCGACGCCTCGAAGGGCACCCTTCTGGTCGCCGGCCACAACGCCTTTGGCTACCTGAGCGAGCGCTACGGTATCAACGTCGAGGCGCTGACCGACGCGTCGCCGGACGACGAGCCCACCCTGAACGACCGGGAGCGGGCTCGGACCGTCGTTCGGGAGCACGGGCTGACCTACATCTGTGCCGACCCGCTGGAGTCCCAGACGATGGCCGAGGAACTCGTCGCCGAGACCGACGCCGACGAGGTGCTTCCGCTGACGGCGATGCCCGGGCTGCGCGAGTCCTGGCAGGAGTCCGACTGGGGGTACATCGACGTGATGGAGCAGGTGAACCTGCCGACGCTGACGAAAGCCCTCGAGGCCAGATGAGCGTCGCCGAACTCTCGAATGTCACCTTCGGCTACGGCGACCAGCCCGTCGTCGAGGACGTCTCGATGACTGTCGACGAGGGGGCCTTCCTCGGGCTCGTCGGTCCCAACGGTTCCGGGAAGACGACGCTGCTGGAGCTGCTTGTCGGTCTCCGCCGGCCCGACAGCGGCTCGGTTCGGCTCCTTGGCCAGCCGGCCCACCGCTTTGCTGACGGCGAGCGGCTCGGCTACGTCGCCCAGGACGCGACGGCGGCGGGCGGCGAGATGCCGGTGACAGTGCGGGAGGCGGTGCGGATGGGCCGGTACCCGCGCCGGCTCTTCCGGCGGTTCCGTGACACAGACCGCGACGCGATAGCGTCGGCGTTAGACCGGGTCGGAATCGCCGACCTCGCCGACCGACGGGTCGGGAAGCTCTCGGGCGGCCAGCGCCAGCGGGTGTTCATCGCCCGCGCGCTGGCGGCCGAGGCGGACCTGCTCGCGCTGGACGAACCGACCGTCGGCGTCGACGCCGACTCCCGGGAGGCCTTTTATAACCTGCTCCACGAACTCAACGACGAGGGGCTCACGGTCGTCCTCATCGAACACGACATCGGCGTCGTGACCACCCACGCGACGGAGATCGCCTGTCTCAACCGGGAGCTGTTCTTCCACGGCGACCCCGAGACCTTCGTCGAGACCGACGCGCTCGCCGACGCCTACGGCACAGACCAGGGCGTCCTCCAGCACGGGCACTGAGGATGGAGGCGCTCACACTGCTGTGGCTTGTCGCCCCGATGGAGTGGTTCCTAGCGGACGTGTGGGGAACGGCGCTGGACGCCGTGGCCGGCGCAACCGGCGTCCGGGTGCTGGGGTTCCCGTTCATGCAGCGGGCCTACCTCGCCGCCGTCTGTATCGCCGTCATCGGCCCGCTGGTCGGGAGCTTTCTGGTCCACCGGGAGATGGCGATGATCGGCGACACGCTGGCTCACTCGGCCTTTGCCGGTGTCGCCGTCGGTCTGTTCGTCAACGCCACGCTGGCGCTGTCGGTGTCGCCACTTCTGACGGCGCTGGTCGTCGCCGTCCTCGCGGCCCTGCTGGTCCAGGCGCTCATCGACTACGCGGGCGCGTACACGGACACGTCGCTTGCCATCGTCCTGACCGGGGCCTTCGCCGTCGGAAGCGTCCTGGTGACCGCGACCGACGGCGGCATCGCCGTGGGTATCAACGCCTACCTCTTTGGCTCGCTGGCGACGGTCTCGCGGGCGAGTACGGGACTCCTCCTAGCGATGAGCGTTCTCGTCACTGCGGTGGTGACCGTCGCCTACCGCCCGCTGGCGTACGTCACGTTCGACGAGGTCGGCGCCCGCGCCGCCGGCCTCGATGTCGGCCGGTACAACCGGCTGCTCGTCGTCCTCACGGCGGTTGTCGTCGTCGGGTCGATGCAGATAATGGGCGTCATTCTGGTCGCCGCGATGCTCGTCGTTCCGGTGGCCGCGGCGACCGCGGTGTCCGGCTTCCGGCGGTCGGTCGTGGCGGCCGTCCTCGTCGGCCAGGCCGCGACGCTGACGGGGACCACGCTGTCGTACAGCTACGATATCGCCGCGGGCGGAACTATTGCGCTGGTCGCTGTCGCGCTGTTTGTCGCCGCCCGCGTGCTGTTTCTCGGTGTCCGCTAGCCGGCTGTTCGACCGGGTCCGGCGGCCCTACCGCTCTCTCCCCTCTTCCTCCGGAGCGTCGTCGCCGAGGGCGTCGGCGACCCAGTCTAGGAGTCGGGACACCTCGTACTGAGTCGAAACGCGGTAGTCGGCCGCGGTCGCGCGGTCGCCCACGAGAACCCCGAGATCCCCCTCGTCGAGGACCCCGAAGGCGTCCTCGTCGGTGGTGTCGTCGCCGACGTACACCGTCTGCCAGGTGTCTGGCACCTCGTCGCGGAGCCGCTCGACGATGGCGCCCTTGTGCCAGTCGACGGTCGGCTTGACCTCGACTATCATCTTTCCGCTGCCCGTCTGTAGCCCCTCGACGGGCCCGACAACGTCTTCCACGACGGCCGTGACGTCCTCGGCCGAGGCGTCTGTCGCCCGGCGGTAGTGGACGGTGAGGGTAACTCCCTTGTCTTCCACGTGGACGCCGTCCATCTCCGATAGCCGTGTCTCTATCTCCACGCGGGCGTCCTGGAGGTCGGCCATCCGCGCCTCGGCCTCCGGGTGGACCTCCCGCTCGCCGTCGACGGTGTACTCCAGACCGTGGTTGCCGACGTAGCGGACGCCCTCGATGCCGACCCGCGGGCGGAGGTCGGCCAGCTGGCGGCCGGAGACGACGGCCACGAGCGTGTCGGGGTGGTCGACCAGCCGCTCGACCGCCCGCCGGTTGGCCGCCGTTATCCCCGGGGTGTCCGGGTCGTCCTCGATGGGCGCGAGCGTCCCGTCGAAGTCCAGTGCGACCACCAGGCCGGGGGCGTCGCCGAGCTGGTCCGCGACGCGGTCGGCGTCCACGACAGGGGCCCCTTCCCGAGCCGTCACGGCTGCCCTCCCGTCGGGAGGTCCGGCGTTCTGACCCCCTCGCCGTCGCGCAGCGCCATCGCCGCCCGCAGGTTCAGCCCCGTCCACGTCGCGAGGTCGTTCTCGGCCACCTGCTCTCGCAGACGCTGCATCCGGGCGCGCCGTTCCGCCCCGCGCATCGTCAGCGCCCGCTCGATGGCGTCGGCGAAGGCACCGGTGTTCTGGGGTTTCACCATCACTGCGGCGTCGAGCAGACGGCCCGCGCCCGCCTGGTCGCTGAGGACGAGCACACCGTCGTCGTCTAGCTGTGCCGCGACGTACTCCTGGGCGACGAGGTTCATCCCGTCCCGAATCGGGCTGACAAGCGCCAGGTCGCTGTGGCGGTACAGGCTCGCCAGCGCCTCCTGTGAGATGTACTCGTCGAACGAGAGCACCGGCGTCCAGTCGTCGGTGCCAAAGCGGTCGTTGACGCGCTCGACGCCCGCCTCGATCTGTTCCTGGACCTGCTGGTAGGAGTCAATCTGGGAACGGGTTTCGCTGCCCTTCTCGACGTAGGTGAGCTTTCCCCGCCACTCCGGGTTGCGCTCCCAGAACTGTTCCAGCGCCCGGAGGCGCTCGGGGATGCCCTTGCTGTAGTCCAGCCGGTCGACACCGAGTGCGACGGTGTCCGCCACCTGATACTTCTCGGTGAACTCGGCCCAGAACTCGTCGGCCGCCTCACTGCCCGCCCGTTCGGCGATCTTGTCCGCTTCGACGCCCATCGGGAACTCCGTGACCTGTGTCGTCCCGCCCTCGTAGCTCACGGTCCCGGTCTCGTGGCCGACGTCCGCGCCGTCCAGGGCTGTCTCGACGCAGTTCAGGAAGTTCTCCCGGTAGCGCGGGACGTGAAAGACGAGCAGGTCGTTGCCGAGCAGCCCCTCGATTATCGCCTCGCCGTGGGGACAGCCCCGGAAGGTGTCCCAGGCCGGCCAGGGGATGTGCCAGAACTGCATCAACACGGTGTCGTCGTCGACCCGCTCGCGGGCGATGGCGGGGGCGAGCGCGAAGTGGTAGTCCTGAAACCAGACGATGTCGCCGGGTTCGGTGTGGTCCTCGACGGCGTCGACGAACCGCTCGTTGACCGACCGGTACTGCTCCCAGTAGCGCCCCCACTCGGTGACGTTGGTCAGGGCGGAGTGACAGATCGGCCAGAGGACCTGGTTGCTGAACCCGTAGTAGTAGTCGTCGACCTCCGCCTCGTCGAGCCAGACGCGACAGAGCGTGTATCCGGGGTCGTCCGGCGGGGCCGGGACGCAGTCGTTCTCGTCGACGACCTCGCGGTCGGCGTCGCCGTCCCCCCACGCGATCCACGTCCCGCCGACCGCCTGCATCACCGGATCTAACCCGGCCGTCAGACCGCCGGCCTGGGCCTCGACGATGATCTCGTCCCTGTCGCGCGTGTGGCTGTACGGCTGGCGGTTCGAGACCACGACGAGCCCGCCGTCACCGATGGCGTCCGCCCAGTCGGTCGACTGGGTCGCCCCCGGGTCGGAGTCCGCGTCCGCACCGGCCTTACTGTTAGTCATCTGACGTAAGTTGTGGGGGCGAGCTGACATATACGAACGGCTTGCAGCTGCCAGTGCCGCGAGGGAAGCTCCGGTCGATTTCTCTATCAGCGCTGTCGCCGCCACAGCACCCGAGCAGAAACCACCGGTTTATCCCGGTGGCACCACGAACTACCGTCAATGACTGTCCGCCACGAGGGCCTGACCATCGACTGGCTGGGCTATGCCACGATACGTATCGCCGGCGACGACCGCGTGGTGTACACCGACCCCGGCCGGTACGGCGTCCTCTCTGGGGAGTGGGAGCCACACGCCGACGGCATCGGCCACCCGCCGTCGACCGACTACCGCGCCGAGGACGCCGACATCGTCTGTGTCACCCACGTCCACCACTACGACCCCGACGGCATCGAGCGGGTCGCAAACGAGGACACCACCATCGTCGCCTTCGAGGGCATCGACGGCCGCGACGTCGAGCGGGATCTGCCCTCTATCGTCGACCTCCCCTACGAGGTCCGCGAGGTCGACGCCAAGTCACAGCTGGAGGTCGACGGCGTCCCTATCTGGACCTCGCCGGCCCACAACGAGCCCGAGGGCAAGCACACTCTGCCCGACGGGACCCCCTACCACCCCGAGGGATTTGGCTGTGGGTTCATGGTCGCGGTCGACGGGACCCGCGTCTACTACCCCGGCGACAGCGACGTGTTACCGGGGCACCGAACCCTGGAAACGTCGGTGTTTTGCCCCCCTATCGGCCCGCGAGCGACGATGGACCGCCACGAGGCCGCCGGGCTCGCAGCCACAATCGAGCCCCGCCTCGTCGTGCCAGTCCACTACAACACCTTCTCGAATCTCGAAGCGAACGCCCGCGAGTTCGCCGCCGACGTGGCCGAAGCCGGGGTCCCCGTCGTGCTCGACGAGCGGTGACTACCGCGCCGGCAGGTCCGCCGGTGCGTGCATGGACTCGACCCCGACCACGAGCGCGCTGTTGACGTCGTCGACGCCCTCGACAACACCGTCGATACGGAGGTCGTTACACGGCGTCGGGCCGACGACGACCGCACCGCCCTCCTCGAACGTCTCGGTGGCCACTCCCTGTTGCTCGACCTCAACTCGGCAGTCCTCCGGGTGGAGGACGCTCGGCAGGGCTATCTCTCCGACTATCGCCCCCTCGATTCGGTCGCCCTCGTAGTACAGCGGGACCGGTGCCGGTTCGCTCACCTCTTGCAGCGAGAGCGCGTCGTAGGCCCCCGCTTTCGGTTTGTACCCGCCCTGTGGTCCAGGGATGCCCTCGACCAACTGGAGGGTCTTGAGGCTCTGCATCTGGTTTCTGATGGTCCCCGCGTTCCGGTTGACGCCGGCCGCGACCGTCTCGCCTTTCACCGGGGTCTCGCTCTCCCGATACCGCGCCACCAACTCCCGGAGAACACGCTGTTGGGTCGGCGTCAGCTCGATTCCCGCGTAACTGTCGGAACTCATAGCTTACTGCTCCGTGCTAACGTGTGTAATTTTATTATAAACGCTTTCCCTAGTACGTGGTTAAACTGTTTGGCATATCCGGCCGGCGGGCTCCAGCGAGCCGAACGCAGACTTCGATATATCTGCACTTATCGCAGGATTTACACTCTTTTACGGTAGTATATGCGTATGGAAATAAAAGATATAAGCGTTTCACGCTTGATGAGTGAAAATCTCGTAACTACCACTCCCGACGTTCCAATCGCGGCCGCCGGGACCACGCTGCTGGAGGAGGCCGTCGGGTCGGTACTGGTCCTCGACGATGAAGACGAACTGGTGGGTATCCTGACCAGTACCGACTTCGTCGACCTTGTCTCGACTGACGGGGCGACCGACGCCACCGTGGCGTCGTACATGACCGACGAGGTCGTCACTGTCGGCGTCGACGACTCGGTTCGCGACGCGGCCGCGAAGATGATATCCGAGGACATCCAGCACCTCCCGGTCGAGGGGGACGAGGGCGTCGTCGGGATGCTCTCGGCGACCGACCTCACCGAACACCTCTCGTACATTGACGCCTGAGACGGGCCGGTCGCCACTCCCGGTCCGACACCGACAGTGCTACCTGCCCGCCACCGCCACTGCCGACGTGCCCCACGCCGACCTCTCTCACCCCGTCGAGTCGGGGATGCCCGTCTTCCCCGGCGACCCGCCCGTCACAGTCGACAGCCACGCGACGATGGCCGACGACGGCTACCGCGTCTCCGCCGTCTCCTGTGGCAGCCACACCGGAACGCACGTCGACGCGCCCAGCCACACCGAACCCGAGGGTCGGTCCCTCGACGCGTTCCCCGTCTCGCGGTTCGTCCGGGACGCCGTCCGCGTGGACCTGCGCGGACACTCGCCCCGAGAAGCAATCCGGCCCGCGGACCTGCCGACGGTTGATGCCGGGGCGGTCGTCCTGTGGACCGGGTGGGACCGCCACTGGGGCGACCCCGAGTATCTGGACCACCCGTATCTCTCACCCGCTGCCGCCCGCCACTGCGTCGACCACGGCTACGACGTGGCCATCGATGCGCTCAACGTCGACCCGACGCCGAGCGAAGGTGCGAGTGACAACCCGCACGTGACCGACGGGGTGGGCGGGAGTGACAACCCGCACGCGACCGCAGACCACCCCGAAGCGAGCGTCCCCGCCCACCACGAACTGCTCGGGAACGGGCGGCTCATCGCGGAGAACCTGACGAACCTCGACAGCGTTCCGGCGCGGTTCGAACTCACCGCGCTCCCGCTCGCACTCGCCGAGGGCGACGGCGGCCCCGTGCGAGCGGTCGCCCGCTGGGAGTGACGCTCCGCTGGCGCTGGACGTGACCCTGCTGCACTCGCAGTCGGGCTCGCCCGTCGCCCCGCTACTGCTCCCACGCCGTCCACTCCCGGTGAGCGGCCGCGACGGCCGCCACTTCGTCCGTCGAGAGCCGCCCCTGCTCGGTCACGACCGACGCGACCGCGTCGGCGGGCGTCACGTCGAAGGTCGGGTTCGCCACAGCCACGTCGGCGTCGCCGTCGTACAGCTCAGCGGAGTCCCGGGGTTCGAGGTCGTAGCCGCCGTCGGCGGCGACCTTGTCGCTGGCCGCGACGACCAGACAGTCGATGCCCGCCTCGGCCGCCGCCAGCGCGGCCCCGCGGGTGCCCGCCTTGTTGACGACGCGCCCGTCGGGCAACACCCGGTCCGCGCCGACGACCAGCGTGTCGGCGCGCCATTCGCCGAGTTCGAACGGCAGCGCCGCGTCCGTGGTCAGCGTCACGGCCGCCACGTCGGCCAGTGACTCGGCGACCCCGACGCCCTCGCCGCCGGGCCGGGACTCGGCCACCAGCACGGCCGCGGGGTCGGCCCGCCGGATTGCCGCCGCGACGGTCCCCGACCGCGACAGCGTCGCCACCCGCTCGCCCATCGCGTCGGCCGCCAGCCGGGCGGCCCCGCTGTCGGTGTCGACAGCCTGGCCGATGGCGCCGCGGGCAGCCCGCTCGATGGCCTCGGGAGTCCGTCCATCGCTCGCGGCCATCATCACGCGATTGACGCGGTTTTCGAGCACCGCCATCGACGAGCGGGCGTCCCGCAGGCGGCGGGCGAGGTCGGCCAGCGCTCCCCAGTCGTCGCCGCCGCGCTCGCTCGTCTCCATCTCGCTGTTCCGTCCCGCCCCCGCAAGTGCCGACTCGTCGCGCAGCGTTTCGAGCGCCCGCAGGGAGAGCCACGCCGACCCGTGCGTGCGGTCGGCCAGCGTCGCCACCCGCGGCCGGACCCGGTCGTAGCTGGTCCACAGGCGTGGGACCGTCTCGCGGCGCAGGATCTCGGGCGCGTGGACCCACTCGAACCCGGCGGTCTCCTCGTTTGGCTCGACAGAACGCGAGTCGCAGTCGAACAGGAACGGGTGGACCAGCCACCGCTGGTCGCCGTCGGCCACGGCGAAGGGGTCGCCCGACCGGACGAGCGAGACGGCGTCGGCCAGCCCGGTCTCCTCGGCGATCTCGGCGCGTGCGGCCGTCTCGGGGTCGCGCTCTCGCCCCACATCGCCAGCCAGGTGACCGGCGACACCGCCCCACTTCCCCCGGTAGCTCCCGACGGACTCGCTGTGCCGGAGGAGCAGTATCTCGCCGTCGTTGCGCAGAAAGCAGGTGGCGACCGGCCGTCCGTCCATACCGCGGCGAGGGCCGGCGGGCAAATCAACCTATGCCACGCCGTCGAGTACGGCGTCGATCTCACCCGGCGTGTTGAAGGCGTGGACCGACGCCCGGACGGCCTCGGGATGTGGCAGCGACCGGACGACGATGCCCCGCTCGGCCAACCGCTCGACGGTGGCCTCGGGGTCCTCGGCCTCGAAGGTGACCAGCCCCGACTCGTATTGTTCGGGGCTCAAAAGTCGGTCGCCGAGCCCCGCTTTCAGCCGGTCGGTCAGGTCGGCGACGCGTGACTCGATGGTGTCGAGGCCGACCGATTCAATCGTCTCGATGGCCTCCGCCAGCGCGACGTAGGGCGCCGGCGAGGTGGTGCCGACCTCGAAGCGGCGGGCCCCCTCGTGGTAGGCGTAGTCGTCTGCTCCCATGTCCTGGACGCTGCGGTAGCCGATGCGTGTCTGTCTCGTCCGGGCGAGCGCCTCGGGGTCGGCATACAGCATCCCGCTGCCCCACACCCCCAGCAGCCACTTGTGGCCCGCCGTCGCCACGAAGTCCGCCCCCCACTCTCCTACGTCGACGGGGTGTTGTCCGACCGACTGGACGGCGTCGACGAGCACCTGCGCCCCGGCGTCGTGGGCGATGTCCACCATCTCCGCGACCGGCAACTGCGTGCCGTGGCTCCAAGTCAGCGAGCTGGTGAGCAGCAGTCGGGCCCCGTCGACGGCGGCTTTCACGTCGTCCAGGTCGACGCGGCCGGCCTCGGTTTCGAGTACCCGGACCTCGATGTCGTGGGTGTCTTCCAGCCGGTCCCAGGGCAGGGTTCCGGCGGGGTGTTCGAGGTCGGTACGGACGACCACGTCGCCGGGCTGCCAGTCGATGGCACCCGCGACGAGGTTTATCCCGTCGGCCGTGCTCCGGGTGAAGGCAACGTCGGCCGGGCGGGCGCCAAGATGGGAGGCGGCGACCTCCCGAGCCGCTTCGAGGGCGTCGAACGCGACGGTGTACGGTCCCTCGTCGGCGGGCGCCTCGAAGGCGTGGTGCTCCAGAAAGTCCGTCGCCGCCCTGACGACGTTGCGCGGGCTCGGGCCGCTCGCGCCCGTGTTGCAGTACGTACAGCGCTCCAGTGCGGGTATCGCCGCGCGCAGTTCCGCGGGGTCCATATCAGGTGGTCGCGCTACGGGGCCTTCAGCGCTGTGTCCATGCGCTCGATTCCGGAACGAATAAACTCGGACTCGCGAAACACTGGGTCGACACGGGCGATGGAGTCCGCCTTCCCCAACCGTCCGGACACACCGGGCTGATGACTCCTGCTACTCGCCCATGACAGAGTCACATCCACTGCTGACGGTCGAAACGGTAATCCTCATCGGCATCGGCGGCTTCGCCGGCTCGAACCTGCGGTACTTCGTCGGCTCGCTGGTCCCCGGCCTCCAGAGCACACTCCTCGTCAACGCCCTCGGGAGCTTCGCGCTCGGATTCTTGCTGTACGAGGCGATGCATCTGGGTGTGCTTTCCGGCGAGACGAAAGTCGCCGCGGCCACCGGCTTCCTCTCGTCGTTTACCACCTACAGCACGTTCGCCGTCGAGACCGCGCTGACCCCGGAGTGGGCTGTGGCGAACGTCGTCGCCAGCTACGCGCTCGGCTTCGGCGGCGTGCTCCTCGCTCGCCAGGCGGTCGCCGTCTTCGAACGGAGGGAGCAGCGATGGTGAGCGTCGAGCCGGCACATCTGGTCGGCACCGGCGGCGCCATCGGCGCGCTCTGTCGGCACTATCTGGGCGCGGCGGTCGATGTCGAGGGGTTCCCGCTGGGCACGCTCACCGTCAACGTCGTCGGGAGCTTCGTCCTCGCGCTGGTCACCTTCGCGAGCCTCGACACCGAACTCCTGCTGTTTGTCGGCACCGGCGCCTGTGGCTCCTTTACGACCTTCTCCTCGTTCTCGTTCGATACCGTCCACCTGTGGGAATCGGGTGACCGGCTCAAAGCCGGGCTCAACGCCGCCGGGAACCTGGCCGGCGCGCTGGCCGCTATCGGGCTGGCGTGGGGTCTCGTCGCCCTCGCGGGGCTGTAGCGTCGCCAGCCCCAGGCCACTGACGCCGCCCCCTCGTCTGCTCTCGCTATCGCCCTTGGACGTTCGCCCGACGATTCAAGTACCAACACGCGACCAGTCCGGCCCATGAGTCATACGCTGTGGCGTGACGAACGGGCGATAGAGGGACTCCCCATCCGGCTGGTCATCGCGCTAGTCGTCGGCGTCGCCTGTCTCGGGGTGATGATGAGCACCATCTCGGGACTGGAAACGCTTCAGGTGACCGAGGTTGACGTCGACCCCGACCCAGAGGTGACCGGGACCGGCGACACCGACGTGACCGTCACCGTCGTCGACCCGAAGGGGTCGCCGGTTGCGGACGCGACGGTCGTCGCGAAAAGCGGGACCGCCACGCTGGACAGCGTCACGACGGCCGCGACGGGCGACGACGGCGAAGCGGAACTGTCGCTGGACCCGTCGCTGGGGCCGAACCAGCAGGAGGGGACGATTACGTTCTCGGTGAAACCGCCGTCAAGCGGGAACTACCGCGACGAGCAGTCGAACACCGAACTGTTGGTGGTGAGAAACGACTAGTCCCAGTCGATCCAGTCCTGTTCCCAGCCGGCCCGCGACTGGGCCGACCGCTCTGCGTGTTCGCGGTCCTCGCGGCGGGTCCGGTTGCGCTCGACCGTGTCGGCCTGTTCGCCCTCGACGAGCATCGGCTGGAAGGCGACAGTGCCCAGGCGCTCGGCCCGGCCGTCGGCGTCGACGACGGCCAGCGTCTGCTCGCTGGTCCCGAGTGGCATCACGAGCCGGCCGTCGGGAGCCAGCTGGTCGACCAGGGCTCGGGGCGGTTCGACGGCCGCTGCCTCCAGCAGAATTCTGTCGTAGGGCGCGTACTCGGGGAGCCCCTCGGCGCCGTCGCGGCGGTCCACGAGGACGGCCTCGTGCCCCGCCTCGGCGAGGTTCGAGCGCGCCTCGTAGACGAGCCGGCGGGTGATGTCGATGGCCTGCACGCGGTCGGCGCCGACCCGCTCGGCCAGCACGGCGGCGGTGTAGCCGACGCCGGCGCCGACGACGAGCACCTCGTCGCCGTCCTCGGGGGAAAGCGCTTCCAGCAGTCGCGCGGCGGTACTGGGAGAGAGGACGCGGGTCCCGAGCCGCTCGAACGGCCGGTCCGAATACGCCTGCTGTTCGCCGACAAAGGCCTCGCGGGGGACCGACCGCATCGCTGCCGAGAGCCACTCGCTCCGGACGACGCCTTTGCTCTCGTGTTGCAGGCTGTCGACCATGTCGCCCCGCAGCACCGCTGGGTCCATAACCGAGCTTCCCACCGGAGCTATAAGAATTGTCCGCTCGGCCGGCCGTCGGCACGCAGTCGGTCGATTACCAGGCCGACCACGCGGTCGAGGACTCGTCGCGGACGTAGAGGCGGTTGATGTCCTTCGCGAACACCATGTCGCCGTCGAAATCGAGCTTCTCGTGTTCGTAGCCTTTGGCGTCGTCGCGGACGTGGATACCCTCGACCGTGAACTCCTCCTCGCCGAACTGCTCGGTCTCGCCGACGGTGAACTCGTAGTCACCGGGGACCTGGAGCTTGAAGCTCTCGGTCTCGTCGTGGCGGCCGTCTTTGGGATGCATCGTGACGTTGACCGCCACGTTCCCGACGGCCCGCGACCAGATGGTCCCGACCTCGTCGACGGGCGCCTCCTCGGCGCGCCCGTCGTCGGTCTCCAGGCTGGTGATGCGGGCGCTGACGACCGCTTCTTCCGTTTCGAGCAGGAACTCCTCGCCGACGGCCAGCTGTTCGCCTTCGGGCACGTCGACCTGTGCCTTGAACGACTCGCCGTCCTGTGAGACGACGACGTCGCGCTGGAGGGTGGTGTCCTCGGGCAGGGTCTCCTTGTGGACGTGGTCGCAGTCCGTACAGCGGACCGTGACGTGGCCGCCGGGCTTCAGTATCTCGTGAACCGTCTCGATGTCCGGCGAACAGGCCGGACAGGGGAGCCCGATTCGCTCCCCGGGTGTCGCGTCGCTCATACCGGCGTTTTCACCGCGCGGGCGTAAATGGTCGTCGCACCGACGCTACCCGTGGTTTGATCTCTCACCCCAGGGCAACGGACTTCAGCCGCCGCCTCGAAACAAGCGGTGATGTCGCTCGACTGGTCCCGTTCCGATTCGCTGGCCGCCGGTATCAGCCTCCTGGCGGCGCTGCTCGGTGTCGCCCTCTGGCCCCAGCTCCCGGGCGAGGTGGCCATCCACTTCTCCGCGTCGGGGACGCCCGACAACTACGTCCCGAAAGCCGTCGGGGTCGTCCTGCTCCCGGCTCTCATGCTGGTCACACAGCTGGTGCTGAAAGGCGCCATGGCTGTGGACCCCCCGTCCCACCCGCAGACGGGCCCGGTTATCACGGTCGCGACGACCGGTTTTCTCGGTCTCGTCCACGCGTTCGTCCTCGCCTGGAACGCCGGCTATCCGGTGCCGCTCGATGGCCTCCTCGTCGTCTCGCTCGTCTTCGCGGCGCTGCTCGTCGGCTACACCGTCTGGCGCGAGGAGTTCGCGACCGGGTGAATACGACGCCGGCGGCACCTCGCCAGCTCCGGAGTCCACGAGTCGATTTGTTCCCCGTTCACGGTCGGGGGCTCACGCCGTTTGGCTCTCTCAGCGCTCGCCTTCCGGGAGGTCTACGACCTCCCCGCGTTCGCGGCTGCGCCGCTCACTCACCACGAGGAAGTTCCACTTCCTCGCTGTCCGCATACACGGTCGGCTCTTTGAGGATGCCGTCCAGGTGGATCGGCGCGTGGGTGTCGCCGCCGATGGCGTGGTCGTCGCCGACGGCGATGTGGACGGTGCCCCCCGCTTTCTCGTCGAGCAGCACGGAGCCGACGAGGTCGGTGACGGCGACGTTGGTCCCGATGCCCAGCTCGGCGAGGTTGTAGGCGTCCCGGCCCACGTCCTCGGCGGCCGTCTCGACCTGCTCGCGGATGTCCGGGTCCGAGATGTCGGTGACGGTGCCGTCCTCCACCTCGAAGGAGAGGAGTTCGCCGTCGAGTTTCCCGTGGGGGCGCATCGTCCCGTCGACGACGAAGGTGCCGTCAGCGGTCTCGGGCGCGATGAACACCTCGCCCGCGGGGAGGTTCGACATCTCGCCCGCGTCGTGGACGATACCGGTGTCCATGAGCCACTCCCGGCTCCCCAGGCCGAAGGTGATATCGGTCCCCTGGGGCGTCGTGACCCGAATCTCCTCGGCGCCGTCGACCTGTGCGAGCACGTCCTCGCAGTGGCCCTCGATGGCCTCGTAGTCGGCGTCGAGCCCCATCAGAAAGACGCCCTCGGTGATGCCCGGGAGCGTCGCGACGCGGGCGCCGGCGGCGTTGGCGTCGCTGCGGGCCTCGGTGTGGGTCAGGCTCTTGGTCGTCGGCGCCAGCACCACGTCGGCGGTCCGCATCGCGCCGGCCACGGGCCGTGGCGGCTCCTCCCCGTGCTGGTTTCCCGGCGGGTAGCGCACGAAGACGGTGTCGTCGGCGATTTCGCTGGCCACTCGATAGAGGGCCTCGCCGATGGCCTTGCGTTTGTCGTCGGTGATAACTGCACACGACTCGCCGGGCCGGAGGTCCATGCACTGCTTGACGGCGGTCTCGGCGGGTCGGCGGAGCGAGGAGTTGTCCATACCCGGGACAGGGGCCCTGACGAATTAACTCTTGGTGGGGTCGTCCCGTCGCCGCCTGTTATTGTGCTTTGATACCATTCGACGAGAACAACTATCCGAGTAAAGATATTTAATTATTAATCAGAAGGAATATGGCCGACCGCCGTCAACGGGTTCGCATGCTCCATGTGGGCATCAACGGCTTTGGCACGATCGGCAAGCGGGTCGCCGATGCGGTGCGTGCCCAGCCGGATATGACGGTCGCTGGCGTCGCCAAACGCTCGCCGAACTTCGAGGCAACCATCGCCGTAGACCGCGGCTACGACCTCTATGCCGCCGGCGACGACGGGGCCGACCCCTTCGACGCGGCGGGGCTCCAGACGGCCGGGACGGTCCGTGACATGGTCGGGGCCAGCGACGTGGTCGTAGACACCACGCCGGGCGGCGTCGGCGAGACCAACGCCGACCTCTATGCCGACCACGACACGCCGGCCATCTTCCAGGGCGGCGAGTCGGCCGACGTGGCCGACGTGAGCTTCAACGCCCGGGCCAACTACGACACGGCCGTGGGTGCCGACACCGCCCGCGTAGTCTCCTGTAACACGACCGGGCTCTCGCGGCTCTTTGCCCCGCTCTCGGAGTCCTACGGCATCGAGAAGGCCCGCGTCACCCTCGTCCGACGCGGTGGCGACCCCGGCCAGACCAGCCGCGGCCCCATCAACGACACGTTGCCCGACCCGGTCGAAATCCCCTCCCACCACGGCCCCGACGTGCAGACGGTGTTTCCCGACCTCGCCATCGACACGATGGGGATGAAAGTGCCGACGACGCAGATGCACACCCACTCGGTCAACGTCACGCTGGAGTCCGAACCGTCGGCGACCGAGGTCCGGGACCTGCTTGCCGACGAATCCCGCCTGTTTCTCATCCCCGAGACGCTGGGCATCGACGGCGCGGGGAAGCTAAAGGAGTACACCCGCGACGCCGGCCGCCCGCGCGGCGACGTCTGGGAGAACTGCATCTGGGCGGAGTCCGTGACGGTCGAGGGTCGGGACCTCTATCTGTTCCAGGCTATCCACCAGGAGTCCGACGTGGTCCCCGAGAACATCGACGCCGTGCGGGCGCTCTCGGGACGGACCGCGAGTGCCGAACAGAGCATCCAGCGCACCGACGAGGCGCTGGGCGTCGGCCAGGGGCTCGTCCAGCACGAATCCGAGCCGGTGCGTGCCGAGGGGACTGCCGACGACTAGGGGCTCTGGGTACAACGCAGCACTGGCCGTCAGCAGTCGCTTCGAGCGCACTCACCGTCGCTAGTCGAACAGCCCGGCCACGTCGTCGTCCTTCTGTCGTTCGCGCTCGACGTGGTTCGAGAGGTGGGCGTAGACGAACGCCCGGTCGTCGGGCTCCTGGACGAACGCGAACAGCTGGCCCACGAACCGGCCCTCCCCCTGCTCGTCTAGCTCTTTCCGGGCGTAGTCGACGGCGTCTGCGACCACGGCGTCGTCGTAGCCGTCGGCCTCGGCCAGCACCTCGGCGGCGACCTCGGTCGCGTCGAAGTCGAGGTCGTCGTAGCCTACGGCGGTGCCCTCGTGGGTCAGTTTCGGCGGCTCCGCCCACTCCACGCTCTCGGGGTCGTCAGCCACCCGCGCGAGGAACGGGCGCACGTCGTCGAGGTTTACGCCGCGGTAGTCGGCTGGTAGATCGACGAGATACTCGCTGGCGCTCTCGGCCAGCCCGCCGGCTCCCGACCAGTTCCCGTCGGTGCCGTGGTGGACGACGGCGGTGAACTGGATGAGGCCATGGAGAAAGCGCTCGTCCTCGCCGGAATCGAGATCGAGCCAGTAGTCCTCCCAGGCGTCGTGGGCGGCGTGGTGCCGGCCGGCGTTGTAGACGGCGATGCCGGCCCGGAGGTGGGCGTCCATACCGCGACGTAGTGACTCGCGCCGAAAATACTCCCCGGCCTACTCCATGTAGCCCAGCTGCTGTAACCGGTCGGCGACCTCCTCGCTGGTCCCCTCGCCGCGGGCGCCGATATCTATCGGGTCCTGCTCGCCCACGTCGGATTCCTCGGCGTGAATCGGTAACACCTCGCCGACCATGTCCGTGGGAATGTCGACCCCGTGGGCGGCCAGGATGGTCGGCGCCATATCGGTGATGGAAATCCGGTCGATTTCGCCCTCGCTGGCGAAGTCGGGCCCGCTCGCGAGGAAGATGCCGTTGCGGGTGTTCTCGGCGGCCCAGCGGTCCGGCGCGGTCTGGATCTGCCCGCCGCCGATACCGTCGTTGACGTGGACGCCGTCGCGCATGTCGACGACCACTTCCGGCCCCTCGTCGACGTACTCGCCGCTGTAGACCTCCTCGCCGCGGTAGACGCCGTCGAACACCTTCCCCTCGCTATCCTCGACCGCGCGCAGGTCCGCGATGAGCTGGTCCCGAACCGACTCAGGTGTGCCGGGCATCAGGTAGATGGGACCCTGGCCGCTGGCGACGGCCTGGGTCTTCGCGAGGTCGATGGCCTCCAACTTGCGGGCTCGCTTGGCCCCGGCGCTCTGGGGGACGAGCTGCTGGATGGACTCGGGGACCGTCTTCGCCAGCAGGTCGACGACACCGGCCTTCTTGGCGACGCCCAACACGTTCTCCCGTGTCAGGCCCAGGGGCCGAAACAGGTCTTCGACGGTTCGCTCGTGGGTCTGGTAGCCGTTCTCGGCGAGCCACTCGTTGATGTAAAACTCCGTCGTGGTGGGGCCGCTGCCGTGGTCGGACATCAAGACGAGATTGAGGTCGTCCATCGCCGCCAGCTCGCCCAGTTGCTCGTCGACCATCTCCCAGGCGCGCTTGGTCGGCTCGTCGTCCCAGAAGAAGTGCTGGAGGACGTTCAGGTAAAAGAGCGTCACGTGGACAAAGTCCAGGTCTTTTTCCTCCAGCAGGTGCAGCCCCACCTCGAAGCGGCGCTCTATCACGTCCAGGATAGCGTCGACCTCCGCGCCGCGTTCGTCGTTGCCCGAAAGCAGCGGGTCCGGATGCACGCGATAGTCGAACAGCTCCTCCAGTTCGTCCTCCAGTCCCTCGGGCGCGGCGTAGCCGCTGTCGATGGCACGGTACTCACCTTGGACGGCGTCGGGGCCGCCGGCCACGACGGGCCCGCCGATGTCCCGCGGGGGATACATCGTCGGCATGTTGACGACACCGGGTGTCTGGCCGTCGTCGGCCAGATAGTCCCACAGCTCCGCCGTCTTGAAGTCGCCGCCCTTGGCCACGTCGATGCGCTCCTCGGCGAGGTCGATGTGCTCGAACCAGAACACCCCCAGCCCGCCGGGGTCCTTCCCGGCGGAGTAACACTTCCAGTTGGGGAAGGTCACGGGCGGGAGACAGCTCTCGGTCTCGGCCCACGTGTGCTCGGCCCGTAGGTCGGCCAGGTTCGGCAGGTCACCGGCCTCGATCCACGGGTCGAGCAGCCGCCAGCTCGCGCCGTCGAGCCCGACGACGAACGTCCGCGTCATATCCAAACTCCCCGCGAGCGCGCCAATAGGTCTTTCCGTCTGTGACGACGGCATGACACAACGCATATATACGGCTGCTGAATACCGGGCAAATAGTGCGTACCGTCGCCGTCATTCCCGCGTACAACGAATCCGAGACCATCGGGCCGGTCATCGACGAGACCGGGGAGTACGTCGACCGGGTCGTCGTCGTCGACGACGGCTCTGCCGACGACACCGCCGCCATCGCCCGCGACCACGGCGCCGCCGTCGTCGAGCACGTCTTCAACACGGGCGTCGGCGGCGCGGTCAGGACCGGCTACCAGTACGCGATCAAACACGGCTACGACTGGGTCGTCCAGGTCGACGCGGACGGCCAGCACGACCCGGCGAAGATTCCGGAGCTGCTTGACGTGGCGAGTGAGGGCCACGACATGGTCATCGCCAGCCGCTATCTCAACGAGAGCTACCAGGACTACTCGGCGACGCGCAACGTCGGCATCCAGTTTTTCACCCGGCTGGTCAACCACCTCGGGGACATCGAGATAACCGACGTGACAAGCGGCTTCCGCGTCTACCGGGTGTCGATGCTCGCCGACATCCTCCACCGCGGGGACAAACACTGGGCCATCGAACAGACCTTAGAGGCCGCCAAGGGCGGCTACGCCATCACGGAGGTCTCCACGAAGATGCCCACACGGGAGGAAGGCGAGTCCCAGTTCACCCTCGACACCTTCGCGCTGTACCCGATTCGGATGACCGACACTATCCTCCGCGTGCTGCTCTTTCGCTAACTATGGTCGAGTACACTCTCGTCAATCTCATCGCGCTGGTCGTCGGTATCGCCTTCCTCGTCAACGGCTATATGCTGGTCAAACAGGGCCGGGAAGCCATCGCGCTCTTTGTCGTCTCCCTGGCTATCGGCGGGGGACTCATCGTCGTCGCGGTGTTTCCCGACATCTTCCAGGTCGTTGCGACCGTACTCGGCCTGGAACTGAAGGCCCGCGCTATCCTGGTCATCTCTAATCTGACCCTCTTCGTCGTCGCGACCTACCTGTTCAACCGCATCGGGAAGCTCTATGACCGCCTCTCGCGGCTCAACGAGGAGGTCAGCCTGCTACGCAGCGAGGTCGAGGAACTCCGCGATGAGTGATATCGCCGGCCGTACCGTCGGGAGTGTCTCCGACGCCGTCGAAGACCGAACCGACACGTCCGGGGGGCGGTGTGGTCCGGCCGTCCTCTCCATCGACGTCGAGCTGTTCGACCAGACGCCCGCCTACCGGTCGGCGTCGGGTACGACCGACCAGCGGGGCATCGGCCTGAACGGGCTGGAGTGGTTCCGCGAGACGCTGGGCGAGCGTGGCGCGTCGACGACCTGTTTTGTCGTCTCCTCGCTGGTCGAGCGCTGTCCCGACCACGTCGAGCGCCTGGCCGACGCCGGCTTCGAAATCGCCTCCCACACCCACTCTCACGAACTGCTCTCGGGGCTCTCCGCCGACGAGCGCCGCGAGGAACTGGCGACTTCCCGGGAGCGCCTCGAATCGCTCACGGGGCAATCCGTCACCGGATTCCGCGCCCCCGCCTTCGACATCACCGACGACCACTTCGATCTGCTGGCCGAGACGGGGTATGGATACGACTCCAGTATCGTCGCCAGCCGGGCAATACCGGGCTGGTACGGCGGCGAGTACGACCTCGACCGTCCCGCACCGGCGACGGCCGTCGACCCCGAGGCCCCCGACGGTCTGGCAGAACTGCCCGCCAGCGTGATGCCCGGGTTGCGGCTCCCGCTGACCGGGACGTGGCTGCGCTTTTTCGGGCCCCGCTACACCGCGCTGGGGATGCGCTTGCTCGCCCGCCGCGGTATCGTCCCCGTCCTCTACGTCCACCCGTGGGAACTCGTGGGACTACCGCGGGTCGAGGGCGTTCCTTCGCGGGTCTACTACCACACCGGCGAGTGGATGCGCGACGCCGTCGAGTACATCCTGGATCAGCCCTTCGACTTCGTCACCGCCCGGTCCGTGCTCGACGACGCCGTCCCGGACTGGGCCCCAGCGACTCGCGGAGCGGGCCGACGGGAGGACTGACGTGACGACGAGCCGGCGTGATATCGCTATCTCGCTCCTGCAGTACGGCATCGGCCTCGCCGCGCTCGCCTTCCTCCTCTCGCAGGTCGACCTCGCCACCGTCAGCACACGGCTCCGGGCGACCGAGCCCGCCGTCCTCGTCGCCCTTGTGTTGGTCACCGTCGGCGGCGTCGTCTCGCGGTTCGACACGTGGCGGGCCGTCGTCGCCCCCTTCGCCCGTATCGGGCTGCTCACCGCCGGCCGCGTCGACCTCGCCGTCAACTTCGTCAACCAGCTCCTGCCTTCGCGGCTCTCGGGCCGGCTGGCCGCGCCCTTCATCCTGAAGGCCGAGGCCGGCATCGACTACGGCGACGCGACCGCCGCCGCGGGCGCTCACACGGGCATCTACGCCGTCTTCTACGGCCTCGTCTCGGCCGTCGGGCTGGTCGCTATCGTCGGCCGCGTCTCTACCGGCCTCTTGCTCTTGCTCGCCCTGTCGACGGCGCTGTATCTCGCCGCCGGCCTCGCCGTCCTGCTTGCCGGGATGAACCTCACCGCGCTGGACCGGCTGGTCGGGGTCCTGGCCTCGCTGGCCGGGCGCGTGCCCCGCGTCGGGAGCGCGCTCGCAGGCCGCATCCGCGCTATCCCCGACATCACCGAGGCGTCCGCCGATGCCTTTGGCCGCATCTCGACGGACCCGACGATCTGGCTGCGCTACGGGGTCGGGTGGGCCGGTGCGCTCGTCGTCGCTCCCGGAATTCGGGTGTGGCTGCTGTTCCTTTCGTTCGGTGCCGCGGTCGACCCCCTCCTGCTCCCGCTGTACCTGGTGACGGCCTACAGCATCACGCTGCTCCCGCTGACGCCCGGTGGCATCGGCGTGACCGAGGCGACCGCCACCGCCGTCTTCGTCGGCCTGGGCGTCCCCGAGGCGGTCGTCATCCCCGTCATCTTCCTCGACCGGTTCCTCGGCGTCTACCTGCCCGCGCTGGCCGGCTGGTACCCCGCGCTCGATATGGACCTCTCGGTGTTGTAGCGGTGTTCGTCTCGATACTCACGGGCTCGACTGCGTATTCACGACACAGCTGCCCTCACTGCGAGTGTCATAGAACAGTTCTCGTGGCAGTGTGACGTTCCGTGAGTCGGTCAGTACGGTCGTGTTTAGTTTGGAGCATTGTGCCAGCGAGCGAAACTCTGGAGCCAATTTTCAGCTGTCTTCGGTTCGACGTGACTGAAACAGTTTGAAAACGAAGAAGTTCGTCGTTTTACT
>NZ_JAYMGA010000008.1:0-205243 GCF_035656455.1 Haloarcula sediminis | reverse complement strand
GATCGTGACCAGCCAAGCCGACACTACGCAAACCGCACAGACTACCGTGTCCGGTCGTTGAAAGTGACTGCGCTGGTGGATGTCGAAACGCTGTACATCACCGACATCCACTCGACTACCTCGAAGAAACACGATGCCAAGATCGGCCCGCAGGTCGCCCGCCGGAACGCGGGCGACCTGCGAAGCCTCGCTGCTGACAAAGGATACGACGCGAAAGCCTTCCGTGACGAACTCCGTCACAACGGCATCCGCCCACTGATCAAACACCGTCTGTTCAACTCACTCGATCACGCTCACAACGCCCGCATGGACAGTGATCGGTACCACCAGCGATCCATGTCTGAAACCGTTTTCTCAAGCATCAAGCGCACGCTCGGCGGTGCCGTGCGTGCGCGAAGCTGGTGGCTCGAATTCCGTGAAATCATCCTCAAAGCCACCGTCTACAACCTTCGCCGGAGCGTCCGATACCCGTGAAATCCAGCGCAGTGTATCGAAACTACAGAGCCAAGAATTTATACAATCACACAGCTAAGATTGAAGTGAGATATGAGTCTTGATGAGGCAGTTGACGAGGCGCTTGCGACATATGGGATGTCGCGTAGCGAGGAGGCCGAGGAAACGGGCCGATTAGTCGCTACCCTTCAAGACTAACGCAGTCCGCTAGTCGAGTTGCCGGATTTTTGCTGCGAACTCCGCCTTAGATATCCCTGTAGTATCGGCCAATTCTGGAAAGCTGGCTCGTTCGACAGCCTGCTCAACAAATTCTATCCAGAGGTCTTCGTGTCTTTCGGCATAGAATGCTTTCGCTTCATGCGGATACATGTCGAGCTCATACTCTGACAAATCGATTATGACCTGGTGTTTCCGCTCAAGCGTCGTAGCTCCGAACTCACGCAAATATTTGAATAAGACATTCTTCCGACGAACAGTCAGGAGACGCTTTGATTCGTTAATATACTCGTTGACCCATTCTCGCCAGTCGTACGTGTCTAGTTCAATCTCGGTCTTTGTTTCGGGCATGGAAAAGTCGACGTTGATGCGGCGCAGGTATAACTGTATCAGTGCCACAGCAGTTCGATGATTGGCGTTGGGAAGAGCGTGCTTGAGAATTAGATTCGATGCGAGGCGCCCAGCGACATCTGTTGCTGTCCCCTCCCACGATGTCTCGTCAAGCGCTTCGGGGAGGGGCGTCAATGTCGATATTCTTGTAGGCCTCCACAGGTGTTCCCTCTTCTTCCTCATTCTGCGAGAGGAGTGCCCGATATATCTCTAGGAGACGTGCGACAATCGTCCCGTTGTCCTCAGTCATGTCCGCAAGAGTGTCACTGATGTCGAATTCCATATCGCTTACTGCACCGCCGCCGACCCGAGATGTGTAGACACCGTAGAACTCCGTGTCCAGCTCGTATTCCATGACTTTCACAGCTACATCCCCGTCGTAGTCAACTATTTGCGACACAAGATTCTCGGGGTCTGGATTGGCGAAATCGAGGGAGAACTGCTTGTCTGCAGGGTGGTGGTAGTAGACGTGCCCCATCTTGCTATCGGACAATTCTCGGAGAGCATATTAAATGACTTCGTGGACAGATGCAGGTTGGAGGGCGTCCCCGCTTGTGGCGATAATCAAGAACATTGATCTTTCCGCTCAAGCGTTGGGGCTCTGTTCTAGACACTACCAGCAGCTACTGAGAACCACCGTCTGTTTCCATGGGGGATGTCCCAACCCGGGTTGTCGTACTCTGGCTCACCGCGTCCATAACCGCGTCTCGCCCGTCACCAGCCAGAACAGAGACCTCATACTCACTCGCCCGAACCCGCAGTGGGAACCAACCTTCTTCGTCGACGCCCAGCAATGCTTCTGAGTACCCATCGTCGTCGTTTCCGGCCTTCGCCGAGCGGACCCAGTTCACTTCTCGCTCACTCAACCCGAACCATTCGGCCAGCTGCTCGGCGGCCTCGTCGACGCGGTGAATCAGCTTCATCGAACAGAGGTTCGCAATCGTTCGTGCTTCAGGCGTCAGCGAGAACTCCCCACCGGTCTGTGTGATGAACTGCAAGGACAGATCGTAGTGTCGGCTGTGTCGGACGGCCGTCTCCAGAAACCCAAGCGAGGTCGAATCGCCCATGAGGTAGTGGGCTTCGTCGATGACGAAGACAACGCGTTTGTCGGTCTGCTTGGCACGCTCATAGACGGCGTTGAACAGCACCTGCATCATGAGGCTCGTCTCTGTCTGCCCACGGGTACCTTCCTCCTGGTGTAAGTCGAGGTAGATAACGTCGTTCGTGAAATCGAACTGCGTCGGCTCGGCGAGATTCGCCAAGTCGCCGCCCTCGCGGAAGGATGGCCGGAGGTCGATGAGCAGCGATTGAACGTCACTCCGGACACGCTCTTGTTCCCCACCAGTGACGTACCCGAACGCACCGGGGTCTTCGAGTATGTCCTCAAGGACCGCAATAACGTCCCGAATCGTCGGCGAGGGGTTCACATGCGTCGCCGGATCTTTGGTGATTCCCTGGCGCTCGTATGCCTCCTGGACGGCTCGCCTGAGTGTCTGTTTTCGGTCTTCGAGGGGACTGCTCGCGACGTTTTCGAAGAACGTCTCAAAGAAGGTGAGCACCCACGAGATCTGCTCGGACCACGGATCGAGGTCCGGGACAGAGTCGAGGATCTCCGCCGGCGTTGGCTGTAACTCCAGTGGGTTGAATCCGCGTGAGCCACCGACAGTGACACGCTCACCACCAAGGGCATCGTTCACGCCTGCGAATCCTTCCAGTGGGTCAAGCATCACTATCATCGAGTCCGCGTCGTACATCGCCCGGCGGACGAGTTGGAGTTTCGTCGAGAAGGATTTCCCAGCGCCGAGTTTCCCGATGACCATCATACAGTAGCCCGTCTCACGGGTGAACCGATCGAGGATGAGCGGGCTCTCATTAAGTGCATAGGTGCCGTACTCGATACCGGGTTCGGCAAGTGCACCTGCAACGAAGGGAAACATGGCCCCGACTGCAGCACTCAACATGGGTGTCTTGGCGTTCAGTTGGGAATTGAGCTGGTCGACACCGACCGGACTGCTCGACGTGAGTGCATCCATTTGTGCGAATCGTGGGGTGACTGGCGTCAGATTCGCCGGGCTCCGACGGGCAGTGTTAGCGACGCTGTCGATATCGAGTGTGTCCTCTGTCTCGCCTCGAACGGTGAGATACATCGATACGTCGAAGGCTTTCATCGACGTATTGCGAAGAACGTCATAGAGTTCCTGGTGGTCGCTGAGGTCTTTCTGGATGCCACGGGCGCCGGCACGGCGTTTCTCCGATAGGTACTCCACGTCGGCCTCTAGATCTTCGATGCGGTTCTCCAGAGAGTTGAGCGTGGATTCGGTATCGCGCGGGTCGATATGCATCGAGATATCCGTCTCACGGGTTTCAGCCGTCGAATAGAGTGACTCGAAGATACCGTCGATGGGTGCGTCCGGAAACTCAGCCATCCAGAGTGTGCGCGCCCATTTGTCGCCGGTTCTGATTGCCGTCGAGCCTTCTTCGATTGAATCCGGTCCAAGTAGCGATTGATGACTGGCAGGAGTCTCTGAGAGCGGGCTGTCGCTTGGTTCGTAGTTAACGGACATCGTGAACTCGTCGTCTGTCTCGGATTCGTCGTCCGCTTGCTCGGCGTCTTCTGTGGAATCGGTTCCGACAAACGGGAGAAAGTCGAAGTTCATCGGCTACCCCTAACAAGCGGGCCCGTCCGAAGCGCCTGCGAGATGTCGCCGTATTCGAGTTCCTGCCCGGCCCAGAACTCACCGATGAGCGTCGTTGCCTCGCCGGCATCTACCCGGCTAACTTGACAGCCATCTATTTCTTTGATACCGGCTTCGACACGACGGACGCGTTCTTCGAGGGTATCGAACATCGTCTCGCGCTGGTCTTCCACAGGAGGTGCGTTCCACGCCTGAACGAAGGTCCCAAGCACTGGAACGCCGACGAGTTTGTTCAAGATGCTCTCACGCTCGAATCTGACTTCGTCGGGCGTGACCGAGACCACGATGTAGTGGTCTCGAATCGTCATCTGCCTGGCAGCGAGGTCGCGTTCGTACCACTCGATGTAGTTGTCGATGAGCGCTTGTAGCCGAGGATTGTCTTTGACATCCGGGTCGGTTCGGCGTTCTCGATAGTGATCCAGATACGTCTCGACGGGAAAGGCCTGTGTCGTCGAGAAAATCTGGATCGGGAACGTGACGGTCGTGTTCAGGAAGTCCTGAAAGGAAGCTGCCTTCAGCTCCCACTCCTCGTCGGTCGCAAGGGCCATTGGTGGGGGAAGCACCTGGACGAACGCGAGAAAGGCACCGTCGGTGCGTTCGAGGACGTCTTTATCGAGATGGACCTGCTCGATTTGTGTATGCGCTTTTGCAGCCTCGTGATCCTGGCCCGTATCCGTAGCTCTGAATCGGGCCATCAGCATGACCCAATCGAGACTTGTGGTGTAGGAGGGCGTTAGATAGACGAAGAGGACGCCGACACTGATTGCAAGGGCGGCAAGGGGCAGCGTCAGTGTCTGGACGCGATACCCCCCGACACTGAGTGAGGCAGGGAGCACCGTCTGGGTAAAGAGGATAACGACGACACCGGGAAAGAGCGCGACTGCCGCGTCTGTCAGGGTGTACGAACCGATCAGTTTCGCGTCTGTACCGAGCGACTTCGGGATTCGTTTTGCAGGTTGGTTGCTCATAGGTCTAGTTGATGTATCGCGGTCGGTCGTCGTCGGGATACTCCGAGGAACCGTCGCTCCCCGAGGATGTCTCAGAAGGACTGTTCCGGTCACGGAGCGTCTCGAACTGGTTGTTTCGAGAGTCCGACGATGAGGAGTCAGTGGTTTGTGTCGCCGTCTCGGAGTGAGTCGTCTCTGTAGACAATCGAGACTGTAGCGACGTTGCAGTGCTATTGAGGCGTGTCCCCGCGGCGTGTGTACTGGAGTCACCAGAACCGAGAACAGCCTGACCATCTTGTCGAACAGCAGACTCACCTCGCAGACCCCGGGCGAAGTTCTGTGTGCCTGTCTTCGTCGTGGCACCGGCACTGCGAGCAGCCTCGACGCGTGCTTTGCCACGGTCGCGAGAGGTGTGTCTGGACGCGCTGTCGGCCATGAAGAACAACGCACCAGCTTGCCAGAACAGGATAAAGGGCGAAATGACCGCGACGAGCGGTGTGAGGATTGCAAGAAGCCACTGTCCAGCGCCACCAATCGAGAGCGTCACCGACGAGCCAAGCAGCTGCCCTAAGCGCAGTAGCAGGGCCACGGGGACGGTCATGAACAAGAACGGGACGTAAAAGCCAGCCAGTCGCTTCATGAACTGTGAGGCAAGCGAGAAGGGGCCAACACCGGGGACCCAGAAGACGATGAGTAGGGGCATCATCAGCACGAAGAGATACAGGACGACCTGACGAACCATATAGACCAGCGCCAGAATTAGGAACAGCGTGAGGTCAACGGAGAGCGAGAGCGCAAGGCCGAGCGTACCCATAGCACCGATTGAGAGTGTATCGAACAACGAGATGTTCGATAGTGAGGGGAGTAGAAAACCGCTCAGACCGTCGATGAACCGGAGTGAGAGGCTGGCGACCCACCACCACGAGAGGATACCAAGCAGCCCGGAAAACGCCCGCTTCTTGAGCTTCGTTCGGTGGTAGTTGCTAAAGAGGTAGCTCGTCGATTCGAGGAAAATGATGAGGCCGATCATGAGCCCCCAGAGTAGCAGTGAGAGGGGTACCATCGTCTCCCAATAGAAATCATAGATGGCTGGCCACCCGCCGTTGGTCGGGCGAGCGAATACTGAGTCTGGATTGGGGGTCTGGACGATGAGGTCAAGCAGGTCCCCAGCGTGATCACTCACAAATTTAGAGATGGGATTGACCAGAACACGGATGATTTCGTCGATAGAATCAACGATAACGTCGCCAAGGGAGGGCACTACGTATCCCCCTCTTGCTGTTCCCACTCGATCTTGGTTCGCGAGTAGACAACGCGGTCAACGAACGGTAGCGGTATTCGATCCCCTTCGCATGTCCGAGACAGATTCGTCTCAATTACAGAGCCATCCGCAACACCGATTTGCATGTGAAACGGCTGAGATTGTTGTTCGCAGTCACGTTCTGCTTCTGGGACCGCCAGTGGTTTTGCGGAATCTATATAGCTCTGTGTCTCGTTTTCCACTATGATTAGCTCATCTGCAGTGGTCGGTGACTGCAGATATGGGATAGAAGGAAGCACGTTCAAATCTCCGTTAGCAGTGTAGTTCGGCGAATCCTGGAAGACAGCATCGTAGATCCACGTCGGTCCAGTTCCGACATTTTCCATCTTGAAGATGATTCGTGCCAAATCGGCTGGCGAGTCACCCTCTCGATACTGTCGAACGTCAGTAAGCCGGAGATCCGGAACAAGTGATAGCTCCTGTCTGTACTCTGTATCGTTAGCAACGACAACAATTTCATAGGTTCCTGGGGAGTAATGCGAGGAAGTGTTGCGCCCCGGAGTGAACTCAATAATCTGGAATCGTACCGTCCTAACTCCAGTCTGGACTCGCTGACTGTCGAAGGCCGTCCCGTCCGGAGCGATGAGCACCACCTCCTCAATATCGTTGCTGGCCAACTCCACAACGACATGCTTCGAGCCAACGGTAACAGCAGAGACCAGCGAGTCAAAGCTCGGGCCAGTAGGACTCCGAGTGTCGCCCTGAGAGACACATCCAGTGAGACTGAGAGAACTCCCTGTCATTCCTGCGAGGAACGCCCGGCGAGTGGAGCGCGGCGGCATTAGAGCCCCCTCCACGGTGGCCAGAAGTTCCAGCCTGTGAGTCGGCTAACGATGTAGCCGCCAAGCAAGAGCGCCCCAACAGGAACGAATCCACGGAACAGTGCATCGACGTACTGAAGCACCGTTCCGCCGGTGTGGAGTACCGCGGTGTCACCCGTGTAGCCCGGAACGTTTCGCCACCACTGGCCGGGCACGTACCGCGCCGAGACAGCGTCTTGTGAGCGAGAGACCGTCGTCAAGGCAACACCGCTCTCGTTCGTCTCGACGGTCTTACCAGCGATAACGAGATGCCCGTCCCGCGAAGCCGTCTCGATTGGGTCCCCAGTGTCGTTTGCGCTGAGACGAGCGCGGACACTGAATCGCTCGTCAGTCCGATTGACTATTTCCAGTGAGAGAGTACTCTCAGTGAGCGAAACCGGCGAGAACTTCTGTGGATTGAGCGGCCTGTTAGTTCCCCGAACGAGTCCGATAATCTCCATCTGACCCAGATCGTGATTTGTCGTCTGGGCTCGCGTCGCGATACCGAAGCTGCCGGTGTATTGACCGTCGATAGCGTCTAATTCGACGCTGTCAGGGAGCGACGGTGCCTGATACGTTTCACCGTATACTTCGAGTACTGACGTGGTTGCACGCGGCCACGGTGTCGGTCCCGTCGCGATGGGATAGGCGTGGACCTGAAGCGGATGGACCGGCGAGTGAGTCGTAGTGGTCTCACCAGAACGATAGGTGGTGAGGGTATCCCACGCCGAATTCCGAGCGCTGTAAAAGCGCCAGACACCGCGAACCTCACCGTTTGGAAGGGAGATGCCACCCCACGGGTGACTCTTGTACGTCACCAAGCCGAGGTCGCCGTCGGGATATTCGGTTTTGAATCCGGAGACGACGAACGAATAGACTCGGACCTCTCTGGTATCGCGCACAGTAACCGAGTCCTCATGTAGCGTACTGATACTGCTTCGGACGGTTCGACAGTCTTCAGTCGTGTTTTGGGCCGTGTCGTTTGTCTGTGCGTCCGTACAGGTTTCCTCCGCTCTGAGTACCGTCCGGCGAAGGGTTGTCGACACCGTCGCTTCCAGTGTGAGTTCACGCTGGGAGTCACTGCCGGCTTCGAGGTCGGTATAGCGAAGCGTCGGGGTTTTGCTCCCGTGCGTCTCATCAAGTACCGCTCCGTCGAGGCGTAATTGGACAGACTCGACCTCATGGGAGCGCAGCTCCCACCGGATCGTCCGAGAGTCAGACGAACGTGTCTCCGGAACATCGATACGATAATCAAGCACGCCGTGAGCCTCCCCCTCCGGTGCGATGTACAACGGCTGTGTTCGTTCTGAGAGATGGACACGCGTCGATGGCTGAAGCGCTAGCATCGAGACGCCGACGTCCTGGAGATACGCCCCGTCCGAGAGCGTCGTACCCTGTGGATGGGTCGCAGCTTCTGTCCCTGTCTGTGGTACCTCACCGTGTTCGCCAGTGTTCCAGGTTTCGACGGCGCGTGGCGGCCGATCTACTGGAACATCAGTCCCGTCTGTGAGCAATCTGAACGACGCCGTCGTGTTTGGTTCGCTCAAATTGGCACTGTCGTTGTCACCGGCCCAGAGCGTCCAGAACGTACTCTCATTGATGCCATGGTCTGTTTCGTTCGGTGGGTGTGCCCCACTCGGAGCGCTCGACCCAACCGCCAGTGCCACCACTGCAACGCCGAGGAGCAAAGGTCGCCCCAGTGTTCTTAGAACGCGCAACTGTTCCCTCCGGAGACGACCGTGTTCAGGAGGAACTGGACGATTGCCGTCGCGAGCGGCGCAACGATAATCCCCCAGATGACGCCCTGGTTTCTGATTTCCTTGAGTTCCTTTTTCACGTCGGCTCGCCGGACGGCAGGCGTGGCAACTGCCGCTCCCAGTGCGAGTGTTCCACCGACGAGCGGGCCACCAAACTGGATGACGGTGAAGAGATTTTGGATCGTGGTGGCCATATCCGTGTTACAAAAGTCCTCACCGATAGACTGAGCCAGAGCTGGCTCAGCCGCGATGAGCGAGAGGAGACCCACGGAGAGCCCAACACGACCAACCATCGATGTGAACCGAGCGATGCGACTACGTCGTCCGTCTGTCGGCCCAGAGGCCGACGGGGCGTTTGTAGACATATCTGTCAGCGACGCAAGAATCGAATAGTCCGCTAAACCCGAACGCGGCGCCCGGGTGACCCCTTACGTCTACTGAATCAGTTGGGAGTTAAATAATAAGTTTTGCGTATGTCTTGCTAACGTTACCAGATGAGGGTAGATTAACTAAATTTGCGTACTATTTACTTACCAATTACACCAGGCCTCAATCAAAATCAGCTATCTTTCTTCGAGGAGAGAATCCCGTCGTTTACGACGGGAGTAAATCCGACAACCCTGACGCCAACTACCGCCGATAGCAGCCCGGATATTCAACGGTAATCCGAGTCATTAAATAATTATACCAACATAGGCTATGTATGGCGATTGAGGTCACGCGGACCTACGTTGGTACCATCAAGAACCATCGACAGGTTTGCGATGGCCTCGATTCGCTCGGAGACTCCGCCTCGAAGATTTGGAACGTCGCACGATGGACAGCCGACCGAATCTGGAACGCAACTGGCGACATTCCAGATGAGCGCGAGCTGAAATCGTACATGAAGAACCAAGCGTGCTGGAAAGATTTGAACGCACAATCCAGTCAGAAAGTCATCGAAGAACTTTCCGACGCTTTCCAGTCGTGGTTCGACCTGCGACAGAAGGACGACGAGGCGAATCCGCCCGGCTACCGCAAACACGGTGACACCCGACCACGAAGCACGGTCACATTCAAAGAAGACGGCTTCAAACACGACGCCGAGAACAACCGCATCCGTCTCTCGAAAGGCTCGAATCTGAAAAACCACTTCTCGGACTTCCTGCTCTGTGAGTATCAGACTCGCCCGGATGTTGACCTCTCAGAACTCAACTCGGTGCAGAACGTCCGAGCGGTCTGGAACGGTGACGAATGGGAGCTGCACTTCGTCTGCAAAGTCGAACTCAAAATGAACGACTCAGCAGGCAACGGCGTGGCGGGCATCGACCTCGGTATCACGAATATCGCCACGGTTGCATTCCCCGACGAATACGTGCTGTACCCCGGCAATTCGCTCAAACAGGACAAGCACTACTTCACCCGTGCAGAGTACGACACAGAGGGCGAGAATGGCCCGTCCGAGAAGTCGATGTGGGCACGTCGGAAACTTACAGAGCGCGAGACACACTTCTACCACACTCTGACGGACACCATCATCACCGAATGTGTCGAACGTAGTGTTGGGACGCTGGCGGTGAGTTGGCCCGAAGACGTGCGTGAGTCGGATTGGGGCAAGACCGGCAACAAGAAGTTGCACTCGTGGGCGTTCGACCGAATCTACCAGTACCTCGAATACAAGGGAGAGATTCGTGGCGTTGAGGTGCTGAAGGAGAACGAATGGGACACCAGTAAGACCTGTTCTCGGTGTGGTTCCGAGCAGAAGTCGAACCGAAAGCACCGTGGTCTGTACGTCTGCTCGTCGTGCGAGTTGGTAGCCAACGCGGACTGCAATGGGGCAGAAAATATGCGGCAGAAGATAACTCCGAATCCTCACGGCGAGGATAGGAGTAACGGCTGTGTGGCACAGCCATCGACATACTTGTTCGACCGCGAGAGCGGGACGTTTCGCACGAGAGAGCAAGTCATGTCGTAGACCGGTAAATATCCCACCTGCGGTACGGGAAGCCTCGCCGTTCACGGCGAGGAGGATGTCACCCCAGTCCGATAGCACCCCCAGCATGGGAAGTCAGAAAGGCACTCTGAACATTCCTCGCTGTCCCGGTCAAGGAACTCCGTGACTGAATCGGTCGGTGCAGGACTCGTATCTGAGGTGTGGTCTTTACCGGCCTGTGACGCCGAGAGACCACCATCAGCAGCCAGAGGTGGTTCACCCCGTTTCATGCTTTGGAGTGTATCAAGCAGCGGCCGTCGAATCGCTACAGCCACGCGATGTTTACACGCCCCGTCGAACCGGGCATCTGCCGGGCAGGTACAGGAGACAGGAATGCCTTCGTCGATGGAGACGGTGTACTCGTGATCTTCGGGATTGGCGTGGCTCTCGTTTCGGACGAGGATATCGGTTTCACAGATGGAGATGTCGAGGGCTTCGTACTGCGCTCGCTTTGCGACCCGCTTGCTGAATTCGAGGTGTTCTAGAGGATGCATTGGTTTTCGGGCACCCACAGACGAGCGCCCGCACCCGTCAGGGCGCGAGAAAAAACATCGCGGTGAGGCGAGACACAGACGTTCAGTCACTAGATTGTGTGGCCCATCGACGCTATTGTTATGTTGATATAGTCCTTAGCGTGGGACGTTATGTCACAACAAGGTGTACAAGAGGAGCTACACGTTGACCAGTATACACTCGGATTAGTCGGTCCCGGCCAGGAGTGGGCTGGTACGGTCGCCGACGGTGGCCAAGTCACGACCTATACACCACCGGGCTGTTGGGGACCGATGGTCACGCCCTCCTTTCGCGGTGGGCACGAAGTGACGCGGCCGATACGCGTCGAGGGTGCAAGCGTCGGCGACGCGGTGGCAATCCACATCCAGAATATCGAGGTGACGAGCATGGCGACGAGTACGGGATCGATGGCCGAGCGCGAAGAGGCCTTCAACGACGACCCGTTTGTCGACCATCGCTGTCCCGAGTGCGGGACGACGTGGCCAGATTCAGTCGTCGAGGGCACCGGCGAGGACGCAATCAAGTGTGCTGAGTGTGGAGCAAACGCCTCCTCCTTTGGCTTCGAGTACGGCTACACCGTGGCCTTCGACCACGAGAACGCCGTCGGTCTCACGCTCGATAAGGAGGGCGCCCACGAGCTAGCGACAAACGCCGAGGAGGTAATGGATATTCCCGAAAACGCTCGTCAGCACCCGATACTGTTGTACGAGCCCGACGGGATGCCCGGGACACTCGGCCGACTACGCCCGTTCATCGGGAACATCGGTACGACGCCACCGATCACGATGCCGGATTCACACAACGCTGGGGACTTCGGACAGAGCCTCATCGGGGCTGAGCACGACTACGGTGTCGAAACCGAAGCCGATCTTGAACAGCGGACCGACGGTCACATGGACATCCCGGAGGTCCGTCCAGGCGCGACGCTCATCTGTCCGGTCGCCGTCGACGGCGGTGGCATCTACGTCGGCGACCTCCACGCGAATCAGGGCGACGGGGAACTCTCCTTGCACACCACCGACGTGAGCGGGACAGTCACGATGGATGTCGAGGTGATCGAGGGGCTCGAACTCGACGGGCCACTCCTACTTCCCAACGAGGAGGACCTCCACCACATCAGCAAGCCCTACAGCGACGAAGAGCGCGAAGCCGGCCGTGCCCTCGGGGAAGAACACGGTGTTGAGGCAAAGACAGAGATGGGGCCAATTCAGGTGGTCGGCTCTGGCGCAACAGTCAACGATGCCACACAGAACGCTTTCGACCGGGCAACGAAACTGCTCGATATGAGTGAGGGCGAGATCCGAGCCCGGTGTACCTTCACCGGGGGCGTCCAGATTGGCCGACTGCCCGGCGTTGTCCAGCTCGATATGCTCGCGCCACTCGATGTCTTAGAAGAGCGTGGGCTCGCTGACGCCGTTCGAGAACAATACGGCCTATAGCCGTCCTACTGGTCGTCGGCTATTCACCAACACGGCCATCCGGTTACGTTGTGTGCCATGTATCGCTCCAGGTTGTGTATACCTTGTGGCATACACCAATAGGCATTTGATCGTAGAACGCGAACGTTCTATTATGTCTCGTGAACGCGGAGATACTGGACGGTACACCGAGACCGTCACTCTTGATGACGTTCTCAGTGTATTCGGGGCTGTCGAGGGCCCAGTAGTCACATCTGGTGATGTTGCTGAAACGCTTGATTGTTCTCGGGAAACGGCACGCCGGAAGCTCCGCACATTGGAAGAACAGGACCACGTCGCCAGTCGAAAGACAGCAGGAAGAGTCATATGGTGGACTATAGATACACATGACCGCACACGAGGAATTGATCCAGAAGATCCCTTCTGGGATTTTGAACCCGGCGCATCAGGTGAATCCGACTTATCTGAGAGAGTTGATGAGGTGCTGTATGGCCGAGAGTCCGTATGAATAGGCCAGGTGCAACGCCGATATTCGTTGATACAGGAGCGTTCTATGCCCGTGCTGATGAAGATGATAAACATCATCAAACCGCTCTTCAGATTTTTGATAAGATCCGTTCTGGCGATATCGCCTACCGTCCGATATTCACCTCACAATCTGTCCTTTCGGAGCTTGCAACTCTTACGCTATACAAACTCGGCCATAAAGACGCTATTCGAGCCTTGAACGCTATCCGAGACTCCGAGAGTATTAATGTCGTTCCAGTCGGTAGAGCGACGTTTGAGGCTGCAGCTGAACAGTTCGCGGACTACGATGATCAGGAGATCTCCTTCGTAGATCACACGACGAGTATTCTCGCCGATGAGCGAGATATTGAGCACGTCTTCGCTTTTGATGGGGACTTTCGAACGCTGGGCTTCACACTTGTTCCCGAAGATGTCGAGCTCCAAGAGATGTAGACTCTAAATTCACAGAGATGAGTCGTGTCACCTACAAGAGAGAAAAGCGAAACCAAATTGTGTATTTGACTACGACAGTTCGTACGTCGCGATACCATCGTGTCCACACTGCTGGCAGACACGGCTGTCTGAATCGGCAGTCGTTCCACAGTGACGACATTCATACAGAGTCGTCGACTTCTCAAACAGTCGACGAAACGGCCAGACGCCACAAATCATTCTGATTCCTCCAAGAGCGCGTTGACGGTTTCTTGATGATTTCGAACGGTAACGGCACTCACCCCTGCAGCTTCGGCCAGTTCACGCTGAACCACCGTGTATCCGAAGTCAGCAGCGACAACCCGAAGGCACGTTGCTGCAAAGCCAGCCGGATGTTTCCCACCACTCACACCGCTTTCGTGTGCGCGAGCAGCCAACTCTTCTGCCCGATAGATTACTGCGGGTGGTAACTCGAAGTCACTCGCGAGTTTTCGGACGAACTCTTGGGGCGACCGAGGTGGGGCAGGTAGTGAAAGTGCTTCATTGAGTGTGCGATAGCTGTTGAGTATGCTGGATTCGTTGACGCGGGCATTTTCCGTAACTTCCTCGACGGTACGCGTGATACCGTTGATCCGGCAGACACCGTAGACACTCCCTGCGGCAATCGCTTCGATAGACCGTCCTTTCAGCAAGTCCGCCTTCTGTGCATCTTTGAATAACGCACAGGCCTGCTCTCGAATCGTATACGGGAGATCCAATGCCCCAGTGAGTCGTTTTATCGAACCCAGTCCGTGGGCAAGATTTCGTTCTGCTTTCGAGCGCCACCGGCCCCTGGTGTGTTCACGTCGAAGGCGATTGAGTTGGCGTCGTTTTGTCTCTGAAAGGCTGTTGCCATTCGCATCTTTGTTCCAGCCAATCTCGGTCGAGAGTCCACGGTCGTGGCGGGTTTCAGTTAGTGGCGCCCCAGTACGCTCTTTCGAGGTGTCGTCATCGGCGAACGTCCGTGGTTCAGCTGCGTGGTCAAGATAATAGCTATCGACGATGAGTCCACACGCCCCACAGCTCGTCTCCCCGCCGTCAGTTTCGAGCCGTCCCTCGCATTCGGGACAGGCCTGTTCGCTGAGTGTTCGGCCGGATTCTTCGTCGAAGCCATTGTCGTAGATGTCTCTTGTATGCATTCGAAGTCACGCGAGGCCAATGTTTCTCTCAGGCCCCGCACCCGTCAGGGGGCCAGAAAATACGGGCGGACGGCATCACCAGTTAGCAAAGTTCAGAGAGGATAGCTACAGTAGCGGTAGTTGAGAGATTTCTAGAGGTATTGTATACAGACTGTGAACTGAGCAGGAGTGACTTGTCTGCGCAGACATTGGGACGGTCTAGTAGCCAAATACTTAGGTAGTACAGTACGTAGTACTTCGCATGAGTACTGACACAGACGAGAAAACCACGCGCGTGACGCGGAAGGGACAGGTGACTATCCCGAAAGAACTGCGAGACGAGTTTGGACTCAAGGAGGGTGATGAGCTTCGGTGGGTAAAGACTGAGGACGGTATTCAGATTCGGAAGGCCACCCAGTCTGCCGGCCGCGGAATGCTCGTTGACGACGATATCTCTGAGGGAAAGCGGGAGGAAATGGCCGAAGAAATGGAAGCTGACATCCACGAGCAGCGCAGAACAGAGTGGCAACCGTGAGCCACTACACCGTTGACGGCGTCGCTATGGCGCGATATCTCGTCGATAGACTCCCTCCGGCCGCCGACGAGGTTTTCGAGCGTGCTGAGCAAGGTACCGATGTAATCGAGGCGCCGACAGTTACGGTGAGCGAGGCCATTTGGACTGCGGTCAACAAGGGGAAGATCGCTGGTGTTGCAGTCGAGACAACGCCGAATGCAGTGCTTCGTGGGCTGGTCAACGACGGCCCCGTTCAGGTCGCGCCAACCGATGCGCAGGACCTCGCAGTCTATGGGAGCCTCATCGACCACCATACACTCCATGACGCTCTCCTGATCGCAAACCACCGCGTCCGAGGGACTGACGCAATCATTTCAGCAGACAACGAATTCACATCTGAGTCAGTCATCTGGGACTAACCAGCGGAATCGGTTCATCGCGCGGTCTGAGTTTGTTTCCCGTCGAAGCTACTGAACCATCCGTTCACTACGTTTCTCTACTGACCGGGTGATTCACCTGCATCTGTGTGAAAACACCGGCGGCCAACAGCTGAACTCATCCTCTGTATACAGTATGCGGTCGATGACGAATATTTATAGAATGCCCTGGCCTAATACGACGGATTCTTAACCAACAATTTGGATTCGCTTGTTGGTTAATTTAGAACCCGCCGTGTTTATTCATCCCCACCCACAGCACCAATGATCGTCTGTGCTGTACGCGAAATCCGACCAAGTCTATCGGTGATTTCGTCTGGCTCATCGTTTTGCCACGCCGCAAGATAAAACGCCGAACCACGCATGTCCAAGCCAAGATGACGACCGACGACGTAGGCTACTGCTTCGGCTTCGACTTCTCGTTTTGCTCGTTCTGGAGTCGATACAGATGCGGAACCAGCATGCAGCAAGGCGTGTGCATACTCATGAATCAGCGTCCCAGCCATCGCAGCTCTATCATCGCTTTCTTTGATCTCGATTGGGATGGACTTTGAACCAGACACAGCAGTCACACAGACGCCCTTTGCGCGGCCGTGTTCCCACGCCGCTGGCGAGACGATATCGAGTATTATATTCAGTTTCTCGCTAGCGTCACAGAGCGCCTGAAAACACCCGTCTACTGTGCCTGTTGCATCCGTTTGTAGGCCGGGGAGTGGGTCGCCCTCAGTTTGAGACACATCAAAGACTGAAACAGGCCGAAACACAACGGGTCCCCTGGACCACTCTGAGGATGGCGTTTCGTTGTAAGAACAGTCAGTACTCTCGTGGTACCTCGGGGAATTCCCACACTCAGGGCACTGTTTGGCGATGATGGGTGCCCAAATCCAGATAGCCTGTTCGCCCTTGTTGACCTGCCTGTCGAACTCGGTTTGCCACGTCTTGTAGCCTGCAACCTTCGTTGCCTCAGGATACTGGGCCTGGATGAGCAGCGTGTTCCGGTAGGAATACTGGTGAAAGCGACTCTGGACGTCTAACCACTCCTGGAAGTGCTCACTCGCGTTGGCTTCGGCGACGAGGTCGGTGAGTTCCTCACACCACGCTTCGATGGTCTGGTGCATCTCGTCTTTCCTGGTCTCTTTGTCGTTGAAAGATGTCGCTGGATTCGTTGATTGCATATCTGGTTTCTGGAACACTCAAAAGAGCGCCCCGCACCCCTCAGGGGGCGATAAAACCCGGCGGTCGCGTCTCAACAAATCCAGCCGAGCGCTCAGGATAGAATACTACGGAGATACGCATTGGATACTCCAGAGAGCGGCCTCATCAGCCTGTGAATCGAACGGAACAACCCGGGTGGTCAGTATCAGTCAATTAATACGGAGAGACACGAACAGGTGTACGAGCGAATTCACTGGCATTGCGCGTCACGATTGGTTCATCACGGGATACCGCAATCCCCGCAATCATCGCATCAACTGCACCGATTTGTTCGCCGTTCTGAGAGAGATCACGTTGAATGTCCACAGCACGACGCGCTGCTTCACTATCGTATGGCACCAGCGGAATGTCGTCGAGAATCTCGTCGAATTGCTGGCCAGTCGCTGTCGTCGGGTCGATACCAATTCCCACCTCGGTATAGACCAGCGTCGGGACGACGAGCAGTTCATCGGTGATTTCATCGAGCTTCGCAACTGCCCCGGCATCCTCAGCGAGTAAGTCAATCAGAAAGCAGGCATCGAGGATCACTGTTCGGTCCGGTTCTCACTGTCCATGCGACTGTCGACGTCCTCACGGAACGAGCGAGATCCTTCTCGAATCTGTTCCACTTCTTCGTCCGCCGCTAGTCCAACCAGTCCGTACAGTGGATGTTCCTCCTCGTTGAGAAAGCGATCGATGACGTCGCTAAAGCTCTCATCTTCGCCTTTTTCACGGCGTAAGCGCTCGTATGTTTCTTCTTTGAGACTGATTGTTTTACTCGACATCTGTGTATCTATGTATTTGCTTTCTGTGCATATAGTGGTTAGTGCCGCTGTAATTCATTCTCGCCACGTCCGGGGAACGTAGCCTGTCTCTTCAATGAGATCGGCGTAGTCTCGAAGGAGGGAAATCAGAGCGAGTTCGGGGACGCCGTCAGTAGCGCTTGCGACGAGGAGACGTTCAAGATGCTGTTCTGTTTCGATGAGTTGCTGGAGTTCGGTTGTACTCATTGGTGAGATAAGGGCGAAATCGCCCTCACTCGTGAGGGCGAGATAGAATTATTGTAGATCTTCTACCGTTGAACAGTGGCAGAAATAGACCGGTACAACGCTCTCTCTCTCACCACGGCAGACTTAACGCTCCAAGACCGAAATGCAATGTAACGGCAGTGCCTGAGGAACCAGAAATATACTGGGGCCGTCATGTATCGCCCTTGTCACCTGTCGTTGCCGATGGTTGCCTCTATACGGCAGAGTCCAGAAACGAACGCTTAGTCGCCATTCGCAATGGAGTTACTGGTGGGCACCAGTGGACGATTTCTGTCGATGGAGGTGGTATGGGTATGCCAACTGTTACCGATGAAGGGGTTATCGTCCAGAGTTATGATCTCCCTCTGAGTTTGATCGCCAGAACAGTAACCTTCTGTGGAAACAGGATATTGGTCGTGGACTACCAGCCCTAATTAAGGACGGTTTGTATGTCGTTGCGGCTGACGGGATGCGTGCGTTTGAGCGCTGACGAATTCAAAATTCCCTGAAACGAAGGTTCTCTGTACAAACAAGGGGACCCCTCTTGTCACGAGCGCTTGCTGTGGGAAAGGAGGCAGTTAGCTCTCGCGGAGCAGATTATGTGAGTTAATCTTCACACCCCGTATGTCATAAGCGCCGAGATGCTTATCGAGATAAAGCGCTCGTGACAAAAGGGGTGTCGAATATATAAAGAAGCAGTTGCATATGACGCTTATGACGTATGGTTTTAAATACTAAACCGGATATATGCAGGTATACACCCGATGTTCACCACATCAAATATCTTTGCCAACGAGGAAGCACTCCGGAATGACTGGGTGCCTGAGGAACTCCCAGAGCGAGAAGAAGAGATTGACAAACTGAAATTTGCGTTCCGTCCAGCGACTAACGGAACAACGCCACACAATATATTCCTCTATGGAAAGTCTGGCCAGGGCAAAACGGCAGCAACAGAGTATGTACTCGAAGGGCTCCGAGAATTCTTTCATAAAGAAGGGAGTGGATTAGGGACAGACCTCAACGTCATCTATGCCTCCTGTGAGGATGCACATTCATCATATCAAGTCGTCGGTGAGATCCTCACCGCTGTCGAACCTGGAACAACGGACCGTCCAAAGGGCCACTCAATTGGAGACCTGAATAAACGACTCTTTCGAGCGCTGGATAAGAAAGGGGGGCTCAATGCGATAATTTTAGACGAGATCGATAGCATCGGCAGTGATGACAGTATCTTATATCAGATTCCTCGGGCTCAATCAAATGGCCGTCTTGAAGAAGCACAGGTGAGCGTTGTCGGGATTTCGAACGATTTCGACTTCTATAACAATCTCTCACGGAAAGTTAAAGACACCCTCTGTGATGTTGAGCTTCATTTCGAGCCATACAACGCTAATCAACTCCGAACAATCCTCCGACAACGAGAACAGATCGGTTTCAATGACAGCGTACTGGAAGATGACGTAATTCCACTGTGTGCTGCTTTGGCCGCACAAGATCATGGTTCAGCAAGGCAGGCAATTCAGTATCTCCACCGGGCAGGTGAACTTGCACGCGATGATGGTGTTGACGTTGTCACTGAAGAGCACGTCCACCGAGCACAAGATGAAATTGACAAAGAGGATCTTATTGAGGATTTTGTGAGCATGACAACCCAAGATAAGCTGGCGCTTGCAGGGTTACTTATTCTCGAAATCAAGGGTGACGTTCCTGCTCGAACGAAGGAAATCTTTGCTCAGTATACAAAGATCACTGAATTTATCGATGCGGACACATACACTAAGCGTCGGATGTATGATCACCTACAGGCGATGTCTACCCATGGATTCATTGAATCACGAGAGGTCAATAAGGGACACCGCCAGGGTCGACACTTAGAATTCGAATTGAAGATCGGCGTGGATGAAGCAATTGATGCGCTTGAACAAGATGCTCGGTTTAGTGGAATCCCTGAGAAGCTGTATGAGATACAGCAGCAAAGTGACTTCTCGTAGCAAACAAGCAAGCGAGTTCTCTTTTCATACTACGCTTATGACGCATGGGGGGTCCATCCGTAGAAGATTGAATAGTGGTGGAAATAGAATCGGATATTCTATTTGTGGACCGCTTATGACATACGGGGGGTGCCTTTCACTCAATACACTTCATACAATTCGCCAATGGGTTTGGTGATCAGCGAACGTACATACTCGAAAAACACGTACAGAGATCTACCCCACCATGTCCGCTATTCTTTGCCTCAGAGTATAACAAGGGGAACCATCTCTCACACCACTATGTCCGCTGTTCCCACGAGATGAAACGAGTATCCGTGAAAGGCAGCATACCGGACGAAAAGACCGTCTATTCAGCGATTACTGCGGACATAGTGGGGTAAGTCCCTGTGCAGAACATCTGAAATATGAGGTGGGGTGTTTCTATAGCCTGCAACCACTTCTTGTGGTCAGATTTGGAAGAGATAGCACTCGTCAGAAGTGGTACCTCTCTCTGAAAATGGCGCGTGATGAATCGACGCTCGGTCGCGTCGAGAACGCGCGAGGGGCGTCCGAACGGAGTGAGGACGACGGTTGGGGAGGGGCTGGCGTACAATAAAAAAACACCTCCGGTCTACCCCTACAGCCGCTCGCTTCGTTCCGGGAACTCAACCCTGCTCCAGCCTGTCAGTGCAACCGAGACACGTCCCTCGTACCAGCTCTTGGCTACCGACCGGAACCTGACACGCTCGCCCTCTTTGACCATCGGCACTTTGGATGCCCGCCACGCCGTAAATTTCGTCACACCTGTCTCATCCTCTATCAGACCCACCTGAGAGATCGCTGGACTACTGGACTCCCAAAGGATCTTCACTCGACCCGCAATGTCCACCTCGCTTCGATTTGCCTCCCCAATCTTCTCGATCGGCACAATCGTCCCTGGCGCGAGCCACTCTTCTTCGGTCACACTCACCGACGCATCCACGATATCCGCACCATCTGCCATCCGCCTGGCTACCTTCTTCGAGAGCGCCGCCGTCGTCGTTCCCGTTCGGACTCGCTCTTGTATCCGCTCGGCCTGCCGATTCACGCCTGCCAGTTCCTCCCGAGTCATCTCTGCCCGTGGGTCCACCCTGTCCGGATCTTCCCATTGGTCCACGCTCGCTGCTCGCTTCGAGAATCGTCGTCGACGTGCCTCATTTCCTCGCTCCACAATCCCCCTCGTCCGTGACTCTCGGTTTGAGTCTTGGCGCTTGTCCCACCGGCTGCTCGTTCGTTCGATTTCTGCCTCGCGTGCTGCCATTCGTTCTTCGGCCTCTAAGGTCAGTCCCCGTCCAGCTGCCTCGAAATGATTCGTATCGACCTTCGCCTGTATCTCCTGGGTAACCGACCGCTGCAGCTCCGGTTCCTCCTCGACAACCGCCTCATCTTCGACCGGGTATTCATCGTGCGAAACTTCATATTGAATCGAGTTCTCTATACTCATTGCAATTGCTCCGAAGGCGCCCATCCAGCGTCTTCCACTTTCACGACTTCCCAGTCGTGACTATAATCACACTCCGACAACCTCCTCGCGCGCTGTCCGCGCCTTCACGCGCCCGACAGGGCGCGGGCAGCGCGCACTTTCAAGAGAAGACAACCAGTCACGCGCGACCGGCCAGCCCGCCCGAGTGTCCAGCTTCAAGTCGGTTTCCGGTCTGAGGGACGAAGACCGAAACCGCACTTGATGCTGGCGTCCCGAAAGGGCGAGCGAGGAACGAACAGCGAACTGGTTCGCTGTTCGTGGTGTGGGCGTCTGGCCGGGCGAGCGGGACGGGCCATGCTTAGACCCACCCAACCGCCCCCCTGGTGGACTGAAAGGGCGAGGGCCGGTCGCGTTCACGTGGTCGTCTGGGCGCCCCCTCTCCGAGCGAAGCGAGGAGATGGTGCCCAGCGACCGCGAGCGGTCCGAGGGCTTTCAAAGTACGAAAAAGCCCGATTCCACACCAACGCGATGTGAACGGACCACTCCAGAACCCACGTTATCGTCGGTCCCAAAGCGTTTCGATACGCTCCTCGATGCGATCAAGGGCGAGTTGGCTCATATCGCGATGGTCGGTTGGCCACTGGGCATCCGTTGCGTTGGTACGGCTGGCTGCCGGTGACGGGTGGAAGTGATCCCGTGAGTTATGGACGTTCGGATGTCGATCCCACCGACACTCCCATGCTCCATCCTGTCGGTCTTCTTGATAGTGGAAATTGAACTCATCATTGCGGTACCATCGGATCTCTAGGCGTGCAGAAACACTCCCCGGGTAATAGTTATCAGACAGTTCAACTTGGAGGGACAGTTTTCCTTCCTCGACAATTTCCGTCGAGTGGAATATACCGCTCCCGGCAAACCGAGACTGTACCCGTTCTAATACGGATCGGTCTATCGGCGCGGGGCTCGCGCCGTCGTCCACTGGCACCATCTTCAGTTGTGTGATGGGGCCGTCGAGCCGGCGACCTTTTGTCTGGCCCGTTCGTGAAGGCGACGCTCTTCGACAGCGGTGGCCCAGTCACCCAGTTCCGCGTACACGTCGTCGACACGCTCCGCATCAAACTCGAGGACATCAACATCAGAGGGCGAATCAGAACCGTACTGATCGCGGTAGTCCTCAATCTGGCTAGTCAGTTCTGAGACGCGAGTCTGTAACTCCTCAACGCTCTTTTCTCGTGCCAGTTCGTTTACCCGCCGCCACTCGAAGTAGTCGTCGTTGCGCTGGTACCTAGTTGGCCGGCCCTCATGTTGGATGACGATGCCAAGGTTGGCGTAAAAGGACAGGTGTGTCCGCGCCGATTCCACCGAACAATCCGCCTGTTCGGCAATCTCCGCGGCCGTCATTGGTTCTCGAGCGTGCAGGACCGCCCCGTACACCCGCTGCTTCGTGTCTTCGCCTTCGAATGGTCTATCGAATGGGGGTGGGCTGTCCTGGCTGATGTCATCTTTCATACACCTACCAGCGGAATTGGCTCACATATTTCTTTTTATAGGCAAAATATATCGTTCTCATCACGCTTCGTTACCACGCTATCGACAGTGTAGATGTGAGTGCCGAAGCAGTCACGGAGGACAAGCCGTGTACGGGCCAGACGAGCCGCCTCCCTGGTGGAAAAAAGGGTGAGATCGATCTCGTCTGTGGTTGAAAGGGCAAGCGGTCAAGGGCTTTCAAAGTATACAGAACCAGCGTTGACGTGTCCATGTGGGTTCGAGGGATCGCCGACCTCACGGCGTCAGAGACGTTCCTTCGAGAAAACAGCGATACGGAAGTCAGGCCGATGGCACGGCCTGTGCGGTTCGAGTGGAATGACCACAACTGGTCGGGGAAACCTCGCGCTTTATCACGGGCCGGATGTCAATTGGCTGTACAGGCAGTCTCTATTACGTTGTTTGAGGAACCAACACTCCTTTATCGTTGGCTACGAAACCAACGTAGTACCGGATGGAACCAACGGCCGACAACCTCGATGGATACGATAACGCGACAGTGTACGAGGATGGGACTGTCGTTCGCGTGTCGATTCGGCGGACGGACGACGACGTTTATCCATCGGGGTGGCGGTACACGCTTCACTACGGAGCACTGACCGCCGGTCCCGAGACGCTCGACGACGGAACGATCCGTCGCTACGACAACGCACACGAGGATACGAAAGGCCATGAATTACACGTCGCTCCTGACCCGGAACCGGAGTTCATCGAGTTCCCCGGCATCGAAGAGCTACGAACGGTTCTGGGACGAGATTCCGAAGCCACGGTTCGGCCCATCCAACGACAACGGTGATACTCATGACTGAACAGAACGTGCTCGTGGTTACGGTCGACGACGAGACCAATCCGTACGAAGAAGGCATTGAGGCGATTCAAACACTCAAAGAGGGAGAACATCTCGACCGGCCGGCCACTGTTCGATTCCCAAACGAGAGCCAGCTAACTGATGTGTTCAACGAACGGACGTACACACTCTTACGCGTGATCAGAGACGAAGAACCCGACAGCATTCGTGAGACAGCACGCTTAGTCGGCCGTGATAAGAAGAACGTCCATGAAGAACTGACGACACTCGAAGCGCTGGGTGTCATCCGTTTTGAGGCAGTCGGGCGAGCAAAGAAGCCGGTGTTCCCCTACGACGGTCTCGTCGTATCGCCGCTCGCTGACGATCCCGGAGACGGAGCAACTGCCCCTCCCTGACATTTTGCTTCTCCCGAGCATTTCATACAACCCGTTACTCATTCGCGCCGGCAAATGGGCCCTGTCGGGTTTGCCAAGAGACTGTCCAAAACTGCCGCCGTCCGGGTATTATCTGGTCGTGCTTCTCGCGGCATTCTCGACCGAACAGACCAACGAACAGTACAGGAGACACCTATCAGCGGAAGATTCGAGCGCTCCGGTTCTTGATCGGTAACCCGTCTGAGATACAAAGGCTGTATCCGTCACCCGTAGCGACCTAGTGTGAGGGCACACTATAATTTATCAGGGGTGGTCTCGTAGCCCCGTGTATGAGTAGTGAGAGCGTCGATTCAGAGAGCAAGGTTTCGGGGAATCAGGCGAACATTCCCGCCCGCGTCCGTCGGGAGCTCGACATTGACGATGGTGACAAACTTCGCTGGCACATTGAAGACAGCGGGACGCTCCGTGTGCAGGTCGTCCAACAACGGAGCGGTACGTTCAGTGACTTCGATGGCTACGAGGGTGATGAGGCCACAGAGGTCGAGAGCGAACACGATAACTGGGGCGTAGGCTCGGAGTAGATGCCGCGCGCACTCGTTGATACCACCGTTCTCTTTGCAGCCACGTACTGCCAGGACAGTGCTCACGATACTGCTCTCCCTATCCTCAAAGGAATCGATACCGCTGAACTCCCAGAAGCGGTTATCCTCGATTACGTGCTCGCCGAGACGCTCAATGGGCTAACGACACACGCGGGTCATGATGCCGCAATCGACTTTCTCGATCGGGTCGAAGAGAATACGCGATTCCACATCGACTCGTTGACAGCAGACGGATTTGCCACAGCGAAAGCGCTCTTTCGGCAATACGAGCGGTTTTCGTTTGTCGACTCCTGTATCGTCGCATATATGCAAGCAGAGGGACTGGGGTATCTCTACGCGTTCGACGATGATTTTGACGCTGCCGACGATGTCTATCGTCTCGACATAGCAACGAATCCGTATCAGCCAGAGTGACCGATATGTATCTTGCACGGCACTGGTGCATCTCTTGGTACAGCGAACGGAGTGAGCGGAGTCGTTCGAAAGATTGGATGTCTTTTGTGATGATCAGAGACGAAGTCTCTCGAACCACTTGAATCCAGGGCGATTTACTTGCAACAATCCATCAACACGCAGCTACGCGAAGAAGATACTCTAGAGTATCATACTCTGAAGTACGATACTCAAAATTGTCATCAGTGGCACAGAAGTACAAGTACTATAGTCAAGTTTATGAAAAATTCGAGATAAAAGCCTCGTCCTTCAGGGCGGGGATGAAGCCGACCAATAGTATTCACCCCCCGACGACAGCACAGACGGAGTTTGATTTCGTATACATATGAGCAAGGCGAGTACCTCGGTGCTTGACCCCGAGGTGGTTCACGGTACTGGAGAGCAATACGATGAACTTGGGGAGGAAGCATTTGATGTACTCATCAAGCAGGAGTTAGCGGATTTCGTCAGCCGGTCGTTCGAAGATCTGTGTTGCTCAGCGCTCCGAGCGTTCTATCCAGAACAGACGACCACGGAGACCAGTCAGTGGTGGTATGATGATCACGAAATCGATGTTGTCGGACTCACCACCGATGAGACACTGATTGCTGGTGAATGTGAACTACCCCACCCTACCGCTCGCCTGACGGCTCGCGCTTGAGGGTGGGGCTTCCTGCTTCTATGACGCACTTTGCAGACACCGAATCGGTGTCCACAGGGAGCGCAGTCTCCACAGGCGTTCCTTCGGAGTGTCCCACTCCTACATCTTCGAAGCCGCGAGAAAGAATGTTCCACGCCGCATTCGCGTCCCTGTCCGCCTCGAATCCACAGGAGGGACACGAGTGTTCGCGCACCCACAGCGGCTTGTCTGTTGAAACGCCGCAAGACGCACACTCCTTGGTAGTCCCTCTCGGGTTGACCGCAACGAAGTGTGTCCCCTCCAGCTCGCACTTGTATTGGAGCATCCGTAGGAACGTCCCCCACGCCGCGCCTGCTCGGTTGCGTGAGTTGCCTGGTAGTTCAACCAAGCCTTTCGTGTCCAAGTCCTCTACGGCCACCAAATCGTACTCGGTGGCGTAGTAGTTCGACAACTTGTGGAGGAAATCACGCCGCTTTCGCTTGAGGTCAGCGTGGCGTTGGGCCACGACTCGGCGTTGTTTCTCCCAATTCGCAGAGCCGTGTTCCTTCCGTGAAAGGGCACGCTGTGCCTGTTCCAAGCGTTCGCGCTCGTCGGAAAGGTCGGGAGATTCGACGGCGGTGCCGTCCGTGTCGTGAGCGTACTTGAGAATCCCCACGTCGATACCGACGCATTGCTCGGGATTCTCGGGCTTCTGCGGCGGATCGTCGAGCGTTTCGATGCCGAGGATGGCGTACCACTTCCCGGTCGGTTCCTGCTTGATTGTGACCGTCTTGATTTCGGCGTTATCTGGCAGGTCACGGTGGAATGTGAGCGGGATTTCCCCGGGTTTCGAGAGCCACAATCGGGTCCGACCGCTCTTGTTTTTGAGCTTGAAGCCGGATTGACTGTAGGTGAAACTCCGGTACTCGCCCGGAGCCTTCCAGTTGAGAGTGCCAACGTGGTAGCCGTTCTCCTTGCGACCACGGAGCGTAGAGAGATTGTCGTACAATCGCTGAACGACTTTCTGAAGAACCTTCGAGTGAACCTGTTTCAGATCGTTCCACCACTTCTTGAGACTCGGCAGGAGTTTCTGTTCGCTGTATGCCGAAGTGTTGTCGATTCGGTTGAGTCGGTGGAGGAAGTGGTTGTAGACCTGTCTACAGATATCGACAGTCCACACTAACTGTTCTTCGAGAGCGTCGGACGGTCGAAGCCGATACCTGTAGTTGTAGTTCATCTGTTGGGCTATTCGTCAGTGGGTTCGCTTGTTCGGACGATTTTCACGTCTGCGCCACGCCAGTCCTTCGGGACGAGAACGTGAGCGCCGTTACCAGTGGCTTTCGCCGTCCCGGTGATGACTTCGTGACCTTCTATCTCGTGCCTGTCCATCATCTTTGTTTATACTTTGTTTCAACATAAAAGTGGCGGTGTGCCTGTGGGCCTGCCACCGAATCGTGTATGAGAACTGTGCGGCGCTGTATCCCCTCCCTACTCGCTCGCTCCGCTCGCTCGTTGAGGAAGGGGCCTTAGCGCCTCAATTCAGGTAAGCCCGTCACCACACGGAATATACTACTAAAGAAGGATTTCCAAGAATGGCTCTATCCATCAAAGGTTGGCAGTAAAGCCCCTTACACTAACCTTGGAAACAGATACAGTTCTACTGTGAATGGATAGCAACTGCTAGGCGATATCGACGTTCGAGAAGCGTTATCTCCCCCTCCAGCAACTGGGGACTATCCAGCAATAATGGCCCGCGCCCCACCAACTGAGGAGACCCTCCCCGTCCCCGCAGATTCGACGGATACCTACATTCGAATCCAACCAGCAACGGATCCACTTGACCCAGCGAATATCGAGACGCATGTGCGTCGCCTGCATCGCCTCGACAGTCCCACCGAATCCACTGGGTTCCTCGATGGACTCTTACACTCCGAAGAACGACCCACCATCGAGTGGCTACTCATCGGGAACGAAGACGACCTCTCCTACTACGTCCGAACCACCCCTGCTGAAACACTCGACGGCCTCGAAAGCGTTCTCAGAGGGCTCTTTCCGAACGCCTATGCATTCGAACGTGTCCAACTGTCTAGAGACCACCTCCTATCGGGAGTAACCCCGAAACCATCGTCCGAAACAGACACCAGCACCAACCCGACTGCCATCGAATATGAACGCCATACGACCCATCGTCGTGACTGGCAAACTCGCCTCACCCCCCTCAAGCACTTCTATGAGAGCGAGCAGACACACCTCCCACTGACAAGCGTCACAGAGACCATCGCGAACAGTCCCTTCCCTGTGGTCTTCCAGACACTCATCCGAGCGAAACCCGACTGGACCACCGATCTCGAAACACGCCAACTCTCACTCGAAGATGGGACAGATACACTCGGGGGCACACTCACCAACGCCATCTTCGGCGCACCCGAAGACGACGTTTCCCATCTCACCGCCGCAGACGAACAACGTCTCATAGAACTCAGCGAGCGAGACCCGAGACACTCCTTCGAGGTCAACTGCCGAGCAGCCGTGGGCTCCAAAGCTGCAGATGAAACCAGGGGCGTATCACCGAGCGACATCGCCCATGATCTCGAAACAGCGTTCACCCACCTTAATCAGACGACCTACGAGCTGGATGGACAGGTTCTGACTGGCGAGTCCGCCCTGAACATCGTCGAGGACCTCGAAGCAACACGGTTCTGCGAGAACACCCGAAACGGGGGGCTCACGAAGAAACTGCCCTGGGCGAATCCACCGTCACCAGTGCTCGTCGCTGACGCAAGCGAGGTTGGGAGCTTCTGTCTGCTGGATGGGGCTGCTCTCACAGCGTCGGGACGACGCCTTCTCAACGCGACGCCCACAGAACGCCAGCCAATGGCCCACCCACCCGTACAACAACTCACACAGTACCGGACCCAGGGCCTCCCGATTGGCCATCCACTCACACAGGATAGTACACCGGAACCAGATCCGATCTCACTCCCCCCAGACCTGCAGTCACTCCATCTTGCGTGGTTCGGAAAGACTGGCTCTGGGAAATCGACGAGTCTCATCAACGCGCTACTGGAGAACCACGAGGCCACAGACGGCGCTGACATCCTGATTGACCCGAAAGGCGATGGGATGCCCCAAGAGTATATGCAAGCACACTACGAGCGCCACGGGAGTCTAGAGAACGTTCTGTACTTCGATTGTGCCGACGTTCTCCCAGCGTTCTCCTTTTTCGATATCCGTGATGAACTCGATGCAGGTATCTCTCGAACAGCCGCCGTTGAAGACCGGGTCGAACACTATATCGAAATTCTCGTGGCACTGATGGGCCGTGACCGCTTCGAGCAGGCCGTTCGCTCGCCCGATATTATTCGCTACATCGTCAAAGCGATGTTCGACCCGGTGAGTGGCGAGGAGGCCTTTAGCCATCGGGATTTTCATGGCGCACTCCAGGAGATGCACGACCGAAACAGTGCACCCCCAGTCTCCGATGGGGACTTAGAACGGATGCTCGCCGGCGTCGTGGCCAATCGAGCCCGCACCTTCGATGAGATTATGCAGGGGGTCGCAAACCGAATCGAGAAGATTCCGGTCAATCCGCGTCTGGCTCGTATCTTCAATCATGTTCCTGAGCGGGGCGAAGACAGCGACGACCCACATTTCGACCTCTTCGAGTATCTGGATGAGGACATCGTGATTATCTTCGATACGGGCGGGCTCCGAAGCGAGTCCCAACGAGCATTGACACTCCTAATTATCTCGAACCTCTGGTCGGCGGTGAAACGCCGCGCGAAAGAGCGGACTGACAGTGAAGACAACGAGAACACAGACCTCCCACTCGTCAATTGCTACCTCGAAGAGGCTGCAAGCATCGCGGATTCCTCGTTGCTCTCAGAACTGCTCTCTCAGTCACGAAGTTTCGAGTGTTCGGTGACCCTCGCGATGCAGTTTCCCTCTCAGCTGCGTGAGCGAAGCGAGCGTGCCTATCAGGAGGTGCTGAACAACGTCTCGACTATCGTGACGGGGAACGTCGCCGTCGACGAACGGTTGGCGAAACGACTAGCCACTGACGAGATGTCTCCCAGTGATGTCGGGAATCGGTTGCGTGCACTCCGTCGTGGGGAGTGGTTGGTCTCGCTACCCGCGGCGTTCGGCGAAGACGAGCCCCAGCCGTTTCTGGTGCGCTCGCTCACGCCGCCGAGAGGCCATCCCGCAGCGAGGGAGGGCACACGTCGCAGTGGGTTCGGAGATGCCACGACGGCACTCACAGAGCGAATCAAGCGTACTGTTGGACTCCGGTTAGTCGAACCGAATACGGTCGAGGATTCGGCCGACGAAGAGACAGGTCCAGAGCGCGTCGACAGCGCCCTGCCCTATACAAATCGACTGCCTGAGACGGTGCGCTATGACGGAGAGGTTCACGCGCTCTTTTGTACGGAGTGTGAGAGTCGTTATGGCCCAGATGGGTCGGGAATGAGCCGAGCCATCGAGTGCTGTGCCATCCTTGAGGAGGTCGACCGTGATGACGTCCCGATCTGTGAGGTGAATCTGAAGCTCACGCCGGACGAACGAGAGGTGACCGACTTCTCAGACAGACAGCTCATGTTCGTCCAGGCAGTGTATAACGCACAGCAACTCCGGTACGAGTCGTTGGAGTACGATCTGCTGTACGACAGCATGATTCGCTTACAGGAGTACCTCGATATCGACGGCGATGCCGTGACGGATCTGGTCGAAGCAGATATACTGAAACACGATACGGATCGGCCCCATCGCCTGTATTCGGTGACGCCGTCGGGGCGAAGTCTGATTGGGGAGCACTATCGCAAAGGCGTCGATTATGGCCACGGCAAGGGCGATTTAGACGAGACGTCCCAGCACGTCCTTGCCGTGGAGGTCGGCCGGCAGTATCTCCAGACGCATTATGTCGAGAACGAAGTCTCGCCGGTCGTCGACGTTGTCCCGTATTTCGAACTCGATGAACAAGAGAGCACAGTTGTCTCTGCGGCGAGTGCGATGGGCGGAAATAGCGAGGAGTTAGCCGAGGACGTGAATGAGTACAATCGCCATCGAATCGACATCGTTGGGCTGGACGAGGAGGGCCATGTTCGGATTACACTCGAAGCAGAGCGGGTGAATCACGACCTTCGCAGAGCGGTCCCTGAGGACTTCGATAAGATGGCTGCCTGTGACCCAGATGAGGCTATTTGGGTCACGATGTCTCACTCTGAGGCCCATCGGATGTTGGGTGCACTGAACGACCCCTTGGAGGGAGAACCACGTGTCGAGAAGACATATGCCGATAGTACGCCGGCAAATCAGTTCCGGATTGATACCGCGGGGTGTACGGGGATGTTCACGGTCGAGCAGGTTCGGGATATGGTTGAGGAAGCTGAGTAAAGCGTCCTGCTGAGTCACTTACTGCCCAACGGTCCGTGGTTGCCCGGACAGACTCCTCAATCAACAAGACCCGAACCACCGTAGTTGATTCAGTGGGACAGGGCGATTAGACGGCCACCGAGAGTGAAAAGAGGATATAGCGTGGTCTCGTATCGCTGTTCAATCCCGAAGCTGTTGAATAGGGCCAACCTTGGAAACCCGCCCCGCTAAGGAGTATACAGAGACAAGAGATGGTGACTAGGACGGGCCTGTTCCCGCGGGGGTGGCACGCGGCGTCGCCGACGCGAATAAGCACAGGGTGCTCAGAGAGTGCGAGAGACAGCAGAATAGACCTGCCTCCATTATGCAGGTTGGCTTTCCCATCGCCGAATAAATAGACAGGTTCCAGATGGGTCACTCTCAGTGAGTGTCCAAGGATGGCGCCGTCTGCGGGTTTTCCCTTCCTTGTGAGTGTTCAAGATTCAGTGAGGTTCATGGGTGGGCAAAAGCGCGGGAGTCCCAAACTAGCCAGAGAAACCCACAGACGGCGTCCTCGCTACTACCGTAAGTGCCTGCGCACGCTACGCCTGTTTCTGTCCCGTCCTAGGGTCCCTATCTCTCATATCACACTCATCTAGCGGTGCGTTTCTCCAAGGTTGGATATGAGGGATGGCGCCACGCCTGTTTATATACCTGAACAGTATCAGATACTCGATTAGCGTCCTACTAATCACTGAACGGGCTGAGGTATTCAGAGTTGGTCACCGCTCAGCAGGTGGTGGTTTACTGGTGATTATCGAGGGAGACCCATCCGCAGTCTCCATCAAATTTGGCTCCTGATCGCCGGCCAGGTGCGCTATGCAGTGAGTCCACGAGCGAAACAATAGTGTCAACACGGACCCGGTGTTATCTACAGCCATGTGGCCATGGGGACACGCCGCCGTCGCCTACCTCCTGTGTTCGCTCTACCTCCGCACACGCTACGGCCGTCTCCCGACGGCCGGGCTCGTCCTGCCCCTGGCCCTCGGGACACAGTTCCCCGACCTCGTCGACAAGCCCCTGGCGTGGACGTTCGGCATCCTGCCCTCGGGTCGGGCGGGCGCACACTCGCTGCTGGTCGCCATCCCGCTGTTAGCGATCCTCTGGCAACGCTTCGACGGCCCCACGGAGCGGCGGGCCTGGGCCGGCTTCGCGACCGGTTATCTCGTCCATCTCGCGACCGACGGCGTCTACGCGCTCGTTGCGGGCGAGTTCGGCGGGCTCGCCTACCTGCTCTGGCCCGTCCTCTCGTTGCCGGCCTACGAGGAGTCGGCGGGCATCCTCGCGCACTTCCTCGCGGCGGACCCCACCCCAGAGCTCCTCGTCGAACTCCTCCTGTTTGCCGCCGCGACGCTGCTGTGGGCCGTCGACGGCGCGCCGGGACTCCGAGCGGTCGCTCGATGGTGCAGACGCCGGGCCGACGGGGCGACGGCGGCGTTGTCGAGCCGCTAGTGCGACAAGAGTTTTACCCGGGGGCGGACCACAGGGAACATATGCAAGCTGTCGTACTCGCCGCCGGTGAGGGGACCCGACTCCGCCCGCTCACAGAAGACAAACCCAAGGGGATGGTCGAGGTCGCCGGCAAGCCGATTCTCACGCACTGCTTCGAACAGCTCATCGAACTGGGCGCCGAGGAACTGCTGGTCGTGGTCGGCTACAAGAAACAGGCGATTATCAACCACTACGAGGACGAGTTCGAGGGGGTGCCCATCACGTACACCCACCAGCGCGAACAGCTTGGGCTGGCCCACGCCCTGCTGACCGTCGAGGACGACGTGGACGACGACTTCATGCTCATGCTCGGTGATAACATCTTCCAAGCGAACCTCAGCGACGTCGTCAACCGTCAGCGGGAGGAGCGGGCCGATGCGGCCTTCCTCGTCGAGGAGGTCCCCTGGGAGGAGGCCTCTCGCTACGGTGTCTGTGACACGAACAAGTACGGCGAGATAACGGAGGTCATCGAGAAGCCCGAAGACCCGCCGTCGAACCTCGTGATGACCGGGTTCTACACGTTCACGCCCGCCATCTTCCACGCCTGTCATCTCGTGCAACCTTCCAACCGGGACGAGTACGAGATAAGCGACGCCATCGACCTCTTGCTCCACTCGGGCCGGACCATCGACGCCATCCGGATGGACGGCTGGCGCAACGACATCGGCTACCCCGAGGACCGCGACGAAGCAGAAGAGCGGCTGCAGGGTGAGGTCGACCCGGAGCTGGCGGCCGACGCCGTCGGGTCGGACGGCGACTGACCCGTCACCACGCTTTTGCGACGGGCGCAACCGTCGAGCCACGACAAAGCACGAGTGCTGTTGCTCTCGAATCCAGACAACCCCCGCAAGTTCACGAACCCGCTCACCTACGCGGCCCAGCTAGACGAGGCCAGTCACGGGGTTGCGGTGTACGTCGACAGTGCGGCCACGAGCTGGTTCGACAGTTACGATTACACCAGGTGTAAGTGATAGTCAGTTCATTGCGAACTTATGCCACACCCGACATTTTTTATACGCTGCCCATCCCCTTTCGATAATGCAAATCCTCGTCACCGGCGGCGCGGGCTTCATCGGCGGCCACCTCGCCGAGCGGTTCGCCCGCGACGGTCACAGCGTCGTCGTCCTGGACAACTTCGACCCGTTCTACGACCTCGATATTAAGCATCATAACGTCGAAATCGGACGGGAGGCCGCCGCGGAGAGCGACGGTAGCTACGAACTCGTCGAGGGCAACGTGCGCGACGCCGACCTTGTTACGGAGCTCGTCACCGACGCCGACTACGTCTACCACCAGGCGGCCCAGGCGGGCGTGCGCCCGAGCGTCGAGAACCCGCGCAAGTACGATGAGGTCAACGTCGACGGGACGCTGAACTTGCTGGACGCCTGCCGGGACACGGGTATCGAGCGGTTCGTCATGGCCTCCTCGTCGTCGGTGTACGGCAAGCCACGGTATCTCCCCTACGACGAGGAGCATCCGACGACGCCGGTCTCACCCTACGGAGCCTCGAAGCTCTCGGCGGAGCGGTACGCCTGTTCCTACGGCGAGGTGTACGACTTCCCCGTAGTCGCGCTGCGGTACTTTACCGTCTACGGCCCGCGGATGCGACCGAACATGGCCATCTCCAACTTCGTCTCGCGGTGTCTGAACGGCGAGCCGCCCGTGATATACGGGGACGGCACGCAGACGCGCGATTTCACCTACATCGAGGACGTGGTGGAAGCGAACGTGACGCTACTGGAGTCGGACACTGCGGATGGGCAGGCCCTGAACATCGGCTCGACGGACAACATCGAAATTAGGACGCTGGCCGAGGAGATCCGCGACCAGCTCGCGCCGGAGCTTGAGCTTGAGTACTCGGAGCGCCACGACGCCGATTCCGAACACACGCACGCCGACACCGAACTGGCGGGTGAGTTGTTAGGGTACGAAGCGAGCCATACGATTCGGGAGGGCGTCGGGAAGTTCATCGAGTGGTACGAGGCGAACCGGGAGTGGTACGAACCGTTGGTGAGACGGTCCTGAGCGGGGCAGAGCCGGCAGTGAAGGCGCGTCCGGCGAAAGAGAAAAGCAGCCGCATGTGGTCACCACAACCACCGATGGGACCACGATGAAGTTTTGTATCAGAGACGACGACACCTGCTACTACACCGATCCAGAGGTTCTGGAGTCAATCTTCGGGAATATCTGGGACGAGGTGCCGATCACACTCGCCTGTATACCGATGGTCTCACCCGACACCGACGCGCTGGTCGATGCCACCGAGTCCGTTCCGATGCCGATAGCGGCGAACACGGCGTTACGGTCGTATCTGGCGGACCGCCTGCGTTCGGGGGCGATAGAACTGGCACTCCACGGCTACCACCACGACACACCGGAGGGGCAACCGGAGTTCGTCACCGGTCGCGCGCTGGACGAGAAGGTCCGGGCAGGCCGTCAGCAGCTAGAGCGGACGTTCGACACGACCGTCCAGCTGTTCGTCCCCCCGCACGTGCGCCTCTCCAACAGGGGCGTCCGGGCGGTTCGCCGCGACGGACTCGACATCGTTCGCGGCTACGGCCCCCGACCGCGGGAAATCCAGCCACATCCACGGTGGTGGACCAGTTTCGCTCGGTTCCTGTCGTTTCACGCCCGCTATCGCAGGGAGTTTCGGTTTCCGTACCCCATCGACTACGGCACCCACCGAGAAGTGTACTCCCACCGACTCAGCGGCCGGACCGATATGGACTGGTGCAAGCGGGCGTTCGATTACATCGAGCGCAAGGACGGCGTCTTCTGTCTCTCCGTCCACGCGAACGGGCTGAGCGACGCCGGCAAGCGAAAGCTCGACGAGATAGTCGCCTACGCGAAACGTCGCGACCCCGAGTTCGTCACGGCGAGCGAAGCGCTGGCAGCGGACCACCGTGGTGAGTCGCCTCAGCGATAACCCAGGTCACGCAGATGTTGCTGGCGGTCGAACCCCTCGTCTGTTTCGGGGGTGACCACCGGGTCGTACGTCCCCTCGTCCGTCGCTGTGGTCCCGACCCAGGGAACACGACGCACCGCGGGGTGTGGACAGCCGACGGTGTGCCAGTAGAACCCCCACTCGCCGAACGCCTCGCCGTGGTCGGCCGTGATGGCGACCCGCTCGGCGTCGACGTTTTCGAGGAGGAGCGCCACGTCGTCGAGGACGTACCGCAGGGTCGCCAGATACGCGTCCCACATCTCCGCTCGTGACACGTCACCGGCCATGAAATCGGCGAAATCGGGGCGTTCCCCTGGCGGATTGCCGAGATACGGTGTGTGTGTGGCTGCATGTAGTGGGCGATGAGCCGGTCCGGATCGCGTCTCCGGCCGGCCGCGACGGTCCTGTCGGTTATCGTCCGGGCTGGAACCGCCCGCTGGTCCGGATCGACGCCGTACTCGGCGACCTCGTCGAGATAACGGAAGTCGTCGCTGTCGACGACATCGTACTCGCGGGGCCCGAACGGGACTGCACTCTCGTAGGGAGGGACCAGCTTTCGGTCGAAAACGAGTCCCGGATACGGGTTGCCGGAGACGTACGCAGTCCGTCGAATCGCCGCCAGGTACGAGCGGCCGAAGGTCATCGCCAACCACTCGAATGACGTGCTCCCGACCGACCGGACCGAGTCCACCTCGCCGAGAAAGTCGTACTCGTTGCTGACCGCTCGAAGCGCGTCCACGCGGCAGGCGTCGAGGACGATAAGCAGGTCCCAGTCGGCGTCGAAGACGTTCCGTCCCAGCGGCACGCGCTTTGCCGCGTGGAGGAGCGCACCCACGTAACCGTAGTACAGCGTTTTGAGAGTCCCACGGGCCGGCGAGTCTCCGATTCGCTCCCGGCTCTGTGCCGCCCACTGGGCGAAATCGACGGGCATACCCGGACTACGTGGAAGCGGGGATAAATCCCTTTGCCAGCCGGCGAACGGACCGAACTAGCGGCCGCCGTCGACGAGGCTGCGGACATCCGATTTGGCGCGGGGACTGACCAGCACGAACACGGCCACAAACAGCGCGCCACCTAGGGCGACCGAGCCCAGAAGCGATGGAAGGGTCGCGGGCAGACGGACAGCGACAACTCGGACCGCGATAAGCATCACGCCGGCCGCGACGACACTGGGTGCGAACTGCGTGACCGACGGGTACGGCACGCGATCCGCGACCAGCCGGAACAGGAGGAGCGCCAGCAGAGTAAACGACAGGAGGCTGCCGACTGCGGCCCCGACGATGCCGACGAGCGGAATCAGCAGGGCGTTCACGAGGCCGTTGAACAGCCCCGCCCCGACGCTGGCGGTGGTCACGCCGCGGTCGCGGTCGTAGCTGTAGCTCACCACAGTGGTGATGCGAGCGACACTGTACGGGAGGCGCCCGGCGAGCAGGACCAGCAAGGGCACGAAGGCGCCGGCGTAATCGACCCCGTAGAGCACGGTGACGAGTTCCGGGCCGAGCGCGACGGCGCCGGCAAACAGCGCTATCATCGGTGCAGAGAGATAGAAGACGGCCTTCTTGGCGTATGCCCCGATCTCGCCGTGGTTTTCCGCCCCCGCCGCCTCGGCGAACCGGGGGTAGAGGACCGACACGACCGGGTTCGTCACGAGTAATCCGACCGCCGAAAGGCGCCAGGCGATCTCGTAGAGGGCCACTGCATCCGGCGTCAGGAACGCCCCGATGAGCAACGTGTCCGTCCACTCCTGGCCGAGATGCCCCAGGCTCGCGGCCGTCAGAGTGGCTGCTCTGGACGCGAGTGCCCGCAGCTCCCCTATCGTCGGGCGACCCGTCGGCGACACGTCTATCATGGCGACCCCGCCGCCGAGCACCAGCAGGCGGCCACAGAGAAGGCCGCCGGCGAGGGCGATGCTCGTCTCGAAGCCAGCGAGGACAGCCCCGCTTCCGATGCCGTAGGTCGTTACCCGCTGTGCAGCGACGAGGCCCGCCGCGCGGGTGTTCTTCTGTTCGCCCTGGAGCACCGCCCGGGCGAACAGCGCGAATACGGTAACAGGGAGGAGGACAACCAGCCAGCGGCCGAACCCGTTGTCGACGTAGCCCGTGACGAGCGGGTCGGCAAGCACCGTGACGGGGACGAGGACACCGGTGACGGCGAGGGCGAACACGGTGGCCGTTGTCAGCGCTCTTCCCGGCGTCGTCGACTGGTTCAGCCGGCGGGTGATATCTGTCGACACCCCGGTCGCACCGACGAACGACGTTATCCGGAGCACCGCGACGAGCAGGAAGTAGGACCCGAGTACCGCCTGTGGAACCAGTTGTGTGTAGGCGATAACGCCGACGAAACTCGCGACCTGTCCGACCGCGCCAAACCCGCCGTTTCCGAGAATCTGCTTTGCGATGGAACGGTCGGAAAAGCGGGACATCAGTGTGAGTGTTACAGACGCCAGAACGAGTCGTCGGAGCCAAACGTCTTTTGTTTCGGCTATGCCAACTATGGGCGATGAAGCCGGTCTCCTTTGTCGCCTACGGTGATATCGGGCTCCACACGGGCCGCCCTATCACCGAACTGTCCCGCGGGCTCCACCAGCGGGGGCTCCTCGACCAGGTGTACTGCCGGGGCGTCGAAGCGTACGACCTGCCCGCAGAGCTCGTGACGACGCCGATTCCGTTCGGGCGCAAGATACCCCGGGCGATGACAGGGGTCCAGCGGTACGTGACCGAGCGGTTCAACAAGCGGTACTATGCAGAACAGCTGTTCGATACGTTCGCCGCCCGAGAGGTTCGTGACACGGACGTTCAGCTCCACCACACGCCGGGGTACCTGCGAACCCTGCGGGCCGGGAATCGAGCTGGAAGCAGGACGGTCGTCAAGGCAACGACGGAGTACGCGGTGTCCTGCTACCAGCGGATCGCAACTGAACACGAGCGGCTTGGCATACAACCCCCTGAGCCGGCTACCCAACAGCGCCGGATTGACGCACAGGATCAGACCCTAAATGAGTGTGATGAGATACTCGCCGTCTCCTCGTTCGTCAAGGATTCGCTCGTCGACGGTGGGTTCCCGGCAGAGAAGATATCTGTGACACCATTGGGTATAGATACTGCTGACTATCCGACAAGTCCGGCGGCCACCGAGGAACAGTTCACCGTCCTCTACATCGGCTCTGTAACCATCGGAAAGGGGATTCCATATCTGCTCGACGCCTGGGAACACAACGGATGGGGAGACGATGAACAGGCGCGATTGGTACTCTGTGGGCACGTCTCGTCGACGATGCGGAAGGTCCTGAACCGATACAACTTCGAGAACGTCGCGACCCCAGGGTTCGTCGACCCGCGTGATTACCACCAGAAAGCGTCAGTATTCGCCTTCCCCTCGGTTTCTGATGGTTGTCCAAGGGCGCCACTCGAGGCGATAGCGGCTGGGTTACCGATTATAACAACTGACCGGACAGGGACGACCGATATCATCACCGACGGCGAAGAGGGATTCGTCGTTCCGGCCAGCGATGCAGCGGCCCTCGCAGATCGGCTCAAATATCTACGCGAAAACCCGACAGAGCGTCGACGGATGCGCGAACGGGCCCTGAAAACAGCGTCGGAACAGACATGGGATTGCCATGCGCAAAAGGTCATCGAGGCGTTGGGTCTCCAAACGTAATCGCGTTCAGTTACTACGGGAGCCAGAGGAAGTTTGATTACCGCACTAACACGCCTGCAGGGAGCATGCTGAACAAGCAGTACTGAACGCGGACAAAAGGCTCGAAATGTCAGATAGTCCGGCCAACCGAGCATTGTCAACGGCAACCAACGTGTTGTAATTACTCTGTGGCTAGTACTCGGGAATACGTCTTCACCAGATGGTCACAGTGAGTGTCCCATCGGAACCGTTGAGCACGCTGTAACCCGTTATCAATTAGCCGGCGCTGCAGGGACGTGTCGTCGATAACAGTTCGAATCGCATCGGCCAATGCAGCCATGTCATGTGGGTTCTCCACAGTAATGGCCGCGTTACCGACGATTTCCGGAATAGCGTAGGCTGCGGTTGTTACAACCGGTGTGCCACGCGCCATCGCTTCGACGTTGGGGAGACCAAACGTCTCGTGGTATGAGGGATACACAAAACAGAGCGCCTCGTCGTAGAGGTGAACGAGCCGCTCTTGGGAAACGTAGCCGGCAAAATGTACGTCTTCAGCCAGACCATACTTTTCCACGAGTTCCGGGCCGGTCGACTCCCAGCGGTCGCCGGCCACGACGAGTTCGAGAGATCTTCCGGCGTCATGCAGCCGTTTCAGCGCTCCCAGCAGTGTCTGGATGTTCTTTTTTTGTGCCGCATTCGAGACATGGAGTAGGTATTCGTCTGGAGCGTCGACTAGTCCATCAGACGGAGGGAGCGAAAAGAAGCAGTTATCAATGGCTTCATACGTCGTCATGACCTGCTCTGGCCGATACCCGGCTCGCTCCACCATCGTCTCCCGAACGTAGTCGCTGACTGTCAGTAGCCTGTCCAGGCTGAATCTGCCAAGCCGATCGAACCAGCGCCGACGGAGTCGATACGACCACGTCTGTACCTCGATAGGCAGATTCTCCCAGTGGAGGGTCCCGTGGACTGTGGCGATGACGGGCGCTGTGGACTCCAGCGCGAACCAGTGGCCGAGGTCAGGGATTGCGTTGAGATGGAAGAGGTCGATGTCCCGCCGTTTCTCGACTGACCGAACGCGTATAGGGAACGGTCGTTCCGGAAGCCAGCTGGTCGGGTACGACTTGTCCGGGAGTTTGATTGTATCGACATGGGCGTCAAACTGATCTGGGTCTCCGCGACGGTAGACGACGACCGGCGTTACCCTGTCGTCATCAGCGAACTCTATGGGGAGGTTCTTGATGTAGTTCCACGGCGCGCCGCCAGCGTCGAGGTCCGCAATGACGATGCCGACGGTCAGGTCGCCCGACGGGGACGTCATCGGTATCCTAGATCTTCCAGCCGCTGTGCGACCACGTCGTCAGCCGTCTCCGTGTCCGTCTCGACTGGCGGTGCCGACTCGATACGCCGCCGGTCGCCGTCGACGACCAGCCACGGGACCCGGACGAGTTCGTCGGTGTAGATGCCGTGTGGGTGACCCCACTCCCGAATCGGGAGCGGGGCGGCCCGTTCGCCGACCATATTGCCGTGGTCGGCGGTGACCACCGACTTCCCGTCGATACCGTCCAGCAGCCGGTCGACGTGCGGGAGCGTCCGGTCCAGGTTCGCCCGGTAGACCCGCCATATCTCCTCGGGGACGGCATCAAGGTCGCCGGTCATCAGCTGGGCCCAGCTACCGGGAACGTCGGGTTTCAGGAACGCCTGGTCGTCGTCGAACGGCTGGTCGCCCTCGACGATGAAGGGGTAGTGGGGCTGGATGTAGTGGACGAGCAGCCGTTTCTCCGGGTACCGCTCGGCCGCCGAGAGGGCGTGTTCGGTCGTCGTTTCCGGGAGGACGGTACGGTGGTCCTCGTCCCAGCCGTCCGTCTTCCAGATGTGGTCGACCGCGTGAAACGACGCGTCCAGCCAGTCGCTGTGCCGGTAAAACTGTGGGTTCGCAGTGACGTAGACGGTGTCGTGAAGCTCTTTCCCGGCGAAGTTCGCCCGCAGGAACTCCCTGGTACTCGACCCCCGCGACTGCCGGGACTCCAGTCGCCCCGGGAGTGTCGACTGGTCGGCGAACATGTCGTACCGACAGGCGTCGAGAATCAGCAGGTTGTCCCAGTCCTCACCGAAGAGGTCGACGCCGCTCGTGTTGTAGGGGCGAGTGTAGAGCCGGCGGTGATACAGTCGGTTGGCTTCGCGGAGAAAGAGGTTCGGGCTTGCGAGACCGCGCCGAATCCGCTCCGGCGACAAGATACCCATGGTCACCCATCTGCGAAGGCGTAACTTAGAGATTCGGGTGTTCCCCCTAACCTAAGTACAGTCGGTCAGGTATCTCTCTCAATGACGCGACTCAAGGTATTACATCTCATCACCGCGCTTCAGTACGGCGGCGCGGAGAACATGGTCGCGGACCTCGTCGAGACCATCGACGACGTGACGTTCACCGTCGGCTACATGGAACCGAAAGACGACCTCGTCTCACGGCTTGTCAACGCGGGGGCGACGGTCAAATCCTTCGACGAGGATTTCAGGTTCGACCCGCGCGCGTTCGCTCGCCTCCGGACGTTCCTCCGGACAACATCGTTCGATGTCGTCCACGCACACCTCCCGTACGCCCAGACGGTCGGCCGGTTGGCGGCCGTTGGCTCCGGCGTCGCCGGCATAGTCAGTACGCAACACAACGTCGCCGACACCTGGCATCCGGTCACCCGTGCCACGGAGCGGGCGACACGTCCACTCGATACCGTCACTGTCGCCGTCTCCAACGGGGTCGAGCGGTCCTTTACAGGGAGTGCCCATCCGCCGAACCAGCTCGGCGACGACTGGTGTACCATCTACAACGGTATCGACGTCAACGGATTCCGACAGCGGGTCGATGAGGTCGACACGGCGGCCGTCCGCGATGAGTTCGACCTGGACCCGGAGACCCTGACACTGCTGAACGTCGGGCGATACGTCCCGGTCAAGCGACAGCGCGAGGCGATTCGCGCAGTGGCAACGGCACCGTTCGACACGCAACTGCTCGTCGTCGGCGACGGGCCACTGAAGGAGGATTTGCGGTCGAGAGCGGCCGAGCTGGGGGTAAGCGACAGGGTCCACGTGACCGGCCGAGTCGCGGACATCGAGCCGTTCTACGCGGTCGGGGACGTGTTCCTGGCACCGTCGCGCGGGGAAGGGCACCCGGTGACGCTGCTCGAAGCGATGGCGGCGCGGCTCCCCGTGGTCGCGACGGATATCCCGGGCATCCGCGAGGTGGTGGTCGAGGGGACCACCGGCCAGCTATACGAACCGGGCGACATAGAGTCACTCCTCGCTGCGCTGGCCGAACTGCGCGACCCGACGCTGCGGCGCGCGTACGGGGCTGCCGGCCGCGAGCGAGCGAGCAACACGTTTAGCGTCGAGCGGATGGCGGCCTCGTACACCGAACTGTACCGACAGGTGGCGAAGCGATAGGACCCAAGCGGCGCCGAACCAGTTTTATCCGCATGGGGAGTAGCGGGCCACGATGGTAGCTCTCGCCGTCGCCAGCGCATCGCTGCTCCTGCTGCTGGTGGCGACCGCCTACGGGCGGTCGTGGTACCGACCGGCAGCCCTCGTCGCCTTCGGTGGACACCTCCTGGTGTCGCTCGTCGTCCTGCCCCGCCTCCCCTACGGGTGGGACATCGCCGGGTTCCACCGGGCAGCCACCGAACTGGCAGCGGGGGCGCCGGTTACCGCTTCCAGGACGGTGAGTTCCTTCGCCGCGTTCCAGGGGCTGCTGTATACGGCCTTTACGCCCCAGCCGGCGACGCTGGGCGTCGTCAACGGGCTACTCGCCGTCCTGGTTCCGATTCCAGTCGCGTATCTGGCCGACAGTCTCTACCCGTCCACCGAGGCGACGCCGGCGGTCGGCATCACCGCCCTGTTTCTCCCGTTGCCGTTCCTGTTTCTTACTATCCCGATGCGGGACACGCTGTCGGTGTTGCTGGCGCTCTCACTGCTGGCAGTCATCGTCCGAACGCTCCGGAGCGGGGCGCTCGCAGGGGGGCTGCCTGCGCTCCCGCTCTGGGGAATGCTCTTCTTGTTACGCTCGGAGCTAGCCCTGATTACCGGGTTAGGCGTCCTCGCCGTCGCCGCCGTGAGCGGCGTCAGGCGACTCGATACGAACCTCTCGCTTGGCAAGTTCGCTGTGATGCTTGGGTCTATCGGCGCAGTCGGGTTCGCCCTGTTCGCAAGGCTGCTTTACCCCTTCGACGTCGTCAACGCACAGCTGCGTGGCCGCTCGCGCGGCGGCGCCGTGTATCTGGACGGGATGAGCTACAGTTCGTGGGCCGACTTCCTGATAGCGGCCCCGGCGCGTGCCATCTACTTCCAGTTCACGCCGTTCCCGCTGCACGTCCAGTCGGTGTTTCACCTGTTGGCGTTCGTCGGGACCGTAAGTATCGTCGTCCTGTTCGTGAGCGGCGCCCGTTCGCTCGTCGTCCGTGAGTACGACGAGCGGGTCGCCGTCTTTCTGGGGGTAGTCTATCTCGCCGGTGTCACGGGCTATGGAACCATCAACTCGAACTTCGGCACCAACGTCCGCCATCGGATGGTCTTCGATTTTCTGCTCGTCGTCTTTGCCAGTCCAGTGCTCCACCAGTGGTGGCTACGACTGCGCGCGTGGGTCGGTGTACCGCCAGGTCAGAGCGGTGACAGCGACAAACAGCAGCGCGAAGCTCAGGAATTTGACCGGCGCGTCCATAGTCGAGGTCAGGACCCGAACGAGACTCACCACGAGGACGGCGCCGAGACCGAGTGCAAGCGCGCGTTCCTCGGTGAGTAGCGACGCCACGGTGCTGTGGACGGCCCACTCCCGAAAGCGCGAGAGACCCCAGTAGAGGACCGACCCCTGGAGTATCGTGGCGAGACGGGAAGGCATTGGTCAGAAAACAGCGCCTACGGATTCAAGTCTTTCGCGATGGCGACGCCGCCCGGTCACGGGAGCGATTCGAGCCGGGCGGTCGTCCGCTCGACCGTCTCGCGCCACTGGAATCGGTCGAGGGCAGTCTGGCGACCCCGTTGACCGAGCGTGTCACTCTCTCCCAAGACCCGGCGCAGTGACGCGCGATACGCCGGGACGTTCCCGACCGGAACGGTCTCTCCAGCCTGTCCGACGATGGCGGCAGTCTGTTCGAGATAGCTCGACACGACCGGCACGCCCGAGGCAAACGACTCCAGGATGGTCCGGGGGAGCCCCTCGGCCCGGCTTGGCAGTACGAGTGTGTCGCCCGAGCGGTAGACCGCGGGCATCTCGTCGTAGGGCACCTGTCCGAGAAACGTCGTCTCTTCGCCCGCCATTGCCTCCAGGGACGGCCGCATCGGTCCGTCGCCAGCGACGTACAGCCGCGCGTCCAGTTCCGGTGGAAGCCCCTTGACCGCCCGTATGGCGTCCTGTGGCCGTTTGCCCTCGACGAGGCGGCCGACAAACAGCACGACAGCCCCGTCGTGGTCAATACGGTCACTCGTCGGGCCCTGCGGGGTAAACCGGTCCGTGTCGACCCCGTTTCCGACGACTTCGACCAGCGATTCGACGCCGATAGACCGGACGCGCCGGCGGTCCTCGTCGGTGTAACAGAAGACGAGGTCAGCCTGGTCGAACGTCCATCGCCCGGCCGTCCGCAGATAGACGTCGAACAGCCACTCCGGCGCGTTCTGGCTGTAGAGGCCGTGGTTCGTGATAGCCAACGGCGTCTCGCCAAAGCGCCGCGCCAGCGCGGCCAGGTTCGTCGACGCGTACAGATGCGAGTGGGCGTGGACGACATCGAACCCGCCGGCACGCCGGAGGAAGCGCGCGACCCCCGCGGAGATGTCGTTGCCGAGCAGCGTCGCGGTCCGGGGCTGGCGAACGACCGTGTAGCCGTTCCGCCGCTCCCACCGCGGTCGGTCGGGGTCGTCAGTGACGGTCAACACCGTGATGTCGTGGCCCATCGCGGCCTGGTCCCGGGACATCGCGTGGACGTGGTAGGTTCCTCCGCCCGGTGCCTCCGGGTACAGCTTCTGAGCGACACGGAGGATACGCATGTCCACCCGGTCCGACGGCATCGGTAAGTACGTGCCGGTCGTGATTATCAGATATGTTTTCTGGCGCATAGTGCTTTTATATGTTCATTACGACCTTCCAAACAATGCAGTCCGGGCTGCGGTACCGCATCGTGGCCGTCGTCGGCTCGGCGCTGTGGGTCGCCGGCGCCGTCGTCGTGGCGAACACGCCAGTCGCCCAGCAGCTCGTGACGGCGGTGCCACCGCTGAGCAATCTACGGTCGTCGGTGTCGACGAACAGCGAGTTGCTCCGCCAGATAGCGACGACGGTGCTCGTGGCGCTGGGCGTTCTGTGGCCGCTGTACAAACCCCGGCCACGTCGAATCCTCGATATGGTTTCGTTGGCCGCAAAGAGGGTGTTTCTCACCGGCGCCGTGCTCGCGGCCATCGGCTACTTCGACTGGTCCTCGCGGCTCCCGCGAACGACGCTTGTGGCGACGCTGCTGTTTCTCGGGGTGGTCCTCCCCCTGTGGTTTGTCAGCATCCGACAACAGCCAAACAGCTCGAAGCGCGCAGTTATCGTCGGTGACGACCCGGAGATAATCGAGACGCTGTACGCCAGTTCGCCGGTACCGATACTGGGGCTCGTCGCCCCGTCGAGCGTGCGCGCCGTAGAGCGAGAGCGACCCGTCACCGACGGCGGCGTCGCCATCGACCGCTCCGGCGGACTCGCTCACCTCGGTGGGCTCTCCCGGCTCGACGACGTGCTCGTCGAGCACGATATCGATACGGCGTTGCTCGCGTTCGAGGAGCCCGACCGGCGGGAGTTCTTCGGCGCGCTTGCCACCTGTTTCGAACACGGGGTCCGGGCGAAGGTCCACCGGGACCACGCGGACAACGTGCTCGTCGCGGATGCCGCCGGGGACGAACTGGTCGACACCAACCTCGAACCGTGGGACTGGCAGGACTACGCCGTCAAACGGGCGTTCGACGTCGCGTTCTCGGTCGCCGCGTTCGTCTGTCTGGCGCCGGTCGTCGCTCTCATCGCCGCGGCCGTCAAGCTCGACTCGCCCGGGCCGGTGCTGTACAGCCAGACGCGGACCGCGGCGTTCGGGGAGACGTTCACCGTCTACAAGTTCCGCAGCATGGTCACGGACGCCGAGTCACGGACCGGCGTGACAATCAGCCAAGAGGACGCCGGGGGCTCGGACCCGCGAGTGACACGGGTCGGCCGGGTGCTGCGGCGGACGCATCTCGACGAGATCCCACAGCTGTGGTCCGTCCTGATCGGCGATATGAGCGTCGTCGGTCCGCGGCCGGAGCGACCGGAACTCGACGCAGATATCGAGACAAATGTCGACGAATGGCGGAGCCGCTGGTTCGTCAAGCCCGGACTGACCGGGATGGCACAAATAAACGGCGTGACGGGGCACCAGCCGGCTCAGAAGATTAGATACGACATCCAGTACATCCGCAAGCGGTCGTTCTGGTTCGATCTGAAAATCGTGGTTCGGCAACTGTACCAGATCGTGACCGACATCGTCGCGATGGTGCTGACATCGTGACCACGCCACGTCCGGCGACCGGCGGAAGCGAGCGAAAGGGCCATACGGAACGCCGAAGATGAGAGACCATGGATTCCGCTGAGTCGTCGCGCGGGCTCGTCGACGAGGAGGGGAACCTCCTTGGCGTCGTCAACGTCGTCGATTTGCTGGCTGTGGGCCTCGTTCTCGCGATCGGTATCACGGGCGCCGCGGTGGTGTTCACCGGCGGGGTAGCGCCCGAATCACCCGAGAGTGCTACCACCCACGCCACGCTCGACCTCGGCCAGCAACCGACGTATATCGCGGCCGCCATCAGCGAGGGCGACAGCTACAGCCCGACCGGGGACTCGAACCTCAGCGTTACCGGCGTCCATCTCGCACCCGCAGGAAACGGGACGCAGGTGGTCATCGGGGTCGAAGTCCGCGGTGTCGCCAGTAACGGTCGCGTTCGGTACGCGGGGGCGCCACTCCGGCTCGGACGACAGCTCGGGGTTAACACGTCGACGTACAACGCCACCGGCAGGGTCACCGACTTCGGCGCCGAGTCCACGCTGGCGACGGGCGCCACGACAGTGGTCGTCTCCGACCGACTGGCAGCGGCCGACGCAGAAGCGGTGTCGGCCGGCGACAAAATAACGGTCGCGGGCCGGACAGTCGGGACGGTGACGGCTGTCGATGTCGCCCCGACGGCCAGCGGGAGCGAGCGTGCCGTACGCACCGAGGTGGAACTGCGGACGTACCGTCGGGGAGGGACTCCGACCTTCGGGCAGACAGCGGTCCGTCCAAGCCGGGCGCTGGAACTCCCCACGTCCGACTACACTATCGACGGGCGGGTTACGAGGGTCGGTGACGGCCTCGGCCGGCTGACGAACCGGACGGTGACACTGTCGGCGACGCGGGTCCGTGAGCCGGTGGCGTCAATCGTCCGACCGAGGCTGGCAGAACGCAGCGGCGGGCGAACGACCGCCTACGTGACCGGCGTCAGCACGGAGCCGTCACCGGTCGTCGCGACGACCGCGAACGGGACCGTCGTCACCGGCGACCACCCGACGCGGTACGACCTCACGCTGACGACCGAACTCCGGGTCAGGGAGACGGCAACCGGCCCGCAATTCAGAGGGGAACGACTACAGTACGGGTCGACGGTCGTCCTCGACCTCGGGACGGTGACCGTGGAGACGACCGTCGTCGGGCTGTCGGCGTGAGGCCGGGCTACTCCACGGTAACGCTTTTCGCCAGGTTCCGCGGCTTGTCGATGTTCCGGCCCAGCTTCGCTGCGGTGTGGTACGACAGCAGCTGCAGGTGGGCATTCGCCAACACGGCCGCAGCCCGCTCGTGGGTCTCGGGAATCTCCAGGACGTGGTCGGCATACCGGTGCACGTCGGTCTGGCCGTCGGTAATCGCCACGACGGGCGCGTCACGAGCTTCCACTTCTTTGACGTTGCCCACGGTCTTACGGGCCTTCTCGTCGTCGCCGATGACGACGGCGAAAACGGGCGTCTCCGACGTGACCAAGGCGAGCGGGCCGTGCTTGAGCTCACCGGCGGCGAAGCCCTCGGCGTGTTTGTAGGTGATCTCTTTCATCTTCAGGGCCCCCTCCAGCGCGACGGGGAACTGCAGCCCGCGGCCGATGAAGAAGTACGCCCCGGCGTCCTTGTACATCTCCGCGACCTCCTCGGCACGGGACTCATCGAGGACGCGCTGGAGGTCGCCGGGTAGCCCCCGCAGGGCGTTGATGACCTCGCGGGCGTCGTCGGAGTTAGTCAGCCCCAACGTGAGGAGGTTCAGAGCGGCAAGCTGCGAGGAGAACGTCTTGCTGGCGGCGACGCCGATCTCGGGGCCGGCACGGATGTAGAAGGCGTGGTCACACTCCCGGGCGGCGGTCGACCCGACCGTGTTGGTGACCACCAGCGTCCGAGCGCCGCGTTTCTCGGCCGCCCGGAGCGCCGACAGGGTGTCGGCGGTCTCGCCGCTCTGGGTGACGCCGACGACGAGGGCATCCCCGATCGGCGGGACGGAGGTGGCGTACTCGCTGGCGAGGAAGGCCTGGGCCGGGATGCCGGCCTCGCGGAACAGGTGCGCGCCATAGAGGGCCGCGTGATAGGAGGTTCCGCAGGCGACGAACTGGACGCCGGTCGGCGAGAGGTCACCCAGGTCGTCGAGATCGACGGCGCCGCCCATCTCGTCGACGCGCTCGCGCAGGCACTGCCGCAGGGCCCGTGGCTGCTCGTGAATCTCCTTTATCATGTAGTGGTCGTAGCCGCTCTTGCCGGTCTCCTCGGGGTCCCAGTCGACGGTGTCGACGTCCTTCTCGACCCGGACGCCGTCCGAGTCGGTGACCGCCCAGCCGCTTTCGTCCAGGCGGGCGAACTCGCCGTCGGAGAGATAGACGACCCGGTCGGTGAAATCCCGGAAGGCGGGCACGTCGCTCGCCAGATACGTCGAGCCGTCGTCTATCCCCAATACGAGCGGGGAGTCGTTGCGCGCGGCGAAGACGGCCTCGGTGCCGGCGACGACGGCCGCGATGGCGTAGCTGCCCTCCAGCTGGGCGATGGCCTGGCGGACGGCGTCCTCGGGCTCGGCGCCCGCGGCCAGGGCGTCCTCGATGAGGTGTGGGACGACCTCGGTGTCCGTATCGGAGGTGAAGGTGTGGCCGGCGGCGACCAGCTCGTCACGGAGGCTCTGGTAGTTCTCGATGATGCCGTTGTGGACGACGGCCACGTCGCCCTGACAGTCCTGGTGGGGGTGGGAGTTCGCGTCGGTCGGCGGCCCGTGCGTGCTCCAGCGGGTGTGGCCGATACCGACCGAGCCCGACAGCGTGGCGCTCTCCAGGGCGGTCCGGAGGTCGTCTATCTTGCCCGATTTCTTGCACAGCGACACCCTGTCGCCGGCCAGCGCCACGCCCGCCGAGTCGTAGCCGCGGTACTCCAGCTTCGAGAGGCCGTGGACCAGCGTGTCCAGCGTCTCGTCACCGCGGCCGACACAGCCGATAATGCCACACATCAGCGGGTCACCTCCGCGCCCTCGGCGACGTTGCCACGCACGGTCACGCCCACGTCGAGGCGGGCCTTCGGGCCGACCAGCGACCCCGGCGTGAAGCTGACGTTCCCCTTGGCCCGGGCCCGGTCGGCGATAACCGCGCCCAGCCGTTGCTCCTCGAAGATGTTCGTGCCGACCTGTACGTCGGCCGGACCGGCGGGGACGACCGTACTCGCGCCCAGGTGGACGTCCTGTCCGGTGACGGTGTCCATCAGCGTCGATCCGGGGTCGATACGCGTGTCCGAGTCGATGACGCTGTCCTGGACGACGGCGTTCGAGCCGACGGTGACGTTGCTGCCAAGCGCCGTGTTCGGGCCGATGACGGCGTCGGGCCCGACCTCGCAGTCCTGGCCGACGACGACCGGCCCCTGCAGGACCGCCTCACGGTGGACCCGCGCCGAATCGGCGATCCAGACCCCGTCGCTGCGGGCCGCCTCGACGACCCGACCCCGAGTCAACACCTCGCGGGCGACGGTCAGCAGGTCCCACGGGTAGGTGGCGTCGACCCACATCCCGTCGACCTCGACGCCCCGGACCCGATCGCGTTCGATGATACGCTCAAGGGTGTCGGTCAGGGCCAGTTCGCCCTCCTTGCGGGGCGTCTCCTCAATTGCGGTGAAAATATCCGCCGAGAAGGCGTAGACGCCGCCGTTGATGAGCCGATAGTCGCCGTCGCGGGGTTTCTCGACCAGCTCCTCGATGTGGTCGCCGTGCATCTCGACGGCGCCGTACCGGCTCGTCTCCTGGCGCTCGACGACGGCAAGCGACGGGTCGCCAGTCTCCGCGAAGCTGTCGGCGACGGCCGACACCGTGCCGGCGTCGATGAGCCGGTCGCCGTTGAGGACGAGCGTCGACTCCTCGACGGCCTCGCGGGCCTGCAAGAGCGCGTGCCCGCTGCCCAGCTGCTTGCGCTGTGTGACGTAGGTGACCGGCACGTCCCGATAGGTCGGGCCGAAGTGGTTCTGGACGCGGTCGCGCTTGTAGCCGACGACGACGACGAGCTCCTCGACGCCCGCCTCGACCAAGGCGTCGAAGACGTGTTCGAGAATCGGCCGATTTCCGGCCGGCAACATCGGCTTTGGCCGGTTGCGGGTCAGCGGTCGCAGTCGGGTCCCCTCGCCAGCGGCGAGTACAACCGCCGTATCGATGTCCATACCGCTAGCACTACGAGTAGGGGTATCAATATGGCGGGACTAATGGTGCAATATTTGCGTGAACGACTGCCCCGAACTTTACCGGGCGGTGGCGTCTCCCTACCGCTTCGCGGTTCGCTTTGCTCACCGCGTCGCGTTCCGTGGTTCTCACTCGCTTTGCTCGCTCAAACCACGCTACTGCTCGCCCATTCGATCCCCAGCAACCCGCCGGCCCTTCGTCGTCAGCGCGACCTCGGTCCGCTCCCGGAGGACGCTGATGACGTCGAGCTCGATGAGCCGGTCGAATATCTCTTCGGTCTTCTCGACATCGATACCGACGAAGTTCGGGATGTCGAACGGCGAAACGCCCGAATGCAGCGCCATGATGACGCGTTTCTCCGTCGACGAGAGGTCCAGGTCCGCGCGGTTCTGCTCGGCGCTGTCTTCGAGCATCGTCCGGAGGACGGTGGCGTGGAACTCCTCGCCGGCGAGGTGGGTCTCGACGCTGATGTCGTCCTGGCTGTGTTCGACCTGGATGACGGTCCGTTCCTCGCCCGAGACCTGTTTGTCCTCGACGGTCAGGTCGCCGATGTCGGTCCGCTCGATGTCGACGGCCTGCCCGTCGGCCATCGCCAGGCGGACGGCCTCGTCGGAGACTTTCAGCCGTCCCTTCGTCCACTCGTTGCTCTTGACGACGCCGCCTTTCACCGCGGGGTGTTGGACGAGGATGACCGCGCCGTCCAGGCTCGCCCGGTAGAGGTCCGTCTCGAAGGCCTCGTGGTCCGACGCCGACACCAGGAGGACGGTATCGCCGACGTGGAGGGCGACGTAGTCGGAGACGCCGGCGCTTTGCTGGTTCACGTCGAACCGGTCGGCGATGCGGTCGATGTCGGTCAGGGCTATCTGGCGCTTGTCGTCGGCGACGAGCGCGATTCGCTCGGTCGTGAGGATGATGCGGCAGTTCTGCCACTCGGCGTCGGTGAGACGCTGGCCCTGAGAGACCGCCTGCAGGAACTGGCCCTGCGTGTCGGCGATTTTCTTCTCTGTGTCGCTCATGCACCGCTCTCGTGGCCCCGTAGTCGAGGCCGGCGCAAATAGGTTCCGCCGCGAGTGTCGATACTGATACTGTCGACGGGTCGGCAACACCGGGGGGAGCGCCAAGGCTTATGCCCACACCGACATAGGTGTGAACGATGACAACGGGCGACGGGTCCGGTCGAGCCACGGCGCTTGACGACCGCCCGGCCATCGACCCGCCGGCGTGGTTCGTCGAGCAGGCCAACGTCGCCGATAGGGCGGTGTACGACGTGTTCGAACGCGAGTGGCCCGACTGCTGGCGGCGGGCGGCGGACCTGCTGGAGTGGCACGACCCGCCCGCCGACGTGCTTCGGGGCGCCGACGGCCCGCCCTTCGAGTGGTTCCCCGACGGGACGCTGAACGCATCCTACAACTGTATCGACCGGCATCTCCCGGAGCGCAAGAACCAGCTCGCGCTCATCTGGGAGGGCCACGTCGGCGAGTCCCGCAGCTACACGTACCGGGAGCTGTACCGCGAGGTAAACGCCGTCGCGGCGGCGCTTCGCGCACAGGGGGTCGAAGCCGACGACGTCGTGACCATCTACCTCCCGATGGTGCCCGAGCTCCCGGTCGTCATGTTAGCCTGTGTCCGGCTTGGCGTGATTCACAACGTCGTCTTCGCGGGCTTTTCGGCCAACGCGCTCGCCGAGCGGCTGGAGCGGACCGGCTCGTCGCTGCTTGTCACCTGTGACGGCTACTACCGGCGGGGCAGCGCCGTAGCCCAGAAGAACAAGGCCGACAACGCCCGCCTCGCCGCCGATCAGGACGTCGACGTGGTCGTGCTGGACCGGCTCGGTCGGGACGTCCACTTGGGCGAGGGGTACCACGACTACGACCGACTGCGGGAGACCTACGACGGCGAGACGGTCGACCCGGTCCCGCGGGACGCGACCGACACGCTCTTTCGCATCTACACCTCGGGAACCACCGGCGAGCCAAAGGCCGTCGACCACACGACGGGCGGGTATCTCTCCCACGTCGCGTGGACGAGCCACTCGGTGCTCGACATCAAGCCCGAGGACACCTACTGGTGTTCGGCCGACATCGGCTGGATTACCGGCCACTCCTACATCGTCTACGGGCCACTCGCGCTCGGGACGACGACGGTGCTGTACAACGGCACCCCCGACCACCCCGAGAAGGACCGCCTCTGGGAGATCGTCGAGGAGTACGCCGTCGACGTGTTCTACACCGCGCCGACGGCCGTCCGCGCGTTCATGAAGTGGGGCGAGGAGTTCCCCGCGAAACACGACCTCTCCAGTCTCCGCCTGCTGGGGACCGTCGGCGAGCCCATCGACGAGCCGGCCTGGCAGTGGTACCGCGAGCACATCGGCGGCGGGGACTGTCCCATCGTCGACACCTGGTGGCAGACCGAGACGGGTGCGATACTGCTCTCGACGCTGCCGGGCGTCGACGCGATGAAACCGGGGGCGGCGGGCAAGCCCCTGCCCGGCATCGAGATGGCGGTCGTCGACCCCGTCGGCGAGTCGGTCGGGACCGGCACCGCCGGCGAACTCGTCGTCACCCGCCCCTGGCCGGGGATGCCCCAGTCGCTTCGCACCGGCGAGGGCTGGGGGGAAGCCGCCGTCCGCGGCGAGGAGTGGCGCTACGCCCCGGAGGACGGGGCGACGGCCGACGGCGACGGGTATCTCACGCTGCTCGGTCGCATCGACGACGCCATCAACGTCGCGGGGCGGCGCTTCAGCACGATGGAACTGGAGTCGGCCATCGCGGGCGTCGAGGGGGTCGTCGAGGCCGCCGTCGTCGGGGCGGACCACGCGACCACCGGGACGGCCGTCTACGCGTACGTCTCGCCGACGGGGACGTGTGCCGAGGCGGCCCTCCAGCGGCGGATCGAACAGGCCGTCGAGACGGCCATCGGCAGCGTCGCGGTCCCCGAAGCGGTGGTGTTCACCCCCGAGCTCCCGAAGACACGCTCGGGGAAGGTGATGCGCCGGCTGCTGACCGCCGTCGCCAACGGCGAGGAGCTCGGCGACATCAGCGCGCTTCGCAACCCCGAGATACTCGGGGAGCTGCGGTCGGCGACGCCCACGTGAGTCTGGGTTTCGGAAAAATAGCGAGAGGCGAAACAGAGTTCCGGCCAGTCGTCGGTTCACTCCTGGGAGATAGCGTAACCCGGCCCGGCACGCGGGTATATCACTACATACTTATTTCGCTAGCTCGCAAATGCCCGAAACATGAGTGCCGGGACCGACGTGCTGGGCGCCCGCGGGTACGAGCGGCTCCGCCGCGCCGCCGAGACACACCGCGAGGACCTCGTCGTGCGACTGGGAGGGGAGGTCGGCCTGCGGCCGGCCGAGATGACGCGTGTCCGGGTGGCCGACATCGAGAGCGTCGGCAACCACCACTTTCTGGCCGTCCGCGACGGCGAGACGGTGACACGCGAGGTCTACCTTCCCTCTGGCGTCGAACACGACCTCCGGAAGTTCGCCAGCGCGGCCGGACGTGACGACGACGAGCCGCTGCTTTCGGTCTCGGCCCGCCGCCTCCAGATGCTCGTCGGCGAGGTGGCCGACCGCGCCGCCGAGGCCGACCCGCGGCTTTCGGATATCTCCTCGCGGGACCTGCGCTGGCGGTTCGCGGCGGGCCTCCTCGCCGATGGCGTCCCCGCCCACGTCGTCTGTGCCCTCGGGGGGTGGGAGCGTCTCGACCGGCTCGCGCCCCTGCTCGGCGAGCCCGACCGGGAGACCGTCGTCCGCGCCATGGGGTCCACCGAGGACGACGCGACGCCGGCACGCCTCCGCCGGACTATCGGCGTCGCCCGCGAGGTCGGTGCGGCGTTGTCCGAGGCCGCGACCGGCGAGGAGATAGCACAGACGGTATGTGACCGGCTGGCAGCGACCGAGGGGTTCCGCTTTGCCTGGCTGGCAGAACACACCGGCGACGGCCTCACACCGCGTGCGATAGCCGGGGTCGGCGAGCAACGCGTCACCGAACAGCGACAGGCACACGCGGACGCGGCGGCCGACGCGATAGACGGCAGCGACGTCCGGCCGGTCGAGGGGGCGAAGGGACCGGTCGTGTTCGTCCCGCTCGTCCGCGAAGACGCCGTTTCGGGCGTGCTGGCTGTCGGGACGACCGCCCCCATCGGCGACGCCGAACGGGAGGTCCTGGGCGCGCTCGGGACCCACGTCGGCGCGGCGTTGTCCGCCGTCGAGCGAAAGCGCCTGCTGCTTGCCGATACGGTCACCGAGCTCACCTTCAAAAGCACCGACGCCGACGCCGTGACCGTCGGGCTCTCGTCGGCGGTTGGCTGCCGGGTCGAACTCTCGGGGGTGGTGCCGGTCGGCGGGCGGTCGCTGCTGTACTACCTCGTCGTCGACGGGGCCTCGACCGACGCAGTCCTCGATTACGTCACCGACGACCCCGCGACCGTCGACGCCCGACTCATCGAGGACTACCGCGACGGCGCGTTGCTTGAGGTCGTCGTCACGGCGGCGCCCACGCTCCCGCTCGTAGAAAACGGGGGCCGTATCCGCGACCTGACCGCCGAAGGGGGCGAGGCGACCATCACGGCGGAGCTACCCACCGACAGCGACCTCCGCGAGGTCGTCGATACCGTGGTGGGCGCCTACCCCGGGACGATGCTGAGCGCGAAACACGAGACCGAGCGCCCGGTCGAGACGGACACCGGCTTTCGAAAACAGCTGTCGGACCGCCTCTCGGACCGACAGGCGACCGTCCTAGAAGCGGCCTACCACAGCGGCTACTTCGAGTGGCCCCGGGGGACGACCGCCGAGGAGCTCGCCGACTCCCTGGCCGTCTCCGCGCCGACCCTCCACAATCACCTCAGGAAGGCCCAACAGAAGGTCCTGACCGCGTTCTTCGCCGAGGCCTCCTCCGAGGCACCCTCGGGGGAAGTGACGGGCGAAGTGTAAGTTCCCTGTTTCGATAGTTAGACCCCCCGTTTATCAACCGCCCCCGGATTGTGTATGATAGACCATGTCAGACGAGGAGGTCCAACTTGAAGCACGACTCGAAGAACAGGACGTCTTCGAGCCACCGGAGTCGTTCGTCGAGCAGGCCAACGTCGCCGACCCCGATATCTACGACGAGTTCGAAGAGGAGGGGGCCGACGCCTGGGAGCGGGCAGCCGAGTTGCTCGACTGGGAGAGCGAGTGGGAGCAGGTACTTGATGACAGTGACGCCCCCTTCTACGAGTGGTTCACAGACGGGAAACTGAACGCCTCGGCGAACTGCCTCGACCGGCACCTCGACGACCGGGGTGAGGAGGCTGCAATCGAGTGGATCGGCGAACTCGGCGAGAAACGCACCTACAGCTACAGCGAACTCCATCGGGAGGTAAACGAGTTCGCCGCCGCGCTGCGGGACCTCGGTGTCGAGGAGGACGATGTGGTCACGATGTACATGCCGATGATTCCGGAGCTGCCGGTCGCCATGCTGGCGTGTGCCCGCATCGGCGCGCCACACTCCGTCGTCTTCGCGGGCTTCTCCGCGGACGCGCTGGCGACCCGGATGGAGTCGGCCGACTCGGAGTTCCTCGTCACCTGTGACGGCTACTACCGCCGCGGGGACCCGCTGCCCCACAAGGAGAAGGCAAACGAGGGGCTCGAAGACGTGGGCCACGAGGTCGAGACCGTGGTCGTCGACCGGTTAGACGACGACTACGACCACCCGATGAAAGACGACGAACACGACTACGACGAACTCGTCGCCGACTACGAGGGCGCCGAAGTCGAGCCGGTCACCCGGGACGCCGAGGACATGCTCTTCCTCATGTACACCTCGGGGACGACTGGCCAGCCAAAGGGCGTCAAACACTCCACCGGCGGCTATCTCTCGTATGCCGCCTGGACGAGCCACGCGGTGCTCGACATCAAGCCCGATGACACCTACTGGTGTTCGGCCGACATCGGCTGGATTACCGGCCACTCCTACATCGTCTACGGGCCGCTCGCGCTGGGGACGACGACGGTGATGTACGAGGGGACGCCGGACTACCCCGAGAAAGACCGGCTCTGGGACATCGTCGAGGAGTACGAGGTGACCCAGCTCTACACCGCGCCGACCGCCATCCGCGCGTTCATGAAGTGGGGCACGGAGTACCCCGACAGCCACGACCTCTCCAGTCTGCGGCTGCTGGGGACCGTCGGCGAACCCATCAACCCACGCGCGTGGAAGTGGTACTACAAACACATCGGCCAGGAGTCCTGTCCCATCGTCGATACGTGGTGGCAGACCGAGACGGGCGGGATGATGCTGACGACGCTGCCGGCCATCGGTGACATGAAACCCGGGACGGCCGGACCGCCGCTGCCCGGCGTCAGCGCCGACGTTGTCGACGTGAGCGGCGATCCCGTCGAGGCCGGGAAAGCGGGCTACCTCGTCGTCAACCAGCCCTGGCCCGGGATGCTCCGGACGCTGTATAAGAACGACGAGCGCTTCCTCGACGAGTACTGGCGCGAGTACTCCGACCCCGACCGCGACCAGTGGGTGTACTTCCCCGAGGACGGCGCCAAGCTCGACGAGGACGGCTACATCACCGTGCTGGGTCGGGTCGACGACGTGCTCAACGTCTCGGGCCACCGCCTGGGGACGATGGAGATAGAGAGCGCCATCGTCGGCGTCGAAGGCGTCGCCGAGGCGGCCGTCGTCGGCGGGGACCACGAGATCAAAGGTGAGGCGGTGTACGCCTACATCATCACCGAGGACGGCACCGAGGAGACCGACGAGCTTCGGGACCGGATCATCGAGGGCGTCGAGGACGCCATCGGCCCCATCGCGAGGCCGGAGGCCGTCATCTTCACGCCCGAGCTGCCAAAGACCCGCTCGGGGAAGATAATGCGGCGGCTGCTCGAAGATATCGCCAACGGCGAGGAGCTTGGCGACACCAGCACGCTGCGCAACCCCGACGTGGTCAGTGAGATCCAGTCGAAGGTAAGCGGCGACTGAACCGGGGTATCGTTTTCGAACACTGAACGGTACGGTGGAATACACAAACGCAACCATGTCAGACAAAGACACGCACGAAACGGCGACAGACGGCGGGGCGACCCGAGCCGCACAGCGACATCAGAACACGGACTACCTCAGCGAGGAGGTGAACTTGCTGAAGCCGAGCACGGCCTACATGCGCGACCACCTCAGAATCGTCTGGGTCGGCTTCGTCGTCTGGGCGCTCATCGTCTTCGGGCCGGTGACGCTGACGGCCATCGCGCCGGGAACGATGACGACGACGATGCCCGTCCTCGGCTTCCCGTGGCACTACTTCCTCGTGGGCTTCTGTGCGCCGACTGGCGCGCTCGTCCTGGCGGCCATCTACGCCCGCCAGCGCGACAAACTCGACGAGAAGTACGGCATCGAACACACCACCGGCGACCCCGAGACGGGCGAGGCCGGCGACAGCGGTGAGGCCGCAGCCACCGATGGGGGCGTCGAGCAATGACGGTCCCGCTGCAGGCCGAGGCGCTCGACATCTCGTTCAAGCTCGTTCCGGCCATCATCGTCTTCCTGATGATGGCTTCCTTCCTCGTCATCGGCTACGTGTTCAAGGTGGCCGACGCCGAGGGGATGTGGGTCGCCGGTCGTGGCATCGGTAACATCGAGAACGGGATGGCCATCGGGGCCAACTGGATGTCCGCGGCGTCGTATCTCGGGCTGGCCGGGCTGGTTGCCCTCTCGGGCTTCTACGGTCTGGCCTTCATCGTCGGCTGGACGACCGGCTACTTCGTCCTGCTCATCTTCCTCGCCGCGCAGATGCGCCGCTTCGGGAAGTACACCGCGCCCGACTTCGTCGCCGACCGGTTCAACTCGCCGATGGCCCGGGCGCTGGCTGCCTTTACCACGCTACTCATCGCGTACGTCTACTCCGTGGGCCAGGCCCGCGGGATGGGGCTTGTCGGCCAGTACGTCTTCGGGCTCGACATCATCCCGATGATCGTCGTCATGATGACCATCACCGTCGGCTACCTCGCGCTGTCGGGGATGCTGGGTGCGACCAAGAACATGGCGGTGCAGTACGTCATCCTCATCGTCGCGTTCCTCGCGGGCGTCTACGTCGTCGGCTTCTCGCAGGGGTACTCGACGATACTCCCGCAGATAGAGTACGGCGCGCTCTTTAGCGAACTCAGCCGGCAGTTCTCCGAGCCCTTTATCGGCGGGAACGGCTACTACCTCTGGGTCGCGACGGCGTTCTCGCTCATCGTCGGGACCTGTGGGCTCCCACACGTGCTGGTGCGGTTCTACACGGTCAAAAACGAGCGAACGGCCCGCTGGTCGACGGTCTCGGGGCTGTTCTTCATCATGCTGCTGTACTGGGCCGCGCCGGCGATGGCCGCCTTCGGCGTCGACCTGTTCGCTGCAGTCAACAACCTCTCGCCGGAGGCCGTCTACAGCGGCCAGCAGGCGATGTCCGGCGCGGAAGGTGACGTCATCGTCGTGCTGGCCGCCCAGTTCGCGAGCCTGCCGCGCTGGTTCGTCGGGCTGGTCGCCGCCGGCGGGATGGCCGCAGCCATCGCGACGACCGCCGGGCTGTTCATCACGGCCTCCTCGGCCGTCGCCCACGACATCTACTCCGAGCTCATCAACCCCGACGCGACCCAGCGCCAGCAGGTGCTCATCGGGCGGGCGACCATCATCGGCATCGGCGCCCTGGTCACCGTCACCGCGTTCAACCCGCCGGCGCTCATCGGCGAACTCGTCGCCTACGCCTTCTCGCTTGCCGGCGTCGTGCTGTTCCCGATGTTCTTCCTCGGACTCTGGTGGGAGAACACCAACCGACAGGGGGCTCTGGCCGGAATGTCCGTCGGCCTCCTGCTGTGGATCACATCTATCATCAACAGCGTGCTGCCGGCCTACATCGGCGCCCTCGGCGCGGCCGCCGGTGAGAGCGGCGCGCTCGTCCCGATATACGCCCAGTACGTCCCGCCCATCGGGGCCGCGCTGGTCGGGACGCCGCTCGTCTTCATCGTCACCATCGCCGTCTCGCTGGTGACGCCCGAACCGCCACTGGAGACCAAGAAGATGGTCCGCCAGTGTCACAGCCCCGAGCCGATGGGCCAGCAACAGACCGCCGAGGACATCGTCTCGAACAGCGGCGGTGACACCCCTGCGGACGACTAACAATGTACGAGAACATCCTCATTCCGACCGACGGGAGCGATACGGCAAACGTCGCGGTGTCCCACGCCGTGGACCTCGCCGAAAAGTACGACGCTCGCCTGCACGCGCTGTACGTCGTCGACGTCGACGCGGTGAACCTCAGCCTCGGTACCGAACAGATCGACCGCATCAGGCAGGGCAACTTCGGCGAGATGCACGAACTGCAGGAGGACGCCGACGACGCGACCGGCGCCGTCGTCGACGCCGCCGCCGAACACGACGTGACCGTCCACGAGGAGGTCCGCGTCGGGACACCCCACGACGTCATCGCCGGCTACGCCGACAACCAGGACATCGACCTGGTCGTGATGGGCAGCCACGGCCGGTCGGGCGTCCGTCGGGCCCTGCTTGGCAGCGTCACCGAACGGGTCCTGCGGTCGACGCACGTCCCGGTGCTGGTTGTCGACGAACACGAGGAGACGTGAGATGGCGATGACGTCGCCGAAAGGGCTGCTCGAAACCGTCGGCGAACACGTCGAGGAGCACCGCGGCGGGATGGTCGTCGACTTCGTCTTCGCGCTGGCGTGGGTGACCGTCGTCACCGTCATCTTCGACCTCCTGCCCGGCGGGCCAGAGTGGCTCTACTACCTGACGCTGCTGGGCGGCGTCGTCGCCTACTACGGCTTTTTCGCCTCGCTGGAAGCGGTGCGAGCGGAGTCGTAGCGGTCGACTCCTTTGTGCCGTCACAGGAGACGTACGCGGCCGGTCACCAGTCGAACTCCCGGTGGACCTGCCGCCCGTCGTCGGGTAACACCGGCCCGACGACGTCGGTTGTCCCGTCGAGTATCTCCGACGCGGAGACGGCGGGTTCGACACCGGTCAACGCCGCGACCTCGTCGCTTCCGACGCTGTAGACGACGCGGCCGAAACCGGCCCGCTCCATCCCGCCGGCACACATCGGACAGGGTTCCGTGCTCGTGTACATCGCCATCTCCGCGCGTTCCTCGGGCGCGTACGCCTCACAGGCCCGGTGTGCGAGCTGGAGTTCCGGATGGCGGCGGATGTCCGCAGCGGTGTGGACGCGGTTCGAGTCGGTCATGACGACGGCGTCGTCGCGAACGAGGACGCTGCCGAACGGCTCGTCGCCGCGAGCAGCGGCTTCACGGGCCAGTTCGAACGCCGTTTGCATGTGCGCCTCGTGGTCGAAATCGTCGAACGCCGGTGGCATACGCTCTCGTGAGGTCGGTGTCCAGTTACGTGTTTTGTGCGGGCGTTCCGTTTCGTGGTTTTCACTCACTACGTTCGTTCAAACCACGCTGCTGCTCGCAGGTCGCTATCGCTCCCCGCTGCGCTTGTCCGAGGTCGTCGCGACGCTCCGACCTCGCTACTCCCCACTCATCGCTTCGGACGCCATGTTCCGCCCCTGGGCGTTCAGGCTGACCTCCGTCCGCGTCCGGACCTTGTCGACCGCGCCCACGTCCAGTAACTTCTGGTAAATCTCTTCGACGTCGTCGGGCGTCGTCCCGACGAAGTCGGCCATCTCGAACGGCGAGACGCCCGAGTACAGCGCCATCAGCACCTGGCTCTCCATCTCCGAGAGGTCGTAGTCGTCCCCGCGCTCTTCGACGACGGCGCTGAAGAGGGCTTCCAGCGCGTCGGTGTGGTGGGGCATCCCCGAGAAGTGCGTCTCCACGCTGCGGCCTTCCTCGTCGGTGTGTTCGACCTCGACGACGGCCCGCTGGTCGCCCAGCACGGTGCTCTCGCTCGTCTCGATGGTCCCCACGTCGTCGATGTCGAAGACGGTCGAGTCACCGCCCGGGAACTGCAGGCGGACCTCGTCGTCGTCCAAGCGAAAGCGGGCCTTGCTCCACTCGGCGTCGTTCTGGATGACGCCACCGACGACGGCGGGGCTGCGCGCGAGGATGACCTCGCCCTGCAGGGTCGCTCGCCGGTACTCGAACGCGAAATCCGAGACGTCGCTCGCGTCGATCAGGAGGACGTTGTCACCGACAGCGAGCACCGTCGCGCCCGGCGGGACGTCCCCGGGCACGGCACCTTCGGGGTCGTCGGGCACGGAGATGTTCGTATGCGGGATGGGCGTCTTCCCGTTGTTGGTCGCAAGCACCACCCGCTTGTTGGTGACGATGAGGCGACATGACTGCCACCTGGGGTCGGTGACCGGTTGGCCGTCACGGACGACGTACTGGAAGTCGCCGGACGTGTCCAGTACCTTGTATTCGTCACCACTCATAGCCGCAGTTGTCCGAGAGTTGTCGCCGAATCCTATATAAGTTCCACCACCGGCGTCAGAGCAGGTCGACGACGGCGTCGAGACTCCCCACGTCGTAGGTGGGGGCGGCGTCGAGCGTGGTGTCGGCGTTGTGGCCGCGGCGCAGGAAGGCCACGTCGACGCCAGCCCGGTCAGCGGCCAGAACGTCCGACTCGCTATCGCCGACATAGAGCGGGTTCGAACAGCCGATGTCGGCCATCGCCGTCTCCAGATACGTCGGTTCGGGCTTTTTCTCGGCCAGGCTCTCGACCGTCGGCTCGCGTGCGACCACCGTCTCGAATCGGGCCGCGAGGCCGTGCGTGTCGAGGGCGGCCTCGACGATCCGCTGCTGGTTGTTGCTGACGACCCCCGCCGGCACCGCGACGCCGTCGAGGGCGGACACGTCGTCGTAGGGCACTTTCCGACCGGCGTCGAGTTCCATACGCAGGAGCGCCGCGATGCGGTCCTCGCGACACCGCCAGAGCCGCTCGGGCTCGACCGCGTGGCGGTCGGCCAGCGCGGACAGGTCGTCGGTCGTGACGCGGATACTGAGCGTGTCGGCGTCCGCTTCCGGCGGGCTCTCGATACCCGCATCGCGGAGCGCCCCGAGCGCGGCGTCCCGAAGCGTCACCCGGTCGGTGAGCGTCAGCAAGACGCCGTCGTGGTCGAGCAGCAATCCGTCGTAGTCGGCCATAGCGGGGGGTAGAACCGGAGACACCTGAGCGCGTCGCTCACAGCGCGACGGCCAGCCCGCCGACGACGCCCAGCCCGCCAAAGGCGACACAGACCGTCCAGAACGGGACCCGCCGCACCAGCCGGACCAGCGCGCCGACGGTCAGGTAGCCGACGACGGCGCTGACCGACAGCGCGACCACCGCGCTCAGGGGGTCGATTGCCGGGACGCCGTCGTCTGCGAGGACGAGCGCGTTCGCCCCCAGCGCCGCGGGAATCGACAGCAGAAAGGAGAGCCGCAGCGACGACTCGCCCTCGTGGCCGCGAAGCAGGAGCGCGCTGACGGTGGTGCCAGACCGCGAGACACCCGGGAGGACGGCCACGCCCTGCAGGGCGCCGACGACGACGGCGTCGGCCCAGTCCGGACTGTGGCGCTCGCCCAGCGATAGCGCGACCGCAAAGCGCTGGAGCAGCCCGGTCAGAACGAGCAGAGCGCCGACTAGCGCGAGGAACAGTCCCCCTTCGAGCCCGGAGACGGCGGCGTCGAGCAGGAGATACGCCGGCAGTCCCGTGGCTCCGGTCGCGAGGGTCGCTATCGCCAGAAAGGAGAGGTCCGCCGTCTCGTCGGCGAAGGGCCGGCGAGAGAGTTCACGGACGGAATCGAGGATGTCGACTACGTCTGTCCGGTAGTACGCGACGGCGGCGACGGCGGTCCCGGCGTGTAAAAAGAGCGCCAGCCGCGTCGCGTCGTCTGGCGCGATGCCAGCGAGCACCGTCGAGGCGAGCGCGACCCCGCCCTCGCTGGAGACGGGAATCCACTCCAGTATCCCCTGCAGGATGCCAAGCAGGATGGCAACGAGGACGGGGTTCATATCCACCCAGCGGACAGCCGTGAGTAAAGGCGGTTCGGTCCGGGTGTGCGGGGAAACCGTAGGTCGAAACGCAGTTACCGACCGCTCTCCTCACATCGACAATGACCGTTCTAGACGACGCCGAGGCCGCGCTGGCGACGGGGCCGCTCTGTGACTCCTGTCTCGGCCGGCTGTTCGCCGAGCGGAGCTTCGGGCTGGCAAACGGGGAGCGGGGCCACGCACTCCGGGTGTCGCTTGCGCTGGAAGACGACGAGCCCTACGAACCGGACGACGACTGCTGGGTCTGCGAACTGGAGAGCGAGCGGGTCGAGTGGTGGGCCGAGCAGGCCGCGACCGCGGTTCGGGGGTACGACTTCGACACGTATCAGGTGGGGACGAAGGTGCCGCCCCTGCTCGAAGAAAACGACGCCCTGCTCCGGGAGGACATCGGCTTCGAGGAAGACGCGGGCGAGGCGCTGAAGACGGAACTCAACCGCGAAGTGGGCAAGCGAATTGGAGACATCACCGGCGCGGAGGTGGAGTTCGGCCGCCCCGACGTGCAGTTCACGCTGGACCTGGCGACCGACGAGGTCGACGCCAAGGTCAACTCCGCGTTCGTCTACGGCCGCTACCGCAAGCTACAGCGGGACATCCCCCAGACGAAATGGCCCTGCAACGACTGCAACGGCACCGGGCGCTGGCAGGGCGAGCCCTGTGAGGGGTGTGACGGCACGGGCTACCGCTACGACGAGTCGGTCGAACAGCTCTCGGCGCCCGTCGTCGTCGACGCGATGGACGGCGAGTCCGGCACCTTCCACGGCGCCGGCCGCGAGGACGTCGACGCCTTGATGCTTGAGTCGGGACGCCCGTTCGTCATCGAGGTCGAGGCGCCCCGCCAGCGGAACGTCGACGCAGATCAGCTGGAAGCGGACATCAACGACTTTGCCGACGGGAAAGTCGAGGTCGAGGGGCTCCGGCTGGCGACCCACGAGATGGTCGAACGCGTCAAGGAACTCGACGCCTCGAAGACCTACCGGATGGACGTGGAGTTCGACGAACCGGTGACAGACAAGGCCCTGCAGGCCGCTCTCGACGAACTCGAAGGCGCGACCATCCACCAGGAGACGCCCCAGCGCGTCGCCCACCGCAGGGCGGACCTCACGCGGACGCGTGACGTGTACGAAGCGAGCGGCGACCTGGTCGATGAGACCCACGCCGACATCCGCATCCACGGCGCGGGCGGCCTCTACGTGAAAGAGCTGATTTCGAGCGACGAGGGCCGAACCGAGCCGAGTCTGACCGGTCTGCTGGGCGTCGACGCGGTGGTCACTGCACTCGACGTGGTCGACGTGCAGGGCGAAGACGAACCGTTCGCCGACGAGGAGTTCTTCCGGCAGTAGCCACGCGGCGGTCTCGGTCCGGTCGGCCGCGTCGAAACACGGTGACTGCGACCAGTTGAAGCAGCGTCCGGGATACCGGCAGCGGCGTCGGTAAGGCGTGGCGTTATCCGGACACACCGGCTTCATCGCATGCATGTCTGATATAGAGCCAAACGGCGACAGCCCGCCGTCGCTGCTCGGGCGGCTCCTCTTCGGGAGCGGCCTGGCAGTGCTCGCCGTTCGGAATCTCACGAATCTGGAGGGTCGTATCGGCTACGCAGAGGCCAAAGGGGTCCCGTTCGCAAAGCAGCTCGTACCCGCATCGAGCGGACTCCTGCTCGGTGGTGGCATCGGTATCGCGCTCTGGAAACTACCGAAGCTCGCAGCGGGCGGCATCGCCGCGTTTCTGCTCGGTGTCACGCCGGTCATGCATGACTTCTGGAACGTCGACGCGGAGTCCCGCGGCGAGGAGCTGACCTCGTTCGTCCAGAACCTCACGCTGTTGGGTGCGGCGATAGCGTTCTTCAGACGAGCCAGTCGCGAGTAACGCAGTCGGCCACGAGCCGACCACAACGGCTTTACTCGACGCCGCGAACCCACCAGCCATGCGACTGGGCGTCGACGAGGCCGGCAAGGGACCCGTGCTGGGGTCGATGTTCGCCGCCGCAGTGCGAGCCGAGCCCGCGGCGCTCCCCGACGGCGTCGGCGACTCGAAGGGCATCGCCCCGGCGAAACGGGAGCGACTGGACGCCAAAATCCGGAACAGTGCCGACGCCGTCGCCGTCGCGGAGATTCCCGTCCGGCGAATCGACGACCCGGAGACGGACATGAACACGCTGACCGTCGCCGCACACGCCGATGCGCTGTCGGGGGTCGCCCGCGACGGCCTCGCGGGACTGGTCGACGCCGGCGACACCGACGCCGACCGCTTTGGCCATCGGGTCGCCGACCGCGTCGACGCGGTGGTCGATATCACCGCCGAACACGGCGCCGACGAGACGGACCCGCTGGTGGGCGCGGCCTCGATAGTGGCGAAGGTGGCCCGCGACAGCCACGTCGCGGAGCTGGCCGAGACGCACGGCGACGTGGGCTCGGGATACCCGAGTGACCCGACGACCAGGGAGTTTCTGGCGGACTACGTCGAACAGCATGGCGACCTGCCTGACTGTGCCAGAACCTCGTGGTCGACCTGCGACGACGTACTCGCCGCCGCCCAGCAGTCGTCGCTGGGTGATTTCTGAACGCGGTCGGACCGTCTAACCGAGGCGCCTGTAGCTGATTGGTCAGCCGCCGGGGGTGGACTGAAAGGGGCCGAGCGATGCGGGAAGACGGGCGACGTAAGCACTGCACCGAGCGAACGGAGTGAGCGAAGGAAGCGCACAGCGAGCCCCTCGGCCAGATCGCTCGGGGGCTTTCCAGGTGCGGTCGAGCGGGAAACGTTCTGAAAAACAACGCCGCCGAGGGTCCCTACTCGTCTAAGACGAGGCTCCGGAGGATGTCACCGTAGGCCGGTCGCGTCACCAGCACGCCGATGAGGACGCCGACGATGGTGATGATGGCAAAGCCAGACAGGTCACCCAGCGGGAACGCGACCATTGGGACCATGGCGACGATGGTCGTGGCCGCCGCCGCGCCGATGACCCAGAACGCCTTGCGGAAGCGGCTCTGGAACACGCGGGCGGTCCCGACCTGGCCCTGCTGGAGAATCTCGTCACCGATGATGATGAGGTCGTCCACCCCCGTCCCGATGACGGCGATGAAGCCGGCCAGATGCGAGAGGTTCAGCGGGTACTGCGCCAGCGCGACGAAGCCAAGCAGGATGTACACCTCAGAGAGCGCGGTGACTATCATCGGCAGCGCGACCTCGCGGCGGCGATAGCGGGCGTACACCACGAGGCTGACCGCCAAAACGGCAAGTAGCCCGGTGATAAGCGAGTTCGTCCGGAACTGGTCGGCCAGCGCGGGCGAGAGCGTGTTCTGGTTGCCGTTCGCGAAGTCGAGATCCGCCGGCAGGCGGCCGGCCTGCAGGGAGAGCTGGAGTTCGCGGGCCTCGTCCATCGACGTGGTGGTCATGACGAACTGCGGGTCGTTGGCGAAGCTCCCGTCGGCGAAGGACTGTCCGAGGTCGGGCCGGACGCCGCCGACGAAGACGGGTTGGCCGTTGAGCGTCGTCACCAGACACGTCCCGTTGATGCTCTCGACGGAGTCGTGGTCGCTGGCCTCGGCGTTACAGGACGCCCCGTTGCCGAAGCCGGCCGCGGCCATGTCCGACTGGAACCGCTCGGCGGCGCTCTGTTCGATGGTCACGGGCACCTGGGGACCGCCGTTGTCCGGGTTCTGTGCGTTGCTGATGGAGGCGAACTCGTCCTGGCTGAGCACCTGCTGGTGGGACCAGTTGCCGGTCGTGTCGTTCTGATAGACGGCGTAGACGCGGACCACGCCACGCTCTTCGAGGATATCGATGAGTTCCTGGGCGTCGCGACCGGGCGCGGTGATGCTGATGAAGCTCTGTCCGCCGGGGGAGTCGACCTCCTGGACCCGGCCGCCGCTGAGCGCGGACGTGGTTATCTTGTCCTGGACGGTCGTCACCATCCGGTCGCGGGTGGCCTGTGTGACACCGTCGCGAACCGTCGAGGGACGGTACCCCTCCTCCCGGAGCGCCGTCCGGAACTCGTCGGTCGTGACGTTCCCGCTGAACACCTCGACGGTGCCGTTCTGGTTTGCCTGCCGGGCCGCCCGGACCTCGACGTCGATGGGGTCGATGCCGAGTCGGTCCGCGATAGCCTGCTGGGCCTGTGCCTCTTGACTCTGGTTTCCGATGTCGACGCCCTCGGCGGTCATCCCGACGACGGGCGCCTGGATACGGGCGCCACCCGAGAGATCGATACCGTACTGGAGGTTCGTGAGCTGGTCGCCGCCGGCGCCCTCGTCACCGGTCGTCCCGGGCGGCGCACCGGGGACGAACAGCGCGACGGTACTGCCAAACAGGAGGACGACGAGGACGACGACGCGCCAGTTCTCGCGGAGGACGCTCATCGGTTGACCCCCTCGTACTTGTACCAGCGAAGCAGCGTGACGTTGAGCATGTAGGTGTTCATCAGGTCAGCCGTGAGTCCAAGCACCAGCACGAGACCGATGGAGGCCATCAGCTCGATGCCAAACAGCGTCGCCGCGATGGCCATCACCGTCATGGCGGAGATGGAGGTAAGCGTCATCGTCACACCGGTCCGCATCGCCCGGTAGGTAGACTCGTAGAACCCGCCCGAGCGACGGAGGACGTGGTTGTTCAACAGGATGTCCGAGTCCACCGAGTACCCGATGAGCATCAACAGCGCCGCGACGGTCCCAAGCGAGAGCTTGATGCCGACGAGGTTCATGATGGCGACGGGGATGACGATGTCCGAAAAGGCCGAGATGACGATGGCGATGCTCGGGACGAACGTTCGAAAGAGCGCGAACGCGAGCAGGCTCATCCCGAGGAAGGCGACGCCGACGCCCATGACGGCGAGGCGCTGGTTGTCCGCGCCGAAGACGGGCGACGTGGTGCCGCTCTGGAGGACGGTGAGACCCTCGGCCTGTTCGGCCTGGGTCGTAAGCGTCGATATCTCCGCGCTATCGTCGAACGTGATGATGTACTGGTCCTGCCCGGAGACCTGCTGGACCGAGACCACGGAGTCACCGAAGATATCGGTTGCTTGTTGTTGCGAAATCGGGCCGGACGACTGCACCGTGAGCTCTGATCCCCCTGTGAAGTCGTTTCCCAGCGCGACCGGCGAGCCGGTCATCACGAAGGTGACCGCGAGCACCCCCAGGGCGACCGCCAGCACCGCGAGCGGGACCGCGACGAGCTGGCGGTTGGAGTACTGCGTGTAATCGACTTCCGGGACCTCGAACGCGACCATGGCCGCAGGTGTGGCACGCCACCGAATAAGCCTTCTTACTCCGCGTTGCTAGCCGGGGAACGAACCGGCCTACTGCCGGCTGTACGTTCGCACAGAGATTCCCCACCGCGAGTTCGGGACAGCCGGCAGTATCAGTCCGGGAGATACCGGACGCTGACGACGCCGTCGGCGGTGCGAATCTCGACGCGGTCGACGCCCAGCCGGCCCGCCCGGGCGACCGTCTCCTCGTCGGCTGCGACCTCCTCGGCCGTCGCCGCTGTCTCGCCGTCGGGCACCGTCAGGACGTGTACCTCGCCGGTCCCCGCCCGCTCCCGCGTGGTGAGTTCGCCGACCGGCTGGTCGGCGGCGGCGTCTTTCGCCTGTGCCGTCGGCTCCAGGTCGACTACCTCGACGGGAATCTCGCGTTCGGCCGCGAGGTCGGCCACCGTATAGGTCACCTCCATGGGCGGCTCCGCTTCGAGCGTGGCCTCGATGACAGTCCCGGCTTCGAGGCCGGGGTTCTCGGACAGCGTCAGTACCTGCGAGTCGACCACGTCCCGGAGCGTCACCGACGCCTCGTCGGCGTGGGTAACGAGGAAGGTCCCCTCTTTCTCGGTCATGGGCAGCGGTACGCCGGGGCCGGTTTTCCGGGTTTCGACTGGCACCAGCGGCTGTAGGACGTGCAGTCAGTGTATCGTGAGGGAACACACCAGAGAGTGCCGTCACCGCAGGAGCCGATGGACGGCGTACATCAGCCCGACGGCGAGCAGCGGCGGGACGAGCCCGGCGAGCTGTGGCAAGCCATAGAGCGCCGCCACCACGCCGCTGTTGGTCGACTCCTGGAGGGCCGGTGGCACCGAGATAATCAACCCGACGTACAGCGAGGCGACGAAAGCGAGTGCCGAGAGGGCCAGGCCGCGGTCGTAGGCGACAGAGGAGGCGGTGCGGCGGTGGCGCCGCGCGACAAGCAACACCGGGGCGAGCAGTGGTGCGACGACGAGCAGGCCGACAAAGAGAAAGAAGGTCCGCGAGAAGGTGAACGTCCCGCCGCGGGCGCCGGTGCTCCCCGCCAGCACGCCGATGAGGCCGAAGGTGAAGATGAGGGCGATGGCGACCGAAAGCAGGACGGCGACCACGACGTACCCCTTGAACAGCAGCGACTCGCTGGTCCGGAGCGCGTAGGGGAAGGTGCCGGGAAAGCCATCGTAGCTCCGCTCGCTCTCGGTCGGCTGCGCATCTGTCATCGGTCGACGTAGGGTCAGGACGTGGTTAAGCGCCACGCTGTCGAGCGGCGACTCCCCTGTAAATATGTAAGAGGCCTTCGACGGTACCAGCATGCATCTCGATATCGGAGCGGCGCTGGGCGACGTGGCGGACCCCGGCGTCGACGAGGACGCCCTCGACGCGCTCGACGAACAGGTGGCCACAGCCCACGAGACCATCGCCGCGGGCCGTGAAAACGGCGACTTTGGCTATGCCGCGCTCAACCTGCCCGACGAGACCGACCCGTCGGTCATCCGCGAGGCCGTCGAGCCGGTCGAAGACGCCGAGTACGTCGTCACGGTGGGTATCGGCGGCTCCGCCCTCGGCGCGAAGACGGTGACGGCGGCGCTGGCCGACGACCCGGACCGGCACGTCATCCTCGACAACGTCGACCCGGAACACGTAGAGCGTACGCTCGCGGGGCTCCCGCTGGAGGAGACCGCCATCAACGTCGTCTCGAAGTCCGGCACGACGGCCGAGACGCTGGCGAACTTCCTCGTGGTCCGGGCGGCCTACGAGGACCGGGGCGTCGACTGGACCGAGCTTACGGTCGTGACGACCGGCGAGTCCGGGCCGCTGTCCCAACTCGTCGACGAGCACGACCTGCCCCGGCTGCCGGTGCCCGACGGCGTTCCCGGCCGCTTTGCCGCGCTGTCGTCGGTCGGACTGGTCCCGGCGGCCATCCTCGGCGTCGACATCGAGGGGCTGCTCGACGGCGCGAGCGCGGCCGCCGACGGGCTGGGTCCGTCGCTCTATGACTCCCCCGGCTACGCCTACGGCGCCGTCTGTTACGCACTCGAAGAGGAGGGCGCCGCGGTCAACGCCGTCATGCCCTACGCCGAGCGCCTGGAGTACTTCGCCGAGTGGTTCGCCCAGCTGTGGGCCGAGAGCCTCGGCAAGGACGGGCGAGGCCAGACGCCCGCTCGCGCGCTCGGGGCGACCGACCAGCACTCCCAGCTCCAGCTCTACCGGGCCGGCCCGCGGGACAAGATGGTCACCGTCGTCCGGCCGGGCGAGCGCGCCGACGTGCCCATCCCCGAGTCCGAGCACGACTCGCTGTCGTACTTCGCGGGCGCGGACCTGGGACAGCTGCTCGACGCGGAGTACGACGCCACCGTCGCCAGCCTCGCCGAGGCCGGTCGGCCGGCCGTCGAGATAGAGTTGGACCGACTCGACGCCGAGGGGCTGGGCGAGTTGCTGTACGCGATGGAGGCCGCCACGGTGCTGGTGGGCGAGCTGGCCGACATCGAGACGTTCACCCAGCCCGCCGTCGAGTGGGGCAAGCGCGCCGCGCGCGGCCTGCTGTCGGGCGAGGAGACCGCGGAGACAAAGACCGTCGCCGAACGTCCCAGCTACCGCATCGACTAGGGCTGCGACGCGAGCGTCGGCAGGACGGGACGGCCCGAGCCGCGCGCCCCGATCGGTGGGGTCTTGAGTCCCGCTCGCGTACGTCCGCCAACCGCTATGGCACTCTCGCCGCCGTACGTCTCGGTCGCCGACGGCCGCACGATAACCGAAAGCGTCGTCCGGGCGCTGGCCGTCGTCGCCGGCGCGTTCCTCTTTGCCGGCGTCTTCTCCTCGCTTGGCGCGGCGCTGCTTGGCGTTCCGGTCCCCCTCGATGCGAGTTCGACGTCCGCCGGCCTGTACGCGGCGGTCAACGCCATCTCCTTTGTCGGGTTCATCCTCGCCGGCGTCGTGTATCTCCGGGTCAGAGACGACCGGTCGCTCGTCTATCTGCGCCGGCCCGGCCCCTCGGACCTCGGGTGGGCCGTGGTCGGGCTGGTCGGTATCCTGCTTGGCTCGCTGGCGATGGGCGCCGTCGTCCAGTTGCTCTCCGCGCTCGCCGAGACGCTGTTCGGCGTGACCGTCGAGAGCGGCCAGAACAGCATCGTCACGCAGGGCCGCGACAATCCCGTCCTCTTTCTGTACATGGTGCCGGTCGCGCTCTTTTTCGTCGGGCCGGCTGAGGAACTCGTCTTCCGCGGCGTCGTCCAGGGGCTCTTCCGGCGCGCGTTCGGCGTGGTCCCGGGGGTAGCGTTGGCGAGCCTGCTGTTCGGACTGGGCCACTACCTTGCTATCAGCTCCGGGAGCGCCTGGACGTACATCCTCACCGCGGGCGCGCTCGGGCTGGTGCTGGGCGCGGTGTACGAGTACACAGAAAGCCTCGCCGTCCCCGCGCTGGCCCACGGGCTCTGGAACGCCGGGCTGTTCGTGGTGAACTACTACGTCGCGACCACTGCCGCCACGCTACCGGGCTGAGAGGGCCACGGTCGCCGTGCGACGGCTGTCTGACGGGTGTTTAAGCTGGCGGCGTCCCTTTTCCGTGGTATGTCAACCCGGTTCACGGTCGCGTGCGAGGACGACCAGGCCCGGGCTATCGAACAGCTGGCCCGCCGGTACGGTATCAGCGAGGAGGACGTCCTCAGGCAGCTCATCGAGCTGGGCCTCGAAGACATCGAAGAGCGGACCGTCTAGGCAGGGTTCTTGCGGGAGAGCGAACTGCCACAGACGGGACAACGGTCGTGGTTCTCGTCGAACTCGCGGCCACAGCCCGCACACTGGAACTGCCACTCCCGTTGCTCGCTGATACCCTCGCGGGCGATGACCTCGACGCGGACGTCCAGTTTCTCCGCGACGTTTTGCATCGCGTAGTCGTCGGTGACGAGCGGACAGTCGAGTTCGAAGGCGGCGGCGATGAGGCGGATGTCGGTCTCGGACAGCTCCGCGAGGTCGCCGGTCTCGCGGGCGGCCCGCTCGATGCGCTCGACGGTGTCGTCTTCGGGGATGTGCAGGTGCATCCCCGACCCCTCCAGGGCGTCGAAGCGATAGGCGGCCTCGCCCTCTAACTCCTCCTGGACGAGCGGAATCGTCGCTATCCGTTCGTCGGTGTGGTACTCGTTGATAAACGCGGACGAATCGAGAACGTACATTTACCGCTTGACGATCATGTGGTCTTTGACGGCTTTGACCCGTTCGACGGGGACCAGCAGCCGGCCCTGGTCGCTGTACTCGAAGTCCGTGTTCCGGAGCGACTCGGCGGGGTCGATGACGAGGTGGTTGAGCGACCCCGACGAGAGGTCCATCGTGATGTTGTAGAGGCTTCCCAGTTCCGCCCCGTCGCTACCCATGACGTCTTTCCCCGAGAGGTTCTCGGCGAGTATGTCGGCCATAGTCGTCTTTCTGAGCGCGCTTACATAAACGCCACGGGCGTCAGACACGCGGCGTACACCCGTTTTCCGGCGGCCAGGGACAACGACACGGGGAAACGCCGGCGACGGCTGTTGCCCCCCGGAGTCGGGATGGGCGAGACAGTCACCGAAGCGGCGTCGTGGCGAGCCTACAGGGTCCGGAGACGGCCATGACGACGAACTTAACTACTGTGGCCGACACCTTCCAGTAACTTCTGAGGCCATCTATGTCTGACCAGGACGCCACCACAGAGACGGAGCACACCTTACGGACACCCATCGTCGCCGTACTGGGTCACGTCGACCACGGGAAGACGAGCCTGCTGGACCGCATCCGCGGCTCGGCCGTGACAGCGGGCGAGTCCGGCGCCATCACCCAGCACATCGGGGCCACCGCGGTCCCGCTCGACGTCATCTCGGACATCGCCGGAGAGCTGGTCGACCCGACCGACTTCGACCTGCCCGGCCTGCTGTTTATCGATACGCCCGGCCACCACTCCTTCTCGACGCTGCGGTCCCGTGGCGGGGCACTGGCCGACATCGCCATCCTCGTCGTCGACATCAACGACGGGTTCCAGCCACAGACGCTCGAAGCCATCGACATCCTCAAGCGGACCCAGACGCCCTTTATCGTCGCCGCGAACAAGATCGATACCGTCCCGGGCTGGAACCCCAACGAGAACCAGCCCGTCCAGCAGACGATGGACGCACAGTCCGAGCGGGTCACCTCGGACCTAAACGAGAAGCTGTACGAGCTCATCGGCGAGCTCTCGGACAACGGCTTCTCCGCGGACATGTACTGGCGCGTCCAGAACTTCCAGGCAAACATCGGCGTCGTCCCCGTCTCCGCCGAGACGGGCGAGGGCATCCCGGACCTGCTGACCGTGATGATGGGGCTGTCCCAGCGGTACATGAAAGCGGAGATGGAAATAGACGCCACGGGCCCCGGCGTCGGCACGGTACTGGAGGTCAAGGACACGCAGGGCTTTGGCGCGACGCTCGACGCCATCATCTACGACGGGACCATCCGTGCGGACGACACCATCGTCGTCGGCGGGCTCCAGGGCCCCATCGTCACCGACGTTCGGGCCCTGCTCCGCCCGCGCCCGCTTGAGGAGATACGCACCGAACAGCAGTTCGAGCAGGTCGACTCGGTAGCCGCGGCCGACGGCGTGAAAGTCGCCGCGCCGGACCTAGACGACGCCATCGCCGGCGCGCCAATCCGGGTGCTCCGTGACCGCGAGCGGAGCGAGGTCATCGCCGAGGTCGAGGAGGAACTCTCCGAGATCGAGGTTACCACGGGCGAGGAGGGCGTCGTCGTCAAGGCCGACACGCTCGGCTCGCTGGAGGCCATCTCCAGTACGCTCGAAGAGGCGGAGATACCCATCATGCGCGCCGAGGTCGGCGCCGTCGCCCCCCGGGACGTCCGCGTCGCCGAGACCGCAAACGAGCCGACCCACCGCGCGATACTGGCCTTCTCGGTCGAGGTACTGGACGACGCCCGGGACCTGGCCGAACAGGAGGACGTGACGCTGTTCGAGGACGACGTCATCTACCAGCTCGTCGAGGGGTACGACGACCACGTCACCGAGATTCAGGAGTCCCAGCAGGAACAGATTCTGGAGAACATCACCCGCCCCGCGAAGTTCCGGGTACTGCCCGACCACACCTTCCGCCAGAACGACCCCGCCGTCGTCGGCGTCGAGGTCCTCTCGGGCGAACTCCGGCGGAACGTCAACGTCGTCAAGTGGGACGGGTCGGAGCCGACCCGTGTCGGTCGCCTGAAATCGCTGCAGGACGCCGGCGAGGACGTGGACGCGGCCCGCACAGGTGAACAGCTCGCTGCCTCCATCGACGGCCCGACTGTCGGCCGCCAGATAGAGGAGGGCGACGACCTCTGGGTGGAAATCCCCGAGAAACACGCCAAGATACTCGAACAGGAGCTGAAAGAGGAGATATCTATCGACGAGCGCGAGGCGCTGTCGATGTACCTCGAAAAACACCGGAATCGGGACCCCTTCTGGGGCAAGTAGCGAGGTCACGAGCCTGCGAGTGACCTCGAAAAGCGACGCGGGGAACACAGTGACCCGCGGAGCAGTAGCGAGAGCCCGAGCGAAGCGAGGGGTCTCGAAGCGAAACGGAGCGGGACCGGTGGTCCCGCAGGCAGTCGGGCGGCTTTGCCGCCCGACGACGGCGAACGCAGTGAGCCGGAGAGCAGTAGCGAGGTTTCGCCGCAGCGAAACCGCGAAAAACGACGCGGTGAGCGGGAGCGTTCCGCGGAACAGCAGCGGAACACCGACTAGAGCGTCTCTCAGAGAGCGAGCAGTACCCTTTTGCTCGGTCCGCGAGAAGACCGGCCATGCTCTCCCGCGAGAACCGGATTCTCCTCGGCTGTGGCGCGCTCGCAGTACTCCTGAGTTACACCGCCGCCTGGCTCGACGCACCGGGGCCGCTCGTGCTGGCGCTCCTGCTCGGTGTCGGCGTCGTCCTGCCCTTTCTCATCAACGAGCGCCCCGACGTCGGCGAGTCGCTGTAGGCCGATACGGCCGGGCGAGTTCGACGGGAGTAATAATATTTAATTAGACGGCGTGTCTTCGAACGGACACGATGACCGCTCCGCTCTCGACGGCCGACCTCGTGCTGGCGAGTATCGCCATCGCGATGGCGCTTGCGGCCTTTGGTGCCGTCGCCACTTCGCTCAGCGTCGCCGTCGCCATGGCCGCGGGCTCGATACCCGCGACCGGCTCTATCGGCTACGCACTGTTTTACAACCCGCCGACCGACGCCTGAGCGGCGGCGTTGGGCGCCCGGCCGTGAAATCACACGGTTTTTTGCGTTGTTCGGTGTAGCTACCGGCATGGCAACGTCAGACACGTCGTCGGGCGTGCTGGGGGCCGACCTCCCGGCGGCGCTTGACCGGGCAGAATCACACAGCTGGGAGTACGGCCACACCTGTGTCACGCGGGAAGGCCGACCCCGCGAGACGTGGACCGACGAGGCCGGCCGACAGTCGGTCACTGTCTTCGACGTCACCGACCACACCGTCGTGCTCCGGGTGCGGACGCCGGTCGGTCGAGAGTCGTACTACGGGATGGCCGACCGGGACTACGAGGCCGCTCGCGAGTCGTTCGTCGACGGCGGCTGGACACTGACACAGGGCCACACTGACTGCTGATACTGGTGGCGGTACGTTCGTAAAGATATTTGTCACCCCGGGTGGCGAATTACTTCAGTTTGTTACAGCCCCCAGTATGAGCCGGGCCGTCGTCTCGACGAGTTCGAGCGGGATCGGCTACGCGGCGTCACGGAGACCGCGCGTACTGAAAAAGACTGCCGCTACTGCGCTGTCGGCGAGCGGTCCTCGCCCATGACCTGTTTGACCTGCAGGGCCGCTGAGGCGGCGATCCCCTGTGCGAGGTCGTCCCGCTCCTCGTCGGAGATGGTCGCCGACTCCGGGTCCTCCGGCTGGTAGTCGGCACTGACGACAGAGCCCACCGGCGGCTGGACCGCGATTGTCGCCCGGGGCCCCGTCTCGCTGTCGCTGACCTCCGAGCCCACCACGAACCCCCCGGGGAGCAGCTCCCGCGTTCGGGCCGCGACGGTCGCGAGGTCGCGGCGCAGCGTCTGGCGCTGCTCACGCGTGAGCGTCACTTTCTCCGTCTCGCCACCGAGGGGCGAATTTCCGTACATGTAGGTTCTCTCTTCGATAGGTCGGTGACCGGTAAAAACCCAGTGGCTTTGCGGCAATGTTGCCGTCGTCCGAACCTGCCGGCGGAGCGACCGGGCGGGTCAGACGACCGGGCAGCTCTTGCCGTAGGTGGCGATGACCACCGCGCTCGCGTGGGTCGTCTCGGGCGCGACCGACTCGACGCGGACGGACTCCTCGGTGAACTCCCAGTCCCGGAGTTCCCGGCCGGCCGCCAGCCCCTCGCGAATCTCCGCCCGCACCGCGTCGGGGTCGGTCCCGTCGACCTCGTAGAAGATGCCGGGGCCGGCCTCGCTGCGCGCCCAGCCGATGCCCGCGGCGGCCCGCTCGCCCGGCGCCGCGGTCGCAGCCGACTGGACCACCTCCAGGGCCTCACCGGGGGGACCCAGCTCGGGCGCCGTCCCCGCCAGTTCGATGTCGGGGCCGGCGGGGATGACCGACGAGAGCGTCACCAGGTTGTAGTTGTGGACGCCGGCCTCGGCCAGCGCCGCGTCGTAGGAAGCCAGCGCGGTCGGGCCGGTGGCGGTCCCCCACACGACCCGGATGGTACTCATGTATGAGCCTGAACGACGGGGCCGCTAAGGGGTTTCGTTTCGGCTATCGCGGGCGGTGAGTGGCCAGGCGAGAGCGGTGCAGTGGCTGTGAGCGAGTGGAACGGCAACGAGAGTCCGACGGTGGGGAGGACTCTCGATGCGCAACGGCGAGCGCAGAGAGCCGTGGAGCGAGCCGTTCCCGAGCGAACCGGGGGAGGGCAGGCTGTCCAGAGTGTGCATACCGCTCGCCGTTGGCGAGCGGTTTCACCGGACGCGAACGAAGTGAGCGTCCGGTCTTTTTCGCGAACGTTTTTCAAGGAGTGGTTCGCGCAGAGCGCGAACCCGATGCAGAAAAAGGTTCAGGCGAAGGCGACCGGCTGGCTGCCCGTCTCCTCGTCCTGGTCGATTTTCTCCAGGGCGTCGTAGAAGTCCTGTTGCTCGACCGTGGTCCGGCTGTCCCGGATGGCGAACATCCCGGCCTCCGTGGTCAGCGAGGCGATTTCGGCGCCCGAGAGTCCCTCCGTTTCGGCGGCAAAGGCGCCCAGGTCCACGTCCGCGGCGAGGTTCATGTCCTCGGTGTGAATCTCCAGAATGCGCTCGCGGCCCTCGGCGTCGGGGTTGGGGACCTCGATGAGGCGGTCGAACCGGCCGGGTCGGAGGATGGCGCGGTCGAGCATGTCGAAGCGGTTCGTGGCGGCGATGATACGGATTTCACCGCGGTCGTCGAAGCCGTCCATCTCCGAGAGCAGCTGCATCATCGTCCGCTGGACCTCGGCGTCGCCGCTGGTTTTGGACTCCGTGCGCTTGGCGGCGATGGCGTCGATCTCGTCGATGAAGATGATGGCGGGCTGTCGCTCGGAGGCGAGCTCGAAGAGGTCCCGGACGAGGCGCGCGCCCTCGCCGATGAACTTCCGGACGAGCTCGGAGCCGGCCATCTTGATGAAGGTGGCGTCGGTCTCATTGGCGACGGCTTTCGCGAGCATCGTCTTACCGGTGCCGGGCGGGCCGTGCAGCAGGACGCCGCTTGGCGGTTCGATGCCCACGTCTTTGAACTGCTGTGCGTTGAGCAGGGGCTCCTCGACGGCCTCCCGGACCTCGACCAGCTGTTCCTCCAGGCCGCCGATGTCCTCGTAGGTCACGTCCGGCGAGGAGTCGACCTGCATCGCCTGGGCGCGCGAGTCCGTCTCGGCTTCCAGAATCTGCTTGACGCTGAAAGAATCGTTGATGGCGACGCGGTCCCCGGCTTCGAGCGTGTCGCGGATAGAGGGCGAGACCTCGGTCAGGACCTCCTGGTTGTTGCCGTGCTGTTTGACGACGACGCCGTCGTCGGTTAGCTCCTCGGCCGTCGCGATGTACAGCGAGGAGGTTTTCAGCGTCTCGTTTTCCCGTTCGAGCTGGTCGACGTCGTTCGAGAGGTCGGCCTGGCGCTCCTGGGCGCTGTCGAGCTGCTCGGTGAGCTGTTCGTTGACACGGACTATCTCTTCGAAGTGGTCCCGGAGGGCCTCTAGACGCTCTTCTGGCGTCATCTCTGGGTCGAGGTCCAGACGTGGTCGCTCCGGAAGCGAGGGACTGCGCGACATTTGACTGCCCGATACTACCGGTTGAGACTAAAAGTGCCTTTGGGTCACAACACCGAGTCGTGTCGGCCGACAGTCTCGTCGACCCGCGGCGGGGCTACCGGAGGCTGGCGAACTCGTCGAGGTACTCGCCGTAGGTGTCCAGTGCCGACTCGACCGGGTCGGGCGAGGCCATGTCGACGCCGGCGCCCCGCAGCAGCTCCAGCGGGTACTCGCGGGAGCCACTGGACAGGAAGTCGATGTAGCGCTGTGCGGCGGGCTCGCCCTCCTCGAGGATGCCGTCCACGAGCGCCACGGCCGCGGAGATGCCGGTCGCGTACTGGTAGACGTAAAAGGCCCGGTAGAAGTGCGGAATGCGCATCCACTCGCGGGCGATACGGTCGTCGAGCTCTGCGGGCGCGTAGTAGTCGCCTTTCAGCTCGGCGTAGAGGTCGTCCAGCCGGTCGGGCGTCAGAGGCTCGCCGGCCTCGGCCATCTCGTGGGTCCGGTGTTCGAACTCCGCGAACATCGTCTGGCGATACAGCGTCGAGCGGAACCGTTCGAGGTACTCGTTGAGGACGTGGCGGCGCAGTCGCTCGTCCTCGACGGTGTCAAGCAGGTGGTGGGTCAGCAGCGTCTCGTTGACCGTGCTGGCGACCTCGGCGACGAATATCTCGTAGTTCGAGTAGACGTAGGGCTGGCTCTCGCTGGTGTACTCCGAGTGCATCGAGTGGCCCAGTTCGTGGGCCAGCGTGTACATCGACTCGACGTCGTCCTGGTAGTTCATGAGGATGAACGGCTGGGAGTCGTAGGTCCCGCCCGAGTACGCGCCGGACTGCTTGTGTCTGGTCTCGTAGACGTCGACCCACCGCGAGTCGAGCCCCTCCGCGAGCCGGGACTGGTACTCCTCGCCAAGCGGCGCGACGGCCTCGGTGACGTACTCGCAGGCCTGCTCGTAGCTGACCTCGGGCGATTCCTCCTGGACCAGCGGGACGTAGAGGTCCCACATCCGAAGGTCGTCACCGTCGATGCTCTCGCGTTTCAGCTCGGCGTGGCGATGGAGGTTGTCGAGGTTGTCGCGGACGGTGTCGACGAGCGTGTCGTACACCTCGACGGGGACGTTGGGGCCGTTCAGCGCGGCCCCACGGGCGGTGTCGTAGTTTCTGGCCTGGGCGAGCTTCACGTCGGTCTTGACGGCGTTCTTGTGGGCCGTGCCGACGGCGTTTCTGACGCCCGCCCACTCGTCGTAGAAGGCCTCGTACACACGCTGTCGGAACTCGCGGTCAGGGTGTTTCTGCAGCGTCGTGAAGTTGTTCAGCGTGATGGGCTGGGCGTCGCCGTCGGGCCCCTCGACGGTCGGGAACTCCATGTCGGCGTTGGCCAGCATGTTGTACACCTCGCCCGCGGCGCCGGTGACCTCACCCAGTTCGGCCAGCAGGTTCTCGACCTCCGTCGAGCGGGTGTGGGGTTTCATCCGCAACACGTCGTCGAAGTAGTGCTCGTAGTCGGCCAGGGCGGGTTCGGTCTCGACCAGTTCGTCGATGTCGTCCTCGGTCAGTTCCTGCAGTTCGGGTTCGAGGAAGGAGGCGGCCGAACTCGCCTCGGAGGAGAGCGACTGCGAGCGAGCGGTCAGCGCCTGATAGGTGTCGTCGGTCGTGTCCTCGTCCCGGCGCATCCGGGCGTAGGAGGCGACGTTCGAGACCGTTCGCATCAGCTGTTCGTACGTTTCGAGGGTAGCCAGAAGCGTGGCCGCGTCGTCCGTACAGCGGCCCTCGTAGGCTTCGAGGTCCTCGATGAGCCCCTCGGCGTCCTCGTAGGCTCGCTCCCAGGCCTCGTCGTCGGCATAGAGGGATTCGAGGGCCCACTTGTACTCCTCGTCGATGTCGTCGCGTGCGGGTACCGAACTCATGTGCCTCGGGGTAGGAAACCCGCCGAAGTAAGCCTTTCCGGGCGAGGAGTGTGTGGGTTCTATGCCTCGACTGATACGAGTGAGGGCCAGAAAGCCCCCGACTGCTCGTCGGCTGCGACTCGCTGCGGTCTTCACTCACTCCGTTCGTTGCGGTCCTTGCTTCGTCTCGCTCGACGAGCAGTCGGCCCCTTTCAGTCCGCCTATTTGATTGTTCCACGGGCCGGGACTTTCTGGCTGTTACAGCGATCTACTTCGTTGAACGCACCATCGGCGGCCTACTCTATCCCCGACGCCACACACGCAGCAACCCGCGCCGCGGTCGCTCGTTCCACCCGCAGGTCCTCGAAGACCGAGCGGGCGCCGTCAACGGCGTCGTCGTCCGGGTCGAACACCACGCCGGGGTAGTCGACGCCGGTCAGGACGAGCGGGTACGCCGGCGCGGGCGCGACCCCTTCGGGACCGGACAGGGGCTCAGCCGAGAGGACGCGGTCGACCTTCGAGAGCGCGGATTCGCCCCGAATAATCTCATCGAGCAGGCCGACGACGCGGCGGACCAGCTGCCGGGCGAACCCGCCGGCGCGAAGCTCGACAACCAGCAGGTCGCCGTCCCGCTTGAGGTCGCCAACCAGCTCACGCACTGTCCCCTCGTCGTCGGGCGTGAGGTTGTGGTAGTCGTGGCGGCCACAGAGCGCCGCGAGCGCCTCGCGTGCCAGGTCGTCGTCGGCCTCGGGCGCGTACAGGAAGTAGGTGTAGCGGCGCTCGGTCGCGTCGTGTGTCGCATGAAAGTCGCCGGGAACGTCGGCGCTGGCCCACACCCGGACGGCGGCGGGCAGCTCGCTGGTAAAGGCCGCGGGCGTCAGCCACTCCGGGGCCTCGAAGGCGACCGTCTGGGCGACGGCGGAGACGCCGGCGTCGGTGCGACCCGCCGCGGCGTAGCCCGCGGGCGGCCCGTCGTCGCGGCTGCGGACGCCCAGGCGGGCCAGCCCGGAAAGCAGTGCGCCCTCGACGGTCGCCACGTCGGGCTGGCGCTGGAAGCCGCTGTAGGGCCGGCCGTCGTAGGCGACCCGGTAGGCGCGCATACCCCGTCGTATGCGGGGGTCCCACTTGTGTGGGTCGGCTCCCACAGCGTGGCAACGAGAGGGGGATTTACCAACGTCGGGGCCGTAGCCAGCGGTAGAATGGCAAAATCCGCCGAGGACGGCCACCAGTTCCCACGTCCGCCACAGGAGTTCACTGACGGCGAAGACCGGACAGTCCGGATGGTGGCCTACGACGGCGATGCCGAGCCGCTCGTGGCGATGTACGTCGACTTCGACGCGGATTCGCGGTCCCAGGGCGTGCCACCGCGCAAGGAGCCCGCCATTCGCGAGTGGGCCCAGGGACTGCTGGAGGAGGGAGTGAACGTCGTCGTCTGGCACGACGACCGGGCGGTGGGCCACGCCGCGCTCGTGCCCGTCGGGGACGGCAGCGCGGAGCTGGCCATCTTCGTCCACCCCGAGTACCAGTCGGCCGGTATCGGCACGCGGCTCATCAAGGTGTTGCTGGGCCACGGCCAGGAGGAGGGCATCGAACACGTCTGGCTTGCGGTCTCCCAGCGCAACCACGTCGCGATACGGGTCTACCGCGCGGCGGGCTTCGAGACCCGGCTGCGCGAACACGTCGAAATCGAGATGGAACGCGACCTATGAGAAGTCCTCGAAGGTCGGCCGGTCGTACTCGCCCGGGAACTCGGTGACCGGGACCGACACCTGTTCGCCCCCGTCCATCTCTTTTAGCGTCACCTCGTCGTTTGCCAGGTCCTGCTCACCGACGATGACGACCGTCTCGGCGTTGACGCCGTCGGCATAGCCCATCTGTGCGCCAAAGGAGCGGTCGGCGATGTCGGTCTCGACGACGTGGCCCTTCTCGCGCAGGTCGCGGGCGATCCGCGCGGCGGTCGGCCGCGTGTCGCCCACCTGCAGGACGTAGTAGTCCGTCCGGAGCTCCTCTGTCGGCCAGACGCCGGCGCGTTCACAGAGCAACTGCAGCGTCGCGTGGCCCGGGGCGAAGCCGACCGCCGGGGTCGGCTGGCCGCCAAAGCCCTCGATGAGGTCGTCGTAGCGCCCGCCGCCGAATATCGACCGGGACACCTCGCCCGTCGCGTCGAAACACTCGAAGACGACGCCGGTGTAGTAGTCCAGCCCGCGCGCGGTCGACAGCGAGAGGGTGAGCTGGTCGCGCACCCCGAAGTCGTCGGCGGCCGCGAGGACCGCACGGAGGTTCCCCGTGGCGTCCGCGACGGCTTCGGAGCGGTCCGCAAGCGTATCGAGGTCGTCCTCGCCGGTGTCGAGCAGGTCGTCGAACGCCTCGGCGTCGTCGTAGGAGAGGCCGGCCTCGTACAGCAGGTCCAGATACTCGTCGCGGTCGACCTTCGCGCGCTTGTCGACGGCCCGGATGGCCTCGCGAGTGTCGACCCCGGCGTCGAACGACTCCAGCAGGCCCGAGAGGATGTCCCGGTGGGAGACCCGAATCTCGAAGTCGTCGTCGTCGAGACCGAGGTCTGAGAGCATCTCGACGGCGACTGCCAGAATCTCGGCGTCGGCGTCCGGTTCGCTCGACCCGAAGATGTCGACGTTGGTCTGGTAGAACTCCCGGAACCGGCCCTGCTGGACCTGCTCGTAGCGCCAGAACGGCCGCGTCGACACCCACTTGATGGGTTTGGACAGCTCCTGCTGTTTGGCGACGAACATCCGGGCGACCGTCGGCGTGAGCTCGGGGGTCAGGGCCACCTCGCGGCCGCCCTTGTCCTCGAAGCTGTAGAGCTCCTCGACGATCTCCTCGCCGCTCTTGTCCGTGTACATCTCGGTCGGTTCCAGCGCCGGCGTCCCTATCTCCCGGAAGCCATACCGTCTGGCGGTGTCCTCGATGGTGTCCATCGCCCAGCGGCGGGACCCCATCTCCTCGGGGTAGAAATCTCGAAAGCCCTTGACGGAGTCGTACATGTCTCCGCGTACAGCGAGGGCGCGCTTGAAGCTGTTCGTTCGCGACTCGGACCGCGCGTTACTGTTAGCGAATAGATAATTTCTGCCCGGCTCGGATGAGAAGAGTTACACGACTTCACCGCAGGAGAGCGACCAGTGACCGCGTCTACCGATAGCGAGTATCTGACAGCGGACCGGACCGGGAGCAAGATGCAGAAGCTGTGGTCGGTGTCGCTCTGTCTCGTCGCCGGCGGGCTGAGCGTGTACACGGCGGTAAACGGGGTCTGGACGGTCTCGGCGCTGTTTGCCCTGGGGCTGGCCCTAGCAACCCAGTCCTACAGAGCGGTCGAAGACGAACGACTCGCCGTGGAACCGACGGAGTAAGGCCGGCGGGCAGTTACCCGCCACGCCAGCCGCCTAGGACCGTCCGCGGACCCGCGATTGGGTGTGCTCGGGGAACACCTCGTCGACGGCGCCCGCTCCGTGCTCCGCACGCAGGAGCGAGCGCAGTTCGACCTCGTAATCGGCTTTCGGTATCTCGGCGCTCGGCCCGGTCTCGACGGCGAGCGTCTCGGCGACCATGCCGTCGATAGCACCCCGACCGACACCGGAAAGCGGGGCGAGATAGTCCACGCCGAAGCGGTCCTCGACACTCTGGGCGAGCGGGCGGTCGACAGTCGGAACGCGGTCGTCCCGTCGGGTCCCGTCGGCGACGGCGTCGATGTCGTCTGCCCACGCGCCCGCGGCGACCCGCTCGACGGCGTGCTCGTGGACCTGCTGGATGCCGTTCCGGGGGTAGCCGTCGTCGTACATCCGCGAGACGGCGTCGTGGGCCACTGCGGGGTCCAGATCGACGGTTTCGTGCGGAAAGCCGAGCGCGTCGGCGGCCTCGCGGGCCGGTTCGGGGTCGACGACGCCGAAGCTCGCAGTGACCAGCGTCACGTCATAGAAGTCCTCTAGCAAAAGCGCCACGAGAGAGGAATCCTTCCCGGCGCTGAACAACAGCCCACAGCGCATCTACCGGCGCTTGATGTCGAAGCTCTTCGAGTCGGGCGTCAGCTCCGAGAGGAGCTCTTTCATCTGGTCCTCGTCGATCTGATCGCCGACGCGGCCGCTGCGGGCCAGGGCGACGATCTGCTGTTCGACCTGCTCGCCCACGTCGGGCTTGGACATCTTGACCGTGTTGAGCCGCTTGCGGGCGCCGTCGGTCAGGTGCTGGCGGAGGATAGCCTTCTTCTGGGCTTCGGCCTGTTCCTGGGCGGCCTGCTGGGCCTCGGCGTCGCCCTCGCCCTGTTGCTCCTTTAGCTGTTCCATCTTCTGCTTGCGGAGCTCTTCGAGTTCCTCCTCGCTGGGGTCACCACTCATGGATATCAACAGCTACCGGGTTCGGCCGGAAAACGATTTCGGAGCCTCAGGCGTAGCGTTCGAGTTCGGGGCGGTCCAGATCTTCGAGGACTTCGCCGGCGGTGTCGTCGAGCAGGCTGCGGCCCTCGCCGGTGACCCGTCGGCCGTCGGCCTCGCTGGTCTCGACGTAGCCGGCTTCTTCGAGCTGCTGGAGGGCGGTGCGGATGATCGACCCGGAGCCCTCGGCCTTCTGGTGGGGGCGGACGCGGTAGCGGGTGGTGCCCTGCTTCGAGGTGCCGTACTCGGACTTGAGGTCGCTGACGCCGATGGGGCCGTCGACGGCAACCTTCCGGAGCAGGCTGGCGGCGCGTCGCTCCCAGAAGTCCGGCTGCTCGGGCGGGAGCTCGCGGTCGACGCCGGTCTTGGCGACGGCGGTCCACTCGGGGGCCTCGATGTCGTCTTCGTCCTTGAGCGTCTCGGTGAGGGCCTCGATGAGGTCCTCTGCGGGCACGTCGTAGAGTGTCGTCATTGGCCCTTGCTTCCCGTCGGCGTCATTTAAGCGCATCGTTGTCCGGCCCGGGACGTGAACGGTCGACACGGCCAGATGGCCCCCGTTCGTGTTTCGAGCCCACACTACTCCCTTGTGTTTGCCGCGGCGCGGTCGGCCCCGAGCGCGCTGGCGACGGCGGCGCCGAGCAACAGCGGGAACAGATACGTCGCCCCGCGGTGGACGAGCACCGCCGAGGTCGCCACGGCCCCGGGGACGGCGGTGGTCGAGACGAGCAGGGTCACCAGCACCGCCTCGATAGCACCCGACCCGCCGGGCAGCGGGGCCAGACTCGCGATGGAGCCGACGGGCACCACCAGCAGGGCGACCGAGACGGGAACAGTGTGGCCCACGGCGTACAGCGAGAGCCACAGCGAGCCGGCCAGGCAGGCCCAGCCCAGCCCCGAGAAGCCAAGCGTCTGCAGCAGCGTTTGCCTGTCCGTGGCGATACGCTCGATAGCGACGAAGAAGCTCTCGATACGGGCCTCGATGCTGTCGGCCGTCGGCGGCGACCACTTCGGAACGACCCGACCCACCCAGCGGATGGCGGGCGTGAGCAGCCGGACGGCAGTCGCTTCCAGTTCATAGCGGTAGCGCCAGCCCAGGAACGCGGCGACCGGGAGCCCGACCGCCAGCGCCGCGACGGCGACCGCGGCGAAGACGAGGTTCCGTCCCAGCTGGACGGCATCCGCCGTCACGAAGGTGAACCCGGCGATGGCGAAGCCGATCGAGGGGACGAAATGGACCGTGTCGACGCTGGCGATAGCGGCCAGGCCGGTCTCGTACTCGGTGTCGGCCGCCGAGGCGATGATGAGTGCGCTGAGGGGCTCGCCGCCGGCCTGGCCGAAAGGGGTGACGTTGTTCGAGAAGACGGCGCCGGCGTAGACGAGCACCGCCGTGTGGGCCCGAACCGGGCTACCCAGCGCCCGCAGGACGGACCACAGCGCCAACCCCCACGTGGTCAGCCAGACGAGCGCGACGACGGCGACGAAAACGAGGGCGACCGGGTCCGCGGACAGCAGCGCGGTCACGGTCCGGTCGACGCCGACGACCCACACCAGCACCGCGAGCACGGCCAGCGCGCCGACGAACCCGGCGAACGTCGCCACGCGGTTGCCGTCCATACGAACTGCGTGGGCCGTCCGGGGTTTGAACGTACCGACCGCTAGGAACTGGTTTTACTGACTGAACTAACCTGTGAACAGCCAGAAAGCCCCCGACCGTTCGGCTCGGGCGACTCGCTGCGCTCCTCGGCCTCCGGCCTGCGGTGCTTGTGTCGTCGGCCATCGCCGAACGGTCGGCCCCTTTCAGTCCCGCCCAATACCGTTTGGCCAACCGTCTACGGGTGGACTTGAAGGGGCGTTGTCGGCGCTGCGCGCCGACGGCTCGGGAGTCCTCTGGTCTCCCGGTGGCGGGCTACACAAAGGCAGACGACACAAGCACTGGACTGAGCGGAGCGAAGGACGCGCACAGCGAGTCCACCGAGTGTAGCCCGCCGGGGATTTTTGGCTCTTGGCAGTAGTTGTGTCACCGGTTGCATCCACTGCCGAACCAACGCTCGTTTTAGCCGGCAACACAAGAACTGCGTATGGACGAGCAGACCGCCCTGGGGCTCATCGGCGACCGCCTCCCGGCAGCGGGCGACGACTGTGCGGTCGTCGACGGACAGGTCATCACGACGGATATGCTCCACGAGCGGACGGACTTCCCCGAGGGGACGAGCCGCTACACCGCCGGCTGGCGGGCGGTCGGCGCGTCGCTGTCGGACGTGGCAGCGATGGGGGCCGAGGCCACGGCCGCGGTCGCGGTGTACGCGGTCCCGACCTTCGACGAGGCGGAGCTTTCGGCCTTCCTCGACGGGGCGACGGCGGTCTGTGAGGCGGTCGGGGCGGAGTACGTCGGCGGCGACCTCGACGGCCACGACGAGTTCACCGTCGCCACGACGGCGCTGGGCGAGACGGCCGACCCCGTCCGACGCTCCGGCGCCGAGCCCGGCGACGCCCTCTGTGTCACCGGGACGCTGGGTCGGACGGCCGCGGCGATTCGGCTGTTCGACCGGGGCGAGGTCGAGGCGGCAAACGAGCTGTTCCAGTTCGAACCCCGCGTGGCCGCGGGCCGGGCGCTTGCCCCCTACGCGACGGCGATGCTCGACTCCAGCGACGGACTGGCCCGGTCGGTCCACCAGCTAACCGAGGCGAGCGACTGCGGGGCGGCCCTGACCGGCCCGCTGCCCATCGACGAGCGGGTCGACACGCTGGCCGAGAGCGACGACGACCGGCGCGAACTGGGCCTCTTTTTCGGCGAGGACTTCGAACTGGTGTGTACGGTCCCCGAGAGCGACCTGGCGGCGGCACGGGAGGGCGCGCCCTGTCCGCTCCACCGGGTCGGAACCGTCACCGAAGCCGGGGTCACACTCGACGGGGAGCCCCTGGCCGACCGTGGCTACTCGCACTGAGGCTCGGCAGCCAGTGTCAGTGCCACCAGTTCGACGGCCCTGATCGCGGCGCCTTCCCGCTCCTCGCGGGTCAGTGAAGATTCGTCCGCGGACTGGCTGGGTTCAGCGGTCATCTGCTGTCAGGACGGAGACGCCGCGACCCCCTATACCCGGCCGATAGTTCGTCTCTGTTTACACGATTAACGCGATTTCACCGGCAGCTCCCGCGAACACGGGACGTCGCCCGTCGAGTAAAACCGGCTTATCCCGGGGGCCGACACCTCAGGCCGCGACTATCTCGAAGGGGATGGGGGTGAAACAGGCCAGGCCGAGACCGAACGTGACGACGCCGAGTACCGTCCGCCAGCGGTCAAGCGGCTCGTCGACGGTCGGTCTGGCCGGGCCGGCGTAGGCCATTCCCGCCGCGAGCAGCCCCCAGAACACCCACAGCGTCCAGACGCCAAAGCCGATGGGCGGGGCGTCCTGGGTGAAATAGAGGAATCCCGCCAGCGCGAACAGCCCACCGGGGACGGCCGCCGCGATCGTCTCCTGGCGCTGGCCGACGATGGAGCGGACGATGTGGCCCCCGTCCAACTGGCCCACCGGCAGGAGGTTCAGGAACGTGAAGAACATCCCCGCCCAGCCGGCGAAGACGACGGGGTGGACCGCCTCGGTGGGGCCGACGGCGGTGCCGATACCGAGCGCCCTGACGAACCCCTCGATGGCCTGCATGAGCAGCGGGTCGTGGAAGTTGATAGCGTACTGACTCGCGCCCTCGCGGACGCGCTGGGGGACCTGTATCGGGTCGAGCGTGAAGCCGACGAGCGTGACGGCGACGGTCGCGACCAGCCCGGCGAGCGGTCCCGCGACGCCGATGTCAAAGAGCGCGCGCCGGGAAGGGATGCGCCCGCGGATGTTGATGACGGCGCCCATCGTCCCCAAGAGGGAGGGAAACGGGATGAAATACGGTAACGTCACGTCGACACCGTGATACCGGGCGGCGGCGTAGTGGCCCAGCTCGTGGATGCCCAGCACGCCAAGCATCGCGACGACGAAGGGCCAGGCCTCGAACAGGCGGAGGGGTTGCTCCGTCACCGGGATGTAGTACCAGCTGCTGGCGCCGACAAACAGCGTCGAGGCGACCGTCGCGACCAGCAGGCCGACGTTGAGCCACGGGACACCGCCGCTGTCTTTGGGTTCGGCCACCAGCGCGTACTGCTGTGTCCGGGGCGTGTCGAACCCGTCGCCGGCCGGCCGGACGGACTGGACGGGGGACGGCGGCGCCGGCTGGCGTTCGAGCGAAAGGGAGTAGCCCGACTGGGCGAACTGCGGTCGGAGCGTCTCGACGGCGGCGTCGGGCCGGACCAGCGGTTCGCCGAAGTACCGGACGGTGCCGTCGGTCCGGTCGACGGCTGCCACGTGGAACACACCTGCGAGTTCGTCGGGGGACGGCGCGTCGTCGCCGTGGCCACTCATCGGCTACGGATAGTCGACGAGGACACTAATACCCCGTGTTCCGGGTGGCGATGGAGACGGAGCCTGTCGTGATTTCAGGGGATATCTACGGCAGTCCGTACGAGGGGGACCAGGGGGAAAGGGACTACGCGGGTTCGATACGCCAGGTGGTCGCGCTCGTGTACGACCACTTTTCGACGTTGATCTCGGTCGCGCTGTCTTTGAGTTTGACCATCAGCGCGCCGATCTCTTTGGGGGAGAGCCCGACCTCGTCCGCGATGAACTTGCTCTTGAAGTACATCTCACCGTCGGCCGCTTTCTCGGCCAGGAACGACTTGAGTCGCTGTTCTTTCGAGGGCTCTTCCTCACCGGAGGGCTGCGTAGTTGCGCTCATCTGTGTCACCTCGTTTCGTCAGTGGTCCGGCAAGGGCATATAAAGGAAGGAAGGTTCGCGTCGCTTCGGGGGCTTTCAGGCCAAATCAGCCTAAATAGTACTTTTTACGACCGTTTCTCTACCGCCGAGACGTTTTATACAGCTCTCTAAGCCCGTATTTCCTGTCTCTGAGCGATCGGTTTTTGACGCCGTAAAACGGCGAGTGGAGACGGGTTCTCGACCATTTGTAGGCATATATTGCCGATAACCGCCGCCCGCTTGTCGGATGTGTCACAGCGGCTGGGCGTCCCCGCTTGACAACGCTTAAGCGCCCCTCGTGGTTACGCCGGGCCAATGAAAGTCGTCGTCAACGTCGGTGGGAGCGTTCTCGCCCCCGACCTCGAGCCGGACCGGGTAGCCGACTACGCGGCCGCCATCCAGTCGCTGGATTCGGCGGGCCACACGCTGGGGGCGGTCGTCGGTGGCGGCCCCACGGCCCGCGAGTACATCGAGACCGCCCGCGAGCTGGGAGCAAACGAGATAGAGCTCGACCAGCTGGGCATCGCCGTCACCCGGCTGAACGGTCGACTGCTCATCGCCGCGCTCGACGACCGCGCCGCGGCCACGCCCGCGGAGAGCTACGAGAGCGGCCGCGAGGCCATCCGCCGCGGTGACATCCCCGTGCTGGGCGGCATCGTCGCCGCACAGACGACCGACGCCGTCGCTGCCGCCTTCGCCGAGTACGTCGGCGCCGACCTCCTCGTGTATGCGACCTCCGTTAACGGAGTCTACAGCGCCGACCCGAACAGCGACGACGAGGCGACCCGCTTCGACCAGCTGACCGCCGGGGAACTCGTCGACGTCATCGGCGACATAGAGATGAACGCCGGCTCCAGCGCGCCGGTCGACCTGCTCGCGGCCAAGGTGATAGAGCGGTCGGGCATCCGCACCATCGTGCTGGACGGGACCGACCCCCAGCGGGTCATCGACGCGGTACAGGACGGCGAGTTCGACGGCACCGAGATCCTCCCGGGAGCATAGATGGCCGAGGACCCCTACGAGGTCGGCCGCGGCAGCGACCGGGCGTTCTGGGCGGACTCGGTCGCTGACGCCGTCGAGGCCCGCGACCCGGACGACCCCATCGTGGTCAAGGGCGGGGTGTCGCCCTCGGGCGTGCCCCACATCGGCCACTTCAACGAGATAATGCGGGGCTACTACGTCGCCCAGTCCCTCCGTGACCGCGGCTACGAGGTCCGGCAGGCCTTCACCGCCGACGACAAGGACCGCCTGCGGGCGGTCCCCCGACAGCTCGCGGACCTCGACTGGAACGTCGTCGGGCTGGGCGAGGTCGACGCCGGCGCGCTCGGCCGGAACCTCGGGAAGCCCTACACGGATATTCCCGACCCCTTCGACTGTGACTGTGGCTCATACGGCGCCCACTTCACCAACCTGCTGAAAAAGAGCGCCGAGCTCGTCGGCATCGACATCGACTTCGTCTCGAACACCGAGCTGTACGCCGACGGCGAGTTCGAGGCCGTCACGCGACGGGTGCTGGAGCGGGCCGACCGCGCCCGCGAGGTGCTCGCACAGTACCAGAACAAGGTCGACGACGACTACGTCCCCTTCCTCCCGCAGTGTGAGGAGTGTGGGAAGCTCACCGAGGGCGTCACCGATGTCGACCTCGACGCCGGCGAGGTCCACTACGTCTGTGAAGACGTCGAGGCCGGCGACCAGACCATCGAGGGCTGTGGCCACGAGGGCGTCGCCACGCTCCGGGAGGGCAAGCTGCCCTGGCGCTTCGAGTGGCCCGGCCAGTGGGAGATCCTGGGCGTGGACTTCGAGCCCTTCGGGAAAGACCACGCGGAGGGCTCCTGGCCCTCCGGCGAGGACATCGCCGAGAACGTCCTCGACATCGAGCCGCCGGTCCCGATGGTGTATGAGTGGTTCACGCTGGAGGGCGAACCACTCTCGTCCTCCTCGGGCAACGTCGTCACCGTCGACGAAGTCCTGGATATTCTGGAACCCGAGGTGCTGCGGTACTTCTTCGTGAAGAACCCCCGCAAACAGCGGGACTTCTCCATCACCGACGTGGACCGACTCGTCGACGAGTTCGACCGGTTCGAGGGGGTATACTTCGGCGACATCGAGCCCCGCGACGAGGCCGAGCGGGAACTCGCCGAGCGGGCCTACCCCGTGGTCGTCGACGAGCCCCGCGAAGAACGGGTGCGCATCCCCTACACCTTCGCCGCCGTCCTGGGGATGACCGAGGACCCCGAAATCAGAGAGCAGATCGCCCGCAAGGAGGGGCACATCCCCGAGGACGCGCCGGAGTGGGCCGTCGAGGACGCCCTGGCCCGCGTCGAGCGCGCACAGCACTGGGCGCGCCGGACCGGAAACGAGTTCGACTACGAGCTAAAGCGCGCCGAGATGCCCGACGTGGAGTTCGACCCCGAGATGGAAGCCGCGCTGGACGAGCTCGCCGACTTCGTCGAGGCGGGCCACGACGGCGAGGCCATCCAGAGCGAGATCTACGAGACCGCAAAGCGAAACGACATCGACACCTCCGAGTTCTTCGCCGCGGGGTACCGGCTGCTGTTCGACGACACCGAGGGCCCGCAGCTGGGCCCGTTCATGGGCAAGCTCGACCGGGACTTCGTCGTTCGGCGTCTCCGGCGGGACGCCTGAGCAAGCGTTCGGACGTGGCTCTAAGTGGGTAGCGGCCGTACGTGCCGGTATGTCAGACCTGTCCGACACGGACGATTCGGCTGCACAGTCATCGAACACGTCGACGGCGTTTCGTCTCGGCCGGCTGCTGTACGGCGGTGTCCTCACCGTGATGGCCGTCGACGGGCTCCGGAACGCCGAGGCGCGCGCCCAGTACGCCGAGGCCAAGGGCGTCCCGATGCCGGCGGCCTCGAACAAGGCCGCCCACGGACTCCTGCTGTTTGGGGGTATCGGCGTCTCGCTGTGGCGGCTTCCCCGGCTGGCCGCCCTCGCCGTGGCGACGTTCTTCCTCGGCGTCACCCCCATGATGCACGACTTCTGGGCGGCAGAGGACGACGAGGCCCAGCAGGAACAGATTAACTTCCTGAAGAACACGGCGCTGTTCGGGACGGCTCTGGCGCTGCTTGGCGTCGCGAGTCGGGAGTAACGGTCACGCGCCCGGCGCGTACGCGGCTTGTGGCTCAGCACAGTCAAACCAAACCCTCTTGCTTTGCTGGCCCAATCTCTCAGTAAATGGTCGGCACGCTGACGTGGGTCCTCGTCGGACTCGCCGCGTACACGCTTGCGGCGATGGGACTCAGATCCCGCGGTGTAATACCCGAGTACGTCAACCTCAGCGGTCCGCTCGCGACGATTCACACCCAGCGGGGCAAGCAGATACTGACACGGCTTGCCCGGCCGAAGCGGTTCTGGCGCGCCTGGGGGAACCTGGGGGTCGGCGCCGCCCTGGTCGTGATGGTGGGCTCGTTCCTGCTGGTCGCTTTCAGCGCCTACCAGGCGGTGGTCAACCCACAGCCCTCGGCGCTGAACGAGCCCCGCAACGCCTTGGCGATTCCGGGCGTCAACGACTTCCTCCCGCTGTCGGTCGCGCCCGAAATCGTCTTTGGCCTAGTGCTTGCCCTCGTCGTCCACGAGGGCGGCCACGGGCTGTTCTGCCGGGTCGAGGACATCGACATCGAGTCGATGGGGCTGGCGCTGCTTGCAGTCGTCCCCATCGGCGCCTTCGTCGAGCCCGACGAGACGGAGCTGCTGAAGTCGGACCGGGGCGCACAGGTACGGATGTACGCCGCCGGGGTGACGAACAACTTCGCGCTGTCTTTCATCGCGCTTCTCCTGCTTTTCGGGCCGATTGCGGGCTCTATCGCGGTCGTCGACGGCTACCACGTCGGCGGCACCGTCGAGGAGACCCCCGCGGCACAGGCCGGCATCGAATCGGGTGACGTGATAACGGGTATCAACGGCCAAACAGTCCAAAGCCCCAGCGACATGGAGTCGACGCTCGCGGCGACCAACGAGACGCGCGTGACGGTGGACTTCCGGGACAAGGAGTCCGCGACGGTCCGGCGGTCGGCGGTCGTCAGCAGCGCCATCGAGAGCGCCCCGCTGGAAAGCGGCGAGACCATCGTCAGCGTCAACGGGACGACCGTCTCGACGACCGAGCAGTTCATCGACGCCGCGCGGGCCCACCCCGTCGCGGAGCTTCGGACGGAGGGCGGCCGGACCGTGGTGATGCCGACCGGGAGCTACGCGCTCGTCAGCCCCGACGGGGCGCTCGCGGGTGAGGGTGCGCCCGCCGAAGCCGGCGTCGTCATCACGCAGATAGACGGCGAGCGGACCGTGAACACGGCCGAGTTGCGGGAGGTGTTGGACAACCGCTCGGCCGGTGAGGAACTCACGGTCACCGCCTACGTCGACGGCGACCGGCAGACCTACAACGTCACTGCCGGCGACGACGGCACCGGAGGCGCGCTACTGGGTATCGCTCCACAGGCGGGCGTGTCGGGCATCGAGGTCAACGACTTCGGCCTCGACCAGTATCCGGCGGCGGCCTTCCTGAACGCCGTCGGCGGGAACGCTGACCAGGCGGCCGACACCGGCTTCTTCCAGCAGCTGTACTTCGCCTTCGTCCTCCCGGTCATCGGGGAGGCCCCGGGCGGCGGCCTCGGGTACAACTTTCCCGGCTTCACCGGCTTCTGGGCCGACTTCTACACCGTCGACGGGCCCCTCTCCGTCCTCGGTGACTCGGCCGTGTTCCTGCTTGCGAACGTCCTGTTCTGGACCGGGTGGATAAACATCGTCATCGGCCAGTTCAACCTCATCCCGACCTTCCCGCTCGACGGGGGCCACATCCTCCGGGCCTCGACCGAGTCCATCGTCTCCCGGCTACCCGTCCCCGGCCGGCGGAGCCTCACGACGGCCGTGACACTCGCGGTGACGGCGTCGATGATAGGCGGCCTCTTCGTGATGCTGTTTGGCCCGCGATTCTTCGCGTAAGCCCGGCGTTTCGTTACCCATTTACTCCCCGCGGTGAGAGAGGGGCGTATGTTCAGACAGCTCCGCTCCGAGGCCGAAGACGCGCTCCGTTCGGCGTTGACGGCTCTGGACCTCCCGACCGGGGACCTCGGTATCGAGGAGCCCCCGGAGGACGTCGATGCCGTTCTCGCTTCGAGCGCCGCGTTCCGCCTGGCCGGCGAGATGGGGGCGCCGCCGCCGAAAGTGGCCGCCGACATCGCCGACGCGGTCGAGACCGGATCGCTCGACTACGTCAGTGCCGTGACCACGCAGGGCCCGTACGTGAACTTCCTGCCGAGCGAGGCCTACTTCGCCGAGACGCTGGGGGCGGCCACCGACGAGTCGTTCGGCCGGCTGCCCGACCGCGAGACAAGCGTCGTCGTCGAACACACCTCCGCGAACCCGACCGGCCCGGTCCACGTCGGCCGGGCGCGCAACCCGATAATCGGGGACGCCGTCGCCCGCGTGCTCGATTACGCCGGCTACGACGTCGACCGCCACTACTACGTCAACGACGCCGGCCGCCAGATAGCGGTGTTCACCTGGGCCTACGAGACCTTCGACGAGGGCGACCTCCCCGAACCCGAACGGGACTCCCCCGAGTACGAGATGGTCCGCTACTACCGCAAGGGGAACTCGTTCCTCGAAGACGGTCCGGAAAGCGAGGTCGAGGCGGCCGAAGCGGAGATACAATCCATCCTCCAGGGGCTGGAAGAGGGCGACGAGGACACCTACGACCGCGTCGCCGAGGTGGTCGATACGGTCCTTGGCGGGATGCAGGCCACGCTCTCCCGGCTCCCCGCCGAGTTCGACGAGTTCGTCAAGGAGACCCGGTTCATGCGAAACGGCGACACAGACGCGCTGGTCGACCGGCTGAAGGAGCTCGACTGTGCTGTCTACGACGAGGACGCCTGGCAGCTCGACCTGCCCGACTTCGAGAAGAACCTCGTCTTCCTGCGCTCCGATGGGACCTCCCTGTACACGACGCGGGACCTCGCCCACCACGAGTGGAAGTTCGACAACTACGACCGCGCCGTCACCGTGCTGGGCGAGGACCACCACCTGCAGGCCGACCAGCTCGCTGCGGCGCTCGAACTGCTGGGCGAGGACACCGACCAGCTCCAGCAGGTGTTTTACTCCTGGGTGAACCTCCCCGAGGGCGGCATGAGTACCCGGGAAGGGACCGGTATCGACCTCGACGACCTGCTCGACGAGGCCATCACCCGCGCTCGCGACGAGGTCGAGTCCCGGCTGGACGACCGGACGCGGGGGGACTTAGACGAGGCCGACATCGAACGCATCGCCCACCAGGTCGGCGTCGGCGCGGTGCGCTATGACATCGTCTCGAAACAGCCCACGAAGGGCATCACCTTCGAGTGGGAGCGCGCGTTGGACTTCGAGGCCCAGTCCGCCCCCTACGTCCAGTACGTCCACGCCCGCTGCTGTGGCATCACCGAGGACGCCGGCGAGATACCCGACGACCCCGACTTCGACCAGCTGGGCGAGCCGGAGGAACTGGACCTCCTGCGCGTGCTCGCGCGGTTCCCCGCCGTCATCGAGGAAGCGGCCGACGACCTCCAGCCCCACACGGTCGCCACCTACACCCGCACCGTCGCGGAGACGTTCAACGCCTTCTATCGGGAGTGTCCCGTCCTCGACGCCGACGAAGAGACGCGTGCGGCGCGGCTCGCTCTCGTCGCCGGGACTCGACACACCGTCGCGAACGCGCTGGACGCCATCGGTATCGAAGCACCGACGTCGATGTGACCCCACAGCAGTAGTCGACAGTTTTTGAGTGGTGGTCAACGTCGTTCACAGCCGAAAGTGTCAGTCTGCCCATAGCCGGTTGACCGGCCGGCAGGGTGGGACTGAAAGGGGCCGGGCTCTCGGCGTTCGAGACGATGTAAGCACTACAGTGAACGAAGCGCGCAGCGAGTCGCAGTAGCCGAGAGTCCGGGGGCTTTCTGGCCCGCAGTGATTTCAGCGGTTGTACTCGAAACGTCCGCATAGCCTCCCGAAGAAACGATCACCTAGTTGAACAGCCCGAAGACGCCGCCGGAGCTCTCCTCCTCGTCGGGGTCGTCGGTGGCCGTCGCCGTGTCCGGCTCGTCGAGGAACCAGGCGTCGTCGACGACGGTATCGAGGTCGACCTCGGCGGTGTCGTCCTGGAAGAAAACGCCTTCGAGTGCGTCGGTCAGGCGGAGATAGGCGTCGGCGGCGGGGCTGTCGGGTTCGTAGCGGACCAGCGGTTCCTCGTGGGTCGCCTGCGGGTCGTCTGGGATGACCGCGAGCAGCGGGAACTCGAAGCGCTCGTTGATGTCGGCGACGTCCGTGTTGCGGGTGACGCGGGTGATGATACCGCCGAGGACGGTGCCGTCGATGCGTTCTGCCAGCTGGGCGGTCTTGACCGTATCGCCGACCGCGACGTCGTCGGGGGTTGTGACGAGGACGATGCCGTCGGCAAGCCCCAGCGGGACGGCGACTTCGTGGCTCAGGCCGGCACCGGTGTCGATGATGACGACGTCGTAGGCGGCCCGGAGCGTCTTGATGACCTTGCTTAGCTTCGCCGGGTCGGCGTCGGCGAAGGCGTCCAGGGACTGCTCGCCGGCGATGACGGTCAGACCGCCGGGGGCGTCGGTCAGGGCTTCGCTGACGGCCGCGTTACCGGCCAGAATCTCGTGGACGCTTCGCTCGGGTTCGACCGCCAGCATCGACCCCAGATTCGCCATCCCGAGGTCGGCGTCGACGACGGCGACGTCGTACCCCAGTTCCTGCAGTCCCGCGCCGACGTTGACAGCAGTGGTGGTCTTACCGACCCCGCCTTTCCCGCCTGCGATGGTACAAACATACCCCGCCATAATCTGTTGTCTGTGTTCTATAGTGGCAGTCATATAAACCCGGCTGTCCGTGAGTCGTCATGACAGGCGAGCAGTACGGGAATCTGGCTGGCACCTGTCCGGGGCCACAGGGGGTGGCGCCGGTCCGGCTACCGGCGACACCTCCTGTCCGGTGGCGCGTGGGAGGGCGCGGCTCCGGGCGCGCCCGGCTCTGTCAACAGGTTCTTACGCGACACTACCGAAATTACGGTAATGAGCGAGCCCCAGGAACAGGAGCAGTCTGACAAACAGAAGTACGAGTTCAAGAAGGTCATCGAGGAACTCAAGGGGTACGAGGGCTCGGGCACGCAGCTCGTCTCTATCTACGTCCCCGAGGACAAGCTCTTGAGCGACGTCGTCGCCCACGTCACCCAGGAGCACTCCGAGGCCTCGAACATCAAATCGAAGGCCACCCGGACGGCGGTCCAGGACGCGCTGACCTCTCTCAAAGACCGCCTGCGCTACTACGACGTGAAACCCCCGGAGAACGGGATGGTGCTGTTCTCGGGCGCTATCGACACCGGCGGCGGCCGGACCGACATGGTCACGAAGGTCCTAGAGTCGCCGCCCGACCCTATCGAGTCCTTTCGCTACCACTGTGACTCGGCCTTCCTCACCGAGCCCCTGGAGAACATGCTGGCCGATAAGGGCCTGTTCGGCCTCGTCGTGCTGGACCGGCGGGAGGCAAACGTCGGCTGGCTGAAAGGCAAGCGCGTCGAGCCCGTCAAGTCCGCCTCCTCGATGGTCCCCGGAAAGCAGCGGAAGGGTGGCCAGTCCGCCCAGCGTTTTGCCCGCCTGCGCCTGGAGGCCATCGACAACTTCTACCAGGAGGTCGCCGGGATGGCCAACGACCTCATGGTCCCGGACCGCCACGAGATGGACGGCGTGCTCGTGGGCGGCCCATCGCCGACCAAAGACGAGTTCCTGGACGGCGACTACCTCCACCACGAGCTACAGGACATGGTGCTGGGGAAGTTCGACATCGCCTACACCGACGAGTCCGGACTGTACGACCTGGTCGACGCCGCCGAGGACGTCCTGGAGGAACACGAGATGCTCCAGGACAAGCAGGTCATGGAGGAGTTCTTCAAACAGCTCCACGACGGGGACAAGGCCACCTACGGCTTCGACCAGACCCGTCAGAACTTAAATATGGGCGCCGTCGAGGAGCTGCTCATCTCGGAGGACCTCCGGAAAGACGTCGTCGCCTACACCTGCGAGAACGGCCACGACGAGTACGACCTCATCGACAGCTCGAAGCCGACCCCCGATCATGAGTGTACGCGCTGTAGCGCCACCGTCGACGCCGACGAGGGCGAACGCGAGGACGCCATCGACCACCTGATGGAGCTGGCCGACCAGCGGGGCACGGAGACGGTGTTTATCTCCACGGACTTCGAGAAGGGCGAGCAGCTCCAGACCGCCTTCGGGGGCGTCGCCGGGTTGCTCCGCTACTCGACGGGCGTGTAAGCGTCAGAATGGGGAGTGGGTGGGGTGAGTGGACAGAGTGTCAGTCCACGAGCGGGCACACTTTCGTCTGCCGCGTTTCGTGCAAGCACTGGCACGTATAAAATATGGGTACCTAACTCGTTAGGAACGGCTCAGAGGAGCTGTTCGAGCTGCCGGCGGCGGGCGGCGAGGTCGACGTGAGCGTCATCCCCGTAGCTGTCTGCCAGCCGGTCCACGGCGAGCAACGGGTCCGTGCCGGCCCGCTCTACCCGTTCGAGCAGCGCGGTTATCTCCGTTCGATGCAGCGCCAGCGAGTCGAGCAACCCCACGAGCAACACCAGCGGAAGGGCGGCCTCGGGGTCCGACGGGACGGCGTCGTCGAGCGCGGCCAGGTCCGGGACGCCGTCGGGTGCGTCCGCGCTCGGTTCCATCGCCAGACAGGCACGACACACCGCCACGGCCGGCGCGCCACCGGGCAGTTGCTCGCGTAGCTCCGCGGGCACCGGAACGGCGACTGTCTCGCCACCGCAGGACTGACAGGGCATAGAGAGAAAGAGACAGGTCCGTCAGTCGTCGGCCGTGAGCGGCTCCGCTTCCTCGTCTTCGGCCTCCTCGGCCGCGAGGGCGTCTTCCTCCTCTTCTTTCTTGGCTTTGATCTTCTTCATGCGGAAGATCTCTTCGCGCTCTTGCTCTTCGAGTTTCTGCTCGATGTACTCCTTGTTGTCGTGGAGGTCGGGCAGGAGCTTGAACTCGAGGGCGTTGACGCGTCGCTTTGTGGTCTCGATTTCCTCCAGCATCTTCTTCATCGCCGTCTCGACCTCGGCCGCGAGGATGATGTTCTCGATGAGTTCCTCGTAGGCGTCGGCGGCCTCGTCGATGCGGGCGGAGGTGCCCATCACGCCGTAGCCGCGTTCGTCCAGGGACTTCTTGACCCCCGTCGAGTCGATCTGGGGGACGACGACGCCCATGATGTTTTTCGACTGGGTCGTCAGCTCGGGGTGTTCCTTGAGCGCGGCCGCGGCACCCCGGACCGCCACGTCGCCCTCCATCGCCCGGGCCTTGTTGATAGCGTCCTGGGCGCGGTCGTAGGAGTCGTCCAGGTCCTCGCGAACGTCCTGTGCCTGGTCGAGGATGTCCATGAACTCCATGATGAGGCCGTCACGCTTCTTCTCCAGCGTATCGTGCCCGCGCTCGGAGAGCTCGATGCGGTCCTCTATCTGCATCAAGTTCTTCCGGGTCGGTTTGACGTCCTTCGCCATTACAGGGCCGTTTCGGGCGTAGCCAGTTAACCGTTTTCAGTCGGCTCGGGGCCGGCGCTATCCGTTTCGCGGTCGAAAAAAGCGGAACCGGCCGCCGTGTCTCACGGGACCCGGCGTTCCCCGCTTGGCTCCCGTGATCGCCGGTGATTTCGCTTACGGTTCGAGGGCGGTCGCTTCGCTCACCTCAGTCGTCGGCGGGCGTCGCGCCCGTCGGTGCGGCCGCACCGTCGAGGACGCTGTGGCTCCGCAGGAGGATGAACCCGAAGCCGACCTTCGCGACCAGGTCGATGACCATGAAGCCGGCCGTCTCGCTGAAGATGCCGACCAGTCCGAGCCCCTCGGTGCCGATGAGCCACCAGACGGGGTAGACCAGCCAGACGACCGCAACGAGGTTCCGAAGCGTACGGAACGTGCCCTGGGTGTCACTGGGGAGATCGGTCACCCTGCTCGACAGCGTGCTGAACAGGAAGTACAGCAACACGAGCAGGAAGGCGGTGCTGATGCCCCACCAGACGAGCCGCTCCGCGCCCGCCGAGAGGACGCCGCTCCCGGCCGACAGCGTCGCCAGCACGCCGGTACCGATCATCAACACGTCGAGGCTGACGAGCGTCGAGATGGTGTTGCGGTCCGCCCCCGCGAGCAAAGCGAGGTCGTACAGCAACAACGGCGTGGTAAACAGCCAGTCCGTGTACCGGGCCCAGTAGATGGGCGCCTCCGGGTCGTTCGGCAGGTCGATGATGGTCAGCCCGAACCCGAGCGCCATCATCAGGTAGTTCACGAACGCGATCGCTGTTATCAGTATCGTCGCGATGTAGAACTTCTGCCGACGGTCGTCAGTCTCACCCCAGCCTCGGCCGATGAAGTACAGCATGCCGAGGAACATGCCTGCTGTGCCGATCCATAGCCATATCTGTTCGCTCCCTGGTTGTGGCATAGTGCATGTGCATTTTGGGTTCGACAAGTGAAGTTTAGCACACCCAATCAGTTGGGTGTGAAGGGGCAAGCGTTGCGCCGTCGGGGTAGACAGCTAAAATGAGGCGGCAGTTGCAAGGCCCGGGAGAGTCGTGGCCCGCAGTTAGTCCGCGGCGACTTCTTCGGCTGTCTCGTCCTCGCGGTAGTGCTCCTCGATGAGCTCCTCGTCGACGCGGTTAAGCGCGTCTTTCGGGAGCATCGAGAGCAGGTCCCAGCCGAGTTCGAGCGTCTCGTCGATGTCGCGGTCCGTGTCGGTCCCCTGGTCGACGAACTCCTCCTCGAAGCGGTCAGCGAAGTCCAGATACTTGTTGTCCAGGTCCGACAGCGCCTCGCGGCCGACGATGTTGACGAGGTCGCGCAGGTCCTCACCCTCCGCGTACGCGGCGAAGATCTGGTCTTTCACGTCGGCGTGGTCGGCACGGGTCAGCCCTTCACCGATACCGTCGTCCATCAGCCGCGACAGCGACGGCAGGACGTTGATCGGCGGCTGGACGCCCTGGCTGTTGAGGTCCCGGTCGATGTAGATCTGGCCCTCCGTGATATACCCCGTGAGGTCCGGAATCGGGTGGGTGTCGTCGTCGCCCGGCATCGTGAGGATGGGAATCTGCGTGACAGACCCCTCGCGGCCCTCGATGCGGCCGGCCCGCTCGTAGAGCTGGGCCAGGTCCGTGTACATGTAGCCGGGGTAGCCACGCCGGCCCGGGACCTCCTCACGCGCGGCGCCGATCTCTCGCAGCGCCTCGCAGTAGTTGGTCATGTCCGTCAGGATGACCAGCACGTGGTAGTCCTTCTCGAAGGCCAGATACTCGGCGGTGGTGAGCGCGAGGCGGGGCGTGATGGTCCGCTCGACGGCCGGGTCGTCGGCGAGGTTCATGAAGACGACCGAGCGTTCCAAGGCGCCGGTGCGCTCGAAGTCGTCCATGAACTCGTTTGCCTCCTCGGCCGTGATACCCATCGCGCCGAAGATGACGGCGAACTCAGAGCCCTCGTCGTCGTCGCCTTCCTCTTCTTCTGGCACGGACGCCTGTCGCGCGATCTGGAGCGCGAGATCGTTGTGCGGGAGCCCGGACGCCGAGAAGATGGGCAGTTTCTGGCCGCGCACGAGCGTGTTCATGCCGTCGATGGCGCTCACGCCGGTCTGGATGAACTCCTCGGGGTACTCCCGGGAGTAGGGGTTGATGGCCGCGCCGACGATGTCCTGGCGCTCGTCGGGGACGATTTCGGGCCCGCCGTCGATGGGCTGGCCGGTCCCGTCCATGACCCGCCCCAGCAGGTCCTCGGTGACGGGCATTTTCATCGTCTCGCCGAGGAAGCGAACGGAGGCGTCGCGGTCGATACCTTCCGTCCCCTCGAACACCTGAATGGCGACGTAGTCGCTCGCCGATTCGAGCACCTGGCCGCGGCGCATCTGGCCGTCGCTGGTCTCGATCTCGACGATCTCGTCGTAGCCGACCGGCTCGTCGGTCTCGACAAAGACCAGCGGGCCGCTTATCTCGGTGATTGTCTGGTACTCTTTCATTAGTATAGCTCCCGGAGCTCCGAGGCGATGTCGTCCTCGAGCTCGTCGATGTACTCGTTGTAGTCCTCCTGGACGCCGATGCGGTTGAGACGGGGCGCGGCTTCGATGTCGGTGAGCTCCTCGACGGGCACGCCGGCATCGAGCGCATCGAAGGCCTCGTCGTTGTACGTCTTGATGGCGTCCATGATGCGGTACGTCTTCTCGGGCTCGCAGTAGGTGTCGGTCGGGTGGAACGCGTTCTGCTGGAGCCACGCCTCACGCAGGTAGCGGGCGATTTCCAGGGTCAGCTGCTGGTCCTCGGGCAGGGCGTCCTTCCCGACGAGCTGGACGATCTCCTGCAGTTCGGCTTCCTCGTCCAGCGTGTCGATGGCCCACTGTCGCGTCTCGGGCCAGTCCTCGCGGACGTTGTCGACGAACCACGGGTCCAGCTGTTCGCGGTACAGCGAGTAGGACTCGTTCCAGTTGATAGAGGGGAAGTGCCGGCGTTCGGCGAGGTCGGCGTCCAGGGCCCAGAACGTCTTGACGATACGCAGCGTGTTCTGGGTCACCGGCTCGGAGAAGTCCCCGCCGGGCGGCGAGACGGCGCCGATGACGGAGACGGAGCCCTCGGTGCCGTTGATGTTCGTGAAGTAGCCGGCCCGCTCGTAGAAGGCCGAAAGGCGAGCGGAGAGGTACGCGGGGTACCCCTCCTCGCCGGGCATCTCCTCCAGTCGCGAACTGATTTCGCGCATGGCCTCGGCCCACCGGGAGGTGGAGTCGGCCATCAGCGCCACGTCGTAGCCCATGTCGCGGAAGTACTCCGCGATGGTGATTCCCGTGTAGACACAGGACTCACGCGCCGCGACGGGCATGTTCGACGTGTTCGCGATGAGGCAGGTCCGGTCCATCAGGGCGTTGCCCGTGATGGGGTCTTCCAGTTCCGGGAAGTCCTCGATGACTTCCGTCATCTCGTTGCCACGCTCGCCACAGCCGACGTAGACGACGATGTCCGCGTCGGCCCACTTGGCGAGCTGATGCTGGGTGACGGTCTTCCCCGAGCCGAAGGGACCGGGAATCGCCGCGGTCCCGCCCTTCGCGATGGGGAAGAGGCCGTCGAGCACGCGCTGGCCCGAAATCAGCGGTTCGGTCGGCGTCTCCTTGTCGACGGAGGGCCGCTGCTCTCGCACCGGCCACTCCTGTCGCATCTGGATCTCCTCGCCCGAGTCGAGTTCGACGACCGTCTCCTCGACAGTGAACTCGCCCGACTCGATGGCGGTGACCTCGCCGCCCTCCGAGTCCGGCGGGACCATCACCTTGTGGTCGATACTGGGCGTCTCGGGGACGGTGCCGACGATGTCGCCGGCCTCGACCTCGTCGCCTTCCGCGACTTCCGGCTGGAACTCCCAGGTCTTCTCTAAGTCGATGCCCGGCGCGTCGACACCGCGGTCGAGATACGCCGAGCCCATCTTCTCCTCGAGGACGTCGAGCGGGCGCTGGACGCCGTCGTAGATGGCGTCGAGCATCCCCGGCCCGAGGTCCACCGACAGGGGGGCGCCGGTCCCCTCGACCGGTTCGCCCGGGGAGACCCCGGAGGTCTCCTCGTACACCTGGATGGTGGTGATGTTGCCTTCGATCTCGATGACCTCGCCCATCAGCCCTTCCGAACCGACGTAGACGACGTCGTTCATCCGGGCGTCGAGGTCCCGAGCCGTTACGACCGGTCCCGAGACGCTTTCGATTGTGCCGTCCTCACGGACGTCGGATTCTGTTGCTTGACTCATAGTTTACTCCTCGTCCATCAGGTCGATACCGATGGCTCGTTTGATCTGTTCACGCAGCCCGCCGCTGCCGGCGCCCTCGCCGCCCAGCGTCACCAGCACGGGTTCGACGCTCGTCTCGGCGTCCTTGCGGACGCCACGCGAGAGGTGGTCCATGTCGTCGTCGTGCATCACGACGATGCCGACGTCGTCGTCTTCGAGCATCTCCGAGACGGCGTCGTCCAGCTGCTCGTCTTTTGCCTCGGCGGGGACGTCCGCGAACTTGCGGACCCCCGCCAGCCGAAAGCCCGTCGTGAACTCCGGACTCCCGATGACTGCTATCTCCTGGCTCATAGTATCACCAGCTCCTGTTCGATCTCGTCGGGGCCAAGCCCCGCCTCGCGACCGCGGGCGATGGCCCGGATGTTGTCGACCTCGCGCTCCTTGGCGAGGATGTAGGACAACACCGGACAGACCGACAGCGGGTAGCGGTTCGACAGTTTGTCCGCGTACTCAAGCAGCGCCGCGTCCAGCGCCCGCTCGAACTCGACCAGACTCCCGGCGTCTTCCAGCTCCGAGAGCGCCGAGTCGAGGTCATCGCCGTACGTGCTCTCACGCACCGCGGTGACCAGTCCGTCGACGTTCGTGGCGAGCTGTGCGAGCGACTGCTCGTCGAACAGCTTCCCGCCGTCGATGTAGTACTCCGCGGGGTCCGTGTCGGCCCCGCTGTGGGCCAGCCGCAGGGCGTTCCGGAGGTTCCGGAAGTCCACTTCCGTCCGCAGGAACTGGACGTACAGCCCCGTCGGGCTGTCACGCTCCGGATTGCTGGGCAGGCCATCGAGCAGCGTCTCGTAGAAGGCGCGGTCGATGGCGTTTTCCAGGGGCACGAGGACGTTCTGGGCCTCGTAGACCTCGTAGGCCTCCGCCAGCGAGTCACCGAAGATGGTGTCATCCAGCGACTCGACGACCTCCTCGATGGAGCTCGCGGCGAGTAGCTGGTCGACGCGCTTCTCGCTGAACTCGCCGGCGCGGATGAGGTCGTCATCGACGTCGGCCGAGTCGGCCTCCGCGTACAGCCCGCGGATGACCGTCTTGACGTTCCACGCGTCGAACTTCCGCAGGTAGCGGGCGACGTAGTCATACAGCGCCCCCTCGGACCAGCGCAGCAGGTCGTCGAAGTGTTTCGCGAGGTTGCGGTTCAGCGCGTACTCGACGAGGTCCGAGCCGCTGTATCGGGCCCCGAGCGCGTTCATCTCGGTCTCGTATTCGGTCTCCTCCATGAAGCGAGCGATCTCGCTCGTCCCCATGCGGACCAGCTTCCGGTAGTCGTCGTCGTCGAACAGCGAGCCGCGCCGGGAGCGCACCCGGGCGATGACGTACTCGTAGTTGCTGGTCCGACTACCTGAGCCGTAGAGACTCATTGGTCGTCGAAGAGGCGGTCGCTGATTGCTTTCAGGTTGTCCTCCCAGACCGACTCCAGGACGGAGTCGAACGTGTTGTTCACACGGACCCGGGAGGCTTCGCTCTCGACTACCACACCGCCGAGACACTCCCGCTCACCGGCGAACGTTGCGTCGTCGTACTCAGTGAGGATATCCTCGATGAGCGACCGGTCCTCGGCGCGACCGTGGACCCGGAGCTCGGCGCCGTCGTCGAACTCGGCGACCGCGCCCTCGAGCAGCTCGCGGGTCAGCTCCTCGCGTCGGTCGCCTTCGAGGTCGGCGATGGCCGCTTCGACGTCGGCGCGGACGTCTTCGAGCACGTCGCGTCGGGCGCCCAGCCGGGCCTGCTTGGCCTCGAGCTTCGCAGAGGAGAGGCGCTGTTCGCGCTCCTGGGCGATTTCGCGCTCGACCTCGGCCTCGCGCTCCTCGCGTATCTCCTCGGCGTCGGCCTCGGCCTCGGCACGTATCTCCTCGGCGCGCTCGTCGGCGTCCGCCCGTATTTCCTCTGCACGTGCGCGGGCCTCGTCTCGGATGTCCTCTACGACTGTTTCAAGGCTCATTGTTTGAAAAGGGGGATGTGGTTTAGACGACGAAGACGACGACCAGCGCGAGAATGACGAGCGTTTCCGGCAGGACTGTCAGGATGAGCCCCTGGCCGAACAGGCTGTCGTCTTCCGCGATAGCGCCGACCGCGGCCGAGCCGATACCTCGCTCTGCGTAGCCCGAGCCGAGTGCGGCCAGTCCGACGGCGAGTGCGGCAGCACCGGGACCCGTGATTGCAGGCGAAGATTCTTGTAGTACAGTGCCGACAAGGGGTGCGATAGTATCGATCATTGTTGAAGTCCTCTGTGAAGTTGCTCGTGTCCGAACAGGCGTAACTGACGCCACGGAGTTCATAAAGGTTCCCAAAACGGTTCGTCAGCAGGCTATCCGGCGGTTCTGCCCGCTTCTATCGGTGGGTGTTAATACCTCGCAACCGGTGGTCCCTCTCGGTGAATCGAGCTCGCGCGGTCGAAAGAAAGCGCCCGAAGGGCGTCAGTCGTCGGTCGTGTACGTCCGCTCGTAGCCGAACGGACTGTACTGTTTCCCGCCGCCCTCGAAGAACTTCCCGAAGAACTCGACGTACTCGAGACGCACGGCCTGCAGTCCGGCGCTCGTAACGCCAAGGACCAACACCAGCAGGTGCCCGATGACGAGTACGAGCAGCCCGCCCACGAGGCCGGCGATGCCCGAGTGCATCAGTCCGGGGAAGACGATAGATTCGGCACCGTACTCGGCGATAGCGTACTCCGGGCCGTGGCCGATGAGGAAGTGCCACTCCCCGTGGTGCTCGTAGGCACCGAAAAACAGCAGGTTGACCACGAAGGCCATCCCGGCCTTCGCGAGCAACACCGCCGCCAGTCGGGTGTACGAGAGCACGTTCACGAGGACGTTGAGGAACTCGACGACCTCGACGGGGTCGGCCAGATACAGCAGGACGACGCCGACGAAAAACGGCACGAGCCACGCCGAGAACGGCGCACCGATGACCGGAATGGTAAACAGGTCAAGGGCCGGGACGCCGGTAAAGCCAAGCGCGTACGGGTTCCCGGCGAAGACGCCGCTCTCGGCCGTGTAGAGGAAGTCGGGTGCCGTGCCGTTGGCGCCGGAGAACACCCAGGCCCACAGGCCAAAGAGCATCAGCAGCCACGACCCGCTCTCGGTGACCGCGTCCCAGAGCCCGTGGCCGAGGTTCTCGACGAAATCGAGTATCCATCCGACTGCGAGGTGGGCCACACCGGCCAGGAGCCCGATTGTGAGCCACGCCAGCCCGTAGTCTGCGTAGGCGGGCTGGAGCCCCTTGTGCATCGGCGGGTGGCCGCCCCAGACGATTTCCCCGAGCTGGTGCAGGCCAAAGACCTCGCCGTACAGCACGCCGAACAGCGCCGTGAAGCCGCCGGCCCACATGGCGACGCCGCCGAGGCTCTTCAGCACGTCGCTGTCCATCGTCGCGTAGAGCCCGTAGCCGGCCAGGAGATACAGGAGACCGTACCCGAGGTCACCGATCATGAAGCCGAAGAAGGCCGGGAACGTCAGGAAGAAAAACACCGTCGGGTCGAACTCGCCGTACTTCGGACGGCTGACGACCTCGACGAGCGCCTCGAAGGGTTTGGCCGCGCCGGGGTTGTCCTGGATGACCGGCGGGCTGGAATCGCCCATCGTGACGAGGCCGCCGGCCGACGTCTTGTGTCCGCCGTCCGCGACGGCTTCCCGGCCCGCGTCTTCCTCGTCGGCGAGCGCGGCGTCGTCCTCGGTCTCGTCCCCGTGGCCGCCCTCGCCCTCGACTTCCTCGTGGGAGTGGACGTGTCCGTCGCTGTCGTACTCGGCGATTTCGAGCTTCTCGATGTCGATGGCCTCGCCGACCTCGGCCCCGACCTGCTGTTCGAACAGCTCGTACTCGTCGTCGGGAATCCACCCCTCCGCGATGAAGGCGTTGTCCGTCGTCGCGAAGGTCAGGGGTGCCTCGGCCTTCTGGACCTCGATGGAGAGTTTCTCCTCGGCGGCCAGCAGGAAGCCGGCGTAGTCCAGACGGAGCTCTTCGAGCTCCTCCTCGACAGTCGTGAGCTTGGATTCGAGCTGCTGTTTGCGGTGGTTCAGCTCCTCTAAGTACTCGGCCGGGTCGCCGTCGCCCTCGGGGACTGCCAGCGCGGAGAACGTCGCGCCGACCAGCGCGTCCTGGAGTTCCCCGTCGTCGGCCCGCGCGAAGACGGCGACGATGCCGTCCTCGTCGAAGGTCCCGTAGGCGTCGATGTCGCTGTCCTCGAGGGCGGCCGCTATCTCGTCGGCGTCGCCCTCGCCGACCGAAACGGCGAGCGTGTCGTAGCCACGGAGCAGGTCCAGGTCGATGCCGAGCCGGACGAACGGCTCCATCGTGGCGATCTCGTCTTCGACCTCGCGGAGGTCGTCCCGGATATCGTCGCGCCGGTCGTCCAGCGCGTTGACCTCCGAGCGGACCTCCTCTAGGTCCTCTTCGAGTGCCTCGTCAGTGACCAGCCGCGTCGGGCCGGCGTCGTCCTCGTCGACGTCGAGGATGGATTCGAGCGCTCGGACCGTAACGAGCTGGTCCGAAGCCTCGTCGGCACCCTCGACCGGGTCGCCGGGTTCGAACCCGTCCCACGAGCCGTCGTACTCGGTGACGTGGAGCATATCGAGGTCGTGGACGGCCTCGACGACGGAGCCCATGACCCGCTTCGACCCGGTCACCGAGACGCGGCACATCTTCTCAGGTCTGAGCATGTACCGCCTCCTCGAAGAGGTCTGTCACGTAGTCGACCACCTCACTTTCGCGCCCTTCGGCCTGCTGTTCGAGCTCCTCGCGGGCCGACTCGCCCTCCTCGATGAGCGCCTCGCGCTCGGACTCGATGTCCTCGCGGGCGTCTTCGAGCCGCTCCTGAGCCGACGCCTCGGCGTCCTCGCGTGCCTGTTCGCGAATCTCGTCGGCCTCCTCTCGGGCCGCCGCGATTGTCTCCTCGCGGTCCTCCTCGGCCTCGGCGACGATATCGTCGGCCTCCTGCTCGGCCTCCTTTATCCGGTCTAGAACTTCTGGCCGTGGCATTCTCTAATCGTCCGAACGTAACCCAAGCGGCTATTTGGTAGTTGCGAAGTTTTCGCGGTATCGAAAGCCATGTGCCCCGACCGTGTCTCAGCGGGAAAACCGGGGAATTATGACCAGTAAGGCCCAAGCGTAGGCAATGGGAGTCCTCGAGAACAAAGCCCGGGCGCGGACGTTCTACAAGTACCTCTCGAAGGTGTACGACCAGATCAACCCGTTCGTCTGGAACGAGGAGATGCGCGACGAGGCCATCGGGATGCTGGATCTCGATCCGGACGACCGCGTCCTCGACGTGGGCTGTGGCACCGGCTTTGCCACCGAGGGGCTGCTCGAACACGTCGACACCATCTACGGGCTCGACCAGAGCCCCCACCAGCTCTCGAAGGCGTTTGGGAAGTTCGGCAAGTTCGGCCGGGTGCGCTATCACATGGGCGACGCCGAGCGGCTGCCGTTCAAGGACGACAGCTTCGACGCCGTCTGGTCGTCGGGCTCTATCGAGTACTGGCCCAACCCCGTCGACGCCCTCGAAGAGGCCCGCCGCATCACGAAACCCGGCGGCAAGGTGCTCATCGTCGGCCCCGACTACCCCAACTCCTCTCTCTTCCAGAAGGTGGCCGACGCCATCATGCTGTTCTACGACGAGGAGGAGGCCGACCGGATGTTCCGGGAAGCCGGCTTCGAGGAGTTCGAACACCACATCCAGCAGTCGATGCCCGGCAGTCCGCGAGCGATAACGACGATTGCGAAAGTTCCGGAATAATAGACGACCGCCAGCGGCCGCTTTTTCGCCCGCGTTTTTCAACGAGTGGTCCCTGAGTAACCCGGGTACCGGGTTGCGAGCGGCCCGGCCCGCTGTCTCCGGTAAATGCAAGCAACTCGCTTTTCGATTTCGGACAAGTATTTGACATGTGTTCTACCACGACGACGAACTCCAGTTCGAGGTCGAGGTCGAAGAGCCCGACCCGCAGTTCGCGAAGATGCTCCAGCAGGCCATCGGCGGGGCCGAGGGGGAGATGCGCGTCGCCCTGCAGTACATGTTCCAGGCCTTTGCCATCCCGGCCGAGAAAGCGGAGATGCGGCAGTTCCTGATGGAGGCGGCCACCGAGGAGCTGGGGCACATCGAGATGCTCGCGACGGCGGTCTCGAAGAACCTCGAAGGGGCCTCCGAGGAGGCCCGCGAGGCCGCTCGCGAGGACGCCGTCATCGACGAGATGATGCGCTCGGGCCAGCCCCGGCAGGCCCTCTCCGCTGGGCTCCACGCGATGCCGGTCGACAGCAACGGCGTCCCCTTCAACGGGGGCTACGTGGTCGCCTCGGGCAACCTCGCGGCCGACATGTACGCCAACGTCATGGCCGAGTCCACCGGTCGGCTGCTGGCGACGCGGCTCTACGAGTTCACCGACGACCCCGGAATGAAGGACATGCTCGAATACCTCATCGCCCGGGACACGATGCACCAGAACCAGTGGCACGCCGCCCTCGAATCGCTCGGCGAGCACCGACCCGTCCCGAACAGCTTCGACCAGTCAAAGGAGAACCAGGAGTTCAACTACGCGTTCATGTCCACCGCCCGCGAGGAGCGCGCGGACCCCGAACAGCCCTGGACCCAGGGCGAGGCCCCCGACGGCAAGGGCGAGTTCAGCTACACGCCCGACCAGCCCGGCGGCGGCAACCCCGACCTCGACGAGATGATAGACGAGATGTACAACGAAGTGCAGTAGGCCGCAGTAGAGCGGTGCAAGCGGTACCGTCGCGGTGGCCGAGCGCGGCCTCCGTGCCGCGCTGACGGGGAAGGGCAGGCTGTCCAGTGTGAGCATCCGGCGAGCGAAGCGAGCCGGTTCCCCGGAATCGCCAATGGCGATTCCGGCCTTTTTCATCGACGTTTTTGCCGGGAGCCCTCCCACAGCGCGCTCGGAGAGCGCGCGAGGAAGGGCGACCGGGAAAAAGGTCGGACCGCAGTGTTTTACCCGCGTGGTCGTCTATCGGGTCATAACAATGGTACTCGACAATCTCGGAAGCTCCCTTCGGGGGACCTTAGACAACCTCAGGGGGAAGTCCCGCATCTCCGAGGAGGACATCGAGGACATCGTCAAGGAGATTCAGCGGTCGCTGTTGCAGGCGGACGTCGACGTGGCGCTGGTCCAGGAGCTGTCGGACAACATCGAGACCCGCGCCCTGGAGGAGGAACCACCGGCGGGGACGACGCCCCGCGATTGGGTGCTGCGAATCGTCTACGAGGAACTCGTAGAGCTGGTGGGCGAGTCGACGGACCTGCCCCTCGAAGAGCAGACCATCATGCTCGCCGGCCTCTACGGGTCGGGGAAAACAACGACGGCTGCCAAGATGGCGTGGTGGTTCTCGACGAAGGGCCTTCGGCCGGCCATCATCCAGACCGACACGGACCGGCCCGGCGCCTACGACCAGGCAAAGGAGATGGCCGACCGCGCCGAGGTCGACTTCTACGGCGACCCCGACGAGGACGACCCGGTCAAAATCGCCCGCGACGGGCTGGACGCGACCGAGGAGGCCGACGTCCGCATCGTGGACACGGCGGGTCGGGACGGGTTAAACGAGGAGCTCATCGAGCAGATAGAGCGCATCGAGCAGGAGGTCCAGCCAGAGCGGAACCTGCTGGTACTGGACGCCGCGATGGGCCAGAGCGCAAAGAGCCAGGCCGCCGACTTCCAGGACGCCATCGGCATCGACGGCGTCGTCATCACCAAACTCGACGGGACGGCCAAAGGTGGGGGCGCCCTCGCCGCCGTCGACGAGACAGACTCGACGATTGCCTTCCTCGGCTCGGGGGAGACGGTCAAGGACATCGAGCGCTTCGAGCCGTCGGGTTTCATCTCCCGACTGCTCGGGATGGGCGACCTGAAACAGCTCACCGAGCGCGTCGAGCGGGCGATGCAGGAGACCGGCGACGAGGAAGAAGAGTGGGACCCCGAGCAGATGCTGGAAGGGAGTTTCACCCTCAAGGACATGCGCAAGCAGATGGAGACGATGAACAACATGGGCCCGCTGGACCAGGTGATGGACATGATTCCGGGGATGGGCGGCGGGCTGATGGACCAGCTGCCCGACGACGCCATGGACGTGACCCAAGAGCGGATGCGGGATTTCGACGTCATCATGGACTCGATGACCGAAGAGGAGCTCGAAAACCCGCGCATCATCGGCCAGTCCCGCACCGAGCGCATCTGTCACGGCTCGGGCAAGCCCGAGGAGCGCGTTCGCGAGCTACTGGAACAGCACAAGCAGATGTCTCAGATGCTAAAGCAGTTCCAGGGGATGGGCGACGGCGACATGGAGCGGATGATGAAACAGATGCAACAGGGCGACGGCGACATGGGTGGCATGGGCGGTATGGGCCCGTTCTGAGGGGTTTTCACTGGCTGGGAATTGCCGATTTCGCTTTTCGTACGTAGTGCTTATCACGTGGTATGGCCGAGTCGAGCGGAGCCTTCATCGAGTGGGTGGACGAGCGGTACAGCACCGATATCGACCGGTTCGACGAACAGCACAAACATCTGTTCGGTCTCCTGAACGACCTGTACGTAGCTATCGATGAGGGCCACTCCGAGGAGACGGTCGGCGACATCCTCCAGGAACTCGAACGCTACACGGAGTATCACTTCGGCGACGAGGAGGAGTTCATGCAGGACTGTGGCTACGCCATGGACTGTGCCGACTGTTTCTACGACCACCGCGATTTCCACGAGGAGTTCGTCGAGACGGTGGGGGAGTTCCGCGAGCGCCACGAGAACGGCGAGGAGATAACGCTCGACGTCTTAGAGTTCACCAGGGAGTGGCTGGACGCCCATATCGGCGGCGACGACGTCGACCAGAACTACAGCGAGTACTACGCCGCGTCGGTCCCCGAGGACTACGAGTACCAGCCCGGCAAGCTGAACAAGACGCGCCAGGAGACGCGGACCTACGAGGCCGACGACACGGCGGTGGCCCTCGGGAGCGACGTCCACGTCGGGGGCGACATCTCGATTCCCCACGGCTCGCTGGCCGACTGGCTCGCGCGGCTGGTCGACCGCCACGGCGACCGGCCGGTCGCGCTGGTCCCGAACGGCGACGGGTACGCCTCGCGGACGTTCCGAGAGCTGTACGACCAGGCGTGGGCGGTCGCCGGCGGGCTGCTCGAAGCGGGCGTCGAGCCCGGCACGTCGCTTGGCATCTGTGCGCAGTCCTCGTACGTCTGGTCGGTCGTCGACGTCGCCTGCCACCTCGCCGGCATCGTCTCCGTCCCGATCTACCCCGACCAGAGCAGCGAGCGGGCGGTGGCAATCGAGACGACGGCCGGCGTCGATAAGCTGGTCGTCGACGACAGCGCGAGCGCGGCCGTCAGGGAGGCCGCGGGGACGGTGTTCGACATCGACGCGCTCCCAACCGCGGAGCGGGAGTCGCTGCCGGGGTTCGACGACGTCGCCACCGACGTGGCCACCGTCGTCTCCCCGCTGGGCGGGGACATGGAGACGCTCGGCCACGCCGTGACACACCGGAACCTGCTTGCGGCCGTGGCGATGCTCGGCGAGCAGTTCCCGCTCACCCGCGGGTCGACCGGCACCAGCCTGGTGCCACAGGCCCACGTCTTCCAGCGCGTCGCGACATATTACCTGTGGGACAACGGCGCCGCGGCCGCCTACATCCCGACCGACGACATCGTCGCGGGGCTCCAAGCGGTCGATCCGGACGTGCTGGTCGGCGTCCCACGCGTGTACGAACACCTGAGCGACGAGCTACAGGCAGAGATAGACGACCTGGGCGGCCTGAAGGGGCGTCTGGCCGACGGCGCCGCCAGGGACCGCGGGAAGGCGTTCAGCGAGGGCAAGAGCGGGTCACTGACCGACTCCGCAGCCGCCAGAGTCGTGTTCTCGCCGCTGCGGGAGTCGTTCGGACTCGCGGACCTCGACTACGCCCTGTCGGGTACCGACCCCCTCGATACCGACCTGGTCGAGTTCCTCTGGGGCTGTGGCATCCCGGTGAGCCAGGTGTTCGGCAGGCCGGGGCTGACGGGCGTCGGCTGTGTGACCTCCTATGGCTCGTCGTCGCCGTCGGCACTCGGTGAGCCGTTACCGGGGACCGAAGTCGCCGTGACCGACGAGGGGGAAATCGTGTTCCGCGGGCCCCACGTCGTCGAACGGTACTGGGAGACGAGCGACGTCATGGCCAGTGCGACCAGCGGCGACTGGTTCCGTACCGGCGTGGACGGGGCGTTCGAGGGGGAGACGCTCAGGCGGACCGAGTGACGGTCGTCGGCCGTGCGGACACCGAGTCCCACCCACCACTCGGCGACGCGATAGCGCCGACCGCTACTGCTCGCCCGCCGCCTCGCGCTCGGCTCGCTGGCGGGCCGCCTCGCTCTCGTTGAACGCCCCGACCATCCGTTCGAGTGTGCCTGACTCGACGCCGACCGCGGGCGCCGTCAGCGGCGAGAGACTGACCGCGCCGTCGATGATGGCCCGCCGGTCGCTCCCGGCGGGGTAGCGCTCGGCCAGGTCGGCGTCGCCGTCGAAGGGGTTCTCCCACCCGGCGGTGTCGGGCCAGACCACGTCGCGCAGGGCGATATCGCCCACTGTCCCCTGGTTTGCCTGCTCGTCGATCTCGCCGTCGGTGTCGTGTTCGACCAGCAGGTCGTAGTCGTGGTGTGGCTCGGTCAGTCGCATCTCGGGGTCGGCCACGTCGACCGGGACGTTCAGGTTCAGGAAGTCCGCCGTCTCGAAGATATCGCCCGACAGCGCTCGGACGACTACCTCGCTCATGACGCGAGCGGGGCGGTCGAAGTCGTACTCCGCCGGGGGCGAGACGAAAAAGTCCTCGCAGTGGTACGCCGAGACGGCGATGCCCGGGGTGCCAAGAAAGCCCGCCTCGATACAGGCCCCGACGGTCCCCGAGCGGCCGACGACGTAGTTGCCGGCGTTTGGCCCGTGGTTGCAGCCCGAGACCACGAGGTCGAAGTCGGTGTCGAGCCCCCGGAGCCCGTAGGCCACGCAGTCGGCGGGCGTCCCGTCTAAGGCGTACCCCCACGGGTGGCTCTCGCGGGCGGTGCGGTGGCTGCGGGTCCGCCCGACGCCGCTCTGGTTCTCCATCGGCGCGACCACCGTCACGTCCGCGACCGCCGTCAGTTCCTCGTAACAGCTCGCCAACCCCGGCGCGTCGATGCCGTCGTCGTTCGTCAGCAGCACCCGTGGCTCGTCCATTGGCTACGTGTTGTCGTGAGCGGGTGTCAACACTTCGGTCCCTGGCAACGGGCGTTTGTAACGAAGTTACCGAGGCCACCATAGCCGACATCAACAGCCAGAACGCCCCGGCCAGTTACACTCCCGCGACTCGCTGCGCGTTTCACTCACTACGTTCGTTCAGTGCTTGTGTCGTCGGGGTTCGTGTAACTGGCCGCCCCTTTCAGTCCCACCCAGCAATGATTGGCCAGCCGGCTACGGATGGGATTGAAAGGGGCGTTGTCGGCGCTGTGCGCCGACTACTCGGGCGACCTGCGGTCTCCCGGTGACTGGGTCGGAGCTTTCTGGCTGTCAGTGTCAGTAGCGAACAATGACGAAACGCCACCAACAGGAACGGCGCCAAAGACGGGTGCTTTTTGCGACTGGATACGCTTGCGTGTCGTAATGACCGTCCGCGAGGTGGCCGAGGCGGCCTACCGGGAGTCACTCCCCGTGTTGGCACTCAGTGCGGTCGGCGGCCTCTTTGCGGGTGTCGTACTGAGCGGGATGGACGCCGAACTGGAGCAGGTGGCGGGTCTGCTCGTGTTGGTCCCGGCGCTTCTGGCGACGCGGGGGAACGTCTACGGCTCGCTGGGGGCGCGGCTGGGGTCGGCGCTGCATCAGGGGCTCGTCGACCCGACCTTCTCGATGGACGACGAGCGGGTGAACGCGGCCGTGGCCGCGGCACTGGCCAATGGGGTGATGGTCAGCGGTATCGCCGCGGTGCTTGCGGTCGCGCTGCTGGGAGTGCTGGGGCGGCCATCGGCCCCGCTGGCGACGCTCGTAGCTATCGCCCTGCTCGCGGGGCTCATCTCCGGAATACTGCTGACCGTCGCAGTCGTCTCCGTCGTCTTCGTGGGGTATCGACGGGGGCTGAACCCCGACACGCTGGCGGGGCCGGTGGTGACGACGACGGGCGACGTGGTCGGCGTCGCGACGCTGCTGGTGGCGACCCGTCTCGTCCTGGCGCTGGGGGGTGGGTGACGTGGTGGCGTCGAACTGGACGGTTGGCGGCATCGTCCGACGGATGCTCCCAGTTCTCGTGGTCCTGACCGCCATCGAACTGGGCAGCGGCATCGTCCTCGACACCTTCGAGTCGACGCTGCTTCGCTACCCGACGCTGCTCGTGTTGGTGCCGGTGACTATCGGGATGGCCGGCAACCTCGGAAGTATCCTCGCGGCGCGGTTCTCGACGGCCCTGCACCTCGGGCTACTCTCTTTCGACACCGACGACGACCGGCTGGTTGGCAACGCCGTGGCCACCATGGCCCTCGCGGTGACGGTGTTCCCGCTCGTGGGCGCCGGCGCGTGGCTGTTACAGGGAGTGGTCGGCGGGACCAGACTCGCTCTGTTGACCGTGGTCGCGGTCGCACTCACAAGCGGTGTCGCGCTGGCGGCACTGGCCGTCGCCGTCACGACGATAACCACCTACGCGGCCTACCGGTTCGAACTCGACCCCGACGACGTCGTCATCCCCGTCGTCACCAACGTCTGTGACGTGCTGGGCGTGCTGGTGCTTTTCGGCGCCGTCAGCGTGCTGGTGTAGGCGGGCGCTCAGTCTTCCCGCTGTTTCGCGAGAGCCTCCTTTGGCGCTCCGCAGTTGGGACACGTCTCCGGGAGCCCCGCCTCCAGTTCGCCCATCTCACCGCACTCGGTGCAGCGCCACATGATGTACCCCTCGCCGAACTCCTGGCCGGGGTCCTGGTCGTCGCCCCGCACGGCGTCGCCGTGCTCGACGGTCGCCGAGGCGACCGTCTCGACCGTGAACCCCTCCGCCGTCGCGTCGCCGACGACGCCGATGAGCGTCCCCTCGTCGTTGAATATCTCCTCGTTTCGCTGGACCGAAACGTCGTCCGAAGATGTCATCTGGTTGTCTCCCATCGGTTTCGATACCGGACCCGGCGTCCCAACTCTGGCGCTTGCATCTGCAAGGTCCCCGCGTCGGCGCGGGCGCTACCGGGAGAGACCGACGGCCCTATTTCGGTGTCGGTCGAAGTAGCGGCTATACGCGTGCTGGTCGAACTGCTGGGTCATCCGGTCGTCGAACTGCTCGGCGAGGTTCTCGTCCGGGTCCTGCGCATCGCCGTCTTCCTCTCGGTAGGCGTCTTTCTCGCGAACCTCGCGGTCTCCTTTGGTCTGGTCGAGAAGATAGCCGTCGTCTCGCAGTATCTCACCGGGCCGGCGAACCTCCCCGACGAGGTCGGCACCGCCATCCTGACGACGACGGCCTCGCCGACGGCGGGCTACGGGATGCTCGCGGACTTCCGCGAGTCGGGCGTGCTGGACGACCGCGCGACCCTGGTGGCGGTCACGATAAACACCTTCTTTGGCTTCGCCCAGCACATCGTCACCTTCTACGTCCCCGTTCTCATCCCGATTCTCGGGGCCCGCGTCGGGGTGTTGTACGTCACGACGCGGGGCCTGGTCGCGCTCGCCATCACGCTTACCGGCATCGCCGCCGGTGCGCTCTTGCTCGATGGCTCGAACGTCGACCGCGGGGCGATGGGCGAGGCGACGACGACGGACGGCGGCGAGGAGAGCGAGCCAGCCGAGCCCGAGACGGCCCTCGGGCGGGTCCGCGACGCGCTGGGCGAGACCCGCGAGAAGCTCGGCGAGATACTGCCACGGCTGGCCGGCATCTACGTCGTCGTCGCCCTGCTCGTCGCCTACTCCGAGGAGATACTCGCACTCGCCGGCGGCTCCGGACAGGCGCTGACGGCGGCCGCCGACGGGTTGACGGGCCTGTTGGGCCTGCCGGGCGCGGCCGTCCCAGTAGTGGCGGCTTTCGCGCTGGATACGACCTCCGGCGCGGTCGTCATCGCGCCGCTCATCGAGAACGGTACCTTCACCCCGCGGACGGCGGTGGCGACGATGCTCGTCGGCGGCATCGTCTCCTTCGCCGTCTCGACGTTCAAACGCTCTATCCCCTTCCAGTACGGCATCTGGGGTCGGGAGTTTGGCTCGAAGGTTATCGCCGTCAACACCGGGCTGAAGGTGGGGTGGATCGCGCTGGCGCTGGTCCTCTTGCTGGTGCCGTAGCGACCCGACGACATCAGTCGTCTTCGGGAATCGAGTCGGAGATGACCACTGCGTCGCCCTCGACGACGCAGTTGCCCTCGCCGTCGTCGACCGCGGTCGACAGCCGGAAACGGTCCTCGCGGAGCTGTTCGACCACCTCGCAGTGGGCGGTGACGCGGTCGCCGATGTCTACCGGCCCCGATAGGAGAGCTCCTGTGAGAGATAGATTATCAGCCCCGGGAGCCGGGCGAGCGCGGCGCTGATGATGCCCGAGACCAGCGTCCCGTGGACGATGCGGCGGCCAAAGCGGCTCCGCTCGGCGAACTGCTCGTCCAGGTGCAGCCGGTTCGTGTCGCCGCTTATCTCGGCGAAGCGCTCGACGTCGGCCGCCGAGAGCGTCTTCGAGAAACGGACGTGGTCGCCCACGTCGATGCCGTCTGCGACGCCGTAGCTGTCGAACGCCCAGTCGTCGTCCTCGTACTGCGTGTCGGGGCGGGTAAAGCGCCGGCGCTCCGGGCGGGCATCGGTTGACGGCTCCGGGCGAGTGACGTGCGGGACGTACCGGGAGACGTCCGTCGTCGTCACGATACCCACGGGTTCGCCGTCCGCGACGACGGGGAGTTGCTTGACCCCGTGGGCGTGCAGGCGCTCGACGGCGTCCGACAGGTCCGCGTCGGGTCCGATAGTCACGAGCGCCGTCGCCATCACGTCCGCGACCGTCAGCTTGCGGGTGTCGCCCTCCGCCGCGGTGACGGCGACGATGTCGCTTTCGGTGACGATGCCGACACACTCCCCGTTTCGCTCGACGACGAGCGAGCCGATGCCCTCGTCGCGGAGCCGTGTCGCCGCCTCGACGACCGGGCTCTCGGGGCTGATGGTTCGGACGGGCGTCCGCATGACCTCACTGACGGGCAGGGCAAGCATCGACTGGCATCTCTCCTCCCAGTGGCATAACTCCCCGCCCGAAGGGTTGTGTAGGTGGGCGCCGTCGGTCCGACGATGACAGCGTGCCGAGCCGGGGTCGTGGTCGTGCTGGTCGTGCTCGCCGGCTGTGGAGGGGTCGTCCCGAGCGGCGACGGCCCGACAGCGCCGGGGACGGCCGGGTCGCTTCCGACGGAGACGACACAGGTCAGCGTCACCGCTGTCGTCGACGGCGACACCGTCCGCGTCGAGTACCGCAACGGCACCCGCGACACCGTCCGGCTGGTCGGCGTCGACACGCCGGAGGTCCGCGGCGAGAACGACCCGGCGGAGTTCGAGGGCGTCCCCGACACCGCGGCCGGCGGGGACTGTCTCCGCGGGGCGGGGACGAACGCCTCGAACTACGCGAAAGACCGGTTGTTCGGGCGCACCGTCGGCATCGCCACGGACCCCAACCTGGACCGGCGGGGGTACTACGACCGGCTGCTAGCCTACGTGGTCGTCGACGACCGCCTGTTCAACTACCAGCTCGTGGCGACCGGCCGCGCGCGCGTCTACGACAGCGACTTCTCGCGGGGGGACAGCTTCAGGGCCGCCGAGGCGGGCGCCCGCGAGGCCCGGCGCGGGCTCTGGCGCTGTGTCGACCCCGACGCAGCCGACTGGGAGACCCCGACGGCCACGACCAGCCCCTCGGGGCTCGCCCTGGTCGAAATCCACGAAGACGCCGCCGGCAACGACAACGAGAACCTGAACGACGAGTACCTCGTCTTCGCGAACCGCGGCGACAGCGAGCTGAACCTGACCGGCTGGACCGTCACCGACGCTGCGGGTCGGAACCACACCTTCCGGAACTACTCGCTCGCCCCCGGCGAGCGCGTTACCCTCTACACCGGGAGCGGGACAGACAACCGAACGGCGCGCTACTGGGGAGCGAGCGGGGCCGTCTGGAACAACGACGGCGACACTGTCACCGTCCGGACGAGCGGGGGCGCCGTGGCGCTCCGGCGGGCGTACTGAGCGAGCCCGAACCCGGCGAGCGACTGGCCGTCTTCGCCAGCGGGCGGTAAGGCACCGCTACGCCGAAAACGGTCGCGCGCCTTATCAGCGCGACGGCGATACCGCCGGCATGGTCGACACTGACCAGCGTGCCGTCGACGAGATAGTTCACGAGGGCGAGAGCCTGAGCACCCGGGAACTCATCGACGTTCTGGAACGGCACCACGACGACGAGCCGGGCGTCCCCGAGGCGGCCATCGACGCCTACACCCGGGAGTTACAGGAGCGCGAGGACAGCAGCTTCGACGAGGCGGCGTTCCGCGAGGTCGTCGCGGACCGGCGCACCGGCGCCGAGAGCTGGGTCGACGACGACCGACTCTACGAGCTCGGCGACGGCCGCATCAGCCAGTACCCGGCGGCGTGGCACGACCGGCTCCACGGCGAGCGTGACCCCGCCGCGTACCTCCGCTGCTTCGAGGAGACCGCGCCCTCAGTACTCGGCAACGCCCCGGGCAGCCGCCCGCACGCCAACGAGGACCAGCTCATCGACGTCATGGCGGTCGTCGGCGGGCTGGACCGTGACGCCGCGAAAGCCGAAATCGAAGCCGCCCGCGACGACGACCGCGTCGTCGAGGACGCCGACCAGCACCCGAAAGCAGGCGTCTATCTGGCAAAAGACTAGAGCAACGCGTCGATGGTCGCCCAGAGGTCCGCTCCCTCCGTGCTGTACTCGACGGGGACGAACCCGGCGGCCCGCGCCCCCTCAACGTCGTCGCCGTCCCCGACCATCAGGTACTCCTCGGCGGGGACCCGCTCACGGAGGCGGTCGAACGGGGCCGTGTCGGGCGTGTGCGCGCCCGCGTCGTAGGAGGCGACGACGGCGTCGAACCGGTCGAGAAGGTCGTGGTACTCGAGCTTGCCGACCTGCCACTCCCGGGGGCCGTTCGTGACGACCGCGAGCGCGCTGTCGTCGGCCAGCCCGACCAGGCTCTCGCGGGCGGCCTCTGGCACGGCCGTCGCGGCGTAGGTCGCCTCGCGCAGCGTCGCGACCATCTCGTCGGGGTCGGCCCCGGCGTCGGCCGCCGAGACGACCGCCGCCATCGACCGCCGGTAGGGCGCCGGTTGCAGGGCCCCGAACGCCTCGCGGAAGCTATCCCGTGCCGTGGCCAGCAGTTCGTCGGTCGGGTCGATGTCGTGGCTGGCGAACACGTCGCGCAAAATCGCGGCGTCCGAGCGGGTCCGATGGACGAGTACCCCGTCCAGCGCGAAACAGAGCGCCTCGGTCATTCGGTATCGACGGGCTGACCGTCCTCCGTCGGCGGCGCGACGTAGTCGATGTAGGCCTCGGCGTCGGGCTCGCGGACCGTAACGACGACGTGGATATCGCCCAGTTCGGCGGGCTCGCCGACGGCGAAGTTCACCCGCCCCTCGAAGGCCGCCTGCTTCTTCAGGTCGAAGGCAAAGCGGTCCCCCGCCAGGTCGCCGAGGAACACCGACCGGGCCGTGTCCAGAATCTCCGCGCGGTGGAGCTCCTCCGAGAACCCCTCCATCGTGTGGACTGTCGCGACGACCTCGCCCTCGCGATGCGTGGGGTCGGCCTCCGGGAAGAGGTTCCGGATAGCGTCGGCGACCCGCGACGTGACCTCCGTGTCGTTGACCGGCGCCGATATCTCGACGTCGACGCTGTAGACGCTGCTCACGACTGTGCCTCCAGACCCTCTTCGAGCAGTGCCCGGATCCGTTCCCGGAACGCCGACAGCGAGTCGGTGTTCTCGACGGTCACGTCGGCCATCTCCATCGCTTCACCCATCCCAAAGCCCAGCTCCCGCTCGTCGCGGTCTTCGAGCGATTCGCCGCCCTCGTCGGCGCCTGCGTCCCGGCCCCTGAGGTCCAGGCGCTCGGCCCGAACGTCGAAGGGCGCCGATATCTCGACCAGCACGAACGAGTCGCCAAAGGCCTCGCGGAACCGGTCTACCTCCACGTCCGAGCGGATGCCGTCGATCAAGACGGTGTCGTTGCCCGCGCGTTCGTCCGCGATTATCGGCAGTGACCGCTCGGCGATGGCGTCGGGGCCGTTCTCCTCGCGCAGCGCCTTCGCCACGGTCCCGTGGTCGGTCGCCGGGTCCAGCCCCCGCTCGCGACACTCCGCGCGGATGACGTCGCCCATCGTTACGACCGGCACGCCCATCTCGGCGGCGACCTCGGCCGCCTCGCTCTTGCCGCTGCCGGGAAGCCCGACGACACCGATGACTGTCATTGCCCCCAGTTTGTCGATAGCCGGCTAAAGACCTGCTGTTCTCGGGGCGGCGGTCTTCAGGGTAGAGCGATGGAGAACAGTGAGGAAGTCCCACTAGTGACTCTATGTCGGAACGGTCTCGCGGACATCAACAGCCAGAAAGCCCCGGCATGCTACACGAAGGTGGACGACGTAAGCACCGCAGCCGAAGGCGAGGAGCGCAACGAGTCCACCTTCGTGTAGCATGCCGCCCCTTTCAGTCCACCCGAATCCGGTTGACCAGCCAGCATAGGTGGGACTGAAAGGGGCCGACCGCTCGTCGAGCGAGACGAAGTAAGCACCGAGCGAAACGAGGCGCGCAGCGAGTCGCAGACGTCGAGCGGTCGGGGGCTTTCTGGCTCTCTCACAACCGCCAGCTGTGAACAGTATGTGACTACAGACAGCCTGAATAGCTGAATTTGCTAGTCACCGTTCGCGCACGACCACGAACTCGGCCAGCTCCCGCAGGTACTCCACGGACTGGGAGTCGGGGGCGTCGGCGGTCTCTAGGGCCTCCAGGGCGGCGTCGGACTCGGCGCGGGCCCTGGCGTTTGCCTCCTCGGCCGTGAGGTCGGTCACTTCGAGGAAGGAAGGGCGTTCCATCTCGGCGTCGTGGCCCGTCGGCTTGCCCAGCGTCTCCGCGTCGGCGGTGGCGTCCAGCACGTCGTCGCGCATCTGGAAGGCCACCCCGACCCGCTGTGCGTACTCGCCCATCGCCTCGACGGTGTAGGCGTCGGCGTCGGCGGCGATAGCGCCCAGTTCGGCGGCCGCCCGGAACAGCGCGCCGGTCTTGCGGCGGGCAAGCTCCATGTACTCGGACTCGTTTGTCGGCTGGGCGACAAGCTCCATGGCCTCGCCTTCCCCGAGTTCGACCATCGCCTCGGAGACGGTCTGCATCGCCCGCTCGTCGGTCGAAAAGAGGGCAAAGGCCTCCCCGAGCAGCCCGTCGGAGGAGATGATAGCCGGGCCGTGGCCGTATTCGGCCCAGGCCGCGGGCGTGCCCCGCCGGACGTCGGACTCGTCGATGATGTCGTCGATGACGAGCGAGGCGTTGTGGACCAGCTCGATGCCGACGGCGAAGTCGACGGCGTCGGCCGGGTCCCCGCCAAGCGCCTCACAGACCAGCACCGCCACCGTCGGCCGGACCCGTTTCCCGCCCGAGAGCACGACGTGACCGACCTGGTCGGCGAGTTCGTCGGGTTCGACGGCGTCGATAACGGCCTGTAGCCGCGCCTCGACGCGGTCACGACGCGCCTCGAGATACTCCATGAAGGGCAGTTTGGGACCGCGGGGAAAAGTACCTGACGACCCAGTGTTCGGGCGCCATAACGAAGGGCGAAGCGGCGAAACGGTCAGTCGTCGCCGTCGTCCTGTACCGGCTGGCTCGGGCCGCCGGAGAAGACGAACTCGTGTTCCGCGGCGGTCTCGAAGCGGTCGAGGATGCCGCCAAGCGGCTTCGCGTAGCGTTTGAGCCGGTCGGCGCGTTCGGAGACCTCGTCCAGCTCGTCGGCCTGCTGTTTGGAGGTCTCGGCGGCGCTCTCGGCTTCCGTCCGGATGGACTGGCTCTGTCCGGTCGCGTCTTCGAGCACGGCCGCGACGTTCTCGAACTGTTCCAGCTCGTCGGTGATGTCGACGTGTGGGTTGCCCTTCAGCGAGTGGAGCCGGTCGAGGACGACCTCCATGTCGCCGGCCAGCTCTTCGAGGCGGGCCTCCTGGTCGGTCGCGTCCGCGTTGATGCGCTCGACGGAGGCCGTGACCTGCTCCCCGGACTGGCGCACGTTCTCCGTGTTGGTCAGGACGATCTCGCTGGACTCGGCGACCTCCTCCGAGAAGGTCTTGAGCTGCCCGGTGGTCTTCTCCAGCTCGCCGAGCATCTCGTTGAACTCCTCGGCGATGCGGTCCATCGCCTCGTTCTCGTTGTCGGTCTCCATGCGCTGGGTGAGGTCACCGTTGGCACACTGGCGCATGACCTCGCTGTAGTCCTCCGCCTTCTCCTGGAGGTAGTCGGTCATGGCGAGGGCCTCCTGCCGGGAGACCTCCGCTTCCTTCCGGGCGGACTCGGCCTCCTGGATACGGTCCCGGAGCGCGTCGCGCATGTTCGCAAACGAGGCGGTCAGCTGCCCGAACTCGTCGCGCCGGGTGGGGTCGAGGTCCACGTCGAGGTTCCCCGCCTCCAGCCGTTCGGCCTTCTCGGTCAGCCGGTTCAGCGCGCTCACGGTCCCGCGGCCGAAGACGACCCCGATAAACGCAATCCCGAGGAACGCGACCCCCGAGAGGACGAGGAGGTTGTTCTGGATGGTGTTCTGGAGCGCGTAGGCGGTCGAGACCGGCACGTGGGTCGCGACGACCCACTCCTCGTCAGCGACCGGGTGGTACGCGACGACGTACTCACCGGAGAGGGACGATTTCACCTCGCCGGGCTCTAAGAAGCCCTTCTGTCCCTCCAGCCCGCGCTGGACGAACGACTGGGCGACGCCGTCGGAGCTCTCGTCGTACTGCTGGAGCGAGCCCGCGTTGGCACCCAGGGCGGACTGGCCGCGCGTGCCGGCGACGACCCGGCCCTGCGAGTCGATGACCTGCGAGTAGACGCCCGCGGACGGCTGTGGCAGGTCGGCCGCGAGCGCGTTGAGGTCCGTCTGTACCACGAGAACCCGATTCTCACCGGTGTCTGTCTCGACCTCCGCGACGAACGAGACCAGTGAGGTCTGGAGCGCGTTCGTCGCCTCGGCGACGTAGACGCCGTCCTCACCGTAATCGAGCTCCTCGTTGCGCCACGGGGCCTCGCGGCTGAGCTGGGGCTCCCCGATTCGCGTGGTGTCGGAGCTTGCGGTGACGGTGTTCGACGTGCGGTTCACCAGCTGAATCTTGATGACGTCGTCGGGGAGCCGGGCGGCTTCCGCCTCTAGGAACGCCTGCCGTTCGCTCTGGGTCCCGCTGCGGATCTCCTGGAACTGCGCGATACGGCGGGTCGTGTCCCGGCGCGACTGGCGCCACTCGACGATCTGTGTCGCACTGGAGTTGGCGACACCGACGTACTCCGTCTGGGTGTCCTCCGTGAGCTGTGTGCTGGTCTGGGCGTACGTGTTCGCGCTCACGCCGAGGATGACGACGGTGACCAGCAACAGCGCGACGACGAACTTCGCCAGGAAACTCCTGGCCAGAAAGCCAGGGAGAATTCCGCTGACGTCGTCCGTGTCCGCGTCGGGTGGTGTTTCTTCAGCGCTCATTTGTTGTCGAATCTGTCCGCAGCAACATATCGGTCGGGGATATTCTTTGCGTGTTCAGTGATCGTCGGTGCGACGTTGTTCAGTTCCGCTGCAGCCGTACTCGGACCGTTGGCCACGACGTTGCTCATCGCGGAGGCCGCCTCGGACATGATGTTCATGTTCTGGTTGGTGTCGACCGGGACCGGCGGATAGACGTCGGGCTCGCTCGGCCGGCCGCCGGGGACGTTGTCCATCCCCTCGCGGAACGCCGTCATGTACCCCTCGCCGGGCACCGGCGGCGCGTTGCCGTTCTGGACCTGCTGGTCGACCCAGTCGAAGCGGGCATAGCCCGCACGGGGCTGGTCGCCCTGCCACTGCCGGGTCGAGAGCATGAGGTTGGCCTGCCGGGAGTTGGCCCACTGGATAAAGAGCCACGCTGCTTCGGGGTGGTCCGAATCCGCCGTGATCGCGGTCGCCCAGACCCACGTGTCGACGACTGGGTCCCGGCCGTCGGGGCCCTGGAGCGGCGGGAGCCACTTCGTCTCCTCCATAACTCCTGTGTCCACGATGCCGGAGGTCTGTGGCGTCGAGTACATCATCCCGACGTCGCCCTCGCTGTAGGCGTTGTTGTTCTTGTACCAGTCGTAGGAGCTTGGGTTCTCGGGGCCGTAGTTGTGGAGCATCCCGCCAAAGCGTTCCAGGGAGTTGATGCCCTGCTCGGAGTTGAGCGCCGCCTCCTTGGTCTGGCGGTCGATCCAGTCCGCGCCGTAGGTCTTGAACATGGTCCCCCAGTTGGCGGCCGACAGCGTGCCCGAACTGGTCCGGGAGACGATACCCTCGCGGTCGACTTCGTCGGACTCGGAGATAGTCCTGGCACAGTCCTCGAGCTCGGCGAAGTTCGTCGGTTCGGCGAGCCCGAGCGTCTCGAAGGTCGGCTTGTGGATGGCCGTACAGCCGTAGGCCTCGATACCGTTCGGGAACCCGATGAAGTCGCTGGTGCCGTCCTCGTTCGGGAACGTCATCAGCTCGATGGTCTGCTCGCGGAAATCGTCCATGGCGAGCCAGTCCCGGTCGGTGAGCGAGTCGTCTTCGATGAACTGCCAGAGGTCCCTGACCCAGGGGGTGCCGTCGCTCCCGTAGTGGTAGCCGCCGGCGGGCCACAGCCCGCACATGATGCCGTCGTAGCGGCCGCCCTCACCGAGGCGCTGGCGGGCAGTGCGCCAGTACTGCTCCTCGGAGACGGTCTCGTAGTTGACCGTGATGCCGGTCAGCTCCTCGAAGTAGGATTTGACCTGTTTGGTCGTGGTCGCGTACGGGTGCAAGGCGTTCCCGAACGTGAGTTCGATCCCCTCGCCCTCGAACTGCTGCCAGTCGATACCGGCCTCCCGGGCGTGGTCGTTTAGCTTCTGTCCCCACTCCTCGATACCGGCCTCTTCGGGCGGGATGTCCGTCGCGCCGTACTCGGCCTCCGAGTCAGAGGAGAGGCCCCCGCACCCAGCGAGCCCAACCGTCCCCGAGACGGCCAGTGACTTGAGTGCGCTTCGTCGTGATATGCGGTCAGTAATCCGGTCTGTCATTGTGATCTATCGTCCGAGAGGTCCCACGCGGCCGCAAGAACGACCCGTCCACATACACCCCTCTTGCTGATACGTACATCATTAATCACTCATCATAAGTTTACCGGAAGAAGGGGTCTTGACAGTAAAGAAGCGCGTGAGCGGTCCGGAACGCGACGCCGTACGCCGGTGTAGTCGGCGGAAAGTACCCGAGTGGCTGCCGACTGCGCTGGCATCACGGTCCGGCCGACGGGTGACCCGTTCCCGGGCGAACGGTCCCGGAACCGGGACCGACGCTAGTCCTCGATTTCGGTGACGTCTTCGTCGGGGAACGAGATGAGGTTCTCCCGGCCGATTCGGAGCTTGTCGATACGGTCGTCCTCGTCCATCGAGGAGAGCAGCTGTGACACCTTGGCGTTCGACCAGCCGGTCTCCTTGACGATGCGGGCCTGTTTCATCCGGCCACCGTTCTTGGCGAGCAGCCGTTCGACGCGCTCCTCGTCGCTCAAAAGCTCCGCGTCGATGTCGTCGGTCGCCCCGTCGTCGCCGGTGGTCGTCCCGGCGGCCGGCGCGTCCCCGCCGTCGTCGCTGTCGGTGTCAGCCGAACCCGCGGCCGGGAACTCGTCTCGCCCGTTCAGATAGAGCACCACAGCCACCAGCCCGACAACGAGCAGGAGACCCATACCGGTCCACAGCGGGAAGTCACCGGACCCCGGCCCCGCCGGCGTGGCGCTCTCGTCGCTCTCGTAGACGATGTCCAGATCGCCACGTTCGAACGTCGTGGTGGGGCTACCGTCGATTCGGAGGTCGCCGTTGTCGATGTAGGAGTTCGGCGGGGAGTTCGTCAGGTCGTACTCCGGGGGCGGTGAGACGACGAGTGACTGGTCGGCTTCGAGGGTGGCGAACCACGTCCCGTCGGGCGTGTAGAAGGCGTCCCGAAGCGACAGCCGACTGCCGTTTACCGCCGCGAAGTTCGTCCAGTTAAACGAGAGCATGAGCCGCCCCCTGTCGTCGCCGACCTCGTAGTCACGGCTTACGTCCCTGAGAGCCATGTCCCGGCCGGTCGCCGCCGCTGCAGCGTCGTTGGCCGCGCGGAACTCGGTGACCAGGTTCCCGTCGCTGTCGCCCGCGAGGAACGCATCGCGGGTAGTCTCGAAGGCGCGTGTGTCGTTTTCGTCCGACAGGTTGAACGTCTCGATTATCGTCCACTGGGCGTCGCCGTTCGGTCGCAGCTGTACGTGAAAGGTCGTATTCTCCGGCTCGAGTTCCTGGCTCTCGGCCGACTGCGCGGCCGGTCGGGCGCCGGCGGCGACAGTCGATGTGGCTGCCGAGACCGCCGGGAACGCAACGAGGAGGAGGGCGAGGAAGACGGCGAAAGCCCGCGGGGCCATATCACCCAAAGAGTGGACAGGCCGTCGGCAAAACCCTTTCTATCGAAGAATAAAACGTCAGATGTCGCTGTGAAACGTCTCGGCGCTTCTCGGCCCGCAATTACAGGTGTCGTAATGGGGAGGTTTTTGTACGGTCCCAGTCTAACGGTTGGCAATGCGACCGCTTTCAGCCCTCCTCGTCGCGCTGCTGTTTGTCACCGCGGCGGTCCTCCCGGTCGCGGGCACGTACCCGACACAGGAGCGGGCCGGGACGGCGGACGCTCCGCTGGCGGGTATCACGACGGTCCCGAACACGACCAACCAGCTCACCCTTCCGGCCGACGGGGTCCGCCGGTCGAGCTACGACAGCACCGGCATCGATGTCGGCACCGCCACGGCGGCCTGGTCGGCACAGCTCCAGCACCGACACGAGGCCCGTTCGTTCGAGGAGCAGTTCCGCCGGACCGAGAGCGGCGACGCGCGGGCACAGCTCGTCGCCGACTGGCTGTCTACCGTCGAGGCCAAGCAGCAGGCGCTCGACGAGCGACAGGACAGAGCCATGGCCCGCTATGCACGCGGGGAGATATCGGCGTCGGCGTTTCTCAGGACGCGACTCGCGGTCGACGCGGAGGCGAGAGAGCTCCTGGAGACGACAGACCGTATCGCCACCGTCCCCGACACCACGCCCGACTACTCGCTGAGCGAGTCAGCGACGGCCCGGCTGCGCTCAGTCGAGGGCGAACTGCGGACGCTTACCGGCCCGGTCGGTAGTCAGCTCCAGTCGGCTGCGACGGCAGACCGGACCCACTACATCGAGGTAGCCAACGACGGCTACATGCTCGCGACGGTGACCGGCGACGAGTACGTCCGGGAGACGCGCCTCGACAGCGCACGCGACGCGAACCAGGCCGACCAGTTCCTCCAGACGGCGATCAACGACGGCGACCCCGAGACGGACCGGCTGGACATCGCGGACGAGCGGGCGGCGGACCTGTATCCGTGGCTCTACGAGCGACAGCGGCCGAGCCTCACCTTCTACGGGACCTCCGGCATCTACGAGCTGACCGCCAACCACCCCAACGGCGAGCTGACGGCGTATCTCGACGGCGGGACGACCGAGGCCTTCTACGAGGAGCAGGTCCGGGACCTCTCAGACGTACAGACGACGGCGACCCGGCGCAACGTCAACAACACCCTCGCGGTGACGGTCCGGCAGTCGAGTCCGACCGGCCCGCTGCTCGTAAGCGCCACGGACAACGAGACGAGCGCGAGCGTCGACGGCACCGTCACCGTCGATGGGCGACCCGTCGGGACGACCGGGAACGACGGTGTCCTCTGGACCGTCGGGCCGCGGGGCGCCTACACCGTGACCGTCTCGACGGATACGGGGAACACCACCGTCGTCGTACCGGCGAACTGAGAGGGGTCACACGGCGTCCCGGTGGCGAAAGGGATTAACCCACCTGTCCGCTGGGTCCGGTATGGCCGTCCTCGAACAGCTTGGATTCATGCTTGTCTTTCTCGCCGTCGGCGCGGCCGCAAGCAGCGTCTCGATTCTCACCGCGGCGCGCACCGAGACGCTGACAGCCGTCGCCTTCTACGTCGCCCTGCCGGCGCTGGTCTTCGCCTCGACGTTCGACCGCCCGCTGCGCGAACTCGTCTCGCCTGCGCTGCTCGTCGGTTTCTGGACCGTCCTCGCCGCTACCGCTGCCGCCGGCTGGCTCGTCCACCGCCGTCGGAAAAGCGAGGCCCGACGCAGCGTCGCTATCGTGCAGTCCTACCACGGGAACATGGGCTTTCTCGGACTCCCGCTGGTGGCGGCGACGCTGGGCGGCGAGGCCACCGCGGTCGCCAGCGTCGTCCTCGGTCTGGGCGCGCTGACTCACGTCCCGGTGACGGTGTTTACCCTCATCCGCATCAACGACAGCGACGCGTCGCTGTCGGGTGAACTGCGGGCGCTGGCGACGAACCCGGTGCTCGTCTCGCTCGCAGCCGGCATCGCCGCCTCGGTCGCCGGCGTTGGCCTGCCGGCCGTCGCCGTCACCGGGCTCGACGCCGTCTCGACGCTCGCGCTCCCGCTTGCGCTCCTCTGTGTCGGCGCAAAACTCGACACGGAGCTGTCGCTGTCTCGGCTGCGCCCGACCACCGGCGTGGTCCTGCTCAAAGTGGTCTGGATGCCGCTGCTCGGGTGGGCGGTGTTCTCGGCGCTCGGACTCGGGTCGACGGCGCTTTCGGCCGCCGTCGTCATGCTGGGCGTCCCCACCGCCGTCTCGACGTACGTCTACACCAGCGAGCTCGGCGGCGACGAGTCCTTTGCCTCGATGAACGTCCTCGTGACGACGGTGGCCTCGCTTGGCACGCTGTCCGTGCTCGTCTGGCTGCTCGGGTAGGGGACCACTCGGCCGGGAGGGTGACCACACACTTTTCCCGACTCCCGGCCCGACTCCCGCTATGACCTACCACCACATCGACCCCGACGACCTGCCGGAGACCGACGACTACCCGTGTGACCGACGCGGCATCTCCGACGCGGCGGAGCTGCTGGCGCTGCACGCGGCCACCTACGAGATGGCGCCGGGCGAACAGCTCCCCCGCGAGTACCACTACCACAAGCAACGCGAGGAGCTGTTCTACGTCGCCTCGGGAACGGTCCACGTGGAGACGCCGGAGAGGGAGTTCGCCGTCGAGACCGGCGAGGTGTTCGTCGCCGAGCCCGAGAGCCCCCACCGGCCGTACAACCCCGACGGCGCCGACTCGCCAGCCCGCGTCCTCGGGGTCGGCGCGCCCAAGTCCGACCCCGGCTTGCCGTACGAGCCGGACCAGTGAGGGGCTATCGGAGCTGTGTGTCGCCGACACCGGCAGGGACTACAACGTTTCTCTGCGGTGGGCTATGCTTTTCCCGCCGGCCCGTCGACAGTGACGCATGACACGCAAGGAGGAAGTCAGAGCGGCACTCGTCGACAGCGGCGTCACGGCCGTCCTCCGGGGCGTTCCGGAGGATCAGATCGTCGACGTGGCCCGCGCCGTCCACGACGGCGGGGTCCGGGCCCTAGAGCTGACCGCCGACGCCAAACGGTGTTCGGAGCAGGTCGCGGCCGTCGACCGGGCGCTCGAAGACACCGACGCCGTCGTCGGCGTCGGGACGGTGATGGACCCCGCGGCCGCTCGCAACGCCATCGAGGCCGGTGCGGAGTTCGTCCTCGGCCCCCACCTCGACGAGGAGATAGTCGAGGTGTGCAACCGCGAGAGCGTCCTCTGTATCCCGGGCATCATGACGCCGACGGAGGCCGCCGACGCGATGGCCGCCGGCGCGGACATGCTGAAGCTGTTCCCGGCCTCGACCGTCGGGCCGGGCCACATCGGCGCGATTCAGGGGCCACTTGGCGACGTGCCAATCATGCCGACCGGCGGGGTCTCGACGGACAACGTGGCCGAGTACTTCGAGGCGGGCGCCGTCGCGGTCGGCGCCGGCTCGGCGCTGGTCGACTACGAGGCCATCGAGGACGACGACATGGACGCCGTCCGCGAGAGCGCGGCGGCGTTCGTCGAAGCGGTGGAGGACGCGAGGCGCTGAGCAAAGCGAAGCGCCTCGGCCAGAGGGCGGTGAAGCCGCGAGCAGCGAGGGACCGAACGCGGTGAGGCCCCTCGGATAGAGCGAGCGGTGAAGCCGCGAGCAGCGAGGGACCGAACGCGGTGAGGCCCCTCGGATAGAGCGAGCGGTGAAGCCGCGAGCAGCGAGGGAGTGAGCGAAGCCTCGAAGCGGAACGGCCAACAAAGTGAGCCGTGGAGCAAGCGAGACGTTTGGCGGTGTAGCGTCCGGGCGAGCGGGCGACGCGGTCGGGCTACAGCCCGCCGGTCGGGGTGGCCGTCTCGCCGGTCTCAGTGCCGGACGGCGTCCCCATGCCGTCGGCTTCGGCGTCCGTCGCGACGACGAGCCGGGCGCCGGGCTGGTCGGCACCGGGATCGAGATAGCCGGCCGCAAAGACGGTGTGGGCGGCCATGTCGGTCGGGTCGACGCTGAACGTCGCGACCGGGTCCTCGTCGTCGGTCATGCTGTCCGGGCGGAGTTCGATGGCGCCGGTGTCGGCGGGGACCGAGACGTAGTCGCCGGCTTGGCCAAACGCCGCACCGTCCGCGATGACGGTCTCGCCGGCCGTCACGTCGACGGCGGGGGCGTCGGGGATAGCGTGGACAGCGCGGACACGCGTACTGCCGGCCTCGGCCGTCGTCTCGTCGTCGGTCAGCAGCGTCATGGTGAAGTCCTGGTCGTCCCCCGACACCTCGCCGATGGCCACAGCGGTCTGCGGCCCGGGCTCCAGTGTGACGGTATCGTCGAAGACAGCGCTCGACCCGCCGGTCGGCGTGACCGTTATCCGGTGTTCGCCCGCCGTCAGCGAGCGGTAGTCACTCACCGCCTCGAACGGGACGTCCGTGAGGACCGCAGTATCGTCGACGGCGACGTCCACGTTCGGCGCGTCCGGCGCGAGGTGTGCGACCCGGAGCATCGCGTCGCCCGCGGGCGGCGTGTCGGTGCGGTGCTCCGTCTCCGTGGGCTGGTCCGTCTCGGTCATCGGCCCCAGCCCGTCCGACTCGGTAGCCGTCTCGGTTGGCGTCCCGCCCTGTCCGTCGGTGTTGCTACAGCCGGCGAGTGCCGCCAGCGCCCCGCCGGCAACCGTCAGTACGCCGCGTCGCGTCGTCCCGTTTCGTTGCATCGATAGACGCGTCTGCGGCAGGGGTTATGGTAAGGGACAGTGTACGGGGGCGAAGCCGGTGTTTACTCCGGCTCGACGGACCCGTCGTCGGACACCAGTCCGACAGTCGGGTGGGCCGGGAGCGACGAGCCGGGACCGCTCACTCCGAAAAGAGGCTGTCGACTATCTCCTCGGGGTCGAACGGTTCGAGGTCGTCGTAGTCCTGTCCCGTCCCGAGGAAGAGAATCGGTTTGCCGGTGACGTGAGCGACCGAGATTGCCGCCCCGCCCTGGGGGTCCGCGTCGGCCTTCGTGAGTATCGCGCCGTCTATCTCGGCGGCGTCGTCGAACTCGCTGGCGCGGTTGACCGCGTCCTGCCCCGCGACGGCCTCGTCGACGAACAGCGTCATGTCGGGGTCGATGTTGCGGTCGATCTTTTCGAGCTGGGCCATCAGGTCGTCCGAGGTGTGGAGCCGGCCGGCGGTGTCGCCAAGCACCACGTCCACGTCGTTGGCCTTCGCGTACTCGACGGCGTCGTAGACGACGGCCGTCGGGTCCGACCCCTGCTCGTGGGTAATTATCTTCTTGCCCAGGTTCTGTGCGTGTTGCTCCAGTTGCTCGTTTGCGCCGGCGCGGTAGGTGTCGCCGTTGGCCAGCACCGTCGAGAGGCCGCGGTCCTCGAAGTACTGGGCGAGCTTGGCGATGGTCGTGGTCTTGCCGACACCGTTGACGCCGGTGAAGATGATGACGACGGGCTTGTCCGCGTCCTGAATCCGCTCGTCGAATTCGAACTGCCCGACGCTGATGACGTCGAAAAGCGCCTCGCGCAGCGCGTCCCGGACGAGGTTGCCCGTACTGGAGAGGCGCCGTCGCGTCTCCCCGGTGAGGTTCGCCTCGACGCCCGACAGTATCTCGTTGGCAACGCTCATCTCGACGTCCGAGGACAGCAAGGCGAGTTCGAGGTCGTCCAGGTGGTCCTGGAGGTCCTCCTCCTCGATGACCGTCTTCCCCGTGGCCATTATCTTGGCCTTTTCGGTGAGGCTGCGGCCGTCGTCTTCGTCGTCTTCCTCGTCGGGTGCGAGCGTCGGAACGTCGTCCTCGTCCGCCGGAGCCTCGTCAGTGTCGGCTTCGGTCGTCTCGTCGGCGGCGCTCTCGCTGCTCTCGTCGACCGTCTCGGAGGCGGTGGCGTCGCCTTCATCGACCGCTTCGGCGGTGTCCGCCGCCGCTTCGGCGTCCGCCCCGGCAGTTTCGTCGGCCGTCTCGGCGTCCGCTTTGACGCCGCCCGACTGTGTGTCGGTCTCGGCCGGTGATTCGTCTCCGGAGTCCGGTTCAGGTTCCGACTCGGCTTCGGCGGCGCCCTCGTCAGCCGGCGCCGACTCGGCCGCGTCGTCCTCGATGTCGTCTTCGACGGCCTCCTCGTCGACGTCTTCCTCGACGTCGCTGGTAAAGCCGCTGAGCTTGTCCTTCAGTCCGTCGAACATGGGGACCTTACTCGTCGCCCTGCTCTTCCTGCTGTTGCATCATCTGCTGCATCTGCTGTTGTTGCATCTGCTGGGCCTGCTGTTCGAGTTCGTCCATCTCGCCCTCGACTTCGGCCTTGTCGTCTTGCAGCCCCTCGATGTGGTCGTCGAGCGTCTCCTTTTTCGTTTCGAGCGTGTCGACGGCGCCGTCCTGGTCGCGCTCGGCGGCGTAGCCGCCGCCCAGGGAGACGACGATCTCGTCGATGTCGTCGACCGTCGCGCGGACGTAGGCGTCCCCGCCGACGGGAACCTGCACCGTAGAGCCCGACTCCAGCACGTCGATGGCCTCGATGGCGTCGTCGATGTCTGACTTTTTCTCCTGCAGGCGCTCGACTTCCTCGTCGATGGCCTGCATCTCCTCTTCGAGCTGTTCGATCTCCTGCTGGAGCTGCTGCATCCCGCCGCCGCCACCGCCACCGCCGCCCATCATGCTGCCACCTCGTCGATGGAGATCTGTGTGCGTTTGAGGTTGTGCTGGGAGCCGAAGTTGCTGTAGACGCGCTCGGTGGCGACGTCCTCGTTTGGCGCTTCGACCTCCTTCTCGAACTGCTGGGGCCCGTCTCGGGCCGGGAAACTACCGCGAACAGTGTACGTGCTCATACCCTCCGGTGCGGGCAGGACAGGGAAGTATCTTCCCCTTCGGTGTTTTTCACCCTGGCCCCCGGAGTCCGGGACGGCGGCGGAATTCGGCCCAGCAGCGCTTATTCCTGCCGCCGGTGGGAGAGCCCTCGACGGGGCGTGGTCGCGCTGAACGCGATGGCGCTCGCGTCGCTGTCACGCGGTCGGTATGGCTAGCTCTCGGGCGCGTAAATCATGTCGCCGCCACACATCGGACAGGACGTTCTGAGGACCTCCGTCGCGTAGTCACACCGTCGACAGACGAGCGGCTTCGGTTCGGTCATCGCTGGTTCCTTCTCTGACATATATCTACGTCAGTCGTCCGCCATGATAAATGTTGACATTACTCGAAGCCGACGGCGACACGCGCCGCTCGCGGTCGGAAACGCCGGCGACGGGGCGAAACGTCGACCCGCCGTCTCAGTCGATGTAGCCAAGCGTCGCGTCGATGCGGCCCAGTTCCGGGCCGGACGTGTCCGTCCCGCAGACGTAGCCGGCGTCGTTGGCCACGAGGCCGGAACCGACAAGCGGACCGCCGTAATTGACGGTGCCGATGTCGGCCGGCACGTCGAGCAGCTCTTCGAGGGCGTCGAGTTCGCCGTCGGTCGCTTTCGGGTGACAGAGGACGCCGCTTTCGGTGGCGACGGCGGCGGTACCGACGGTGTTGACGCCGGCGATGACGCCGCGTTCGACTGGCACGTCCAGCCCGTCACGGACCGCCTGGACGGCCTCCCGCGAGAGGTCGGGGTGGACGTACGCGCCCGAGTCGTTACAGCAGACGACGTTGCCGGCGGCGTTGATGCGACCGGGCAACTCGGTGACTGGAACGTCGACGACGTCCTGTATGCGGTCTATCTCCCGCTCGCGAACGCGAGAGGAGACGAGCAGCCCGTTCTCGTTTCCGGTCGCCAGCGCGCCGACCGTCGCGGAGCGCCCCACCGTCGTGGGGATGGCCGGCACGTCCAACTCCTCACTGATGTCCTCGGCCAGCGACTCGTCTACGTCGGGGCGGACCAACACGCAGTCGTCGGTCGCTCGGGCAAATACACCGACGTACGACGACCCGGAGAATGCCGCGCGGAGCAAGGGTTATTCCGCTGTCTCGGCTTCGACGACGGCGTCGCCCTCTTCCTCGAAGCGGGCGGCGCGGACGCGAAGCTTGCTCGGCGGGCTCGACCGGCCGCGGGCCCACGTCGTCTCGTTGATCGAGGGGTCGATGCGAACGGCGTCCTCCTCGACGGAGAAGTGCTGGGCGAGGTGCTCGCGGATGAGGCGCATCGCCTTGTCGGCCTTCTTGTGGTTCGGCTCGGCACGGGCGTCGCGGAGCGGGATCGTGACGACGCGCTCCTCGAAGTCACCGGCGCTCATTATTCGTCAGTGTCGCCCCGGCGCCAGTGGCGCCGTTTGGGGTTGCGCTGGACTTCGCGGTCGGTCTTGAGCATGACCCAAGACGGGACGCGGCTGTTCTGGTTGTCGAGTTTGGCCAGACGCTTCTTTTTGGCCTTCGACTTCTTGCTCATGGTGTCGGACCTTCTGTGCCACGGCTTAAATTCCTTCCTTTTCCACTCGCCGTCCGGCACGGACCGCCACACACCCTTTCGTTATCATGGTTTGTAAACGGGCGGATAGAACTAAGTAGAGAAATCCGAAGATACTCAGGTGTGAACCGTCGGTCCGTACTACAGACGTTGGGAGCGGGGGTAGCGGTCGCCGGATCCGGCTGTCTCGGCGGTGGCGGCGAGGTCATCGTGAGCGTCCAGCAGGACGTCACGGTCAAGCCGGGCAACGCCTGGATGGAAACGGAGATTCCGGATCTCTCGGAGTCAGGAGGGGCCATCGAGTACATCGTCCGGGCCGAGCAGGCGTTCGACGTCTACTTTTTCAGTAACGAGGACGATTTCGAGCAGTACAACGCGTACATCAAAGGTGACGACCCCGAGGAGACGCCGCCGGGCAACAGCGAGTTCAGCCAGGCGGCGGTGCCGGCGGAGGGCAAGGACCTCTACGAGGCGACGACCGACGGCGGCGGCAACCGCCAGTCGGTCGAGAGCGCGGGCCCGTACTACTTCGCCGTCGACCACTCCAGCTACCGGATGGAAAACCGCGTCGAGGAGTTCGACGACCCGCTGAAAGCCTTCGTGGACCTGAAGGCCATCCGCAAGCGGTCGCTCATATGAACGCGAGCGGGACCATCGCGAGCGCGCCGGCCACCGCGCCGGTCAGCAGTTCCCGCTTGCCGCCGCCCGCGAGAGACTGGCCGTACTCCAGCGCTTCGGGGACGAACTCGGTGGCCACGAGGTAGATCATCGCCCCGGCCGCAAAGCCAAAGCCAAAGGGGAGAAACTCCCGGGCCAGCGTCACGAAGTAGTACGCGATGACCGCGCCGACGGGCTGGGGCAGCGAGGAGAAGACGGCCCACCACACCATCTTCGGCTCGCTGACGCCCAGTGACCGCAGCGGGATAGCTATCGCCGTGCCCTCTGGGACGTTGTGAATCGAGATGGCGACGGTCATGAACACCGCGAGCAGCGGGACCGCGACGCCGGCGACGGCGAGCGTTTCACCCGGGTCGGTCCCCGCTAGCCCGAGTTCGGCGAAGGAGACGCCGACGGCGACCCCCTCCGGGAAGCTGTGGACGGTGAGGATACCGAGGATGAGTACCAGCTTCCTGAAGTCCGCCTGCTCGAACTCCTCTGGGCCGTGGTCAAAGCCCTCCAGAACCTCGTGAGCGACCACCACGAGGACGACACCGGTGAGCAGGCCCGGAACCAGCAGTATCGGCGAGCCGTAGTTCAACCCCTCCCGGACCAGCCCGAACAGCGACGCCGCGACCATGATGCCCGAGGCGAGCCCCCACAGCAGGACGTTCCACCGGTCCGAGAACTCGTCGACCAGAAAGAACGGGGCAGCCCCCAGCCCGGTCGCAAGCGCCGTCAGCAGTCCGGCGACGAAGACGAACGCGACGTTCTCGATGACGACCATGTGCGTCCTACGGCGCTCGGACGCATAACAATTATCACTTTTCTGATTGATTTTGGCCGACCTAGAGCTGATTCTTGGCGGTCACAGTGACACGGAGTCGACAGTACGGTACTCGGGACCGTTCTCGCCCAAGACGCTCTCGGTGAGGCGCACCTCCTCGATCCGAAGCCGACCCACATCGGGGTCCGTGTTCGTGACGATATTCTGTACCCGTGCTTTCCCCCCAGCGTGGTCCATCCGGGCGACGGTGGCGTGGGGAGTGAAGTCATGGTCCTCGGCGTCGAACCCCATCGCCGTCGTCCGGGCTTCGATGGCCTCGTGCAGCGCCGTCAGTTTCCGGTCGCCGTGGCCCCCGCGGACCCCGGCCCAGACGACGCTGATGTAGTCGAGCGACGGGAACACGTCCAGCCCGCCGAAGTGAGCCTCGAAGGGGTCGACGCCGCTCTCGGCGACGGCGGTTTCGAGTTCGGCTACGAGGTCGCCGACGCGCTCGGGGTCGGTGTCGCCCAGGAACTTCAGCGTGACGTGGGCCTGTTCGGGATCGGTGAGCCGGAGGCCGGCGGTGTCCGCGAGCGGTTCCTGAAGACTCCGGACCTCGTCGGCCAGCCCGTCGAGGTCGACGCTGACGAACAGTCGCTTGCCCATGTGCGCAGTACCACCTGGGCGCACTTGGTACTGACTGGGCCGGGACGTAGCCCTTAACCCGCCTGACCGTCAATCAGTGGTAATGACAGACCGCGAGCGCGAGGACCATCAGTTCTCGGAGGGCCAGGGGTTCGACGACACGTACGAGGGGTTCGACCTCGAGCCTCCGGAGTTCGAAGTCGACCCGGACAAGGTCGACCCGGTCGACTCACGGGTGCTGACCGACATGCTCGACCGGCGCAACGTCAGCTCCGACGCCGTCGACGCCGGGCAGCTACTCGACGTCGGCCTGGAGTACATGCACATCAACCGCCACGAGCAGGCCGCCGAGACCTTCGAGCGGGTCGCCCAGTTCACCGAAGACGAGCGGCTCAAACAGGAGGCCTGGACGAACAAGGGCGCGGCCCACGCCCAGCTAGAGGAGTGGGACGCCGCCATCGGCGCCTACAAGGAGGCGCTCAACTTCAACGAGGAGTCCGACCACGCGGCAACCGCCGAGACGAACCTCGCCTACGCACTGTGGGAGTCGGGCCGCACCGAGCAAGCCCTGGAACACGCCGAGCGCGCCGTCGAGATCGACCCGCGCTTTGGCGAAGCGTGGTACAACCGCGGCTTCTTCCTGCTGGAGCGGGGCCTGGCCGAAGACGCCGTCGACGCCTTCGACAACGCCATCCGTCTGAGCTTCCGGAACGCCGACGTGCTAGAGGAGAAGGCCCGCGCCCTCGAAGAGCTGGGCAAGTACGACGAGGCCGAGGAGCTGGCCGAGGAGGTCGAGGAGATGCGCGACGAGGCCGAACAGCAGCTGCTTGAATGATACTCAACGAGCGCGAGACCGACGAGGGGCTGCTCGTCTCCGTCTGTGACCCCGAGGTCCTGGGTGAGACCTTCGAGGACGGTCCGGTCTCGCTGACGGTCAACGAGGGGTTCTACGGGGGTGAGACGGTCTCCGAGTCGGAGGTCGTCGACAGCCTCGCGCGCTGTAGCGTCGCCAACATCGTCGGGACCGAGAGCGTCGACGTGGCCGTCGAACACGGCTTCGTCGACGAGGACAACGTCTTGGACGTAGACGGGACCCGACACGCCCAGCTGCTCTGGCTCTGATAGGCCGCCTAGCGGAACTGTAGCTGTTTGAGCTTCCAGCCGCCCTCGAAGACGACCAGCCGGACGGTGTGGACGCCCCGGGGAAGCTCGATTTCGGTCGTGACTTCCGCCCAGTCGTACCACCCGCCCGTCGCGTCGAACTCGACCCGCCGGAGCGGGTCGTCGTCGACGACGACACCGAGGTCCCCGCCGCCGAAGCTGTCGGCCGCGGCGACCCCGAGCGCCAGCTCGTAGCTCCCGGCCGACTGGATGGAGACGTCGTAGGCGAGCCACTCGTCGCTGGCGAGCCAGTCGATGTCGCTTGCCCCACGCAGCGGCGTGTCGGCCGCGTTCCACCGGTCGGCGTGGTGGTACTCGTGGTAGTCGCCGACGTGGACTGTCCCGGGCACCTCGTGGCGCTCGATACCGGGCTGTTCGTGGGTTCCGTTCGGGCGAAGCGAACGGGCGCGCTGGTCCCTGTCGCGTCGAATCACGCCCCCATCTGGCTGTTTCACCGCGCCGGAGCCGCGGTCGTCTGGGTCCCCCATGTATGTGGGAACTATACGCACGCTCAAATAAAATATTTGTCAATATTTCAGCGAGTGATAGCCGGGCATCGAATCGGCCGTGGTTTATCTACGACCGGCGGGCGTGGCTGGCCGGCCCGATACCGGCGGGGGCTGAGGCGGGCCGGGCCTTCGTGCCAGGCGAACCGTAGTTTTGGTGAACCAAAAGAAAGTTCACCGTCCGACCCTTTTCCATAGCTAATGGGACAGACCGATATCGAACCCCTCGACGTGGAGGCCATCCGGGCGGAGTACCCCATCCTCCAGCGGGAGTTCGGCGGCGAGCAGCTCGTCTATCTCGACAACGCCGCGACGACACAGACCCCCGAGCGGGTCGTCGAGACCATCGCCGACTACTACCGGACGACAAACGCCAACGTCCACCGCGGGCTCCACCAGTTGAGCCAGAAGGCCTCCGTCGCCTACGAGGAGGCCCACGACCGCGTCGCCGACTTCATCGGCGCCTCGGGCGGGCGCGAGGAGATCGTCTTCACGAAAAACACCACCGAGAGCGAGAACCTCGTCGCCTACGCCTGGGGGCTGAACGAACTCGGTCCGGAGGACGAGGTCGTCCTCACGGAGATGGAACACCACGCCTCGCTGGTGACCTGGCAGCAGATCTGTAAGAAAACCGGCGCGACCTGTCGGTATATCGAGGTCCAGGAGGACGGCACACTGGATATGGACCACGCCCGCGAGCTCATCGGCGAGGACACCGCGATGGTCAGCGTCGTCCACGTCTCGAACACGCTGGGGACGGTCAATCCGGTCTCGGAGCTTGCCGACATCGCCCACGCCCACGACGCCTACATCTTCGTCGACGGCGCCCAGTCGGTGCCCAACCGCCCCGTGGACGTGGAGGCCATCGACGCCGACTTCCTCGCCTTCTCGGGCCACAAGATGGCCGGCCCGACCGGTATCGGCGTCCTCTACGGCAAGAAACACGTTCTAGAGGAGATGGAGCCGTATCTCTACGGCGGCGAGATGATAAAGAAGGTCACCTTCGAGGAGTCGAAGTGGAACGACCTCCCCTGGAAGTTCGAGGCCGGCACGCCCGTCATCTGTCAGGGCATCGCGCTGGCGGAGGCCTGCGATTATCTCGACGATATCGGGATGGACGCCATCCGCCGCCACGAGAACGAACTCGCCCAGTACGCAATCGAACAGCTAGAGGGCGAGGGCGACATCGACATCCTCGGCCCGTCCGCCGGCGTCGAACGCGGCGGGCTCGTCTCCTTTAATCTCCAGTCGGTCCACGCCCACGACCTCTCCTCGATTCTGAACGATTCGGCCGTGGCGATTCGAGCGGGCGACCACTGCACCCAGCCGCTCCACGACAAGCTGGGCATCTCCGCCTCCGCGCGGGCCTCGTTCTACGTCTACAACACGAAAGCGGAAGTCGACAAGCTCGTCGAAGCCATCGACGACGCCAGACAGCTGTTCGCGTAACGGGCGACACGTGGACCGGGGAGGCCGTACTCGAACGCGGGACCGGCCGACTATTCGGCAACAATCCCCGATATCTGTGAGAGCCCCAGGTCGCCGATAACACCGAAGACGGGGCCAAGGGCCGGTAGCTGGGACAGCCGTTCCGAAATAGCAGTTATCAGTCGCTTCAAATACAGCCGCAAGTGATGGGAGCAAGTGTGGCAGGGCCCAGTGGTACCTACGCAGATACGCGCTTGATATGTTATGAGTTCAGACCAGCCACAACTTGACGCCGGGCGGTTCGTGACGAATCTCGTGGGCCTCCAGTATCGGGAGGTGGTGATGGCAGTCGCGACGCTTACCGTGCTGGCCGGCTCCATCGTGTTCTTCCCGGGGATGAACAACATCACGAAGGGCATCCAGTCCGATGTCTCCGGCGGGTTGCTCGCGCTGTTCGTCGTCGTCGCCGTCGTCGCCGGCGTCGTCAAGGGGATGATCGGCTTTGGCTACGCGCTGATCACGACCCCCATCTTCGCCTCGGTCATCGACCCGACACTCGCCGTCGCCGTGCTTGCCATCCCGCCGTGGATGCTGAACATGTTTCAGGTCGGCGAGACCGACACCGGGCTGGCGTTCGTCCGCGAGGAGTGGGTCCTGCTCGTGGTGGCCGTCCTCGGTACCGTCATCGGCGTCACCTTCCTGGCGAGGTTCCGGGCCGGACCGATCGTCCCCTTCCTCATCGGTCTGGTCATCTTCGGCTACGTCCTGTTCCAGCTGGTCCAGAACTTCGTGACCGTCCAGGAGGCCCACCACCCGGTCGCGCTCAGCACCGCCGGCTTTCTGCAGGGGTTCCTGCTCGCTGTCGCCAACCTCGGCCCGCTGCTCCCGACCTATTTCCACACCTTCGAGCGCGACGTCGAGCGGTACATCGGCGGCCTGTCGATGGTTCTCGGGACGATTTTCACGGTCCGTATCCTCCAGATGGCGTTTTTCACCGACCTGCTGGCGCCCTACCGGCTCTGGCTCGGTTCGGTCATCGCTGTTGTCACCGTCGTCGGGCTGCTGATTGGGACGTACCTCCGGCATCTGGAGATAGACGAGGCAAAGTTCAACTGGTTCGTCGTCGCCCTCCTCTTTGTCATCTCGCTCAACATCTTCCGGAACACGGTGCCCGCGCTGTTCCTGTAGCACGCGCTTCCAATCGCCGAGGTGGGGTCCGGAGCGCCGACCACAGTCTGGGTGTACGGTGTGACCCCGTCGAGAAGTGGTGGAGAGACAACGCTTATCCGCCACAGTACCCTATGATTGCTCAACAATGGGTATCGGAGGCTCAGACATGTACCGGCAGCAGATCCTCGATCACTACAAGAACCCCCGAAACACGGGGGAGATCGAGGACCCGACCTTCACCCACGTCGGCGAGAACCCGATGTGTGGCGACGAGATCCGGATGGACGTACTGCTCGACGAGGACGAGGAGACCATAGAGCGGGTCGCTTTCCGCGGGGACGGGTGTGCCATCTCCCAGGCGTCGGCGTCGATGCTCTCGGAGCGGCTCCACGGGATGGCCGTCGACGAACTCCGCGAGATGGACCGCGACGACATCGTCGACATGCTCGGGGTCGACATCTCCCCGATGCGAATCAAGTGTGCGGTCCTGGCCGAGAAGGTCGCCCAGGACGGCGCCGACATCTACTTCGACGACCTGGATATCGACCGGACGACCACCGAAGACGATGAGTAGTCACCGAGCGCGAACGGTGCGCGGTCACTCGTGACCGCGAGAGACGAACGGCGAAGCCGTGAGTCAGTGAGCGCCTCGGCGGTTTTGTACTAAATTTTGCAAGGAGAGGTTCCCGCAGTGCGCCGGAGGCGCACGAGGAAACCCGACGCAGTAAAATTTAGCAGCCGACGGCGCCGACATCTACTTCGACGACCTGGACATCGACCGGACGACCACCGAAGACGACGACTGAGTCCGGGTCACGCAGCCGCGATAGCTTTTACACTGCCTCGGCCCTCGCAGTGAGTATGCCCGACAACGAGTGGGACCCCGACGACTACGACGAGGGTCACGGCTTCGTCGCCGAGTACGGCAAGGACGTCGTGCGGTTGCTGGACCCCCAGCCGGGCGAGCGTATCCTCGACCTGGGCTGTGGGACGGGCACGCTGACGGCGGCTATCGCCGACAGCGGCGCCGACGTGGTCGGTATCGACGCCGCGGCGTCGATGGTCGAACAGGCCCGCGAACGGTACCCCGACCTGGCCTTCGAGGTGGCCGACGCCCGCGAGTACGAGCCCGGCGAGTTCGATGCCGTCTTCTCGAACGCCGCGCTCCACTGGATTCCCGGCAAGGACCACGACGCCGTCCTGTCGATGGTCGACGATGCACTCGCCGACGGCGGCCGCTTCGTCGCGGAACTGGGCGGCCGTGGCAACGTCACACAGGTCGAGGGTGCCGTCCGCGCCGAACTGGCCGAGCGCGGCCACGACGCCGACCACCCGTGGTACTTCCCGAGTATCGGCGAGTACGCGCCCCGGCTGGAGGCCCACGGCCTGGAGGTCACCAGCGCCCGGCTGTTCGACCGGCCGACCGAACTCGACGGCGGCGAGGCCGGCCTGCGCGAGTGGGTCGGGATGTTCGGCGACGAGCTGTTCGACGGGGTGTCCGAGGCGGACCGAGCGACGATACTGGACGCCGTCGAGGAGCGCCTGCGGCCGGCGCTGTTCGACGCCGACGCGGGGACGTGGACGGTCGACTACCGACGGCTGCGGTTCGCTGCGGAAAAAGCGTGAGGCAGGGAGCGGCGGGAACCGACGTGTGAGCTCAGGCCAGGAAGACGTGACGCGGCCGGTCGGCTAACACGTCCCGGCCCCAGCTGACGGTCTCGGAGAACTCGTCGGAGCGGAAGAACGCCATGGCGTCTTCCTTGCTGTCCCACTGGCTGGCGATGAACATGTCGTTTTCGTCGTCGCGGTTGGCAAGCAGCGCGGTCTCGCGGTGGCCGTCCATCTCTTCGAGCAGGCCGCCGACGGTGTCGAACTTCTCGACGAAGTCCTCGCGGTACTCCGGTTTGACCGTGTAGAACATCCCCATCGTCCCGAAGCCGTCGCGCTCGGCCTGTCGGCGGACGACGCCGGGGAGGTCAGTGAGGTAGTCGCTCGCGGTGCCGGCGGCGTCCTCGGTCTCCCACAGCGAGGCGACGGCGGTGGTGTCGGAGTCGGTGTCCCGGTAGACGGTCGTCCGCACGTGCGTGTCATAGCGCTCGAAGGCGTCCCGGAGGTCCGCGACCTCCTCGACCAGCGTCTCGGGGTCGGCTTCGGAGTACACCACGAGGGCGTAGACGTCCTCGCCGTGGGGCTGGCCGGCGTAGACGCCCTCGGCGTCCAGTTCCTCGCGGATGGACTGAGAGGAGGCAGCGGTCCCGTCCCCGCTGTCCGCGGCGTCGCCCGCCTCGTCTTCGGCCGGTTCGCCGAGTTGCCCGCCGACGCGCTCCTCGATACCCGCCAGGTCGCCGAGGAAGCCGGCGGCGGTCTCGGCGGCCTCCTTGGCGGTCCAGATGCTGACGACGTAGCTCTGTCCGCTCTGGGCCCGCACGGTCGTCGTCACGTGGCGGTCGTAGTGGTCGAAGCTCTCGGTGAGGTCCTCGACCTCGTCGACGAGGTCCTCGGCGTCGGCCGAGGAGTGGTAGACGAGCGCGTAGTCGCCGGCGTCGTATGTCTCGCCCTCGTGGAGACCGAGCCGGCCGAGCCGGCCCGCGGCGTCGTCGACCTCCTCGAAGTCCCCGGAGACGTCGGGGCGGCCGCCGGTGCTACCCGGCGAGCTGTCTTCGCCGGGTCGGCTGCCGGTGCTACCCCCGGCGCTGTCCGCCCCGTCGCCGCTCGTCGGGTGGTCTGCATCTGTGGCGTCGTCGCCGTGTGGGTGGTCGCCCTCGCCCGGGCTGTCGGGGTGGGCGTTCCCGTGGCCGTCGGTGTCGCCGGCGGCGTGGCCGTCGGTCGCGTGGGCTGGGTCGTCGCCGGCCGGCAGTGACTGGTCGTCGGTCGGGACCCGGTGGCCGGCCATGACGGCGGGGAGGTCCGCCGGCTCGAAGCGCCGGCCGACGTAGAACGGGCCAAACTCCGCGAACTGGGAGGTCGAGGGGTCAAAGCGCATCTCCGTCAGCAGCTCCTTGATGTTGGTCATGTCGTCGCTCCACAGTGTGATACCCCACTCCCAGTCGTCGAAGCCGATGGAGCCACAGATCATCTGGTTCACCTGCCCGCCGTAGCCACGGCCGATGTCGCCATGGCGTTTGATGTGGGCGGCCCGCTCCTCGAAGCTCGTGTCGTACCAGTTTTGCTCGGGGTCCCGGCGCTTGCTCATCGGGTAGAAACAGACGAACTCCTCGTCGGGCACATCGGGGTGGAGCCGCGCCTGGATATACTGGGCCAGGCCGGAGTCGTCGTCGACCTCGCCGTCGAAGTACTCCCGGGACTTCTCCGTGTAGCCCGACGCCTCCGTGACCGAGACATACGAGTAGGCCCGCTCGGTGAAGGCCGCGAATTCGGTCTGCTCGAAGTGCCGTTCGGCGGCGTCCAGGTCGGCCATCGTCGGCCGCAGATGCAGAATCATGATATCGGCCTTGTGGCCCATCACGGTGTAGACGGCCGTCTGGCCTTCGTCTGCGTCCGCGAGCGACTCGTACCCTTCTAGAAAGTCGATGCCGTCCGAGAGTGCCCTGTCGCGAACGCGCTCGGGGGCGTCACGCCAGGCGTCCCAGTCGACGCGGCGACAGTCGTGGAGCACGTACCAGCCTTCCTCGGTCTGGGGCGGTGTCCGTTGGTCCATATCGGCGCTTGCGGGCCGAACGTAAGGAACCTTGCCATATCGCCGTCCGGACCGGATGCGTGACAAGTCCAGTCATGTAGTTTTATAATCCAGAAGGGCCACCGGCGAAATGTAGTGCCCATGGATAATCCAATTGACGGATATGTGGCGACTGCCCTCCAGTCGTACACAGTCCTCGCGATCGTCGCCCTCCTCATCGGTGCCGCGGTGGCGCCGTACGCGGTGGCAGTCGCGGAAAGCAACGAGAACCACGTCGTTGTAGTAAGTATCGACGAACCGATAACCGCGGGCTCCGCCCAGCAGACCGTCCAGGAAGTCCGCGCCCTCCGGAACAACGACTCCGTCGAGGCGGTCGTACTTGACATCAACACCCCCGGCGGCAGCGCCGCGGCCAGCGAATCGATGTACATGGCCATAAAGCGGCTCTCCGACGAGAAGCCGGTGTACGCGAGCGTCGGGGGAGCCGCCGCCTCGGGTGGCTACTACGCCGCTATCCCGAGTGACCGTATCTTCGTCACGCCGGGCAGCCTCGTCGGCAGCGTCGGCGTCCGTGGAGCGGTCCCGTCGAGCGGGCTGCCAAGCGGCGTCACCACCGGCCCCGATAAGGCCGGCCAGATGACACAGGACGAGTACTACGCCGCAATCGAGTCGATGCGACGCTCGTTCGTCGGCTCGGTGATGGAAGAGCGGGGCGAGAAGCTCTCCGTCTCCCGCGAGACAGTGGCGGAGGCGACCGTCTTCGTCGGCGGGCGCGCGGTCAACGCCGGCTACGCTGACGAACTCGGGAACACCGAGGACGCCATCGCGGCGGCCGCCGACGACGCCGGCGTCTCGAACTACCAGGTGAGCTACCGGGACCCGGCCGATCCGGCGCAGTCGCTGAGCCTGCTGGCGTCGAGCGAGTCCGACGCAAACAGCACCGTAACGGTCGAACAGTCGGCAGTGGAAGACAGCAGCGTCGAGCGAGTCAGATTCCTCATGCTCTACGGTACGCTGGAGAACGAACGCACCCCGTACAACGACACCGCCAACGGAGGTGGTCACGATGAGTAGCGTCGCGAAACGAGCCGGCCTCTTCGTCGGCGTCCTGGTTCTCGCCGTCGTCGTCGGCTCCCTCGCGTCCGGGGTTGGCGGCCAGTCCGCTCCAGCGGTCAACGACGCGAACGCGTCGGCGTTCAACACCGACGACGCGGTCGCAGAGGTCCCCGACGAGAGCGGCGAACTGACGATGTCCGAAGACGCCGAGGGACAGGTGGTCGTCATCGACACCACCTACAGTGCGAGCGTCACGCCCGAGACGGTGACGCCCATGGCCAACACGCTGACCGAGAACGGCGCCGAGGTCCGGTACAGCTCCGGCGGCTCGGGCCTTGGCCTGAACAGCACGCTGAGCGAGGCCGACGCCTACATCCTCATCGGTGCCAGCCGGACCATCCCTGAGTCGGATATCGCGGGGATGCAGGCGTTTACTGACGCCGGTGGCCGCGTCGTCCTGCTGAACGAGCCACAGGGTGGATCGACCGCCAGCCTCGGGGGGCTGCTGGGCTCCGCCGCGGCCGGGTCCCCGAACCCGCTGTTGCCCCTGACCAACGAGTACGGGCTGTCCTACGACAACGGCTACCTGTACAACATGGAGGACAACTCCAACAACTACCGGAACGTCTACGCGACGCCGTCCGGTGACTCCACGCTCACCGAGGGCGTCGACCGGGTCGTGCTCCACGAGTCGGTAGGTGTCAACGGCGGCCAGTCGGTGCTGACCGCCACCGAGGGGACGACCCAGTCGACGACCCGTCGGTCGGATACCTACAGCGTCCTCACGCGCAACGGGAACCTCGTCGCGGTCGGCGATTCGAGCATCATGGACCAGGAGTGGCTCTACCGGGCCGACAACGAAGAGCTGGTCGGAAACCTGCTCGACTTCCTCGTGTCCGGCGATAAATCACCCGAAGACGCGCCCGGAACCAGCGGCTTCGGTGGCGGCTCCGACGGCGGCTTCGGTGGCGGCTCCGACGACGGGTTCGGCGGTGGCAGTGGCGGTTCCACGCCGACGCCGACGGTGCCGTAAGACCGGTCAACGCAGTCTTTTTTCAGCGCTCGACGCCGAAGATGTCGTGCAGCTCGGTCTCGATCTGGTCGACGTACTCCTCCAAGACCGCCGAGAGCTTCTCGTCGTCCACGATAATCGCGGTGAGTCGGTCTGCCGGGTTCTCGGGGAGCTGGACGTAGAACCCCTGGTCGTCGCCGTAGAAGGGCTCGGACTCGTTTAACACCTGCTGGTCGATGGCGTGGACGAGTTCGGAGTCGTAACGGTCGTTCATCACTTCGAACGCCTGCTGATACGCTTTCTGGAGCTGTGGAAAGTAGTTGGCGTACTTGTCCTCGAACTGGTCGGGGTCGAAATCGGTCATGACCGGGGGGAGGGTCGCCCACAATAAAGGTGGTACGGAGTCACGCCGACAGCGATCACGGGCGGATCGTTCGGGCGTCCTTCTGTGGCAGGTAGACGACGAGGTAGCCGACAAAGGCGATACCGAAGAGACCGCTGAGAACGAGATAGACGCGGATATCCAGATTCGCGAGACTGCCCAGTATCTCCCGCATCGTCGCCCGCGGGTCGGCGAAGCCGAACGTCTCGGTGTAGGCCACGAGTCCGCCGACGACGACCAGCAGGGCGTCGAACAGTACGCGGCGGTCCATCACCCGAGTAACGTATGTGAGAACGTATAGCTCTTGTTGCCCGGCTCAGCCGAGCTGGTCGGCGACGATGTCGTCCGCGGCGGCGATAAACGCCTCCTCCTCGCCGGCCGGCACCGTCGCGCCGGCGGCGATGTCGTGGCCCCCGCCGTCGCCGCCGACCGAGCGGGCGGCGTCCCCCATCACCACCGAGAGGTCGACCCCCCGACCGACGAGCGGGCCGGTCGCCCGCGCCGACACCTTCGTCTCGCCGTCGGCGTCGGCGAAGGCGATGATGGGTTTGTCGGCGTCGACACCGTCCGTCCCCAGCGCCATCCCGGCGACGATGCCGACGATAGTCTCGCGGATGGCGTCGCCGGCGTCGAAGTACTGGACGTGGTCGGCGTGGGTGATGCCGCGCTCCTTGACGAGGTCGAGCCCCTGTGAGAGGTTGCGGCGGTGGTTCACGAGCAGCTTCCGGGCCTGTTCTAAGGGCGCCTGCCGGTCGCCCAGACAGACCGCAAGCCCCACATCGGCCCGCTCGTAGCGGGCGGTGGCGTTCAGCAGCGTCGAGAACTCACTCGCATCGCGGAGCTCGGTCCCGGTCGGCTCGGCGGTCAGCGTGTATGTCGTCCCCACCAGCGACTCTATCTTCCCGGCCGGTACCCCGCGTTTGACGGCCCGCTGGACCAGCGCGCTGGCGACCGTCTGTCGCTCGTCGTCGGTGAGGTCCGCCCACGTCCGCCACTCGCCCTGTCGCTTGAGGTCCAGCCCGAGTTCCTCCAGGAAACGAGTCGCGCCGGCCTGGTCGTTCGAGATGCCCGGAATGGGGACCTCCGTCGCGTACTCCAGGAGCTTCGGGAGCGGACGGGTCTGTTTGCCGTACAGCGAGAGGTCCGTCCCCTCGGTCAGTACGTCGGCCGCGACGCCCTCCTCGACGATACCGCTGTTTGCCCCGACGAGTTCGCCGCCGACGGCCTGCATGTCGCCCACGGCGCCCACCACGGCCAGCGCCGCGAGGTCGCGGTTGTCCCCGCCCTCGGGTTCCAGCGCCCGGGCCAGCGCGTACGCCGCTCCCGCGCCCGACAGCTCCGAAGCGCCGTTGATACCGACGAGCAACGGGTTACAGTGGTAGTCGAAGTCGGCGTAGCCGTCGGTGTCGTAGACGGCGTCGGGGTGGCAGTCCTCGGGGTCTACGGGCTGGTGGTGGTCGGCGACGACGGCCTCGAAGTCGCCGGCGGCGACGTGTTCGGAGATGGCGTCGAGCTGGCCGGAGCCAAAGTCCGTAAACAGCACCGTCGCCTCGTCTCTCGCGGCAATGGACGCTATCTCGTCGGCGTCCAGTTGCTTCTTGAACACCGTCTCGACGGGAATCCCCGCCCGCGAGAGCGCCGACGCGGCGATGGCGGCGCTGGTCAGGCCGTCGGCGTCGATGTGGGAGGCGAGCAGCACGCGGTCGGCCGCGCGGAGGCGGTCGGCACACGCACTCGCTCGCTCGGAAAGCGCGGGGACGGGCACACTCATCGTGGCGAGGTAGGTGCGCCTCCCGATAAAAACCTTCAGAAGCGGTCAGTCGCATCGGTGTCGCCACGTCAGGTCACGTCGCGTCGGTCGGTGACGGTGACAGATTGGTCCGCGGTCTCGACCGTCGTGTGTATCGTCACCCAGCCGTCGGCGTCACGGACTGCGAGGGTGGCTTCGAGGGGCAGTTCGACCCGCTGTGTCGTGCTGTAGGTCTCACCGGGGCCGAGCCGGTCGACCCGCTCGACGCCCTGCCAGCGGACCTCACCGCCAGTGTCGTTGCCGGCGTAGAGCCGCGTTCGGATGGTCACGTCGCGCGCGGCCGTGTCCTGCTCGTTGGTCACAGTCGAGGTCACGTTACGACACAGCATACCGCACATCTCGACGCCGCGGGTGTCGAGCGTGAACAGCTGGCTCGCAGGGGTACCCCCATCGGCGGTCGGCGTCTCCGTCGGGGTCGGCACCGTTGCCGACTCCGTCGCGACGCCCGTCCCATCGGAGCCAAAGAGCCCGACGACGCCGGTCAGCGCCACTCCGGCCGTCACCAGCAAGAGGACGCCCACCGCTGCGAGGAGTCCGACGACGGGCCAGTCGTCGGCCATCAGGCCCGTGGCTCCGTGTCGCCGCCGATTGTCGACCGACGCGTCCGGTCGGCTAACGCCGGGGTCCCAACCGATACGACATCGACGGCCAAGCGGGGTCGCTCCATCGATGACCGACAGTACGACTGGCCATCATATCAACAGTCCGAGATTGGTAATGAAGTCGTACGCGATACTGTAGTAGCTGACTTTTAGGCCGATATGAGGACGCAAGCTCCGGGAATCGGAGTCGTCACGTTCGCCCCGATGTCATTATCTTGTTGTCACTCCTACACCGACGCATGAATCACTGCCGCGCTATGTTCGGGACCGGTCGATGAGCCTGCTCAGCCGACTCGCCTTCGCCGTCCGCTCGAAGCTCTCGGCGCTGCTAAACCGGGTCTCGGACCCCGGGAGCGAGCTCGACTACTCCTACGAGCAGTTGCGCGACGAGCTACAGGCGGTCACGCGGGCCGTGGCCGACGTGACGACCCAGAAGAAACGCCTCGAGATACACCGCCGGCGGCTCCGGGAGAACGTCGAGAAGTACGACGGTCAGGCCCGGGAAGCGATGCGCCAGGACCGCGAGGACCTGGCCAGGCGCGCCCTAGAGAAGAAACAGGCCCACGTCTCACAGATAACCGAACTCAGCGAGCAGATAACGAGCCTCCAGGAGACCCAGGACCGACTGGTCGGCAAGCGTGCCGAGCTGGCGAGCCAGATAGAGCAGTTCCGCACGCGAAAGGAGACCGTCAAGGCGCGCTACGAGGCCGCCGAGGCGTCGGCCCGCGTCTCCGAGGCCTTCACCGGCGTCGGCGAGACGATAGACGACGTTGGGCGGGCAATGGAGCGGGCCACCGAGCGCACCGAACGCATGGAGGCCCGCGCCGAGGCCCTGGAGGAACTGGAGGCGACGGGCCAGCTGGAGAGCGTCCTCGCTGAGGGCGACGACATCGACCGGGAGCTAAACCGGCTCTCCACGGAGCGGTCCGTCGAGAACGAACTCGACACGCTGCGGGCACGGATGGAAAGCGAAGAACGCGCGACCGAGCCGGCGGACTGAATACGGCGTCTGTCCGGTCGGGGCTACTCGTGGTGGGTCGGGGCGGCCGCCTCGACGACCTCACAGGCCAGCGCCTCGAAGTCGGCGGTGTCGGGGACGACGTCGACCGGAATCCCGGCGCCCTCGGCCGTTTCCTTCGTGGGTTTCCCTATCGTTCCGACGGTCGCCTCTTTCAGTCCGTCGAGGGCACTATCACGAATACCGCGCTCCTCGGCCGCGTCGAGGAAGTGTTCGACGGTGAGCGAGGAGGTAAACAGCGCGGCGTCGAGGTCGCCGTCGGCCGCCAGTTGGGCTGACTCGCCGGCCTCTGGCGGCCGGACGAGCCGGTAGAGGACGGTCTCGTGAACGTACGCGCCGGCGTCGTCGAGCCCGTCGGTCAACACCGGCGAGCCGTGGTCCGAGCGGGCGACCTCGACGCGGGCGCCGGCCACCTCGGCTTCGAGTGTGGCGACCAGCCCGGTCGAGGAGAACTCCTCGGGCACCACGTCGACGCCGTAGCCCGCCTCACGCAGCGCCGCAGCGGTCGACTCGCCGATGGCACAGACGGTCGCCTCGCCGGGCTCCCAGCCCGCGTCGGCGGCCAGTTCGACCCCCGTCTTGCTCGTCAGGACGACGTAGTCACAATCCTCGCGCGGGGCCGCGTCGGTGGGTTCGACGGCGAGCATCGGGTCGGGCACGGGGTCGGCGCCGAGCGATTCCAGCAGTTCGACCGCGTTCGCCAGCCGCTCGTCGTCGGGCCGGAACGCCGCGACCCGAAGCCGTGGCGCCTCGCGCATCAGGCCCCCTCCAGGAACTCGACGACCCGCTCGCGCTCGCCCGCGACATCGCCGATGACCGTGATGGCGGGCGGTTCGATGCCCTCGCTGTCGCGCACGTCGACGATGGTGTCGAGCGTGCCCGTCGCGACGCGCTGGTCGGGCCAGGTCGCCCGCTCGATGAGCGCCACCGGTGTGTCGGGGTCCATCCCGTAGTTCAGCAGCTCGTCGGTGTAGGCGGGGAGTTTGCCGACGCCCATCAGCACGACGATGGTGCCGCCGGTGTCGGCCAGGGCCTCCCAGTCGACCGCCGACTCGTCTTTGGTGGGGTCCTCGTGGCCCGTGACGAAGGAGACCGAGGAGACGTAGTCGCGGTGGGTGACGGGGATGCTTGCCGCCTCCGGCCCGGCGATGGCACTGGTGATGCCGGGGACGATTTCGAACGGAATACCGTTCTCCGCCAGATGGACCATCTCCTCGCCGCCGCGGCCGAAGACGGTCGGGTCGCCGCCCTTGAGCCGGACGACGACGTTGCCCTGCTGGGCGGTCTCGACCAGTCGGGTGTTCGTGTACTCCTGGGGCGTCCACTCGCCGCCGGCGCGCTTGCCCACGTCCTCGCGTTTCTCCTCCGGAATCATCCCCAGGATTTCGGGGCCCGGAAGCTTGTCGTGGAGCACCACGTCGGCCTCCGCAAGCAGGCGCTTTGCCTTCACCGTCAGCAGGTCCGGGTCGCCCGGCCCGGAGCCGACGAGATACACTTTCCCGACCGTCGACTCACTCTTGCCTTCGAGGGGATCGTCGCTCATTCGTCGCCCTCCCGGGCGGTCGAAGCGTCGTCGTCGGCCCCGTCGCTGTCCCGCTTTGCGGCCTGGATGAGGTCGTCGGCGCCCCGCTCTGCGAGTTCGGCCGCGAGCTCCCGGGCCGCGTCGATGTGACGTTCCACGGGGAGGTCGCGGGCGACCTGGATGTTCTCCGTGCCGTCCTGGGAGAGGACTCTGACGCTGGTGTGGACGACGCCGCCGGAGAGACGCGCGTAGATGCCGATGGGCGCGACACAGCCACCGCCCAGCTCGGCCAGGATGGTCCGCTCGACGGTCGTCTCGACGCGTGTCCGGTCGTCGTCGAGGCGGTCGTGGATGTCCGTCGCGAGGTCGCCGTCGACGGCCGTCACCGCCAGGGCGCCCTGGCCGGGGGCCGGGACGAACGCCTCGGGGTCGAGTTCGACCGTGCTGACGTGGTGGGTCAAGCCGGCGCGGTCAAGCCCCGCCTTCGCCAGCACGATGGCGTCGTACTCGGTGTCGGGCTCGCGCTCCATCGCCCGCCGCTCTAGTTCCGCCAACCCGTTGAACCAGTCTTCCACGTCCTGTTCGTAGGGGAACTCGTAGTCCTCGTCGGGGTCGCCCGCCTGCGCCTTCCGCTCTTCCTCGGCCTCGTGGCGCTCCTGGTGTTCCTGCTGGAGCGACGGGGCGAGCAGCTTCTCGATGCGGGTGTCGACGTTGCCCCGCAGCGGTTCGACGACGAGGTCCGGGCGCTCGGCGAGCAGCTGGGCCTTCCGGCGCAGGCTCGACGTGCCGACGACGGCCCCCTCCGGCAGGTCGTCGAGGCCGGCGCCATCGGGCGTCACCAGCACGTCCACGGCGGGCCCGCGTTCGGGGACGCCGGCGACGACCAGCTCGTCGGGTCGCTCGGTCGGCATGTCCTTCATCGAGTGGACGGCGGCGTCCAGTTCGCCCGAAAGCACCTTCTCGTCTAAGCTGTGGACGAAGGCGCCGGTCTTGCCAAGCCGGTGGATGAGCTCGTCTGTGAGCTGGTCCCCCGTGGTCTCGACCTCGGTCAGTTCGACCGTGAGCCGCCGGCTCGCGAGCGAGTCACGAACCGTAGCGGCCTGACGAAGAGCGAGGTCGGAGCCGCGTGTCGCGAGTCGCAGTGTGTCCCCTGAGGTACTCATACCCACTCTTGGACGGGCCGCTGTGAAAAGCACATCACTTCAGACGGAGTATTGTGGCTGTGTACCGGTAATCGCCGGGTCGGACTGGCAAGAGGCCCCGTGGCCGACAACCCTTACCAGGGCTCGTCTTTGAGTCCGAGCGCGTACGCGATAACGTTCGTCAGGACGTGCAAGAGCGGCGTGATGACCACCACCGCGATGAGAACCGGGCGCGTGAACGTCGCTTCGGTCCAGGCGGGCGCCAGTATCCAGACACAGGCCAGCGCGCCAAGCGCGAAGTCGAGCTGGTCTAACACGGGAAACGCCGCACCGCGTTCCCGACCGGTCCGGCGTTTAACGAAGGAGGCGGCGATGTCGCCAAACATCGCCCCGAAGGCCAGACCGAGCCCGACCCGAACCGAAAACGTCGGGAGAGAGTACCCCACCAGCGCGCTCACCGCCGGCGCGATGGCTGTCAGGCCCAGCGCGACGGCGGTACCCGCCGCCGTCCCCAGGACGGTCCCGCGCTGTGTCTTGCCGTCGCCCAGGATGCGTCCGTCGGGCAGCGACCGTCCGCCGTCTATCGGTTTGCCCCCGCCGGCCAGTACGGCAACGTTGTTGGGCACGTACGCGGGCAACATCGCCCAGACTGCGGTCACGACGACCCCGAGTGTGTCCATGTTCGCGCCGTCACGTGGCGCTGTCTTAACCGATGTGGCTTCGGGCGGCAAACTCCGGCCGTCGACACCGTCCGGTGTGTGGCAAGTATGACCTGCGTGAAGCCGGTCGCGGGCGTGTCGTCACCGACAGAGCACCGGCGACGGCTACGCGAACCGGCTGTCCGGTGAGCCGTCGGGCGCGTAGAAGGGAAGGGCTGATTATCCGTCGCCGCCAGGTGGAGATATGGCCTCGGGTTCGTCGTGGAAGCGGGACTTCGCGAGCGGCCTCATCATCCTGTTGCCGATACTCGTCACGACGTACGTTATCGTCTATCTCTACAGCATCCTCGCCGGCGCGTCAGTCTTTCTCCCCTCTATCGACGACCAGCTCCTCATCGCGGTGGGGGTCCCCGCCAGCGCTGCCACGCCGACCGCTGTCGAGTTCGTCCGGGTCTCTGTCTCGATGGTTCTTTTCGTCCTCATCGTCTTCTCCGTGGGCTATCTGATGCGGACGGCCTTCGGCGACTTCGTGGAACAGACCCTCGACGACGCGATGAATCAGGTGCCGGGGCTCCGGGTGGTGTACAACGCCTCGAAGATGGCGGTCGAGACGGCCGTCGGCGGGACGGACGAACTCCAGACGCCGGTGAAACTCGAAGTGTGGGACGGGCTGCGGATGACGGCGTTCAAGACCGGACAGACGACCGAGGACGGCCGCGACGTGCTCTTCTTGCCGACCGCGCCGAACATCACCACGGGCTTTGTCATCGAGGTCGAGTCCGACACCTACGAGGAGACCGACGAACGCGTGGAGGATGCGCTGACGCGTATCCTCTCGGCCGGCTTTGGTGATACGGAGGAGCGCGCACAGACGATCCCGATCGCGGGCGAGGACGACTAGCGGCGCGTCGCCCGCGGGCCCGTCTGGGAACCGGACTCCAACGTGACAGACGGGATACCGAGGCCCGGCGTCGGCCACCGTGGCGCCGAACCGTGTCCGTGAGCGCCCACGCTGGTCTTACCCCCGCATCAGATTCAGTACCTCGTCGACGACATCTGGCTCGACGGCGATGACGTAGCTGCTACCCGGTGTCAGGGTCGTATCGGCGCGTGCGATTCGCTCCCCGTCGTCGTCGGAGACGACGAGGGTTCCCGCGGGAAAGCGAACCTCCGAGAGCGCTTTCCCGGCGGCCGGGGCGCCTTCGGCGACGCGAATGTGCATGATGTCGAGGTTGGCGGTCACGTCCGCGAGCGTCTGGACGTCGCTGCCCAGAATCTCGTTGGCCGCCACTCTGGCACCGGCCCGTTCGGGGAAGACGACCGCATCGACAAACCGGGTGTATGCCGTACCGACTGCACGGTCGATACGCGCGACCGTCCGGATGTCGGGCGTCAGCTCTGTGGCGGCCAGACAGACAGCCAGGTTCAGCCCACTCTCACCCGTCAGCGCGGCGATTGCGTCCGCACGCTCGACACCCGCCTGTTCGATGATGTCCGGGTTCGTCGCGTCACCCTCGATGACCGTCGCCACCCACTGGTCGGCGATGTCCGAGACGATCCGCTCGTCGCGTTCGATTATCGTTACGTCGTGGCCGCGGTCGGCGAGTATATCGGCTGTCTGGAAACCGACGCGCCCACCGCCTGCGATGATGATGTCGAGGTCACTGCTCATGGGTCAGTCCTCAGCCTCCGGTGTTATTTCGGTGTCGGCGTCCGCCGCCCCACGCTCCGATGGTCCCTTCACCCGGTTGAGTGCGAAATACGCGAGCGCCCCGAGCAGAATCCACGCCGCGCTGAGTCCAAGCGCCAGCGGGTCCGTCCGGAACAGATACTCCACGAGCACCCCCGTCAGAACCAGATTGAGCGCGATACCGACCAGCGGCGGGACCGGGTAGAACGGCATCTCGTACGGGCGATTCATGTTCGGTCGCTCCCGGCGGAGCCTGATGACGGCGACGTTGACGATGATAAACGACAACAGGAAAAACAGGCTCGACATGTTGCCGGCGCTCTGGGTCGGCAGCGCCACCGACCCGAGCATCACGACGCCGCTTGCGATGATCGCCACGAACGGCGTCCCGTAGCGATGGTGTAGCTGGCCGACCGAGGGGAGCAACTGCCCTTCACGCCCCATCGAGAACGCGACCCGGGAGGAGGCGATGACGACCGCGTTGAGCGCCGTCAGGGTCGAGAACACGGCCCCGAAGACGATGAGCGCGCCGCCGTTCTGGATAATCGGCAGTCCGGTCGGCATGAACGACGTCGCCGCCGTCGCGATGCCCGCCTCGCCGGCCTCGGCGAGCCCCTGGGCCCCGAGCGTCCCGACGGCGACGGTCACGACCGCCAGATAGACGACGACGGTCACGGCGAGGCTGATGAATATCGCTTTCGGGATGTTCTCACGCGGGTTCTGTACCTCCTCCGTGACGGTGGTGATGAGGTCGTACCCCTCGAAGGCGATGAAGGTCAGTCCCATCGCCGGCAGGACCGCGGCCGCCCCGCCGCCCCGGGGGAACAGCGGCTGGAACTCGGCCCCCGAGAACATCGGTGACGCGAGCCCGAACGCGACGAACACCACCAGGATAGAAACTTTGACGACGGTGAAAATCGTCTCGACGCTGCCGCTTGCGGCCGTCGAGACGGCGTTGAGCGCCACCAGACCGAGCACCGCCACGAACGCCAGCAGAAAGGCGATCGGGAGCGCCGTATCGACCACTGGCAGCGCGACAGCGCCCACCTGGTCCGGCGACGGGACCACCCCGTAAACGTGCAGTAGTTCGAGAAAGTTCGGCGCAAAGCCAAGCGCGTACAGCGCCCCCGCAATCATGTAGGCAAACCAGAGCATCCAGCCCATGATGAACGAGGCGAAGTCCTCGAATATCTCCCGGACGAAGGCGTACCCGCCGCCGCTCTTGGGAATCGAGGCAGCGAGTTCCGCGTACGAAAGCCCCGTAAACGCCGTTACGGCGCCGTTCAGTGCGAAGACGAGGATCGCAGCCGGCCCGGCTATCTCGGCGGCCAGGCCCGTCAGCACGAAGATGCCGGCCCCGATCATCGCCCCCATCCCGATCATCGTCGCGTCGAGCAAGCCGAGCTCGGCCTCGGGTGACCGGGTCCGGCTCTTGCTCATTGCATCCTACCGCTGGTCGACGTGCGATTCACCGTACACTGTCCGTACGCCGCTCGGTCCATTTCACTTCCAATGTGCGTGCTCCTATCCTAAGAACCATCGCGATATCTCAGAAGCCGAGAGAGACACCCTGCCATAGACACCCCGTTCTCGGGGTGTTGTAACTGTCGTGGGATTGAACAGAGAGGAGTTGCAACGACGAACAATGGCCCGGACAAAACGATTCGTCATCGCCGGCGGCGGCCGCGTCGGGGAACAGACCGCCGAGAACCTCACCGAGCAGGGTCACGACGTGCTGTTGATCGAGTCCGACGAGGAGCGCGTCGAGGCGTTGTCAGACGCGTACCTCGGTCCCGTCATCCACGGCGATGCCACGCGCCCGTCCGTGCTGGAACAGGCCGACCTGGGCGAGGCAGACGCCATCGCCGCACTCACCGACGAGCCGGGCACGAACCTCGCGATCTGCATGGAGGCCCAGCAGTACGCCCCGTCGATACGGACAATCGCGAGGGCGGAGACGGGAACCGACCAGGAGTACGAGGAAGTCGTCGACGCGACGCTGCTCCCCGAGTTCCTCGGCGGCGACCACGCGGCGGACATACTGACCCGCGAGGATATCCGAACGCTCGTCTACCCGACGGCCGACCTGGATATCATCGAGGTCAGCGTCGCGCCGTCGGCGCCCGTTGCGGGGCGGCGTCTCGACGAGATCGCCCTCCCGTCCGGGAGCCTCCTGATCTCGACAGCGGACCGGGCGGAACTGGCCGGGGCCGATACGGTGTTAGAGCCCGGCGAGCGGTACATCCTCGCAGTCGAGTCCGACGTCGTCGACGAGGTGCTGAAGCTCCTGCGCGGGTGATGCGACCGGGAGCGACGACGGCCCTAGAGGTAGCGGAACCACTCCTCGCGGTCGCCCGACTCCACCAGGTCGAAAAAGGCCGTCTGGATGTCGTCGGTGACCGGCCCCTTCGTCCCCGAGCCGATCTGGTTGTCGTCGACGCTCCGGATGGGCGTGACCTCCGCCGCGGTCCCGGTGAAAAACAGCTCGTCGGCAGTGTACAGTTCACCGCGGGAGATGGTCGCGTCGTCGTGGACCACATAGCCCATGTCCTCTGCCAGTTCGATGGCCGTCTGGCGCGTGATACCGTCGAGGATGGACTCGGCGAGCCCGGTGGTGTATATCTCGCCGTCACGCACGAGGAAGATGTTCTCGCCCGGGCCTTCGGCGACGTTGCCCTCCTTGTTGAGGACGATGGCCTCCGCGTAGCCGTTGGCCTTTGCCTCCTGGGAGGCGAGCACGCTGTTGACGTAGGTGCCCGTGGTCTTGGCGTTGGTCGGTATCTGGCTGGAGGCGTACTTGCGCCAGGAAGAGACGGCCACGTCGACGCCCTCCTCCAGGGCCTCGTCGCCGAGATAGGCGCCCCAGGGCCAGACCGCGAGCGCGACCTGCACCGGCGACTCGTCCGGGTTCAGCCCCAGCGGGCCGTAGCCGTAGAAGGCGATGGGGCGGATATAACAGGAATCGAGGTCTTCGCGCCGGATGAGTTCCTCCGTGGCCTCGGTGAGTTCGGCCTTCGAGAACGGGATGTCGATGTCGTACACCTTCGCGGAGTCATAGAAGCGGTCCAGATGCTCCTCCCAGCGGAAGATGGCCGGCCCCTGCTCGGTCCCGTAACAGCGGACCCCCTCGAAGACGCCGGTGCCGTAGTGGAGCGCGTGGGTGAGGACGTGAATCTGTGCGTCCTCGAAGTCGACGAACTCCCCGTCGAGCCATATCTCCTCGACGCCCTCGAACATCTCCGGGCGGGCGCTCATGCTGTCTGCCCCCACGTCTCAACGTGACTGTCAGTCCCGGCGAACGGCTCGTCGTGTGTCATACCTACCCCATTGAAGTCCTCGGTTAAGAGTGTTGACGGTCCGTGTCGCCCGTTCACAACCGTGTCGGTCAGCCGACACGGAAAAAGTGGCCGCGGGAGTTCGGCCGTTACTCGCCGGCAGTACCGGCGGGGCTGGCGGTCCCACCGTCGTCGGTGGGCGTCGCCTCGTCGTCATCTTCCGGGGTGTCGTCCGCCGGCGTGTCAGTCGGCGTGTCATCCGCCGGCGTGTCATCTGCCGGGGTGTCAGTTGGCGTGTCATCCGCCGGGGTATCGGTCGGCGTGCCGTCATCTGTCGGCGTGTCGTCTGCCGGGGTATCGGTCGGCGTGTCGTCCGCCGGGGTGTCAGTCGGCGTGTCATCCGCCGGCGTGTCATCTGCCGGGGTGTCAGTTGGCGTGTCATCCGCCGGGGTATCGGTCGGCGTGCCGTCATCTACCGGCGTATCGTCTGCCGGGGTGTCGGTCGGGGTGTCATCCGCCGGCGTGTCAGTTGACGTATCGTCTGCCGGGGTGTCAGTTGGCGTATCGTCTGCCGGGGTGTCAGTTGGCGTATCGTCTGCCGGGGTGTCAGTTGGCGTGTCGTCTTCTGGGGTGTCGGTCGGCGTATCGTCCGCCGGTGTCTCCGTCTCGTTCTCGTCAGTGTCGTTGACGACCGTGACATCGGCGTCGTCAGTCACCGCCTCACCGCCGTCGGTGTAAGGGCCGTCGTCAGTGCCGTTGCTGCTGACGAAGTCGTAGCTCTCGTCGTCGGTCGTCTCCTCGTGTGGCATCGCGATGAGCGTCGCGCTCTCGGTCAGTTCCGACTCGTCGAACTCGGCGCCCGGGACATCGAACAGCTCGACCTCGATGTCCTCGTAGTCGCCGGCTTCGAGGTACTCGGAGACCCCGATGACGCTACCCACAGCGTCACCGTCGAGCAGGGTGTCGTTGTGGATGGCGACGTGGCCGTCCTCGGGCACAGTCACGTTCTGGACCGTGACAGAGGTCCCGTCGGTCTCTTGGTCGTCGAACGTGACCGCCGCGGTCTCGTCCGTCTCGTTCTCGTCGGTATCGTTGCCGACCGTGATGTCGGCGTCGTCGGTCACCGCCTCACCGCCGTCGGTGTAGGGGCCGTCGTCGGTGCCGTTGCTGCTGACGAAGTCATAGCTCTCGTCGCCGGTCGTCTCCTCGTGTGGCATCGCGATGAGCGTCCCGTTCTCGGTCAGCTCGGACTCGTCGAACTCGGCGCCCGGGACATCGAACAGTTCGACGGTCAGGTTGTCGTACGTCCCGGCTTCGAGGTACTCGGAGACCCCGATGACGCTACCTACAGCGTCACCGTCGAGCAAGCTGTCGTTGTGGATGGCGACGTAGCCGTCCTCGGGCACCGTCACGTTATCGACTGTGACGGTCGTGCCGTCGGACTCCTGGTCCTCGAAGTTCACCGTCGCGGGCTCGTCCGTGTCAGTGTCGGTGTCGTCCGTGTCGTCCGTGTCAGTGTCGGTGTCGTCCGTGTCAGTGTCAGTGTCGTCAGCGTCGACATCGTCACAGGTGCCGGCCGAAATCTGGAGGGTCTCGTTTAGCTCCAGGTCGGTCCGAGTGACGTTGTCGCTGTCGTTCGAGAGGACCTGCCAGGACTCGACAACGCCGTCGGCCGAACCGTACATCTCGGCATCCTCGTTGAACGCCGGTTCGATGGTAACGTTAGTGTCGTTGTCGATGCCGGAGTAGACACCGCCGTCGGTGGCTTCCTCGTCCCAGTCCCAGTCGACGGTCGACGTCGTGTTGGTGACCGTCCAGTTGTCGGTGCTGGTGTTGGCGTCGTAGTCGTCGTCGCGGACCGTCCAGTTCCCGTCCTCCGGCAGGCCGGTGACGTTGAACGTGGCCACGCCGCCGTCGGCGCTCTCGTTGTCCACCGCGCCGTGGACGAAGACGAGGTACGCGCTGTCGTTCGCGGTGTCAGTGTACAGGAAGACATTGCTCGTGTTCGGCGCCTGGAGGTCAGTCGTCCCCTCGGAACTGAACGAGGTCCCCGTCGCGTTGACATAGGGGTTGTCCGAGAAGTTCTCCGGGAGCCGGTAGTCGTAGTACTCGATGGCGGACTCGTTGTCCGAGAACGCCGTGATGGGGGTACACTCCTCGCCCTGAACGGCGACGTAGGACTGGTTCCCCGCCGCGGAGGCCTGCTGTGCGGCGCCGAGCCCGCTCAGCGGTACCAGTGCGAGACTCAGGACCACGACAAGTGTGGCGAGTCTGCGATACGATGATCGATATCCGTTGGAATCCGGTTCCATACGCATCACACCCCGTCGTAAATACGGTTTGTTATTACCGCCGTAGCGAGCGGTAAGCCCGGGGCAGGCCCGCCGCGCCGTCGACAAGGCGGGCTTATCGCTCGCCGTGGAGGCTCCCTCCAAACTGGCCGAGCGCGGGCCAGCCGTACGTCCCCGTTACCCTGACAGTCCGCTCGTCGCGGGTGACAGCCCGGTCGCCCGCCTCGAACTGCACGGTCCCGACCCCGTCTTTGGTGTCCGCTATCGCCCCGGCGAGGTCACCCGGGAGTTCCAGTACGCCGACGACCGGCGACCGAGCGCCCGTACCAGTCGCCGGCGGGTAGGACGGGGACACATCTGTCAGGGAGTGGTGTCCGACCGGGAGAGAGACATCATCCGACAGGGGAGCGATAGACGCCATCCGACGGCGGATTGGGGACGAACAGGCGTTTCGGCGGTGTATCTTCGATACCAGTTAGCCCACCGACACCACCACAGTGACCGGTTCGACACGGCGTACGTTCCAGTAAATTGAAGTCTAGCCGTGAGTAGTAGCCCCCGTGAGAGAGATTGCGAGACGAGATGCCCTCCAGGTCGTCGCCGGACTCGCGTCGGCGGCGGCCGTCGGTACCGCGGCCGGCCACCTCACCCCGGCCCCAGCAACCACCCCGCCCGACACCGTCCCCGCAACCGCGGACGGGCTCGTGTACGCAGACATCGACGTCCTCCGTCAGGACGGCGGGCTGCGAGCGCTGACCACCGCCGCCCTGCAACAGCGCGCGCAGTACGTCTCCGCCGACGCCGACGGGGGTCCCCGGACCGTCGATGCCGTACTCGCCGACGTGGAGTCGGAGTTCGACACCGACCCCGCGAAGGCCCACCGCGCGACCGCCTTCGGCGATATCGGGGGCGACGGTGACGAGCGGTTCAGCGGCTACGCCGGCGTCGTCCTCGACGCGGAGCTGAGCGCCGAAGACGTCAAATCGGGTATCGAGAACCTTGACGACATCGACTTCAGCGAACTCGACGCGTCCGGAACCGTCGTCTACGAGCCCGAGTCCGCGGACGGGCCGTGGGTCGGCGGGCTCGGGTCGGACCGCGTCGTCGTCGGGACCGAAGCGGCCGTCTACGACGTGGTCGACGTACAAAACGGCGAGACAGCGGCCGTCGGCGAGCCGGTCAGGGGTGCGTTCGCGGACGCCCGCGACGCCCCCGTTCGCTTTGCCGGTCGGCTGCCGGACCCGAGCGACAACGACGCCGTGCCCGCGAGTGTCGACAGCGGCGGCCGGTCGATAGACCTCACTCCGCTGGACCGCGCCGCCACGCTCGCTGGCGCCGTCTACCGCGACGGCGACGTCCGGGGCCTGGAGACGACGCTTGACGCCGCTACGACTGCCGCCGCGAGCGACGTGACGAGTGTGGTCCGGCAGCTGCGCGAGCGCGCCGAGTCGGAGCTTCGGGACGGGACGCTCGCCGACCTCGTCGGTGACATCGCGGTCGAACGCGACGGCGCGACCGTGACTGCGTCCGTCGAGCGGACCACCGGCGAGTTGCAGTCGCTGACCGACGACGGCTCGGCCAGTTACTGACTGGTCGACAGCAGTTTTCGCGGAAAAGTCACGCCAGCGCGGCGACGATGGCCCGGCCCTCGACGTAGTGGAGCCCCTGCTCGTGCGCGTAGACCCGCGCGTCGGCGGGCGAGAGCGCGCCGCCGGTCCCGTCGTCGAGCATCTCACAGACCACGACGGCGGGCGGCTGGTCGGCGGCGTCCGCCAGGGCGATACCCAGCTCGGTGTGGCCCTCGCGGTCCGCGAGCAGGTCCGGCGCGGCCCGCAGCAGGTGGACGTGCCCGGGCGACCGGAACGACTCGGCGAAGGCCTCGGGGTCGGGGTCGGTCGCGAGCGCGGCCAGTTCCGTGATGGTCAGCGAGCGGTCGTCGTCGGTGATGCCCGTAAACGTGTCGCGGTGGTTCACCGTCAGCGAAAAGGAGGAGCGCTCGTCGTAGGCGAGTTCGTGGTCGGCGCTCGTCGGGTGGTCGAGCACGTCCTGCATGAAGGGGAGCTCCAGCGCGGCGGCCGCGGCGTCCGAGAGCGCCAGACAGACAAGCCCGCCGGCGTCGTTGCGCAGTCGGGCGACGGCCTCGGGCGTGACCGAGCCCGCGGGGTAGACGATGTCCGTCTCGCCCTCCCGGTCGGCGGCGTCGTGAATCAGGACCGGCTCGCCACGGGCAAAGGCGTCGATAGCGGCCTGAACGGTGTCGGCGTCGGCGTCCGCGGTCTCACTCCGAGACATGGACAGTCACCTCGTCGCCGTCTTCGAGTTCGAGGATGTCGCGGAGCTTCTCCGGCGCGATTATCTCCGCCTTCTCCTCGCCGTGGTGGGTGCGTTCCGGCGCGATGATGTGGGCCGGCTCGTACTCGCCGTCGCCGCTCTCGACCGAGACGGGGTAGCAGTAGGCCGGGCCGTACGTGCGTTCGTCGTCCTCCCAGCCCTCGATGGTGACGGGTTCGAGCGCGCCCAGGCGGGCGCGCTTGCGGACGCTGTCCTCGGTCAGTTCGAGGTTGAGCGTCCCCGCGAAAGGCTCGTAGTCGAGACGCTCGATGAACTGTTTCATGTAGCCCGGCAGCGTGATGTAGTGGCGGCCCTCGCCCATGCCGGAGGTGACCAGTCCCTGCAGGTGGACGCTGGCGTCGGACTCGAAGATGCGCCGGTAGTCGGCGTATTCGGACTGGAGGCGGCGCTCGCCCGCGTCCGTGATGTCGACCTCCTGGCCGTCGCCGAGCATGTCTCGGTCGACCAGGTCGGCGTCTTCCAGGCGCTGGAGCCGCCGGGAGGCCGTCTGATTCGAGGCGTCGAGCCGCCCCGCCAGGTCCGCACAGGAGACCTTCGTCGGCCCGTCGAGGGCGCCGTCGAGCGCGAGCAGCTTCAGCGTCGCGAGTTCATCCCGCCCGACGGCCTGTCCCGTTGATTCAGCCATGGCCGGCGTTACGGACTATATCCGGATAAGCATATCGAAGATGGAACTCGTCACACAATTGGGACAGGGCCGTCAGCGCCGCGCGTCGGTCAGGAGTTCGGCGATAGCTCTGCGTTTCAGGAGGACAAAGCCCGTAAACACGAGCAGGAAGCCGGCCACGGTCGGCAGGGTCACCGACTCGCCTAAGACGGCGATACCGACGACGGTCGCCACGACGGGGACGAGATAGGCGACGAGCGAGGTCTCCAGTGCCCCGCGAACCTCAAGCAGCGTGTAGTAGATGAAGAAGGCCACGGCCGTCGCGAAGACGCCGAGGTAGGCGACGGCGGCCCACCCGGGGACGGTGGCGGGGAGGGCGAAGGGTTCACCGAGAGCGGCGCTGACGGCAAAGAGGAGCGCGCCGCCGACGGCCATCGACCACCCCGAGAGCGCGGCCGGGTCGAGGGAGGGGCCGGCCCGCTGGATGATGACGCCCCCCAGCGCGACGCTCGCGGCCTGCCCGAGGATGAGCAGGCGGCCGACCGCGTCGCCGCCGAGCAGGTTCGCCGGGTCCGGCCGGACGATGAGGCCGACGCCGACGAGGCCAAGCAGGATGCCGACCGCACCGACGGCCGAGACCCGTTCCTCGGGCAGCAGGGCAAGCGCCCACAGCGAGGTCAACACGGGGACGAGACTCTGCATGATGGCCGCGACGCCGCTGGGGACGGTCTGCTGGCCGACAAACAGGAGCGCGTTGCCGGCCACGAGGAAGGCGCCGCCGCCGACGATGGCGTCGACGTCCGGCCGGCCCGCGGGCCGCCAGTCCTCCCGGCGAGCCAGCGCCATCCCCAGCAGGAGCACGGCGGCGATACCGTAGCGAAAGGCCGCAAACAGCACGGGCTCCAGCGAGCGCAGGCCCACCTCGATAGCCAGGAAGGACAGGCCCCACAGCGTCGCCAGCAGGACGAACAGACCGACGGTGTACAGCCGGCGGGACACAGGCCCGCTCGGGTGTGGCGATAGGTATACCTCCCGGTTCCGGACGGTGCGGTCGGGGGACGGCGGTCCGGTCAGTAGTCGGCCAGCGGGTCCGACTCCCAGAACTCGCTGTCCTTGTTCAGTTTCGGGACCCACGTGTCCGCGTCGCGGGCGAGCATCGCGACGCGGGACGGTTCGACCTCCTTGACGGTGTCGTGGTCGGGGAGGAAGGTCCCCATCTCCTCGGCAAACGCCAGCACCTCCTCGTGGCTGGGCATCGACTCCCTGTCGAGTCGGCCCCGCGAGTGGCCCACGTGCATGTACGCCTTCAGCTCCACGAAGTCGGCGTCGGCCCGGTCACACATCGCGGCGTACCACGCCGGATGGTGCATGTTCTCCTCGCGCACGAGCGTGCTCCGGATGACGGTGCGGGTGTCGTCTTTCCCGGCCAGTACGTCCAGCGTGTCGATGAGGTTGTGCCAGGCGTCGTCCTCGACGGCCTTCACCGTCGAGTCGAACGTCTTGCGGTCGGGGGCGTCGACGGAAACGTACAGCTGAGTGGGGTCACAGCGGGCCAGCATCTCGGGGTGGGTGCCGTTCGAGACGAGGAAGGTAGTGATGTCCCGGTCGTGGAACTCCTCGATGAGCTCCGGCAGATACGGATAGAGGGTGGGCTCGCCGTCCAGCGAGATGGCGACATGGCGCGGTTCCATCGCCTGCTCGAACACCTCGCGGGGCACCTCGTCGTTGCCGCCAAAGCCCGAGAGGAGCTTGCGCTGGAGTTCGACGCTCGCGTCGGCGACGGCGGCGGGGTCGTCCCACGCCACGTCGCCCAGTTCGTAGGCGTGGCCGGCGTGGTCGCGCCAGCAGAAGACACAGCGCTCGTTGCACTTGACGACGGGCGTCATCTGGATACAGCGGTGGGACTCGATGCCGTAGAAGGCGTACTTGTAACATTTCCCCTCTCCCCGGAGGGCGTTGGCCGTCCAGCCGCAGGTCTGGGCCGCCGTGTGGTTCTGGCTGTGGTAGTCGGGGTCGGAGACCTGCTTGGGCCCGCCCGAGTCGCTGTCGCTCATTGCTGCCATCGTTTCTCGCCGGGCTGTAAGGGGTTTTCGTCCGGGGCCGCGCTGACGACCGCCACACCTTTCTTTCGGCGGTGTGAGCGCGTTCACATGTCGAAACGACGGGCGTATCTGGGTTCTCTCGCGACCGGGGTGGCCGTCGCGGTGGGCGGTTGTCTCGACGGTGGGAGCGACCCCTCCACCGAGGCCGGCGGGACGGACGACCCGACCGAGACCACGGACACCGCCGCGGGCGAGCCGACAGAAACGGACACCGCCGAGGAAACGGAGACAGGTGAGTCCGGACCGCCGGACAGGACAGTAGCGGTCACTGGGAGTGGAACGGTCTACCCCCTCGCGCAGGCAGTGGCCGAGCGGTTCAGAGAGCGAGAGCCCGACGTCGACGTTTCCCTCTCACGGACCGGCACCGGCGGCGGGTTCAACAACCAGTTCTGTACGGGGCAAGCGGATTTCAACAACGCATCACGGCCCATAACCGCCGAGGAGGGACAGCTGTGTGCCGACAACGGCGTCGAGTACCACGAGATCAGGCTCGGAGTCGACGCGGTCACGGTGGTCGTCAACACCGACAGCGACTGGGTCGACTGCGTGACGACGGCCGAACTCCGGGAGATATGGCGCGCGGACGGTGCGACCACCTGGGCGGACGTGCGGGCCGAGTGGCCCGACGAGGAGATCGAGCGATACGGCCCGGCCAGCACCTCGGGTACCTTCGACTACTTCGACGAGGCGGTCCTCGGTGCGGACGCGACCCACACGAGCGGCTACGAGCCGACCGAGCAGGACAAACTCATCGTCCAGGGTGTCGCGGGCAACCGATTCGCCATCGGCTATCTCGGGCTCGCGTACTACCGGAACAACAGCGATATCGTGAAAGCGCTCGGCGTCGAGACCGACTCGGGCTGTATCGAGCCGTCGCTCGATACCGCCGCAGGCGGCGAGTATCCGCTTTCGCGGCCGCTTTACACCTACGTCAACACTGACCGACTCGGGGAGGCCCACGTCGCCGAGTTCGCCCGCTTCTTCGTCGAACAGAGCGAAGACGAGGCACTCGTCGCCGACGGGGTCGGCTACGTCCCAAACTCCGAAGCGCGGATGCAGGAGCAGCTTGATGCACTGAACGCGGTCATCGACGACGTACAGTCCGACGCGGCCGAGTAGCCCTCGACTGAGCCGGTTTCCGCCCCAGTCCAAAGGTCTAAGCCTCCCCGGCCCCCACGTTTTGCTACTATGAGCACGGAGACCGAGGACGGGGACGACCTGCGCGAGCGTATCACGAACTTCCTGCGCCGGAACTTCCCACAGATTCAGATGCACGGCGGCAGCGCGGCCATCGAGAACATCGACCGAGAGGAGGGCAGCGTCACCATCCGTCTCGGCGGCGCCTGTTCCGGCTGTGGCATCTCCCCGATGACCATTCAGGCCATCAAGACCCGCATGACCAAGGAGATCCCCGAGATCAGCGAGGTCGTCGCCCGCACCGGTATGGAGGGCGGCGAGGGGATGGCCGGCGGCGCCGACGGCGGCATGAGTCCCTCGTTCCCCGGCGGCGACTCCCGCGGCGGCGACGTGGGCGGCAACGACGAAGGCCCGGAAGCGCCGTTCTAGCCGTTAGTTCTCGGGAATTCGTCTCGCGGGCGAGCGTCCGGAGCGAAACACACCGTTATTAACCCGCCGGCGGATTTTGACAGTATATGACCGATACGGACGGGGGAAACGTCCTCTTTGTCGTCCTGGACACGGTCCGGAAGGACCGCCTGACCGTCTACGACGACAAGCGGGAGACGACACCGCACCTCGCCGAGTTCGCCGAGGAGGCGGCCGTCTTCGACGGCGCCGTCGCGCCGGCCCCGTGGACGCTGCCGGTCCACGCCTCGATGTTCACCGGCCTCTACCCGAGCGAACACGAGGCCACCCAGGAAGACCCCTATCTGGAGGGGGCCACGACGCTCGCGGAGTCGCTGTCGGCGGCGGGATACGACACCGCCTGCTACTCCTCGAATGCCTGGATAACGAGCTACACGAACCTCACCGCGGGCTTTGACGACCACGACAACTTCTTCCAAATTATGCCCAGCGAGCTCCTGTCGGGACCGCTGGCCTCGCTCTGGAAGACGATGAACGACAACGACACCCTGCGCGGGGTCGCCGACCGGATGGTGCAGGTGGGCAACAAGATACACGAACACCTCGCCGAGGGGGGCGGCGGCGACACGAAAACCCCGCAGGTCATCGACAAGACCATCGACTTCGTCGACAACAGCGACGACTTCTTCGCGTTCATCAACCTGATGGACGCACACCTCCCCTATCACCCGCCCGAGGAGTACGCCGAGCGGTTCGCCCCCGGCGTCGACCCGAGCGAGGTGTGCCAGAACTCCAAGGAGTTCAACTGCGGCGCCCGCGACATCGACGACGAGGAGTGGGCCGACATTCAGGGCCTCTACGACGCCGAACTCGCTCACATCGACGACCAGCTCGACCGGCTCTTCTCCCATCTCAAGGAGACCGATCAGTGGGAGGACACCACCGTCGTCGTCTGTGCGGACCACGGCGAGCTGTTCGGCGAACACAACCTGTACGGCCACGAGTTCGGCATCTACGACCCGCTGGTGAACGTCCCGCTGATGGTCAAACACCCCGATATAGAGCCGGAACGGGACGACGAGACGACCGTCGAACTCGTGGACCTCTATCACACGGTTCTGGACGCGGCGGGCGCCGAGGGCCGGGGCGAGCCCCTGCAGTCGGCCCGCTCGCTGCTGTCGGCCAACTACCGCGAGTTTGCCGCGGAGGTCGGCGGCGTGCCCCGGGGCGAGGTCGGCTTCGTCGAGTACCACCAGCCCGTCGTCGAACTCCGGCAACTGGAGGGGAAAGCGGGCAGTGCGGGCATCGAACTGGATGAGCAGTCCCGTTTTTACTCCCGGATGGGCGCCGCACGGACTACCGAGGAGAAGTACATCCACTGCACGCGCATCCCCGACGAGGCCTACCACGTGGGTCGGGACCCCGGCGAGACCGAAAATCTGGCGGGGACCGACGAGGAGCCCGACCACCTCAAGCGGGCGCTGTTCGATTTCGTCGACAGCGTCGAGGCCACCTGGCCCGACGAGGCCGACGGGGCCGACGGCGACGTGCTCTCCGGGATGGACGACGAGACCAAAGACCGGCTGCAGGACCTCGGGTACCTCGAGTAGCGTGAGCTCGGATAGCGCCGGTCTGGACTTGCTCGACCGCAAGACCGTCGCCCAGATACTGCTTGGGTTTCTGGTCGCCGGGGCGGTGCTGGCCCTGCTGGTCGACTTCGTCGGCACCGAGGACGTGCTCGCGGGGCTCCGCCGGGCCGACCCCGGCTGGCTGGCGCTGGCCTGTCTCTCGACGGCCGTCTGTCTGACCGCCTGGGGGAAAGCCTGGCAGATAGTGCTGGGCGTCGCGGGCATCGAGGAGCCCTTTTCGAAGCTCGTCGTCACCTACTACGCGGCGACTTTCGCCAACTACGTCACCCCGCTTGGCCAGGCCGGCGGCGAGCCCTTCATCGCCTACGTCCTCTCCCGCGATACGGACGCAAGCTACCAGGACAGCCTCGCCAGCGTCGTCACCGCGGACCTGCTCAACCTCTTTCCGTTCGTCACCTTCTCCGGGGTCGGCTTCGCGGCGCTGCTGTACGGGAGTTCGCTCCCCGCGTCCGTCGAGCCGCTTGCGGGCGGGCTCGTCGTCCTCTCGGTGGGCGTCCCGCTGGTCACGGCCGTCGGCTGGCGCTATCGGGACCGGCTTCGAGGGGCGATACTCCGGCTCTCGGCGCCGCTCCTCCGTCGGGTCCCGGTACTCACCCTCGACGGGCTTCGCGAGCGCATCCACGAGACGGAGGCCGCCTTCGAACGCATCGCGCGGGACCGCCGGGCGCTGGCGAAGGCCCTCAGCGTCTCCTATATCGGCTGGATATTCTTCGCGCTCCCGCTGTACTTCTCGGCCCAGGCCATCGGTGCCGAGCTGCCACTGCTGCTCGTCTTCTTCATCGTTCCGGCCTCGACGCTGGCCGGGCTGGTCCCCTCCCCCGGCGGCTCCGGGGCCGTCGAGACGGCCCTCGTCGTGCTGGTGGTCGCCCTGACCGCTATCGGGGGGACCGACGCCGCGGTCGTCGCCATCCTCTATCGCGTCGCTAGCTACCTGTTTGCCCTGTTGCTGGGCGGGGCGGCGGCGCTGTACGTGTTACAGCGCAACTAGTCGGCCCGCTCCCACGTCCGAACCAGCCGCGCCAGCGTCTCGTTGACCGGGACCGGGTCGTCGGCCGCCCGCACGACGTAGCCGTTGATGGCGTCGATTTCGGTCGGCCGTCCGGATTCGATGTCCTGTAGCATCGACGAGCGGTTCGCGGCGGTGTCACGCACGACCTGCCGGGTCAGCTCGACGGCCCGCTCGTCGGTCAGGTCGACCCCCTGCTCGCGGGCGACGCGGGCCGTCTCGCGGGCGGCGTCGGCCGCGACGGCCGCGCCCGGCCCGTCGGCGAGCGCACCGTTCTCGACGCGGGCCAGCGCGGTTACGGCGTTGATAGCGGCGTTGACCGCCAGTTTCGCCCACAGACGGGTCGGCATATCCGCCGCGACGGCGGTCTCGACGCCGGCGTCGGCGAGCGCCGCACCGACCCGGTCGGCCGTCTCGGAGGCCCCGCCCCCGCGGGCGCCCAGTACCACCTCTCCCCGACCGGTGAACGCGACCGTGCCGGGCTCGTCGAGCCGGGCGCCGTAGGTGCAGGTGCCCGCAAGCACCGGGCAGTCGAGCGCGTCCGCGAGCGTCGCCTCGTTGCCCATCCCGTTCTGCACGGAGAGACACGCGTCGAGGTCGCAGTCGACGAGCTGGTCGGCGACGGCGGCGGTGTCGCCGCTCTTGACCGCGACGACGGCGAGGTCGGCGGCGTCGGGCACGTCGGTTCGAGCCGCCGGATGGATCCGAAACGCCTCGACGCCGGTCACCGAGAGCCCCTCGTCCGCGACCTGCCGCATGTGCGGGTCCCGACCGACGAGTGTCACGTCGTGCTCGGGGGCGAGCAGCCCGCCCAGCAGGCTCCCCAGGCTCCCGGCGCCGACGACGGCGATGTGCATATTCGGGGCCTGGCGGCGCCGGTACAAAAGCAGTCGGTCGCGAACCACCAGCCACAACAGCGCCCGCGGCAAACGGCGGGTATGACCGAGGAGACACCGACGTGGCCCGAGCGTGAACCGTCCTACCGGCTGCGTCCCCCGGCGGCCGACGAGGCGGCCGGAATCGACGCGTTTGCCGCGGTGCTCGACGCGAGCGAGCGGCGCCCGGAGACCGTCGCCGTCCGCCTGACTGTCGGCCGGCGGACGGACGTGGTCGGCCCGCGGCGGGAGGCGCTGGAGGGGTTGTCGGGCCACGCCGACGTGACAGTCAGCGACGAGCGGACCACCGGGACTGCGCCCCTCTCCGGGGCGACGTTCGACGACATCGCGACGCTGTTTTCCGACCTCGACCGCGCCGTCGTCCGGGACACCGAGGGCGTGGCCATCCTCGAATGGCGCGGGGAGACGCTACGGTTCGCGCTGCCCGACGAGCGGGCCGACGAGCTAGCACAGGAACTGGCTCCGGTCCTGGCCGACCGGCTCGAACGGGTGGAGTAGCCGCTACTCGGCGGCGTTCGCTGCTCGCGGCCGGCTCGCGTCCGAATCAATCCTCTGTCCAGTAGTATATCTCCTCTTTCGGCGCGCCGCAGTCGGGACAGGCCTCGGGGATGTCCTCGTCTATCTCGCCCATGGCGCCACACTCCCAGCAGCGCCACATCAGTTCGGCCTCGCCCGCGGCACCAGTGGTCCGGTGGTCGTCGGTCAGCGACTGGATGCCGTCCTCGACGGAGACGTAGAAGCCGTGCTTGTCGAACCCGCGGATGGTCCCGAGTTCCTCGCCCTCCTCGTCGTACACCGTCATCCCGAACGCGAGGTCCTCCTCGTCGGCGGTGGCAAACATATCAGCCATACGTATGTATAGACGAGTCGACGTGTGATAAAGGCTAGCGCGAAAAGAGGCTGGTGTGGACCGGGGCGAAATCGGAGGCGGCGTCTTCGGACTCCTCCGTGTCGGAGATAGCGCTGCCCGAGAGGCCCACATCGAGGAAATCAGCCAGTGGCGGTCCGACGTTGTCGGGCTCTACGAGGAACGCGTCGTGGCCGTAGTCGGAGTCGACGACGTGGTGGGCCACGGGCGTGTCGGTGGCCCGGAGCGCGTCGGCCAGGGCCTCGCTTTGCTCGGTGGTGAAGTGCCAGTCGCCGGTAAAGGACATGATGAGGGCGTCGCCGTCGAAGGCCGCGAGCGCGTCGGCGTCCGATTCGAAGCCGCTTGCGAGGTCGTAGTTGTCCATCGCCCGCGTGAGATAGAGGTAGCTGTTGGCGTCGAACCGCTCGACGAACTTCGAGGCGTTGTAGTCGAGGTAGGACTCCACGTCCCGGTACGGGAAAAAGCGCCCGGCGGGGTCCGTGGGGAAGGCCCGCTCGGCCTCCCGCGTGGCGGCCCGGCGGCCAAAGCGCCGTTCCATGCTCGACTTCGAGAAGTACATCACGTGGCCGAGCTGACGGGCCAGCGCCAGTCCCTGATCGGGCTCTGGACCGCCGTAGTAGTGGCCGCCCTGCCAGTTCTCGTCGGTCGTGATGGCCCGGCGGGCGATGCCGTCGAGCGCGAGACACTGCGGGTCCAGGCGGCCCGCGGCGGCGATAGGCACTATCTTCTCGACGTGGTCGGGGTGGCGTTTGGCCCACTCCAGGACGTTCATGCCGCCGACGCTGCCGCCGACGACCGCATAGAGGGCCGGAACCCCCAGTTCGTCCAGCACCCGGCGCTGGGCCTCGGTCCAGTCGGCGACGGTGACCGGCGGGAACTCGGGACCGTAGGGCTCGCCGGTCTCGGGGTTCTCGGTGGCGGGGCCGCTGGAACCATAACAGGAGCCGGGAACGTTCACGCAGACGACGAAGTACTCCGTGGTGTCGATGGCCTTGCCCGGCCCGACGATGTCGTCCCACCAGGCGTATGCCTGATCGCCCTCCTCGAAGCGACCCCGCGAGGCGACGTGGGCGCTGCCGGTCAGGGCGTGACAGACCAGCACGGCGTTGTCGCCGGTGAAATCGCCGTAGGTCTCGTAGGCCAGTTCGAGGTCCGCGATGGTCTCGCCACACTGGAACTCGAACTCGCCGACAGAGACGGTTTGTGAGTCCATCTCAGCTCACCTGCGCGATGGCGTCGTCGATGTCGGCGAGGATGTCCGCGGGGTCCTCGATGCCGACGCTCATGCGGACGAGGTCCGGGCTGACGCCGCTTGCGCGCTGTTCCGCCTCGGAGAGCTGTGCGTGGGTGGTGCTCGCGGGGTGGATGACCAGGGTCTTCGCGTCGCCGATGTTCGCGAGGAACTGCGCGAGGTCGGTCTCCTCGCAAAAGCCCTTGCTCGCCTCGTAGCCGCCCGCCAGCCCGAAGGCGACGACGCCGCCGAAGCCGCCCTCCAGGTACTCCTGTGCCAGGTCGTGGGTCTCGTGGCTGTCGAGCCCGGGGTAGGTGACCCACGACACCTCGGGGTGGTCGTCGAGGTGTTGCGCGACGGTCAGGGCGTTCGAGCAGTGTCGCTCCATCCGCAGCGAGAGGGTCTCGGTGCCCTGCAGCGTGGCCCAGGCGTCGAAGGGTTTCTGGCCGTCGCCGAGCGCGCGAAGGCCGCGCTGGCGGGCCGCCATCGCGAAGGCGCGGTCGCCAAAGCGCTCGGAGAATTCAAAGCCCCAGGCGGGGTTCTCGCCGCCGATCTCCGGGTATTTCTCCGGGTGGTCGCCCCACGGGAACGAGCCGCCGTCAGCGAGCACCCCGCCCACCGTCGTGCCCGACCCGTGAATCCACTTCGTCGTCGACTCCCAGACGATGTCGGCGCCGTGGTCGAGCGGGCGACAGAGCGCCGGCGTCCCGAAGGTGTTGTCGACGAAGAGGGGCGTGTCGTGCTCGTGGGCCACGTCAGCGATGTCCTGCAGGGGCGGGACCACGAGCGAGGGGTTCCCGATGGTCTCACAGTGGACGTAGGCGGTGTCGTCGTCGATGGCCGCGGCGTAGGCCTCGGGATCGAGCGTGTCGACGAAGCGGGTCTCGATACCCCGCTGGCTGGCGGTGTTGGCGAGGTAGGAGTGGGTGCCGCCGTAGATAGACGAGGCCGACACCACGTTGTCCCCCGCGCTCGCGAGGACGGTCGTCGCGGCGTCCAGCGCGGCCATCCCCGAGCCGGTGGCGACGGCGTCGACGGCGCCCTCCAGGGAGGCCAGGCGCTTTTCCAGCATCCGCACCGTCGGGTTGTCAAAGCGCGAGTAGACGTTGCCGTCGTCCTCCAGGGCGTAGCGGTCGGCGGCCGTCTCCGCGTCCCCGAAGACGTACGATGAGGTCTGATATATCGGCGGGGCTCGGGCCCCTGTGGCCGGGTCCGGCTCCTCCTGGCCGGCGTGGACACAGCGGGTGCCGAATCCGTAGCGGTCACTCATGTGTGCTATGCATATATCCCCAATCTTCTATAACCACGAGTTACGGCAAAACTCTCCCAGTGTGATGACATGGCACGCTCGGTGGATACAAGCGGACGGCCCCACAAGCGGTGGTCATGACAGAGTCCGAGGAGACGGTGCGGTGCTGGCTGGTCGAGCGGTCGAGTTTCGGCGACGAACGGATGGTGACGCTCGTCTACGCGACGCCCGACGGCGAGTCCCACCTCACGAAACAGCTCTCGCCGAACCTCCTGCGGCGAAAGCGAGTGACGGCGGCCACCGACGTCGAGCCCGACCGGTTGGCACCGGTGACAGAGGGCGACCGCGAACGCTACGCGACCGAAGCCCGCCGGATGGCCCAGACCCACGACCCCGATGATGAAGTGTGACAGTGACGACTAATATGAAAGACTATACCGGAGTGTGGTCCAACCGACCCATATGACCGCCATTGAATTGGACGGCCTCCGCAAGGAGTACCAGGACGTCGTCGCGCTGGACGGCGTCGACCTCACCGTCGAGGAGGGTGAGGTGTTTGGCTTTCTGGGCCCGAACGGGGCCGGGAAGTCGACCACCATCAACATCCTGCTCGATTTTGTCCGTCCGACATCGGGACGGGCCGAAGTGCTCGGTTACGACGCCCAGGAGAACCCGACGGCGATCCGGGAGCGCCTCGGCGTCCTTCCGGAAGGGTACGACGTCTACGAACGGCTGAGCGCCCGGGAACACCTGGAGTTCGTCATCGAGTCCAAAGACGCCGACGATGACCCGGCGGAACTGCTGGACCGCGTCGGCCTCGCTGACGCCATCGACCGCCGGGCCGGCGGCTACTCAAAGGGGATGAAACAGCGGCTGGTCCTGGCGATGGCGCTGGTCGACGACCCCGATCTGCTCATCCTCGACGAGCCCACGACCGGGCTCGACCCGAACGGGGCCCGCGAGATGCGCGAGCTCATCCGGGAGGAGAGCGAGCGCGGCGCGACGGTCTTTTTCTCCTCGCACATCCTCAGCCAGGTCGAAGCCGTCTGTGACACCGTCGGCATCCTCCAGAAGGGACAGCTCATCGCCAAGGACAGCGTCGAGGGGCTCCGCGACGCCGTCCAGGGCGGGATGACGCTGTGGGTCACGCTCGCGGACCCCGCCGGTGACGTGAGCACCGTCGAGGACACCGTCGGGGGCATCGACGGCGCACAGATAACCGAGACCGACGGGTCACAGGTCGCGATCGGCTGCAAGGGCACCCAGAAGATGGATATCCTCAACGCGCTGAACGACGCTGGCGTCGACGTGGAGAACTTCGAGACCGAGGACCAGTCCCTCGAAGAGCTGTTCACGGCCTACACTGAGGCGGAGGTCGAAGCATGAGCAGCGACACCGGTCCCGCCGAGTCGCCGCTCGGGCGGCTAGACGGCGCCCTGCACGACCAGTTCACCTGGTACCCCGTCGCCAAGAAGGACTTCAAGGACGCGCTCCGGTCGAAGGGGCTCTGGGCGCTGGCGGCGATATTTACTGTCATCTTCATCGCGCCGATAGCCATTCGGCTCTACGGTGAGGGTATCGGGCCCTCGCCGCCGGACGGCGGGCTGGACACCCGGTTCGTCATCGAGAGTGTGTACCTCAACCTCGTGACGGTCGTCCTGCCTATCGTGACGATATTCGTCGGCGTCGCGGCGATTACGAAAGAGAAGACCAGCGGGTCGCTGAAGCTGCTCCTCTCGTTGCCGTTCTCGCGTCGGTCGGTCATCATCGGGAAGGTCGTCGGCCGGTGTGCGGTCGTCGCCGTCCCGTTCCTCATCGCCGCAGCGATAACGGCCGTCTTCATGGCGGCTTCGAGTCTCAGCCTCAACATCGAGATGTACACGCTGTTCGTGCTGTTTTCCTTGCTGTTCGTGGTGGTGATGGTCTCCATCGCGGTCAGCATCTCCGGGGCCGTCTCGACGACGCTCCGGTCGGTCATCGTGAACGCGATCTTCTACGTCTACGTCACCTTTGGCTGGAACTCCATCGCCAACGGCATCGGCAAGTTCCTCTACAACGACGTCGGCGTCTCCCGGTCTCTCCGGTGGAACACCGTGCTGTTTCTCAAGATGGCGTCCCCGACCCAGGCCTACAAGACGCTGGTAAGCAGCATGCTGGCGGGCTTCTCGGACAACGTCCAGCCTGGCCTCCAGCGGTTCGCCGAGCAGTGGAACCTGGACCTGAGTCAGCTGGGCCCCCAGCAGTACTCCCGCTACAGCCTGTTCAACACGCAGGGCTCAGTCTTCTCTCCCGGGCTCCCGACCGAGGACAAGCGCGTCCTCTGTGAGAGCGTCGCCGGCGGCACCTTCCAGAACATAACGCTCACGAGCAACAACCAGACGAACGCCGTGACCGTCACGACGGCCGAACAGACACAGACGTTCCAGAACGTGGGCAACATCACCGCCAATCAGACGCAGATGCAGTCGTTCTGTGCCGGCGGGGGTAGCGAGATACCGTTTTACTTCTCCGACCCCGCGGTCGTGGTGTTCATGCTCGGGTGGGTCGCGCTGGCCGCCGGCCTGAGCTACTACACCTTCGACCTGGTCGACCTGTAACGTTCGTCTCAGTTTTTCCTAGCGCCGTTTCAGCGGACCAGACAACTCCGTCCGCAGGGTATCGTAACTGCACTGCCAACAGCCAGAAAGCCCCGACCGGCTGAACTCGGGAGGCTCGTTGCGCTCCTCACTCGCTGTGCTCGTTCCGGTGCTTACGTCGCCTGCCTTCGTTCAGCCGGTCGCCCCTTTCAGTCCCACCCCGCGCTGTTTGACCAACCGGCAATGGGTGGGACTGAAAGGGGCCGTCCGCTCGACGAACCCGGACGAAGCAAGCACCGGAGCGAGTGGAACGAGCGAGGAGCACAGCGAGTCCTGGGAGTCGAGCGGACGGGGGCTTTCTGGCTCTCGGGAGCGGTTGCGGTGAAACCCCGTAGTACCCGAGGCCAGCCGTTTCCTAGAGCGCGCCCTTCGAGTCGAGCAGGTCGACGAACTCGCCCTCCGAGAGCGTCTCGACGTCGTTTTCCTCGGCGTCGTCGCGCTTTCGCTGGCCCGCGTTCTCCCCGACGACCAGGTAATCCGTGTTGCCCGAGACGCTGCTCGTGGCCGAGCCGCCGGCTCGTTCGACCAGCTCCTGGGCCTCGCTGCGGGTGTAACCGTCGAGCGAACCGGTGAACACGAAGGTGAGCCCGTCCAGGGCGTCGCCCTCGGTCCCCGCGGCGTCCTGCGGGTCAACGTGGTCGAGGAGCCGCTCCAGCACGCCGCGGTTGCCCTCGTCCCGGAAGAAGTCGACGATGCTGCGGGCGACGACGGGACCGACGTCGGGGACGGCCTCGAACGCCGCGGCGCTCGCGTCCTCGCCGACGGCCTCGCCCAGTGTCACCTGCCCCTCGGCGGGCTCGTCGCCGGCCTCGGCGGCCTGGCGAATCGCCTCGAAGCTCCCGAACTCCCGGGCGAGGTTCCGGGCGGTGACGCTGCCGACCTGTGGGATGCCAAGCGCCGTGAGGAAGTCGGCGAGGTCGGGCTCGCGGGCGGCGTCGAGTTCGGCCACGAGGTTCCCCGCGCTCGTTTCGCCCCACCCCTCTAGCTCGGCCAGCTCCTCGACCGACAGCTCGTAGAGGTCGGCGGCGTCCTCGACCAGGCCGGCGTCGAGCAGCTGCTCGACGGCCTTCTCGCCGAGCCCCTCGATGTCCAGCCCATCACGGCTGGCGTAGTGTTCGACGGAGCGTTCCCGCTGGGCCGGACAGGTGAGCCCGCCGGTACAGAACGCCATGGGGCCGTCGCGTTCGACCTGGCTCCCGCAGGCCGGACAGGTGTCGGGAAAGTCGAAGTGGCCGTCACCGTTCCCCTCGACGACCTCGACCACGTCCGGAATCACGTCGCCGGCCCGCTTGATACGGACACGGTCGCCGATGCCGACGCCCAGTTCCTCGATGAGCGACGGGTTGTGCAGCGAGGCCCGCGTCACGGTGACGCCGCCGACCTCGACCGGGTCCATGAGCGAAACCGGGGTGAGCCGGCCGGTCCGGCCCACCTGGACGACGATGTCCCGGACGGTGGTCTCTTCCTTCCGGGCGGGGAACTTGTAGGCAAAGGCCCAGCGGGGCGCGCGGCTGGTCGTCCCGAGCAGGTCACAGGCGTCGCCGTCGTTGACCTTGAGGACGACGCCGTCTATCTCGTAGTCGAGGTCGTCGCGGGCGTCGAGTTGTTCGTCCCGGTAGTCGATGGCCGCCTCGATGTCATCGACGACGCGCGTCCGATCACAGACCCGCAGCCCCCACGCGGGCAGTCGCTCGTGGATGTCCGTGTGGCTCTCGAACTCGACGCTCGAATCGAGGACGCCGAAAAAGAAGACGGCGAGGGGACGCTGTGCGGTAATCGAGGGGTCCAGCTGGCGCAGGGTTCCCGCGGCGGCGTTGCGCGGGTTGGCGAAGGGGTCCGCCCCGTTCTCGACGCGCTCGCGGTTGTAGGCGGTAAAGGCCTCGCGGGGCATGTACACCTCGCCCCGCACCGCGAGGAAGTCGGGGTACTCCCCCCGCAGGCGCTGGGGGACGCTGGCGATGGTGCGGACGTTCTCGGTTACGTCTTCCCCGACATCGCCGTCCCCGCGGGTGGCCGCCCGGACGAACTCGCCGTCCTCGTAGACGACCTCGACCGAGAGGCCGTCGAACTTGGGCTCACAGAAGTACTCGACCGGGCCGTCATAGCCCGTGTCTGTGAGCCCCCGCCGGACCCGCTCGTCGAACTCCCGTACCGCCTCGACCTCGCCGCCCTGGTCGATAGAGCCCATCGGTGCGACGTGTTCGATCTCGCAGAGTTCCTCCAGGGGCTCGCCGCCGACGCGCTGGGTGGGGCTCCCGTCGGTGTCGAGGTCGAAGGCGTCTTCGAGGGCCCGCAGACGCGAGAACAGCGCGTCGTAGGCCCGGTCGCCGATATCGGGGTCGGCCTCGACGTAGTAGCGGTAGTCGTGGTAGCGAATCGCCTCGCGGAGCCGGTCGGCCTGCTCGTGTGCCTCGTCGTCCGTGAGGTCCTCGACGGGCGAAAAGTCCGTCTCCGGCTCCGAGATGTAGGGGTTGTCCTGGGGCGTCTGTGCGGCCGTGGTCATGCGCGCCGCTTGTGGCGAGTTGGTATAGAAACCGTCGGTTAGCCGGTCGCGTTCGCCCACGTCCGGTCCGGCACCTCGCCGGCGCGGCGCGGACAGCCGGCGTCCGCCCAGCGCCCCTCGCCGAGCGAGCTACAGCCGGCGTATCGCCCGTTCTCGACGTGGGTGATGCTGTGGCCGCTCTCGTCCGGAACGAGGCCGTCGTCGGTTCCGCCGCTGGTCCGGTATTCGAGGCGGTACTGGACGCCCACCTCGCAGGACTCGTTTGCCGGGCCCGTCCGGGCGCTCTCGACGGAGACCCGGAACGTGCTGTAGTCCGCGCCACGCGGCGAGGTGCGTTCGGCCCACGCCGAGAGGTCCGCGTCGCGGGCGCCGGTCTCGATAAACGACGTCCGGGCGTGTGTCCCGTTCGGGCCGCTCCGGCTGCTGGCGTAGGTCGCCACGTCCTCCCGACAGCCCGCATCGAGCCGTTCGAGGTCGATGATTTCGATGTCGGTGGGACCGGTGTCGTCGCTGACCAGCGGGAGCGCATACACCGCGCCGGAGGCGACGGCGGCCGCGCCGAGGGCGAAGGCGGCGACGACGGCAGCGGCTGTCGTGGCGGAGGGCATAGAGAGACGTAGCGAAACCGGTCACATCAAGGTACGGACTCGACAGCCGGGCGCGCTACAGGTCCGCGACGTCCTCGATGGCGTCCGTGAGTTCCTTGATCGACTCGACGGTGTGTTCGCCCATGTGGCCGATGCGGAAGGAGTCCTCGCTCAGGTCGCCGTAGCCACTGGAGAAGGCCATGTCGTACTCCTCGCTGACCTGCTCGACGGTCGCGGCCACGTCGATGTCCTGGGTGTTCTCGATGCAGGTCACCGTCTGGGACTCGTACCCCTCCTCGGCGAACAGGTCGAAGTGCTCCCGGGCCCACTCGTGGACGTACTCCGTCATCTCCCTGTGGCGCTGGTCGCGGGCCTCGTGGCCCTCTTCGAGCATATACTTCATCTGCTTGCGGTAGGCCAGCATGATGGGAATCGCGGGCGTGGAGTGGGTCTGGCCCTTCCGGTCGTAGTAGTCGAGCGTGCGCTGGAAGCCGCCGTACCACGAGGCCTGGTCCCGTTCGAGTTCGCGCTCGTAGGCCTCGTCGCTGACGACACAGACGGCCAGGCCGGGGGGCATGGCGAAGGCCTTCTGCGTCGAGGCGAAGATCACGTCGATACCGTGTTCGTCGATGTCGACGTAGTCGCCGCCGAGACACGACACCGCGTCGACGACGAAGTAGGTGTCGGGGTACTCGTCAACGATGTCGCCGATCTCCTCGACGGGGTTGCGGACGCCGGTGGAACTCTCGTTCATCACGCAGGCGACGACATCATAGTGTTTGTCGCTGGTTTCGAGCTCCTCGCGGATGTCCTCGGGTTTGACCGCCTCGCCCCACTCGTACTCCAGCCGGTCGACGTCCTTGCCGAGCCGCTCGGCCACGTTGGCGTGGCGCTCGCTGAAGCTGCCACAGGTCGGGACGAGGATGTTCTCGTCGACGAGGTTGAGCGTCGAGGCCTCCCAGAACTCGGTGCCCGACGCGGTGAGGATGACGACCTCGTTGTCGGTGCCGAGAAAGTCCTTGGTGTCCTCGACGATGGTCGTATAGAGGTCGGTCATCCGGTCCATCCGATGGCCGAACATCGGCTGGGCCATCTCCTCGATTACGTCCTCGCGGACCTCGGTCGGGCCGGGGATGTACAGCGTCTTGTCCGTGTAGTCGTCTGTGTATTCCTGTTTCTTGGTCACGGGAGCCACCTTGTAGCGGCACTTTCGGCCCGGGTGGCATGGTAGTTTTGATACGGCGCTGGCCGCCCGGTTGGCGGCGTCAGCCGACAGTCTGGGCGGTCCGGCCAAGCGCCGAAACCACGAGACCGTACGCCAGCGGTCCCAGGAGCGCGGTAACGGAGAGGTCACCGGGGCCCGACAGCGCCAGCGAGAGGGTCCAGATAGCCAGGGGCGCCACGGCCAGCGCGAAGCCGCCCCGGGAGGCCGCCTGCCCCAGCGACGACTGTCTGGCGGCGTACAGGCCCGCGACGACGGCGGCGGTGACATAGAGCAGCGTCACGTCGGGCGGGGTGACAAAGGGGAGCGTCACCAGCCCGAAGACGGCGACGAGGAACCCGACCGTCTGGGCGTCGCTGCTCCCGCCCTCGACCGACTCCTCGTAGGCTGCCTCCCCGTCGGCGCGGTCCTGGACGGGTCGCCCGCTGTCGGCGTCGACGGCGCTCGGGAAGTCCGCGCCACAGTGCATACACCACGTCGCCGTCGAGCTGACCTTCCCGGCACAGTCCGGACAGCGGGGGTCAGAGACCATATCATACGTTCGGTAGGGCGCTGTGTTAGCCGTTGGGGTCGGGGCCACATTCATAACCGAAGCCCGGAGAACCTACTGTATGGACTGGATCGAGCAGGCCGACGGGCTCCTGTACGACGGGGAGTCGGTACAGGAGCGGGTCCCCGTCGGCGCCGGCGGCGTGGTCGTGACGAGCCATCGCCTGCTGGCCTTTACCCCCGACCGGGAGGGGGCGAACTTCAGCCAGGTCGACCGGCCCAACGTCGACGGCGTCGAGGTCCGGACCGGCGGCGAGTTCCGGTTCCTCGAACGGGCGGTGAAGGCTATCGTCGTCGGCGTCGCACTCCTCGTCGCCGGGTTCACCGTCAGTCTCGACGGGATGGTCGAAGGGGTCTCACTGGAGAGCGGCGGGGCCGGGAGCGCCGCCGGCATCGGCAGGATGCTCGGGCTGCTCGGGACGATGCTCGACCTGCTCGCCCGGCTGGACGACCTGATGCGCGTGTTCGGCGGGCTGGCGCTGGCCTTTGGCGCCGTCGTCCTCGCGGTGTACCTCTGGAGCCGGGAGCGGCTGCTGGTCGTCGCCGTCGCGGGCGGGGACGACATCGAACTGGCGGCGCCGGACGACGAGGCGGCACTCGGCCGGTTGCGGACCGCCCTGGGCTCGGCCCCCGAGCGCGCGGACGCGCCGACGGACGACGCCGTGGCGTGACGTTCAACTCCGCCGAGTGTCTACCCGACGGTGATGGACACAGACGGCGTGCGCCGCCGGGCGAGCGAGCTGCCCGACGAGCCGGGCATCTACCAGTTCGAGGACGACGACGGGAGAGTCCTCTACGTCGGCAAGGCCGTCTCGCTGCGCGAGCGGGTGCGCTCGTACGGCGACCCCAGGAGCCGCCGCATCGAGAAGATGGTCGGGCGAGCGGCGACCCTGGACTTTGCGGTCACCGACACGGAGACCCAGGCGCTGTTGCTGGAGGCCAACCTCATCAAACGCCACCGGCCACCCTACAACGTCCGGCTGAAAGACGACAAGTCCTACCCGCTGGTCCAGCTGACCGACCACGCCGTCCCGCGTATTCAGGTGACACGGGACCCCGACGAGGGGGCGACGGTGTACGGTCCCTTCACCGACAAGGGGCGGGTGGAGACAGTCGTGAAGGCCCTGCGGGAGATATACGGGCTACGTGGCTGTTCGGACTACAAGTACAGCGACCGCGAGCGGCCCTGTCTGGACTACGAGATGGGTATCTGTACCGCCCCCTGTACCGGCGAGATAAGCGAGGCCGGCTACGCCGCCGACGCCGAGAGCGCAGAGCGGTTCTTCGAGGGCGAGGTCGGCGTGCTCGCGGACCCGCTCCGCCAAGCGATGGAGCAGGCCGCCCAGGACCAGGAGTTCGAGCGGGCGGCGAACCTGCGGGACAAACTGGGCGCCGTCGAGGCCCTCCACGGGGAGAGCGACACCGCCGTCAGCGACGCCAAAAGCGGGGCCACCACCGACGTGCTGGGCGCCGTCGTCGAAGGGGACCGGGCGGTCGTCGCCCGGCTCCACGCCGAGGGCGGCAAACTCGTCGAACGGGACCGGTTCACGCTGGACGCCCCCGACGGCGAGGGGCCGGCCGGCGTCTACCGGGCCTTCATCCCACAGTACTACGCCGAGCGCGACCTCCCCAGCAGAATCCTCTGTGCCGAGGACCCAGCCGACGCCGAAATCGAGCGGTGGCTCGACGCGGAGGGCGTCACGCTGGGTGTCCCCGGCGCCGGCCGGGAGGCCACCCTGGTCGAGCTGGCGCTGAAGAACGCCCGACAGCGCGGGGGCCAGGACGACAGCGTCGGGGCGCTTGCTGACGCGCTGGGCATCGACCGCCCCGAGCGCATCGAGGGGTTCGACGTGAGCCACGCCCAGGGGAAAAGCGCCGTCGGCTCGAACGTCCTCGCCGTCGGGGGTGACCCCGACACGAGCGGCTACCGGCGCAAGAAGCTCACCGAGCGCAACGACGACTACGCCAACATGCGCGAACTCGTCCGCTGGCGGGCCGAACGCGCCATAGAGGGCCGGGACGACCGCCCGGACCCCGACCTGTTGCTCATCGACGGCGGCGACGGGCAACTCGGAGCCGCCAGGGACGCGCTGGCCGAGACCGGCTGGGACGTGCCATGCGTCGCGCTGGCGAAAGACGAGGAACTGGTGATAACGACGGAGCGGGTGTACGACTGGGACGGCGACGCCCCCCACCTGCATCTCCTCCAGCGGGTCCGTGACGAGGCCCACCGTTTTGCGGTGCAGTACCACCAGACCCTTCGCGACGAGGTGTCGACGCCGCTTGACGACCTCCCCGGTGTCGGGCCGGCGACGCGGAAGGCGCTCTTGCGCCGCTTTGGCAGCGTCGAGCGCATCCGCGCGGCCGACCGCGAGGCGCTGACCGAGGTCGAGGGGGTTGGGGACGCTACCGCCGAGACGATTCAGACCCGCCTGTAACGCCTGCCGTGGCTTTCTGTCCCGTGTTCCGACGACATAGCTGGGGAACGGCCGCGGTTGCGATAAATCTCTATATGCTATATCAAATGGAGTGGCGACAGAGGGCCGCCGTTCGTTTCGAGCGGCGCGGCCCTGTCGGTCGCTCGGCTTCGATACCCACGAATTTGGCACGCACACGCGAGATTGTCACCAGCTGGGCAAGCCCGGCATGGTGTACCATCGGGAGCGTTTAGGGGCGTTACAGGCTAGCCCTCTTGGTGTTGACCGTGTCACAATCAGAGCAGGAGGAAGGGTTGAGTCAGGCGCTAGAGGCACTGTCGGACCGCTATCGGCGGGAGCTTCTGGTTGCGCTCCTGCGGGAGAACCCACAGGACGACGACGACCGCGACCCGCTGGATATCATCGACCCGCCACAGGAGCCCGACGTACTCGAAGCCGAACTCTTCCACAACCACCTCCCGAAACTCGAAAGCATGGGGTTCATCGAGTGGGACCGGGAGACCGGCCAGATAGCCACAGGGCCCGACTGGGACGACATCGCGCCGGTCGTCGAGCTCATCTACGACCACCGGGACGAGCTGCCGGACGGGTGGCTATAGGGGGTCACATCCTCGGGGAGTCATACTCCTCTTGTTCCTCTATGGCCGCGACCAGCGAGTTGTCCACGAGCGCCACGATAGCGCGCCGGAGGCGCTCGGTCACCGCCTGGTCGGAGATACCGAACTCGTCGGCCAGGTCCTGCGTGGATATCTCTCTGGGTAGCGAGTAGTAGCCGCCCTTCACCGCGCTGACCAGCGTGTCCCGCTGTCGCTGTGTCAGCCCGTAGAACGGGCCGCTCTCGGGCCGGGTCGGGTTGTAGATACGGCCGACTTCGAGCTCGATACCCGCCTCCGAGCAGTGCTCCTTGAACTCGCTCAGTGCCCCGTGGGACCGGAACCGCAGCTCGAACTCCCAGGTGTCCGGGCCGCCGGTGGCGCCGAGCAGATGTGCGTTCGACGCTGCGAGGCCTTCGAACAGGCGGTCTTCGGAGACGTCCCAGTCGAGGGCAAACAGCGTTCGGTCGTTGTGCGAGCTCACCTGTTGGATGTCCTGTACGGAGGAGTGGTTCTGCACCGCCGCCCTGAACTCCCGAACCCCCTCGTCGCCGAAGATAGTGAAGAAGGGCACAGCCTGTTCCCCGAGCGGGACCAGATTCTCCAGGGCGATACTGCGCCCCCTAGACACGTCCAGAATTCGCCCCAGTTCAAATGAATCGGCGGGGACACGTAGATGCGCGATAACGCTCATTTGGTAGGGATTTGCCGCTTGTGGGTAAATATGGGTGGCATGGTACACCAGCCTGCAGATATAGCATGGTCCACCATGCTTGTCGGTAGCCATTTATACATGGGAACCGTGGGCCGAGACGGACAACGCCCTTCGCGGAGCACGTCCCCTAGCAGTCTTGCGAGAAGAGGTCAGACCACCCTTCGAGTCGTGGCCGAGTGCCATCCCCATGAAAGACGACTACAAATCGGCAGTCACTATTACCAGTCCCGACGAGTTCGAGGCCGCGCTCGCTGCGGTCATCGAGACAGCCATAGAGAGCGACGTCGACATCGGCGGCGCCTGGGAATTCCGGACCGGCGAGGCGACCGACGACTGGGAAGTCAACGTCACCGAACTGGCAAAGCGAACCGGCGGCGAGAACAGCTAGTACTGACGGATTCCTGGTCGCACCCACACCCGACAGTCGCCAGTACACGCAGTGACGTGGTCGACCCAAGCGATTTTCTCGCCCCACGCGTAGCCGGTCACATGGCTATCGGGCGCCGACTCGCGCTGGGAGCGCTGGGACTTGCCACGCTCGTCACCTACCTCCTCGCCGGCGTCGCGGGCTACCGGCTCCTCCGCGTGCTGTGGGCCCAGCGGCCGCCGCCGACAGTCATCGTCGCGACCGTCCTCGGCACCGCGTTGCTCTTTGGCGTCCTCAGCTACTGGACCGGAACGGCCCGCCTCAAACGGTCGCTCGATGCAGTGGAGCTGCCCCGTTCTCGCGCCCCGGCGCTGTACCGGCGATACGACCGGTTGACCGGCCAGATGCGGGCCGGCGAGCCGTCGCTGCTGGTCGCGCGGCTCCCGATGCCCAACGCCTTCGCCGTCGGGGGCGCGAGCGGCGCCATCGTCGTCGACCGGCGCCTCTTTGCCCTGCTGTCGCTCGACGAGCTAGAGGCGCTGCTGGCCCACGAACTCGCACACTTCGAGCGCCGTGACGCGCTGGTCCAGACGCTCGGCTACAGTCTCACCCAGAGTCTCGTCGGGCTGGTCGGTAGCGTCCTGTTTCCGGTGGTGGTACTGACCGGTGGCATCGCCCGGGCAGTGGCCATGCTCCGTGGCGACCCCGGGTCGTGGTCAGCGTCACTGCTCGGGCGGACCCACCGGGGCGCGCTGGGCGCCGTCGCCCTGGTGGGCCTTGCCGTGACGCTCCTGGTGCTGTCGTACTCCAGGCGCCGGGAGTGGGCAGCCGACGACCGGGCCGCGACAGTCACCGGGAAGCCGCTCGCGCTCGCCCGGGCGCTGCGGAAGATAGAGCGGGCCTCGACGCCGGACCTGGGACCGCTGACGCCGCTGTACGTCCACGGCACCGAGGAGAGTCCGCTGTCGCGGCTGCTGTCGACACACCCGCCGATGGACGACCGCGTGAAACGCCTCGAAAAACGGGCACAGGGCGTCTAGTCCGCGTCGAGCAGCGACGCCAGCGTCCGACGCAGTTCGCCGGTCGTAGGGCTCTGTGGGACCTGTGCGAGCAGGTCCTCCCGCAGCGCCGAGAGCGCCCCCTCTACCCCCAGCGAGTCCAGCCGGTGCCCGTGTTGTACCGCGGTTCGAGGCGAGACGTCGAACAGGAGGTCCTGCTTGCCGATGGTCGAGTGCGTGATGACTAGCGCCTCGACTGCGCTGTCGACGAAGGCCGCTCGCTCCCCGTCGGTCCCGACGCCGTCCAGGGCGGCCGAGAGCAGCGTGTCGAGGCGCTCGGTCCGCTCGGAGAGGCGGGGCGGGGCCGAAAGCGTCGTCGTGCCGTGAGGATGCTCAGGTGTCATGCTCTCCCTGGGCGCATACGAGAGCGTGGCCCCGCTGACCGGCGCGGTCGCGTCCGGGAGCGGCGACGCGAGCCGCTTCGACGGCCGCGTATCGGTGAAGACGACGTGCAGGTTCGCCGGGTCGCCGGAGGCGGCCTCGGCAGCGTCCCCCGCGGGCCGGTCGTACCCCCGCCACAGCGCCTCCCGGAGCGTCCCCGGCACCGGGCCGGTATCGCCCCGCAGCTCGACGTGGAGCACGACCGGTCCCTCGCCGCTCCGGTCGAGGATTGCCCATAACGTCTCGACGCTGTCCCGGGCTAGCGGCGAGAGCCGGTAACACGGACAGTCCCGGTCGGCCGCGAGCAACCGGGCGAGCGCGAGTCCGCGCCAACCGGTCATATCGGCGACGTACACCCAGGGGAGAGCCTGCACCGGGCCGAGCGTCGGATCGGCCTCTCCCGGGTCGATGCTGCCGGGCACCAGGTCGAGATACGAGGCCAGCGCCTCGCGTTCGGGGGTGAAGTAGTCCGCTACCGCCGCGGGAAGCGCCGTCTCGACCGTACAGTGGGACGGGACTGGTTGCATGTGCCCGACGTTCGTCAGTCAGCGGGAAAAACGCTGTCTGGACCACCGGGCACCCACGCGACCGAAGCAAAGCCCCGTCTCGCACCGCAGGCGAGAGCACGGACAGCCATTCAATATAGCGTTATCAGGTTTACCTCATCCAGCCCTCGCTATCCTCCGAAATCGACAACGCCCGTCTGAGGCGCCGCTACTCGTCGGGAATCGCCGACCTGAGGTGGTCCGCTACGCTGTCGGGGTCCTCTCGGGGCGCCCAGTGGGCACAGTCCGCAAGGACAGTCAGGCCGGCGTCCGGAATCGCGTCGGCGGCCCGCTGGGCCCACGCGACCGGGAACAGCTCGTCGTGGGCCCCGTGGAGGAACTGTGTCGGCATCGAAAACTCGCCGAACCGGTCGGTGAAGGTGGTCCGGTAGCCCCCGCGGGTGACCTCGCTATCCCGAAAGCGACGGAAGGCCGCGCCGGCCGTCGGCCGCTGGACCTCCCGGTAGACGGCGTCGACGGCCGCCGCGGGGAGGCTGTCGAGGTCGTGGACGATCCCGCCGAGGCTCGCCCGCGTGAGCCGGCGGCTCCGCCGGAAGGCAGCGACTGCCAGCTTGTTGCACACCTGCACGCGGGCGAGAGCATACGAGAGGCGGCCGTTTGGCAGGTCGCGACCGAGGCCGAACGGATCGATGGGGACCAGACACTCGACGAGGTCGGGCCGGTCCAGCGCGACCTGCATCGCGACGCCGCCGCCCACGGAGAGCCCGACAAGCGTCACCGGCCCGAGTTCGAGTGCGTCGAGCACGCCCGCGACCACCGCCGCGTGGCGCGGTATCGAGTACGGGCCGGGCGGCAGGTCGCTCTCGCCGTAGCCCAGCAGGTCCGGGGCGACGACCCGGTAATCGGGCGCGAGCCGCTCGATGACGGGCGGCCAGGAGACCCGGGCAGCGTCGATGATGCCGCCGTGGAGCAAGACGACGGGCGTGCCGTCGCCGGCAGCGCGGTAGTGGATCCGGGACCCGTCGACCGTGACAGCGCCCTCTGTAGCCATACTGATAGTAATCGCGCCACACACTGAAGGATTTCGCCGTCTGGAGAGCCGATAGCTCCGTTTTACGGTCGACTCCGGGTTTCGAGCGGACGGAGCCGTTAAATCTTTATCCGCTATATCGAATCGGGTCAGGTCCCGGAGAAAGTGGCTATATCCGCTGTCGGAGCGCCCAGATGTCCTCAGCGGGGTCGAGATCGCTCGGTTCCGCCCCGCGTTCGGTCAGGATGCCGGTGTGATACAGCATCGCCTTCAGCTGGAAGACCGTCGGGGCGTGATAGCTCCGGCCCTCACACAGCGGCGCCCGACGCAGGTCGCCGTCGGCCGTCAGCGCCCGCGACCGGACGTCGTCGTCACCGCGGAGGAACAGCTCGACAGTGAAGGCCGGGTGCACTTCGTGGAGGTACTCGACCAGTTCGACCAGCGTCGGCCGCTCGAAGCCATCGTCATGCAGAGTCTGTAACTCCTCGACCAGCAGTTTCGTCGCCGGGTACGCAAAGAGCACCCACCGGGCGAGCTCAGCCCAGTCGGGCGCTATGTCGTAGAAACACGCCGAGGAGCGGTACCACCCCTCGAACTCGGCGAGCCCGCCCTCGGCGCTCCCGTAGCGGCTCTTCGCGAACCGGACGACCTCACGGCCCAGCGGCGTCAGCTCAACGCCGTCGGGACGCTCCGCGACGAGCCCGAGAAACGCTGCCCCCGGGCGGGCGTCATCGAACGCACGGACCACCTCGTTGTCCGCCAGCAGTCGCTCGGTCGGTCCATCGGCATACAGCGCCAGTGGATACCCAAGGTAGTTCTTGGGGTGGTTCAGGCCAAAGGACTTCTCGGCCACCCCCTGTGCGCTCGCCTGGAACCGGATCGCGGTCGCTCCGCCGGTCGCCCGGTTGCCGACGATACGGGGAACCTCGACCGGCTCGACACGGCCCGACGCGTCGACACCGAGCACGCCGACGTTGAGTTCCCGGGCGAGCGTTCGGTCCGTCTCCGAGATGGCGTCGGCCGGCACCGCGACGTAGGCCACGTTCGCCTCGTTGAGCCGGTCGTACGCCTGGACGATGCCCCGCTCGGTATCGACGCGACCCCGCTCGGTGGCGCCCTTCGCCTCGACGGCGACGAGCGGCGGCGCCTCGCCCACCCGTTCGACCGACAGGAGGTCGGACTCCAGCGTCCGGACCCCCACGAGGTCCGGGTAGCCACTCCCAACGTGGACGTGGTTGAACGGCGCGAGCGCCTCCAGCACTGACTCGTCGATGGCCTGCCCGGCCAACCACTCCCCGCCCGCAAACTGTGTATCGACGACAGCGTAGCTCCGGTCCCCGTCGCCCTCGGGGAACAGCCGCTGTTTCGCGTGGGCGAGGACGTGCGGCTCGGACAGTGAGCCGGCAGTACTCGACATGCACCCACCATCGGGAAGGCCCGTAATGAACGTTGAGGGGGTCACGGAGACCAGCGCTCAGTGGGACCGAGTGTGTGACACGCTCGAACGGGTCGAGAAAACGCCTGTCAGCACAGCCGTGAGACGGATGGTTCTGTGAACAGCCGCTGCTCACAGAGTCGAACGTGTCAGCAAGTGGGCCCTGCCGGATTTGAACCAGCGCTCAATCGGTGTCCCACGCCAACGGTGGGAACCGTAGACGATATGAGCCGATCGCTTTAACCAGACTAAGCTAAGGGCCCTCATTGGCCAATTCTTGGGTCTAACTCTTTAGCTTGTCGGGTCGCTCTTGGCCGGATGTATCTGTTCGAGTACGGAATCAAGGGTAAAATCTGCAGTCCAATTGATTCGATCCGAATCTTTCTTCGCACTCTCGTATCGCAGTGTCATCGTGTTGCTGTTTGCCGCCTCGACATCTACCAAGTAGCAACTCTCCGTAATCGGATCGAATACGGCGAAGAAGTCTATTGCATCAGCGTATCCCTCGCGTTCATAGCCTGCTGATTTCACCCGGGTCGTTCGTGTTTCGAATCGAATAGTACCATCGTTCTGCCCTTCATACGCGGTCTTCGCCTGGATTTTGTAGAGTTCACTGCCGAGTTCTATTACGAAGTCGTATGGTTGATTATCGTACTCGGGAACCAGTGTCGGGATACCTCGTAACTGGAACTGTGTTTTGAGTACGGCTTCAACTGCTTGTCCTCGCTTCTGTGTCTGGTTTAATTGGTGGAATTGTTCTACTCCATTCATTACTCTTTTCTCTTGTCGTAATTAACAAAAGAGTTCCGCAGCTTACCCCGCCCGCGGGCGTGAATTTGGCATTCGAACCCTCCTGAACCTATCTTCAGCGGTCTGCCGACTCGCTACGTTCGTCGGATAACAAACAGAGAAACACCTTCACGAGAACCACCTCGCAGTCTGTGGCTTCTGTAAGAAGTGACGCCGTCATCAGACCGCGTCTGATGGGTATAAATTTCACAGAAGTTCACGCCACCGGCGGGGCTCGAACGAACCGAGACGGTCGGTCGCTGGGACTTGCGCGTTTGACCCCTTCTGAATCGCGTATTTGCTTCTCACGGACGGTTCGCCGTGCTCACCGTCATATTCGCCACAGAAAGACGCCACCGCCAGGGCTCGAACGAGCCGAGACGGTCGGCCTCCCGCTGGTCGGCCGCTGCGACTCGTCGGCTCGACCCTAGCTCTGCGTGAATTCTTCGACGACGGTGTTCGGTGCCACCACTCCTCACCATACGTCGTCGAAAGAAGTACGCCACCGCCAGGGCTCGAACCTGGGACAACCTGGGTAACAACCAGGTGCTCTACCAACTGAGCTACGGCGGCTCGCACTCGATTGTAGCCCGAGTTGGTAATTAGGGCTTTCGTTTCGGTCGCCCATCGACACGCTTTCACGCACTCTCGGATAAGCCACGGGCAATGAGTGACGAGTTCGACGCCGTCGTCTCGCGGGTCCGAGAGCGGGTCACGCCGGACGACGGGGAGCGCGAGCGGCTACAGCAGGCGGCGGCCACGGTGATGGAGCGGGCCCGGGAAGCAGTGGCGGACCTGCCGGTCGAGGCCGAGGTGTTGCAGGTCGGCTCGACGGCCCGTGGAACGTGGACCGCGGGAGACCGCGACGTGGACGTGTTCGTCGCGTTCCCGCCCGAACTGGCGCGTTCGGAGCTGGAGGAGTACGGGCTGGCGGTGGGTCACGCCGTCCTCCCCGACGGCCACGAAGAGTACGCCGAACACCCCTACGTCGTCGGTGAAGTGGACGGCTACGCCGTCGACCTCGTGCCGTGTTACGCCGTCGAGTCGGCGACGGATATCCAGTCGGCCGTCGACCGGACGCCGTTTCACACCCGCTATCTGGCGAGTCGGCTGGACGACGACCTCGCGGGGGAGGTCCAGGTCACCAAGCAGTTCCTGAAGGGTATCGGCGTCTACGGGAGCGACCTCCGGACACGGGGCTTTTCGGGCTACCTGACGGAGCTACTCGCGGTCGAGTACGGCGGTTTTCGGGCGTTCGTCGAGGCAGCGACCGACTGGCACCCGCCAGTCAGGTTCGACCCGGAGGACCACGGGACCACCGAGTTCGACGACCCGCTCGTCGTGGTAGACCCGACCGACCCCGACCGCAACGTCGCGGCGGTGTGTGCGCCCGAGAACGTCGCACGGCTGCAACACTACGCCCGCGAGCTGCTGGCCGACCCGCGGGCGTCGCTGTTCGAGGCGAGCGAACCGACGGCCTACGACGCCGAACGCGTCGCCGCCACCGTCGAGCGGCGGTCGACGACCCCCGTGGCGGTGCGGTTCGACAGACCCGACGTCGTCGACGACCAGCTATGGCCCCAGCTCCGCAAGTCGCTGGTGGGGCTGACCGAGGAGCTCGACCGTCGCGGGTTCGACGTGTTCCGGTCGACGGCGCTGGCGACAGATGCGGCGAGCGGAGTCGACACCCCACAGGCGACCGACGGGGACAGCGCGGAGCAAACGAACGGCGACGCCGTCCTGCTGGTCGAGCTGAGCGTCGCCCAGCGGCCGGCCGTCGAGCGCCACGAGGGGCCGCCGGTCCACGTGCGCGAACACGCCACCGGGTTCTACGACACCTACGCCGACGACCCCGACGTGGCGGGCCCGTTCATCGAGGGGGACCGCTACGTCGTCGAGCGGCCCCGGGAGTTCCGGACGGCCGAGGCGTTTCTCGACAGCGACGCCCTGCTCGATGTCCGCCTTGGCCCACACGTCGCGTCGGCGCTCGAATCGGGGTACGAGGTACTGGTCGGTCGGGACATCGCGACGCTGGCGGACGCGTTCGGGGCCGACCTGGCCGACTACTTCGAGCCAAAGCCCTGATCTTCGAGCGAGTCGAGCACGTCGCGGGCCTCCTCGCTCACGTCGTCGTCGGGTTCGACCGGCTGGTAGCCGTCGAACACCTCATGGACCATCTTGACTGAATCCGAGAGCGTGTCCAGGCCGTAGCCCCCCTCCAAGACGAACCCGAGGCCGGCGCCACAGTCGTCGGCGAGCGAGACCATCCGCTCGGTCATCGCCCCGTACCCCTCGGTACTCACCCGCATCCGCGAGATGGGGTCGTGTTCGTGGGCGTCGAAGCCGGCGCTCACGAGCAACAGGTCGGGGTCGTAGTCGGCGATTGCGGGCGCGATGACCTCGTCTATGGCCGCCAGATAATCGGCGGTGTCGGCGCCGGGCTGGTAGACGACGTTACAGTTTGCCCCCTCCCCGTCGCCGGCGCCCGTCTCGTCGATTTCACCGGTGCCGGGGTAGAGACCGTCCTCGTGGATAGAGGCGTAGAACACGTCGCCGCGGTCGTAGAAGATGTCCTGCGTACCGTTGCCGTGGTGGACGTCCCAGTCGAGGATGGCGACGCTGTCCGCCCCGTCGTCCAGCGCGGCCTGTGCAGCCACGCCCGCGTTGTTGATGAAACAAAAGCCCATCGCGTCGTCGCCGACGGCGTGGTGACCCGGCGGTCGGCCGAGCGCGAACGGCGTCTGGCGGGCCGGGACGTCCGGGCCGGCACTCTCGGCCGCCCAGACGGCCAGCCCGGCCGAGGCCAGCGCGGCGTCCCACGTGGCCTCGACGGCGACCGTGTCGGCGTCCCAGTGACCGCCGCCGTCCTCGCAGTACTCGCGGAACTCTTCGATGTACTCCGTGTCGTGGACATCCCGGACTAGGTCGACATCGGCGTCGTCGGCCGCGACGTACTGGACGCCGTGGCACTCCTTGAGTGCGCGTCGTACTGCCCGGAGGCGGTCGGGACTCTCGGGGTGGCGCTCGCCGGTGTCGTGGTCGAGACAGACCTCGCGGTAGCCGAAGTTCATTCAGTAGTACTTAGCGAGTTCGAAGTACGTCTCGACGTCTGCTGCCTTCACTGTCCGCCGGTCGGCGTGGCGGGCGAGATCGGCCGCGGCGGCAGCGACGTCGTCTGCGAACGATTCAAGGATGTCGGCAAGCGCCACGCGGGCGTCCATCGCGACGCGGTAGTCGTCGTCGATGTCGAGGCGGGCGATGCGGTCGACCGGGGCGACCGGCAGCTCAAGGCCGTCCTTGTCGGGAACGGCCTCGACGCCGAAGTCGGACGGCATCAGCGTCTTGCGACCGTCTCGGGTCGCCTCCTCGGCGGCCGCCGTGGCGAGCGTGGCGCCCCGTTCCTGGATTCTCCGTGCTAGTTCCTCTGCTGCGCCGGCACTCACCCGCAACCCGTCCGCGTTCCGTCGGATGACCGCGTCCACGGGCGCGAACGGAAGCTCGACGCTCATACCCACAACCGGGAGTGTTGCGGTCTTAAGAGTTTCCGTAGCGTCGTTTCCCCTCAGAACACGTCGTCGGCGTCCAGTCGGCCGTCCTCGACGACCCCGCGGACGGTGACTTCCTGACCGAGCTGGACGCGCTCGCCCGTCTCGACGCTCATCGTCTGCTCCCCGTCGTCGAGTACGACCGGGTCGCCGGTCTGGACCACGGTGCCCGTGAATTCGACCTGTTCGGCGGCCTGTGTGCCGCCACCGCTGTCGGCGCTCTCGCTCGCTGGTGCCCCGTCGCCGTCGGCGGCAGTGCTGGTGCCGTCGTCGCCGTCACCGAACGACGACAGCCCGGCGTGTTGGTCGTCGTCGGCCTCCTCGGGCGTCGGTGCGACCCCGGTCCCGTCGTCCAGTACGACGATAGTCGACGACCAGCTGGCGGAGGCTTCGAGGTCGTCCTGCCAGCCGTCCTGTATCTCCACGTCGGCGGCAAGCACCTCGTCGCCGGGCTGGATGTCCTTGTCCGCCTTGTCGCCCCACAGCGCCACCCGGATGTCGCCGGTGGCGTCCTGGATTCGGATGTTCCGGACCTGGCCCTCGCTGCCGTCGTCGCGGTCGAACGTGCGGACCGGGTCGGCCGAGCGGACGACGCCGGCGATGTCGACGGTCTCCTCCAGCTCGACGCCCTCGATGGGGTCGGTATCGGGCTCGAAGTCGACGGCCTCGTCTATCTCGTCGACGGCGCCGTCGTCGCCGACGTGCAGTTCCAGCGCGCCGTCGCGTTCGCGGACGTAGCCGTCGACAATTTCGACGGCAGTGCCGGGTTCGATTTCGGTCGCGCGGTCGGCCCGGTCGTCCCACATCGTCACGCGCACGCGACCGGTCTCGTCGCCAAGCGTCAGGTTCGAGACCTTCCCCTCGCTGCCGTCGTCGCGGTCGAACGTGCGGACGCTGTCGGTGTCGAGCACCAGTCCCCGAAGGGTCACGTCCGATTGGCCCATCGTCAGCGCCTCGACGGTCGAGCCGTCGCCGGGTTCCACGTCGACGGTGGCGTCGTCGTCCTGTTCGGCTTTATCGACCGACACTTCGAGGCCGTTGTAGCCGTCTTTCGGGCGGCCCTTCACCCGGAGCACGTCGCCCACGGAGAGCATCCCGTCGTCGATGTCGACGGCCTGACCGTCCCAGAATGCCAGCCGGACGCTCGCGGTCTCGTCGGCGGCCTCGACGTTGATGACCCGGCCGTCCTCGTCCTCGCCCTCCCGCTCGAAGGTCTTCAGGTCGCCGATGGCCATCACCTTCGCGATGAACTTCACCTCGTCCATCCCGGGTTCGATGTCCGCGACGGTCTCGACTTCCCCCTCGTTCAGTTCGTGGGCCAGCAACATCGCCGCGGTCTCCTCGTCGGCGAGGCCGCCCATCTGTTCGACCTTCTCCTCGACGGCCTCGCGGAACTCCTCCTCGGAGACGTCGGTTTCGAGGTCCGCGTAGATATCCCCTATCTCGCCCATCTATCTATGGGAGCCAAGTCAGGGGCGCGCTTAAGCGTTGTCGTTGCTCCAGCGACCCGCTGCCGTCTGTCGGTTCCGTCCGCGATATCACCATACGTCGGACTGGTCCCGTCACCGGATATAAACGTCCGCCCTACAACGAGGTCGTCGTGATCGTCGCCGGTCCGTCGCCGCGGTCGTGCGTGACAACGACGGTCCCGGGCGGCCCGTTCTCGAAGGTAATCGTCGCCGTGTACGCTATCTCGACGATCGCCTGGGTACAGCTGTCGCCGGCGTCCGCCCGCCCGGCCGTCTCGACCGGAACGGTCAGCCCGTCGGCCGCGCCGTCGTAGTTGACCCGGGGGAGTTCGGCGGTCTGGCACCCGTCGGACCCCCAGATTGTTCCCTCGACAACGACGCTCCCGCCGTCGGCAGACACCGTCGCCGAGTCGGTCTCTGTGCCGCTCCGGCGCCCGGAAACCGTGAACGTGACGTCGGTCAGCGTCGGGTCCGGCGGCGGTGTGGGTGTTGGAGTCCCGGTCTCAGTGGCACTCGGCGTGCTGTCCTCGCCCCCCTCCGAGAGACACCCCGTGAGCGCGGCGACACCGACCGAAGCGACAGTCCCGAGGAGCGTCCGCCGATTCATATCCCCGACTGCATCACCTGAAAGAAAGGGCCTTTCGGTGGGTCAAAGGGGGCTTTGAGTGAGGTGTGGGCACTTCCCGCGTGGTGGGGGTCGAACCGTCACCCTTTTCAAACCGACCTCCCTCCCTCAATACGAGTCCGGGTAGGGTAGTGGACTATCCTCTTGGCTTGCGGAGCCAGGGACCGGAGTTCAAATCTCCGTCCGGACGTTTCTCTACAGCGCAACACCGCAAGCGCAGCGAGCGGTCCGCGCTGCAGGACAGGACCACGGGGATTTGAGCAGACGAGGAACGCGCAGCGAAGCGAGCATTTCTCGGCGAGTTCAAATCTCCGTCCGGACGTTTTCCACTCCGAAATACGACGAGCGACAGCGAGGCGACTGCATCGGTAGAAACGTCCGGACGCTACACCCTGTGACACTACCGCATCGGGCCGCGACCGGTCGTCACAACTATCGAGCGGGGCGTTAAAGAGGTGTTGGCCGAAGGTATTTGCTATTTCACGCTCATTACGGGCCAATGAGAAAAGCGATAGTGATCGTGATAGCGGCGACGGTGCTGCTTGCCGGCTGCAGCGGTGGCGGCGGCAACGCGTCACCGACCAAACCCGGAACCGCAGACGCCACCGAGCCCGGGACCGAGATAGGGGCGACTCCGACGGCGGGCGGGAACGGCTCGGAGTCGGGCGGTACCGGGTCGCTGTCGGCGGCGGGCGGGAACAACTTCATCGACAGCGCCACCGAGACCGACGTGGCAGTGTTCAACGGCACCGGTCGGACGGACGTGCGAATCAGAAACGACACCGCCGCTGGCCGGAAACTCGTCGAACTCACTCGCGGGTCAGAAACGGCGGCGTACACCACGAACGACTACGTCGCCGTTCGGAACGGGACCACCGGGGACGTGCAGTACGGTGACGCCAACAGCACCATCGGAGTTGCGACGGAAGTCAAAGCGTGGGGCGCCGTCGTCGGCGGCCTCCTGTACACCGGTTTCGTGGAGTGGGCGGAGACCGGGACGACGACCGTCGACGGCGAGCAAGCGGACGTCTACGAGGGCGATTCGCTCAACGCGACGGCGGTAAACAGCAACACCACCGAGGCCGGGTTCGAACAGCGCGACGTGCAGTCGGTCGACGGTCGGGCGGTCGTCGGTTCGGACGGCCGTATTCACTCGCTGACCATACGGATCGAGACGCCGGCGGGCACCTACGGCACCGAGATGTCGTTCGGCTATGGCAACGTCACGGTGTCCCAGCCCGACTGGGTCGACGAGTCACAAGCGCCGTAGCAGACGCGAGCCAGGGCGGTCTGGCGTGACCGCGCTCGCAGTGCGAGCGAGACCAGACGACTTTTGTCGCCCCTGGGGGTTTGTCGAGGTATGTTTGGTCCCGGGCGAGCGCTGTTCGACCGGGTCCGGTCGCAGGTCCGCGAGGACTTCCGCGCCGACCCGTACCTCCCCTATATCATGGTCGCTGCGACCTTGCTTGCGAGCTTCTGGTTTTTCCACCGCGTCCCGAACTTCGCGACGCGGGACGAGAAGGACCGGCTGATAGACGCGATGGTCCCCTACGGGCGGGTGCTGGCCGACCCGAGCGTCGAGTCGCTGCAGGCGGGCGTCAAGTGGAGCCGTGTCCCCTTTGGCGCGACGCTGTACCTGTTCGCGCTGGCCATGCTGCCGGTCGTCGTCGTCGCAGTGGTGACCGGCCGCGCGGAGATCTTCACGTCCGTCGGCTACCCCGAGCCGGCGTTTGGCTACTACGACCTGTGGGCGGGCACGCCGGAGTGGGTGTGGACCTGGAGCCTCGCCTTCGTGCGGCTGTTCAACGTCGCCTTCGCGCTAGGCTCGGTCTACCTGACCTACCGGCTGGGGGCCGCCGTCGTCGACCGGGCGACCGGCCGGCTCGCGGCGACTATACTCACGCTGACCTTCGGTTTTCTCACTATCGCCCACGAGGGCGGCGAGGACATGCCGGCGCTGTTTTTCGTCCTGCTCGCGCTGAACTTCCTGTACGTCTACGTCCGCAGCGGCGAGGGGCTCCCATTCTACGTCGGCGCGGCCTGTGGCGGGGTCGCTATCGCCTTCAAGCTCACCGCCGCGCCGGTCGTCCTCGGGGTCGGTATCGCCCACGTCCTCCGGGCGCTGAAGGCCGACGACACCCTCAAGACGTTGCTCGCCCCGCGCCTGCTCGTCACCGGCGCGACGATAGGGCTGGTGACGATACTGGTCGGCTTTCCGACCTTCATGGTGGGCGGGTTCGACCAGATAGTAGAGCGCATCTTCGGCGGGTCGGCCTCGCGGGTGAGCTGGCCGACAGGGCCGGACGCCCCCATAACGTGGTGGTTCCTCCGGGGGTACGCCAGCGGGCTTGGGCTGCCGCTGCTTTTCGCGTCGGTCGCCGGGGTCATCGGGAGCGTCGCGGGGCTGCGCAAGCGCCGCGAGCGCCGGTACGGTATCGCCCTCGTGCTCGCCATGCTCGTCGTCTACGTCGGGATGTTCTCCCAGTGGCACGACTTCCGGGTCCACCATCTGTTGCCGACCTTCCCGCTGCTTGCGCTGCTGGTGGCGAACGGACTCCGGGACCTGCGTGCGTGGAATCCGGCTGTCGCCCGGCCGGTGATGGCGCTGTTGCTGGTGACGACGGCGATATACGCCGGCATGGGGGCGGTCGGCTTCGCCTCGATGCCCCGCGACGAGGCCGAGGAGTGGCTGGTCGCAAACGCCGACGAAGGCGACACGGTCGAGGTGTACCGCGTGAACCTCCAGGACACCGCGGTGCCCCACGGGATGCCCATCAACCACCGGTTCCAGACCAGCGAGCAGATCGACCCCTGTCCGGAGTACATCCAGCTTGGCTACCGGGACCTCCTGTATCTGAAACAGGGGACCTACTACCGCAACGGCGAGCCACAGCAGGAGTACGTCCGCTCGCTGGTCTCCGGGGAGACCGACTACGAGATCGTCGCGGAGTTTGGCGACCGTCCGCCGAACTTCGTCCCCCAGCGGGCGACGCCGGGCGACTACACGGACCTGCTGCGCTACGGCGTCGTCCCCCACACCGACCAGTTCGCCGACGAGCAGGAGCTTGCGGCCAACCAGTACACGCTCGTCCTGCAGCGCAGCGAACCCTGTACCAGCCCCCACGAACACCCGTTCTGACTACTCGGTCTCGCGGTCGCGGTCAGCCCGCTCGCGGGCCGGTTCGGCGCCGACCCGACTTGCGTCGGAACGCGACGGGTCACGAACGGTCTCGGCGTCCTCCGTCTCCAGCAGCCGCTCTACCTGTCGCTCGAACTCCGCGTCGGTGAGCTCGCCGCGAGCGTAGCGGTCCCGCAGCGTCGCCAGCGCGTCGTCCTCGTCGGCGGACTGCCCGCCCGACTCCTGTCGGCGCTGGTAGAGCCGCGTCGCGCCCATCGCCATCGGAAGCAACCCGCCGAAGCCGACGGGGAAGGCGACCCAGAACCAGGGGACGCCGGCGAACAGCAGCCCGAAGGCGGTGGTGAGGGTAAGCGCCGTGACACCGCCGGCGATGACGGTTTCGAGGGCGTCTTGGTCCTCTGCCATACCGGATGCAGAGAGGCCGGGTCGATAGGTCTTTGGCTACCTGATAGGGGATAGAACTGCGTACACGGGATATGGATATTTTTAGACAGGGGACACTGAATTAGCCGCGACGTAGGCGTGCGAACCGAGTAGAGTCATCGGCACTGTTCACTAGGCGCAGATAGAAGAGTCCCTGTGGAGGGTAGTAAATGCCACAGGTACTTGTCTTTTCGAGGGGGTACTGTACACGTATGCCCTCTATCATTGATGAAACCGTGTTTGGCGAACCCTCCCGAGGTGTTGGACTGGTTCTCCTCTGTTTCGCACTTCTGATTGCCGGGCAGCAAGGGTACTACATCATTGTAGAAGGAGCAACACCGTTCTATGCCGCACTGTTTATTAGTACCGGGATGGCTCTCTCCGGCATTGCCGAATCCCTGCCGAAACCTCGACGACGGGCGGCTGGTGTGTTGCGACTCACAGCGATCTTCGTACTGGTGGGACTTCTCGTTGCCCTCTTCTTCGCCCCTGAAATTCTCATCGGGTGAGAGTAGCAATCGGGCTGAATTCGGTGCTGTTGTGACGAGCCCGGTACTTCTCCGAGTGCCGGAAACTACACGAGACAGATTGCTGACTACATCTTCCGTACTTACCGAATCTGCTCACCACATCAAGGCGGAGTTCTCACCAGTTGATTTGGGGTGAAACAGTCGTTCAGTACGTGTGCGGACTAATCAGTATGGCAACTCGGGTCATCAATTGGACACTCAGCGTCATGCGCGTAAAATGATGTTCTCTGGTCCCGTACTTGAGCGATGACACCTACACAGCCGTCTCTATCTTCTGTCTTGAAGCTATTCCACTCTCCATCTTCATGACGGGCCATTACCGTTAAAGGTGCATCTGGCCAAACACAATCGATGATAATCCAATCAGGGTCTACCGTCAGTTCACGAGTCTCCGCATGAACTACTTCACCGGTATCAGTGCGTTCTATCCGTAATTCCACTGGAACCGGAGTAGATTCTGTGTTTACGAAACTGAATTCCTGCATCGTCGCATACCCCTTACTGCCAGTAGAGGAACAGCCCGCCAGAAGGCCTATTCCCCCACCTGCAGTAACACGAAGGAACTGCCGCCGCTTCATGACTTAGCTCTCCGACGGCTCCGGTAAGTGCTTTGTCTGTACTGACGGTCGTGTTTAGTTAAGCATCAAAAGTGAGGCGGGAGAATTTCTCGGTGGTCTATGCCAGAAATCGCCCGCCTCAGCGGTAGTACAGACTGGATTGATTTGGATTTTGTGGAGCGTGAG
>NZ_JAYMGA010000007.1:0-281479 GCF_035656455.1 Haloarcula sediminis | reverse complement strand
CGATTTCTGAGGACGACGCAAGCACGCTACGCGAGCGTCGTTCGAAAATCTTCGATTTTCGTGATCACGAAAGGCGCACTGCGCCTTTCGGACGACAGCGAGCCGCGGGAGCTGAGAACGCGGGGGCTTTCTGGCTGTTTGTCGCCGCTTCCGCTTAACTAAACACTGCCGCCACACCAGGACGACAGTTTAAATCGGACCGGGACCCAACCACGGACCAATGGACGTTGCGGACCTGCCGGGCGTGCCCGACTGGCTCCCCGAGCACCTACGCGCCGATGGCATCGAGCAGCTCTACCCACCCCAGGCCGAGGCCGTCGACGCGGGGGTGACCGAAGGCGAGAACATCGTCGCGGCCATCCCCACGGCGAGTGGCAAGACGCTGGTCGCCGAGCTGGCGATGCTGTCGGCCGTCGCCCGCGGCGGCAAGGCCCTCTACATCGTCCCCCTCCGGGCGCTGGCCAGCGAGAAACAGACCGAGTTCGAGCAGTTCGAGCAGTACGGCCTGAGCGTGGGCGTCTCGACGGGCAACTACGAGTCCGACGGCGGCTGGCTCGGCGACAAGGACATCGTCGTCGCCACGAGCGAGAAGGTCGACTCGCTGGTGCGAAACGACGCGCCGTGGCTGGAGGACCTGACCTGTGTCGTCAGCGACGAGGTGCATCTGGTCGACGACGGACAGCGCGGCCCGACCCTCGAAGTAACGCTTGCCAAGCTTCGGCGGCTGAACCCGGACTTGCAGACGGTGGCGCTGTCGGCCACCATCGGCAACGCCGGCGAGCTCGCCGGCTGGCTCGACGCCGAGCTCGTTGACTCGGACTGGCGGCCTATCGAGCTCCAGAAGGGGGTCCACTACGGGCAGGCCCTGCATCTGGAAGACGGGAGCCAACAGCCCCTCGCCGTCCAGAACAACGAGAAGCCGACCGCCGCCATCGTCCGGGACACGCTGCAGGACGACACCGACGAGGACGGGACCGTCGAGGAAGGGGGGTCGACGCTCGTGTTCGTCAACTCCCGCCGGAACGCCGAGGCCGCCGCGGGCCGGCTCGGGAGTACGGTCCGCCCGCACCTGAGCGGCGACGAGCGGGCACGGCTCGCCGACATCGCCGACGAGATACGGGACGTGAGCGACACGGAGACCAGCGACGACCTGGCCGACGCCGTCGAGGACGGCGCCGCGTTCCACCACGCCGGCCTCGCCAGGGGCCACCGAGAACTCGTCGAGCAGGCGTTCCAGGACCGCCTCGTCAAGGTCGTCTGTGCGACGCCGACGCTCGCGGCCGGCGTGAACACCCCCTCCCGGCGCGTCGTCGTCCGGGACTGGCGCCGCTACGACGGGTCGGCGGGCGGGATGGCCCCCCTCTCCGTGCTGGAGGTCCACCAGATGATGGGGCGGGCCGGCCGCCCCGGGCTGGACCCCTACGGCGAAGCGGTCCTGATCGCCAGCAGCCACGACGAACTGGACGAGCTGTTCGAGCGGTACGTCTGGGCCGACCCCGAGCCCGTCCGCTCGAAACTCGCCGCCGAGCCCGCCCTCAGGACGCACATCCTCGCGACCGTCTCCTCGGGCTTTGCCCGGTCGCGCAGCGGGCTCCTGGAGTTCCTCGAACAGACCCTCTATGCCAGCCAGACCGACGAGAGCGGGCGGCTGGAGCGGGTCGTCGACGACGTGTTGACGTATCTAGAGCGCAACGGCTTTCTCGAAGTGGATTCGGGAGAACTGGACGCCACCTCGCTGGGTCACACCGTCTCGCGGCTCTATCTGGACCCGATGAGCGCCGCCGAAATCGTCGACGGGCTGGAGTACTGGGCGCGCCACAGCGGCGAGTCCGAGGCGGGCGACGAACCGAGCGCGGCGGACGCGACGGCCGACGGCGCGTTCAGCACGGCGAGCGAACTCGCCGAGGAGCAGGCGGGCGCCGACATCGACCCCGACGACATCTCGGCGCTCGGGCTCTACCACCTCGTCTCGCGCACCCCCGACATGTACCAGCTCTACCTCCGGTCGGGCGACCGCGAGGAGTACGAGATGGAGCTGTACGAGCGCGAGGACGAGCTACTGGGACCGACCCCCTCCGAGTTCGAGGACGAGCGCTTCGAGGACTGGCTCTCGGCGCTGAAGACGGCCCGCCTGCTCGAAGACTGGGCCAGCGAGGTCGACGAGGAGACCATCACCGACCACTACGGCGTCGGTCCGGGCGACATCCGCGGCAAAGTCGAGACGGCCCAGTGGCTGCTTGGGGCCGCCGAGTCGCTGGCCGGCGAAGTGGACTCGGACGCGGCCCGGGCCATCAGCGAGGCCCGCATCCGCGTCGAACACGGTGTCCGGGAGGAGCTGGTCGACCTCGCCGGCGTGCGCGGCGTGGGTCGCAAGCGCGCCCGCCGGCTGTTCGAGGCCGGCATTGCCGACCGCGCCGAGCTGCGCGACGCCGCGAAACCGGTCGTGCTGGCCGCGCTGCGTGGTCGGCAAAAGACCGCCAAGAACGTCCTGGAAAACGCCGGCCACCGGGACCCCTCGATGGAGGGCGTCGAGCCCGACCCGAACGTCGAGGTCCACGAGGAGTCCCCACGCGACGGCGAGGAGGACTACGAGGACGAACCCGAGGAAGACCAGTCCAGCCTGGGGGACTTCTGATGAGGGTCGTCGAGGGGCGGGCCGACATCGGCGACGTGGGCGCGTTCGTGGCCGACCTCGACGCCGTCGGCGACGACCACGGCGTGACGATACAGGCCTTCGACGCCCGTTACGTCGTCGACCGCGCGCACCTGGAGCGGGCGGTCGACCTCGCTTCACGCGCCCGCGAGCGCGAGGAGACGATTGCCGATGACTTCGGCGTCGAGATACTGCTGTACGCCGCCGGCCGCCGCCAGATAAACCGGGCGCTGGAGATGGGCGTGGGCGAGGGCGAGTGTCCGGTCGTGGCGGTCGTCGTGGGCGAAAACGAGGGCGACGAGGAGCGGGCGGCCGACGACCTCCGCGAGCGGTTCACCCCGGCCGAGACGCTCGGCGAGTACGACGACGAGCTGGTCCGGGCGTTCTTCGACGTGGGCGACACCGAACTCGCCGCGACCGAGGGGACGCTGGCCGACGCCGTCCGCGAGCGGGTGGCGCTGCTGGTCGTGGACAAATAGCGGTCGCCGGCTCTATGGTCTGAGCGACGCCGTTTTCTTTCAGGCGTGCCAGCGATACACATGGTCGGACAGCGCGGCGACCGAACGCGACAGCGCACAGCGCCGTGACCAAGCTCGCCGACCCGCTCGATATCGGCGGCTGTCGGCTCCCGAACCGCCTCTACCGGGCACCGGTACTGGAGTGTGCGGGCAACGGCGCGGATGCGGTCGAGGCGCTGATAGACGAACTCGAACCGACCGCCGAGAGCGGCGTCGGGCTCGTGTTTCAGGGGGCGAGTATCGTCACGTCCGACGGTGGCTGTGCCGCGCCGAACATGACGCGAGTCCACGACCCGGCGTTCGTCGCCGGGCTCGAACGGCTCACGGACGCGGTTCATGCACACGAAGGCAAGATATTCCTCCAGCTGGCCCACGGCGGCCTGCGGAGCATGGCGACGTGGCACGCCGAGTACCGGGAGCGAAACCCCGACGAGCGCCAACTAGCCGTCTCGCGGCCGCCGTGGCAGCTGCGGGCGCTCGACCGAGCTGGGTTGATTTCGCTGCATCCCCGCGTGCTCTCGACCGACGAGGTGTACGACCTCGCCGAACAGTTCGGCAGGTGCGCCGGATACGCCGTCGACGCGGGCTACGACGGCATCCACCTCTCGGCGGCGAACATGAGCCTGATACAGCAGTTCCTCTCACCGTTCTACAACCGCCGGGACGACGAGTTCGCCGACGGCGTCCGGTTTCTCGAAGCGATTCACGACGCCGTCCGCGAGCACGCCGGCGACGTGCCGCTGGTGACGAAGGTCCCAGCGGAGACCGTTGCGCCCAGTTTCGTTCGAAGGCATATTTCGGAAGCGGCGGCCGTCGACATGGCCCGGCGGCTGGCGGCCATCGGCTACGACGCCGTCGTCCCCGTCGAGGTCTCGACGTTCTGGGACATGAGCATCGTCCGCGGCGCGTATCCGGAGCGGGCCTGGGCGGCCGAGGCGTTACGGGACGGCTACGCGGCGGCCTTCGGTGGCCGCTGGCGGGCACGAGCGGTAGCGCTGCTGAACCGGCTGCAGGCCCGGCGGTTCGACCGCGAGCCGGGGTGGAACGCCGACTTCTGTCGGCGGGTCCGCGAGCGGGTCAGTGTGCCGGTGTTGCTGGAGGGCGGGCTGCGGACGCGGGCCGACTGCGACCGGTATCTGGGCGCGGGCGACGGCGAGCCGGCGGCCGACATGGTCGGGATGGCGCGGCCGTTCTACGCCGAGCCGCGACTGGGCGCGCGGTTGCTCGCCGGCGAGGACGCGCTGTGTGACAGCTGCAACAACTGCACGGTTCCGCAGGTGACCGGCGAGCCCGGCCGCTGTCGGACGCCGTCGGTGGTCCGGGAGAGAGGGCGTCTGGAAGAGAATGGTGCCTACGAGAGAACCCGTTCCGACCGCGAGTGAACCGCTAGGTCGAGTGGTCGGTGTCGGACACCGGGCGTCCAATCGTCGTGACCCGTCACCTGAACGGGGCCGTGTCGGTACCACGTGCTATCCAGTGTGCAGAAAGTCTCATCCGACACGGTCCCCGAACTCGGACAATGAGTGCTCAGATCGCATCGGAGCGCGTCGAGCTATCGGTCGATGGCGACGACGTGGATATACACTACAAGACCGGCGGGAGCGGGCCGCCGCTGGTCTTTCTGCACGGTATCGGGCTGGACGCCGCGACGGTCTCCTGGCGGCATGCCCTGCCCGCGCTGGCCGAGGACCGGACCGTCTACGCGCCGGACCTGCCGGGCCACGGCGAGAGCGACAAGCCGGACCGCGCGTACACGACGCCGTACTACCTGGCGACCGTGAAGGCGTTCCTGGACGCCATCGACGTGGACGAGCCCGCGATAGCGGGGCTGTCGATGGGCGGCGCGCTGGCGCTTGGCCACGCTCTGGACGGCGGGAGCGTCGAGCGGCTCGTGCTTGTAAACAGCTACGGGCTAGGTGGGGACGCCTACTGGCGAACGGCCGCGAGCGGGCTGTTCCAGACGCCGCTGCTGGGGAACATGGTCTGGCAGGGCGTGAGCACGTCGAAGCCGGCCATCAGGACGGGGTTGCGAAGCATGGGCGCGACCGAGCCCCCACAGGAACTCGTCGACGACGTCGACAGCGTCGTCGACCGGCGGACCGTGCGCGCGATGCGGCGCTGGCAGCGCAGCGAGTTCCTGGCGAGTGGCTTCCGGACGAACTACGCCGACCGGCTGGGCGAACTCTCGGTGCCGACACTGCTGATTCACGGGGACGAGGACCCGCTGTTTCCGCCGTCGTGGTCGCGGCGGGCGGCGTCGGAACTGGTGGCGGGAGAACTGAAGCTGGTCGAGGACTGCGGTCACTGCCCGCCCCGGGAGCGCCCGGAGTGGTTCAACAGCGCGGTGCAGTCGTTCTGTGCGGGACAGTAGTTAGCTGTCGTCGGGGAGCTCGTCGATGAGGACGACGGCCTCGCCGTCGATGACGACCGTGTCGTCCTCCTTGACCCGCGTCGTGAGACGGTACTGCTCGTCGCCCAGGTCCTCGACGATTTCGCACTCGGCGGTGAGGCGGTCGCCGATGCGGACGGGGTTGTGGAACTCCAGGTCCTGAGAGAGATAGATGGTCAGTCCGGGCAGGCGCGCGAGGGCGGCGCTGATGAGGCTCCCGACGAGGGTGCCGTGGGCGATACGGCCACGGAAGCGGGTCCCTTCCGCGAACTCGTCGTCGAGGTGCAGCGGGTTCGTGTCGCCGCTGGCGGCGGCGAACTGCTTGACGTCGTTCTCGGAGATGGTCTTGGTGAACTCGACGCTGTCACCGACACCGAGCTTGTCGGGGTGGTCCGCCGAGATGGAGACGTGCCACTCCGGGAGGTCCTCGTCGGCTTCGATGCGCTCGGCGGGCGTCGGGAGGTCCTCGTCGGGGTTGACGCCGAAGGCCGCAAACGCCGCCCGGTTGGCCGCGACGACGCTGTTGAACATGTGAGAAGAGGTCTCAGTCCACGTATCGAGCAGTGGGTTCCGCAACGGTTCAGAACTCATTGATGAATCGTATTTAGCGGTCTGGCTATTAAACCTTGGTGTTAAATTCCACTCGATGGCCGGCAGACGGCGTCTACCGTGTGTCAACGGCAGAATTGAGTTTAGTTAACGCGCGCTACGACGGCGAGCGGTGCGCTCGTCGCCACTGCATCGCCGATACCATTCAATACCATTCAATGGTAGCAGATGGTAAATCACGGAAAGTTTTAAGTCGTTGAGGGGAGTAGAGACTGATACCGATGGCCGATGAGGACGATGGTCTGATGTGGCCCCCGATGTTCAAGGGGATGCAGCAGGCGAGCGAGAACGCGATGGAACAGCAGCAACAGATGATGAAGCAGTTGTTCGCCAGCGGCGGCATGCCGAGTTTCGATATGAATCAGCTGGGAGCGATGAGCCAGATGGCGACGTTCAAAACGCGCGTCCAGAGCGGTGGCCGAATCAGCATCCCCGACGCGGAGCGCGAGGCGCTCGGCATCGAGGAAGGTGACATCGTCCAGACAGTCGTCCTCCCGGTCGCCAATAACCAAGAGTGATACACCAATGGTAGACTACACCACCCCCGTCACGACCGCCTTCGAGATGCAGCGTGCGACGATAGAACAGAGCCAGAAGGCCCTAGAGCAGACAGTGAGCTTCCAGCAAAACGTCAACGAGGCGCTCATCGACAGCCTCGACACCCAGGAGTCGGCCCAGCGCCGCAGCGTCGAGCTCTCGAAGACCGCCTTCCACAGCTACCTCGACGCCGTCGAGGCCACCGTCCCCGGCATGGCCGGGACCATCGACGAGCTCCGTGCGACCGTCGACGAGCAGTACGACTTCCTGCTGGAAAACCACGCCGAAGTCTTCGACAACGTCGAAAGCGAGATGCTAGAGGGCGTCGAGGCCTACGACGAGATGACCGAGGACTACGTCGCGGCCGTCGACGAGCAGGTCGGCATGCTCGTCGAGGCCCACGAGGAACTGGAGTCCCAGTCCGTCGAGGTCGCCGAGCAGTTCGGTGACCAGCTCGAAGAGGTCCAAGAGCAGGTCGAGGAGATACAGGAGCAGGTCGAGGAAGTGCAGGCCCAGGCCGCCGACGCCGTCGAGGCGTAACTAACCAGCCGTTTTTTGTGCGTTACAGGACGATAGTACACCAATGAGCGATACAAACCAGATGCAAGAGGAGTGGACGGAGATGGTTGAGGAGATGAACACAGCGGTCGCCGACTCCATGGAACAGAACATGAAGGCACAGGCCGCCTTCGTCGAGTCGTGGGCCGACGCCGTCGAGGACTCTATCCCCGAAGAGGACGAGCTCAGCGAGGGGCTCCAGGGGTACAACCGAGCCTACGAGGAGTGGGTCGACGCCGCCGAACAGATGGTCGAGCGGTCGACCGCAGCCGCACAGGGCGAGGACGTGGACCCGGCCGAATTCCGCGACATCTGGCTCAAGTCCGCCAACGAGGCGTTCAAGCAGGTGATGGGCACGTCGGCCTTCGCCGCGGCCAACGGTCAGCTCGTCGAGTCGATGATGGAGATGCAACAGGAGGCCGAGGAGCTCTCCCAGGACGCCATCGCCCAGATGGGCTTTCCCACCCAGGAGAACATGGACGAGGTCGCCGAGCGCCTCGTCGAACTCGAACGCCGCCAGCACGCGGTCGAGGAGAAGCTCGACCGCATCATCGACCAACTGGAGTAACATGTCCAGCAACTACAACCCGTTTACGGCCGCGCTCGACTGGCAGCGCAAGTCCCTCGAAGCGATGACCGACACCGTCGAGAAGTCGTCGATCGCCGACGAGCGCCTCGAACTGATGGAGTCCGTCGAGGTCGGCCAGACGCCAAGCGAGGTCGTCTACGAGGAGAACAAGCTCGAACTGCTCCACTACGACGCCGAGGCCGCCGGCATCGAGGTCGACGAGGCGGACAAGGAGTCCGTGCCCATCCTCATCGTCTACGCGCTCATCAACCGCCCGTACATCCTGGACCTCCAGGAGGAGCGGTCGGTGGTGCGCCGTCTGCTGGAGGGGGGCCACGACATCTATCTCATCGACTGGAACGAGCCCTCCCGGCTCGACCAGCATCTCACGCTGGACGACTACGTCAACCGCTACATCGACAACTGCGTCGACGTGGTTCGCGAACGCTCCGGTCAGGACGCTATCAACCTGCTTGGCTACTGCATGGGCGGGACGATGTCGGTGATGTACAGCGCTCTCCACAAGGAGAAGGTAAACACCCTCGGACTGATGGCCGCCGGCCTCTGTTTCGACCAGACCGGCGGCGTCCTCGAAGAGTGGGGCGCGGGCGAGTACTACGAGCCCTCGGACGTGACCGACACCTTCGGCAACGTCCCCGCGGAGATGCTCGACATCGGCTTCGCGCTGATGGACCCCGTCGAGAACTACGTCTCGAAGTACGTCCGCTTTGCCGAGAACATGGAAAACGAGGACTTCGTCGAGAACTTCGGCCGGATGGAGAAGTGGCTCGGCGACGGCATCGACGTCGCGGGCGAGACCTACGTCCAGTTCCTCGAAGACATCTACCAGGACAACAAGCTCTACAAAAACGAACTGGAGCTCGACGGCAAGCACGTCGACATCCAGAACATCGACATGCCCGTCCTCCAGCTGATGGGCGAGTACGACCACCTCGTCCCGGCGGACGCCTCGAAGCCGTTCAACGACGTCATCCCCAGCGACGACACGGAGATTATGGAGTTTTCGACGGGCCACATCGGCCTCTCGGTCTCCTCCTCGACCCACGCCGAGCTGTGGCCCGACGTGGCCGAGTGGTACAGCGAGCGCAACAACGACGAGGTCGACATCGAGGTCGAGTCCCCCGAAGACGACGCACAGGCGGCCGTCGAAGAGGTCGCTGACGCCGCCGGGGAGGCCGTCGAAGACGCTGGGGCGGACACCGAACCGAGCGACGAGACCAACGACGAGGCGGACGACACCGCGGGCGAGCAGCCCGCCGACGTCGACACCGTCTCCGGTATCGGCCCGACCTACGCCGACCGTCTCCGCGACGCCGGCATCGAGACGGTCGACGACCTGACAGCACACGACGCCGCGGAACTGGCCGAGATCACCAACGCCTCGCCGTCGCAGGCCCAGGACTGGCTCGACCAGCTCTGAGCGGCAGGGATGCTTTTCTATCTCCCGGTCGGTAGCCGGGACATGCGCGTGGCCGTCATCGGCGGCTCGACAGTGACGGACCGGGAGTACGAACAGGCTCGCGACGTGGGCCGATTGCTCGGCGAGCGGGGCCACGAGGTCGTCTGTGGCGGCTTCGGCGGCGTGATGGAGGCGGTCTGTGCGGGTGCCCGCGAGACGGGCGGACACACAATCGGCATTCTCCCGAACGAGGACCGCACGGCTGCCAACGACCACGTCGAGACGGTCATCGCGACGGGGCTGGGCAACGCCCGGAACGTACTGGTTGTCATGAACGGCGACGCCGTTATTGCCGTCGACGGCAGTAACGGGACGCTCTCGGAGCTGGGCCACGCTCTGGATATGGACCGGCCCGTGGCGGGTATCGGAACACATTCTCTCGAAGGCATCGAACACGTCGAGACGGCCAAGCGAGCGGTAGCGTTCGTCGAGTCAGCGGTCGAGTAGTCGTCGGATGACAGCCGCGGCGGCCAGAAACACGAAGCCGACGAGTCGGACGCGGCGTTTCGCCCCCGGTTTCGGGTCGAACTCGACCCGCAGAACCCATCGGTAGGCGTACTCGGCCGAGCGAAGCAAGATACCGGGGACCAGCAGATGGACGAGGCCGGCGAGCGCGGCCCCGACCCAGAGCAGTCGAGGCGAGAGGTCGATACGGACCATTATTCGAGCCAGTCGAGGAACGTCCCCGAAAGCAGCGTCTCCTCCTGCTGGCGGATGTAGGCGGCCTGCATCCCCCAGATAGCCTCGGCGAGCGGGACGTTCTCCTCGATGCGCTTTCGGACGTAGTCGTGTTTCCAGCGGGCCGGCGTCATCCGGCGGTCGACGCGCTCGCGCAGCGGCCGCAGATACTCGTGGGCGGCCTCCGTCGAAAGCCCGCGCCCTTCCAGCCCCTCGCGGGCGTGTTCGAACAGCTCGCCGTATATCTCGTCGGTCGACGTGGTCGTCGCGCCGTCGGCGGTGATCCACTCGATGTCCGCGTCGAGCCCGTGGCGAGTGGCGGCATAGAAGTTCTCCTTCGCGGTTTCCCAGTCCTGTGACTGGATTGGGTGTTCGAACCGGACCAGACTCTCCATCAGGCCGGCGACCAGCGCCTCGAAGGCGATGGCGTCGTCGACGGTCGGCTGGGCCGGCAGGGGGCGGAACTCGATGCGGGCGTTGGCCGCCGACCGCGTGGCCCCCTCGAAGACGGGTCGGACCCACCGCCAGTACGAGCCGTGTTTGTGCCGGAAGTGGACGAAGTCGTCGTCGAATCGGGTGCCCGACGGAAGGCTGCGGGGGACGATAGTGTCGTCCTCGACGATGTCGTCGATAGCGTCCTCGACGCTGTCGAAGTCGGGCGGGAAACACACCTTCGGCGGCGTCGAATCGCCTTCGGGCGGGTTCAGCACCGACTCGAAGACGCCGATGCGGTTCTCCATGTGGGCATCGGCGACGATGTCGGCGTCGGGGGCGTCGTCGTAGAGGTCCGGCGGGAAAAACGGGGAGTTGACGCTCAACGCGAGCACTGGCGCGGCGATGCGCAGGGCGTAGGTGAAATACTCCGGTAGGTCCGGGGCGTGTGGAATCTGGTAGTGGGGCTGGATAGAGGTGATGAGCGCCTCGGGCATCACCGTCTCGGCTTCGAGCGAGACGTGCGGGGCGTCAATTTCGAACGCCGACGGGTAGCCCGTGTTGGCCATCGTGTGGTACCGAACCGCGTCGGTCATGTTGGTCCCGATGCGAACGCCGTCCTCCTCGACGCAGTCACAGAGGTACTCGCGTGCCGTCTCGCCGTTTGGCGGCACCGTCCACATCCCGTCGGAGACGAGCTGGATACCCTCGCTCCGGACCCGCTGTTGGGCCGGCAGCAGCGACGCCTTCAGCTCGTCGCGCTGGGCGGCCAGCCCGTGGGAGTTCAGCGGCTGCGGGCTGGTCTGCATCTCGGCGTTGTGGAGCCCGAGTTCCTTCTCGAAGCCGATGAGTTCCAGGAGGTGGCGTGGCATCCGTCGCAAGGCGTCGGTCCGGTCGTCGACGGCGTACAGCTCAAGCTCCATCCCGACGATGGCCTCCGAGTTGTCGAACGTTCCCGAGCGGATCTCCTCTTTGAGCGCCGTCGCCTCCTCGCGTGTCTGCTTGTGGAACGCCTCACCGTCCACATCGAGGGCCCGACCGACCGCCGCCGCCAGTTCGGATGCCGACATACCAGCCGGTTCTCGGCGGGGGGTCAAAAACGTGGTCCAGTCGACGGAGTTCCAGAACCAGTGACCGGGCGTTCGGTCACACAAGGATTCACAGCAACTCGCCGATGTCTCACCAGCGACGTAGCCGAGACTTCGGTCACACGGGGATTCACAGCAGCTCGCCGGTGTCTCACCAGCGACATCGCCGAGACTTCGGTCACACGGGGATTCACAGCAGCTCGCCGATGTCGCTGCGCGCCTCTCCCAGCGGGTCCGCGTCCTCGGTTTCCAGCGCTCCCTCGACGGCGTCGCGAGCCGCCGGCAACGGGTCCGTGCTCTCGACGTACGCCGCCAGGGCGAACGTTCGCTCGCCGACGCCGGCCAGCGCCATCGCCTCGCTCCGGGCGAGCCGGCCGTCGAGCCAGTCGGCGACGACCTGACGGCCCGTCGGACCGACCGGCGAGACCTGCTCGCCGAGCAGGTGTAGCGTCTTGGCGGCGGTCACGGGCGGCACGTCGGCGACGTGACCGCAGTCGTCGACCGCCCGGCCGCTCGCGTAGGCGTCGACGATAGTCGCCGCCGCGTCGGGGTCACAGGGGAGCCGGTCCGAAAAGGGCGCCAACCGCTCTGCCAGCGAGTCGTTGGTGTCGTCGACCGCCGCCACGCCGCGCTCTCGCTGGCGGTCGGTCACCTCGATGCCGGCGGCGATGTCGGCAAGCCCCATTGGAATCACGTTCGGGAGCATGGAATTTAAGGCTGCTGTTCGCGCGGGCGATACGCGAGTCGGCAAGGCAGCCCACCTACCGGTTACCGGTAGGTGATTTCGTCCGAGACGGGGTCGAGAGCGCCACTACCGCCGGTTTTTTAACCCACCTGGCGGCCGTAGCATCGGATATGAGTACGACAACCACGGGTTGTCCCGAATGCGACGGGTCGCTGAAACAGGAGGGATGTGAGACGGTGTGTACACGGTGTGGGCTGGTCGTCGGCGAAGACAGCATCGACCGCGGTCCGGAGTGGCGCAGCTTCGAGGACGACGAGACCGACAGTGCCCGGACCGGCGCGCCGCTGACCCGGTCCCGCCACGACCGGGGGCTCTCGACGGAGATCGGCCGGTCGACGCGGCTCAAGGGACGCAAACGACGGCAGATGGCGCGACTGCGCCGGCAACACCGCCGGGCGCAGGTCAGCTCCAAGCGCGAGCGCAACCAGGTGTATGCCTTCACGGAGATACGGCGCATCGTCGGCTCACTGGGGCTGTCGGCGGCCATCCGTGACCGGGCCTGTGTCCTGTTCGAGTCGGCACAGAGCGAGAACCTGCTCCAGGGCCGCTCGCTTGAGGGCTTTGCCGCGGCGACTGTGTATGCCACCTGCCGCACCGAGGGTGTCGCCCGGACCGTCGAGGAGCTGTGTCGGGCCGCCCGCGCGGATCCGGACGAGCTGCGGGCGGCCTACGACGCCCTGAACCGGGAACTGGGGCTGCCGACCGGACCCATCGACCCCCGCGAGTACGTCCCGCGCTTTGCCACCGAACTGGAGCTATCCGACGGGACCCGGAGCCGTGCGGAAGAACTCGTCGGCGAGGCCCGGGACTGCGGGCTCATCGCCGGGCGCAACCCGGCGGGCATCGCCGCGGCGTGTCTCTACACCGCATCGCAGGAGGGAGACGGCGAACTGACTCAGGCCGACGCCGCGGCCGTTGCCGACGTGACGCCCGTAACACTGCGGGCGACCTACACGGAACTACAGGAGTAGACGGCGGCCGCGAGGTCCTCGAAGGCCCTCGCCGCGGCCGAGTCGGGCGCGGTCCGGTCGACGGGGAGACCGTGGCGCTGGGCCGTCGAAACGGCCTCGCTGTCGGGGACGGGAACGACTGGCGCCCCGAACCGGTCGGCGACGGTGGCAGTCGCCGGCTCCGGTCCGGCTCGGTTGAGGACTACCCGGCAGAGCCCGGCGCCCAGTTCCCTGGCGAGTTCGCGGACCCGCAAGGCGTCGGCCAGCGCGGCCGCCGAGTCGGTCGTCACCAGCACCGCCGCGTCGGCGACGGCGAGCGGAAGGCCCACGTCCGCGCGCAGCCCGGCGGGTGAATCCACCACGACCCAGCGGTGGGCGCAGTCGAGCGTGTCGAGCGTGTCAGCCAACTGCGTCGGGTCGACCGCACGGGCGCCGGCGAGTGTCCGGCCGCAGGGAACCATCGTCACCGGACCGTCCTCGCGTACGGCCTCCTCGGGGGCCGCCCGGCCCGCCAGCACGTCGTGGAGGTCCGGCCCGTGACCCGCCGGCAGGTCCGCCATGGCGAGGTCACCGTCGACGACACAGCCGCCGAGCTGGGCCGCGAGGTTGTACGCGACCGTCGACTTGCCTACCCCGCCCTTGCCCCCGGTGACGGCGACGATCATGCGAGCGTCGAAAGCGTCTCGACCGGTATCGTCGCTTCCGCCCGCCGGTCGGCGAGCCGGCGCGCCCGCCGGGCGACGAGTCTGAGCTGTGCTTCGTCACCGGCGTCAGCAAGCGCCCGCACCTCGGTTAGCCCACCGGTCTCTCTGACCGCCGTTGTCGCCTCGGGGAGGGTTTCGGCGTCGGCGAGCGCCACCGCGCGGTCGGTCCGCCGTTCCATCTCGGCCAACCACGGCCCCACCGACGCCGGGAGCTGTGCGGTGTGGCCGTCACAGGCGTCGGAGCTGCGGGAGAGAGCGCCGTAGTCGCCCGGGCCCCCGTCGTCCCCCGCGGCGCCAGACGCCGGGTCGGGCGCGCGCCCACTGTCGGACGCAGGTTGCGACCCGGCGCCGGCACCCGGTGCCGTGTCCGGCGACCCGCTCTGTTCGGCGGTCGGCACGGCGTCGGCCGGCGGTGACGGGTCACCCAGCTCCCGGACCACGTCGACGGGGCGGTCCGACCGCTCCCCGGCGGGGTCGGCCTCGGGGACTGCGACGGCGTCGGCGAGTTCGGCCGGCGGTCCCTCGGGCCGGGCCGGCGTCGCGTACCCGAACGCGTGTGAACCCGGAGCGAGCACACCGGAGAACCCCGCCTCCGTCCAGCCGGCCTCGGGCACCCCCTCGGTCCGCGGGGGCCACACCGGCCCGTCGAGGCAGTTCCGGACGGTCACTCGCGTGGGGACAGCGAGGCCCCGCAGGTAGACGGTGACCAGCGTCACCCCGTCGTGGTGGCTGGCCGAGCAGTCGAACGTAACCATGGCGGGTGGTGGTCGCCCGCTCGGATTTAAACGTCAGCACCGGACGACCGGCGCCGAGAGCCAGTCAGCGGCGGCCGCCGGGCTCGGGAAGCGGTCGGTCTCGACGACGACCGGGGCGTCGGTACGGGCGAGTCTGAGCGTCGCCAGCGCGGCCGGGACCGGCGGCGCGTCGAGCGGGTCCTCGCACAGGTCGTTGGACGCCGAACCGGGGATGGCGTCGAGGGCGGCCGCGTACTCGTCGGCGACGGAGTCGACGAGTTGGCGCCGCGCGTCGCGGCGCCGGTTTGCCAGTCGGTCTTCCAGCCGCTGGCGCCGCGCCTGTCGGTCCCGGTACTCGCGGGCCCGGTCGCGTCGCTGGCGCCGGCTCTCCCGGGCGGCGGCGCGTTCGGTCTCCCGTTCCGCGAGTGTCCCCGCAGTCTCCCGTACCCGCTGTTCGACAGCCTCGGTCTCCGCGCCCAGAGCCTCGCGGGCCGCCAGCCGGCCGCGTGTCGCCGCGACCCGCTCACGGAGTTTTGCGACGGCGGCGTCGTCGACCGCCTCGCGTACCCGGGGCAGCGTCGGTTCGTCACGGTCGAGGTCGGCCAGCCGCTCCCGGAGCTCGGCGATTGCGTCGTCGTGACTGGTCTCGTGGTCCCGTGACCGGGCGGCTGTAGCCAGTGCCGTCCTGGTCCGGAGCCCCATCGACGGGTGGACGTGCCCGCAGTAGTCGTACACCGGTCCGGGTGAGGGGGCGTCGACGAGCGGGTCGGGCCACGCACCCCGGACCGCCGCGGCCACGTCCCCGCCTGCGACCGGCCGGCCCCGCAGATCGACGACCCGCCCCTCGTATGTCGTCCCGTGGACGCGCAGTTTCACAGCTGCTCACCACGCAACTGGTCGGCTGTGGGAAGGTCCCGACCAGCGGCGAACTGACGGTACGGCGTCGAGGCGGTCTCGCGGGCCTCGTAGGCCCGGGCCGCCTCTCGGACGCGTGCCGGGGCGTCCGCGGGCTCGAAGGGACGAACCCGCTCCAGTTGTACGTCGAGCCCATGTTTCTCCCGGAGCCTGAGCGCCTGGAACGCGCCGAACTCGGTGGCCGACAACAGGGCGGCCCGGCCGAAGTGACGGACCACACAGTCCTCGTGGGCCCGACAGACGTTCCGGAGGTCCCGACGCGCCCCGCGCGTGTACGTGACGACCAGCAGCACGGGAATGGGTAGGTCCGCACAGCGGATTTAAATTTTCTATTTCTCTACCGTAATATTTCCCGGTGCCGGGCCGACCACGTCCCGTTTGTATCCTCGACGATGGCGTCAAACAGCGACGCGAGCGCGTCGACGGTCCGAGTGTCGTGGGCAGCGGGGTCGAGGTGAAAGTGCGCCTCGGCGTCGGCCGCGTATAGCTGTCCGGTGAGGGCATTGAGGAACTCGTAGGCCCGCTCGGTGTCCACGTACTGGAGCAACACGGTCAGCGAGTCGAAACAGACGACGGCGTCGTCGTGAGTCGAGAGCGCCTGACTGAGCGTGATTCCGAGCGCGGTGAGATCCTCCGGTGTCGACACTGACTTGACGGTCACGTCCTCGCTGTCGGGGATGTCGGTCGGTGACTCGCCGACGGCGATGACCGACAGCGACCCCGACGCCCCGGCCGCACGGAAGTGATCGAGACAGACCGACGGCGAGCGACTGTAGGTGACCCAGAGGACCGTCGTCTCGGGGGCCGTCGCCGATAGCAGTTCCAGACAGCTGTCCTCGGGACCCGTCGACGACGTACACACCAGCGCTACAGCGGCGTCACCGACTGCCTCGCGGAGCGAGCTCATCGGATGGGGACTCATCACCCGACAGTAAAACAGCTTTCCTCACTCCACCGGTGAGACGGTGAAGTCGCCGGGCTCGTCGACCAGCGCGGCGACCCTGTCACGGGCCTCCGGTGCCGAGGCCGCAAGCACGACCAGCCCGTCGGCCGAACCGGCACCGCTGGCCCGGTAGGCACGGAGGTCGCCCTCGAAGTCGGCCGCGTACGTCCGGAGAATGGCGCGCACGTCGGCCTCCAGCTCCGACAGCGAGCAGTCGCCGCGTTCGAAGGCTGCCAGAGCGTCCTCGACGTTCCGCAGCGCGCTGATTCGGTCCATCAGGTAGTCCGGAGGTGGTCGGTGCGGGGCTCGTACACCTCGCCTTTCTGTTTCAGCTTCTCTATCTCGTGTTCGGCCTTGGACTCCTCGATACCGACCTCCTCGGCACGCTCGACGACGACGTCGATGGGCGCGCCCTCGTCGTACTCGTCTTCGATGTCCGAGATGATGCCGCGGATGTTCTGGATGCGGTCGCGCTGGGTCTTGGACTGGCCCGTCTCGACCACGTCGGCGTCGAACTCGCCCGTCTCGGGGTCGACGCCGATCTCCTTCAGGCAGTAGTGGGCAATCTCGACCGCGCGGTCGGCGTCGCTCTCTTCGACGGTATCGGAGAGGCGGATACGGGCCGACGCCTCGGCCAGCCGGACGAGCGCCTCGAGCTTCCGGGCCGTGACCGGCACCGGCGCGTCCTCGTCCTGCCCTTTCATCCGCAGGTCGACGTAGAAGTCCTCGATGGTCTCTTTGGCCGCCTCGGTCATCGTCGGGAAGCAGTTGCGCTTCGCGTAGGCGATGTACTTCCGCAGGAGCTCGGGTTCGATAGTGGGGGCCACCTCGTCGGTGACGGTGTCGACCTCCTCCTCGGAGAAGTTCGAGGTCGGGTTGTTCGTCCGGTGTGTGTGGAGTTCGCCGGCGTAGTTGGTCTGGACGATGTGTTCGGCGAGGTTCCGGTCTTTCTCCTCGTCGGGCTTGTCCGTGACCGTAAAGATGAGGTCGAACCGCGAGATGAGCGCGGGTTCGAGGTCTATCTGCTCGCCGATGGGCTCGTACTGGTCGAAGCGGCCGTACTTGGGGTTTGCCGCGCCCAGCAGCGAACAGCGGCTCTTGAGCGTGGCGTTGATGCCCGCTTTCGAGACGCTGATGCGCTGCTGTTCGAGCGCCTCGTGCATCGCCGAGCGGTCTTCGGGGCTCATCTTGTCGAGTTCGTCGACGGCCGCGATGCCCTGGTCGGCGAGGACGAGCGCCCCCGCTTCCAGCGTCCACTGCTGGCCGTCACCGAAGTCGTCGCGAACTGCGGCCGCGGTGAGCCCGGCGCTGGAAGATCCCTTCCCCGAGGTGTAGACGGAGCGGGGCGCAATCTGTTCGATATATGACAACATCTGCGATTTTCCGGTCCCAGGGTCCCCTATCAGCAACATATGGAGGTCGCCACGTATACGCGAGCCGTCAGGAAGCTGTTTGCTGACCCCGGAGAACAGCTGGAGCATCATCGCGAGCTTCTCCTTCTCGTAGCCGTAGATGGAGGGCGCGATGGCGCCGACCATCTTGTCGTAGATGTCGGACTCGTTTGAGAGTTCGACGATCTCTTTCTTGTCGGCGTCGGTGATGTCCATGTCCTCGAACTGTTCGTCCTCGATGACGATGGAGACGCCGTCCATGTAGATGTCGAACATCGGGGACTTGTCCTGGTCCGAGCCCTGCTGGTCGAGCTTGAGGATACCCGTCGCGCGGACGTGGTCGCCCGCCGTCACCGTACCGGTGATGTCGTCCTCGACGTTGATGTCGATGGACTGGGGCGTCTCGCCGCCCCGCAGCCCCTCGGGGGACTCCTGAACCCGAATCTTCTGGGCGTCGATGAACTGCGACTGGTCGGTGTTGAGCCGGAATGGACCCTGGCGTTCACACCCCTGGCACTCGTGGGGCTCCTGGAAGTCGCCGGCGGCCTGCGGGATGCGCGTCAGCGTCCCACAGCGCTGACACTCGAAGGCGGCCTCGGTGACTTTCGGCCGCACGTCGGTCGCCTTGCGGACGATGCCCTGGACCGCGATGAGGTTGCCGTGGTGTTCGTGGCGAATGTCGCGGATGTCCTCGGAGTCGGGGAGATTACGGACGCGGACGTGGGCCTGCCCGAGCGAGACGTCGACGGGCAGGTCATAGAGGCGCAGCGCCTCCTCGGCGAACTCCTGGAGCTGGCTTGGCTTCGTGCGGTAGTCGTCGGCCAGGTCCGGGTCAAAGCGGTAGAGGTCGTCCCAGTCGATGTACAGCGACTTCTGGTCGTTGGGGTACTTCTGGGCGAGCTCACCGATCTCGTTGCGGTAGTAGTTGCGATAGAACTCCTCGAAACGGTCGATGAGCTCGGTGTTCTCGGCGGTCGCCATCTGAGTGTACAGGGTTTGTGCGGGATGACCTAAGAAGGTTGGTATGCCGGGGTGGAAGTGGTGTGTGAGGGGCCGGGCCGACGCCGTATCGGTTCGCTCGACAGTCGAGTCAGCGACAGGCCGGCAGTCACTCGACGGCCGCCCCCACCGCCGATTCGTCCGGCCTGTCCGTCAGATACCACGCCAGTCCGTTGACCGTGACGCCGAGGACGAACAGCCCCCAGGTCGCCCACCACGACTGGTACCAGAGTACGTCCATCATGACGACGGGCCCTTTCACGACCGGCCAGAGCGGTTCGATTCGCGTCGAGACGTCAGGCGCCGACAGCATGTCGGCAAAGAGATGCGCGACCCCCGTGACCAGAACGGTGAGTGCGCCGATGGCCGCCGCGCGCTCCCGCGCCGACGCGTAGAACCACGTCGGGTCCGTTCGTGTCCCGATGCGCGTAAACGCCAGCCCGAGCAGCGGCCCGATAACCACCGCGAGTATGGTGACGGCAAGCACCGTGTGGACGACGCCGTGGTGGTGAATCCCCGCGACCCAGGCCGAAAGCGGGAGGTCGATGTCCGGGAGCATCCCGAACCAGAACCCGCCGGCGACGACCAGCGCCGCGGTCCGGCGGTGGTCGATGAAGTACCAGACGGGCGCGAGCCAGAGCAGCGCCATGCCGAGGTGGCCGAGGACATCTACCATGGTACCAATGAGGGGCTTCACAGTGAAACATGTTATTGATTCAATGATTCTGCGTCGGCCGACCGACTCACAGCCGTTTCTGCAGAGGACATGTGGGCTGGCCAAAGACGATAGAAGTGGACAGGGACGGTCGAAACGTGTGTTCGTCGACGGCACAGCGCCGGGTTATGCTTCCTGTGTCGGCTGTAACGGCCAGCGGTCGTCGAACTCGTACTCTTCGGCCCAGTTGATGCTCGAATCTGCCTGTTCGGGATCGTCGACGCGGAGCTGAATCCGTGTATCGAACTCGTGTTCGCCAATCGCATGCAGACTGTCGAGTGCTGGGGTATAGACGAGGAAGTAATCCACATCGCCGTCGTACTTTTGATAGGTATTCCCGGTCGAATTCGTGTGCTGGGATTTACCGTGGAAGTCGATTTTACCTGCTTGTAGGCGGCCAGTTTTGATCTGAATCCGGAGTAATTCGGCTGCTGGAGTTTCGACGATGATGTCGTAGCGCTGGTTATCGCTAAATGGAATAGCGGCTGGGATTCCTCGTTCTTTCAACTCCGCAACGACTCGTGCCTCTGTCGCGTCACCCCGCTCATGTGATTTCATGATAGCCTGTGGGAATGTTAGGCGCGATAGTTTATGAAGTTGCGTAAATACGCAACCTTCTGTGCTTAGTGCCCGGAGTCAGAACAGTCTAGTACGGAATGTCCAGAGCGCTGTTGACCGAGAAGGAGCGTGAGCGAATAGCTGGTGACCCAGAAGACGAACAGCGACGGTACGAGGCAGTATCACGGGCACGCCGGCGAATTCACGAGGAACTACCCGATGATCTCGAACTGCTCGAAGAACACCATCCGACACTCTATGATGAACTCGTGTCGGTAGTTTGTAACAGTGATGACGGATAAAACGGGGAGAGAAGTGGGACCACCCGGATTCGAACCGGGGTCACAAGCACCCAAGGCTTGGAGTATACCACTAACCCATGGTCCCGCACATCTGAATCGTCCCGTCACGGAGTAAAGGGTTTCGTTGCGCCCCGAACCGTGTCACGCCGGGGCAAGCCCCCAGAAGTACGCGATCCCCAGCGTCGTCACGACGGCAAAGATAGCCTGCAGCGGCGCGCCGACTTTCAGGTAGTCGGTGAAGCGATACCCCCCGGGACCGTAGACGAGCAGGTTGGTCTGGTAGCCCACCGGCGTCATGAAGGCCGTCGAAGCGGCGAAGGTGACGGCGAGCACGAACGCGAAGGCGTTGGCGCCCAACTGCCCGGCGGCCTCGACGGCGACGGGGATCATCAGCACCACGGAGGCGTTGTTCGAGATGATGTTCGTCAGCAGGGCGGTGACGACATACATCAGCCCGAGCACGAGAATCGCCGGGAGACCGGGCGCGGCCAGCACGAACAGGTCGGCGATGAGGTCGGCGCCGCCGGTCTCCTGTAAGGCGATACCGAGCGGGATGACGCCGGCCAGCAGGAAGATGACGTCCCACTGGACGGCGTCGTACAGCTCTCCGGGCCGGAGACAGCCCGTGAGTACCATCGCCAGCGCGCCACCGAGCGCCGAGATGACGATGTGGACCTGCGTGAGCGCGGCGACGCCGACGACGGCGGCGACGATGCCGACGGCGACGGGAATCTTCGACTTGCGGTAGTCGGGGCGTTCGACCTCCTGGGCGACGATGAAATCGCGGTTCACGTCGAGGCGGTCGATGGAGTCGACGGTGGCCTGGACCAACAGTGTGTCCCCGACCTTCAGGCGGACGCGGTCCATCCGCTGGCGGAACAGTTCGCGGCCGCGGCGCAACGCGAGCACCGTCGCGTCGTAGCGCTGGCGGAAGTTCGAGGAAACCAGCGTCTCGCCGACGAGCGCGGAGCCGGGCGCGACGACGAGCTCGATGAGGTTCTGCTGGTCGCTGGCCCGTTCGAGCTCGTCGTCGTCGACCTCGACGTCGGGGATGACGTCCAGCCCGTCCAGGTCGAGCAGTTCGACCAGGGTATCGCGGTCAGTCCGGATCGCGAAGACGTCGCCGACGCGTATCATCTTCTGGTCGAGCGGTTCGAGGAAGGTCCGTTGGTCCCGAACCAGCTGGACCACGTCGACGTCGAGGTCAGTCGCGGCCAGGGCCTCCCGCACCGTCTGGCCGACGATGGGCGAGTCCTCGCGGACGACCACCTCGGTGAGGTAGTCGGCCATCTCGAACTCCTCGGTGAGGTCCTTGCGTGGCTTGATACGGGCGGGAACGAGCCACCGGCCGACCGTCAGGAGGTAGACGGTGCCGACGATAGTGACGACGATGCCGAGTTGCGTGAACTCGAACATGGAGAACGGCCGGCCAAGCAGCTCGGCCGACAGCTGGGAGGCGAGGATGTTCGTCGAGGTGCCGATGAGCGTGAGCATCCCGCCGAACATAGAGGCATAGGAGAGCGGCAACAGGAGCTTCGAGGGGGAGATATTGCCCTCGTGTGCGATATCCGTCACCATCGGGAGCAGGATAGCGACGGCAGCGGTGTTGTTGATAAATCCGGAGATCGGGCCGACCAGCCCGACCGTCGCCCCCAGCTGTCTGGTCTCGCTGTCGCCGGTCAGGGTAGTGAGTTTCGCGCCAAGCAGCTGGACGATACCGGTCCGCTGGACGCCGTCGGAGAGGATGAACATGGCCAGGACAGTAATCGTCGCCGTCGAGGCGAACCCGGACAGCCCCTGGGCCAGCGGTGAGACATCGTCGCCGGGCTGGTGGAGGACGTACAGTGGCTCGGCGAGCAGCCCGAGGTCGACGAACGTCGCCGTCACCGGTTCGGCCGAAAGCAGTGCCACCATCACCGCGATAGCGGTCACATCGACCGGGACCAGCTCGGTCGCAAAGAGCACGAGCGCCGCGAGTATCAGGGCGAAGACAAACGCCATCGCGGGCGTAATCGGTGGCAGCGACACAGGTTTGGGGTCGTCAGGCTCGGGGAAAAGCGTGGGGTTTGTCGGCTACCCGTCGCCGTCCAGGTCAGAAAGCAACGAGGCGTAGCTCCGGGCGAACACCGGCTCTTGTCTGATGGAGGTGCCGGCGACCTTGAACACCGGGATGGCCAGCGGGCCGTCGGCGCCCTCGACGACGACGGCGTCGGTGGCCGTCTGGTCGCTCCACTCGGCGTCGAGTTCCCTGACGAGGACCTCGCCGAAGTAGCCGCCCAGCTCCGTGGAGACGCTCGTGAACACGCGGTCGTCGAAGGAGTCGTCACTGCCAAAGTCGGCGTCGTCGAACCGGTCGTCGTCCCACTCCTCGCTGACCAGGGCGTCGAGGCGCTCCAGCGACTCGGGCGTGTAGTCGAGGTCGTACTCGGTCCAGAAGGAGACGAGTTCCTCGGCCGCCTCGGCGTAGGTCTCACGGAGGGTGTCGCCGTCTGTCGGCTCCGTGTCGCCGGTATCGGCGTCGAGGGTCGTCCCGTCGTCCCGTTCAGCGCCGCTGTCGGCCTCGGAGAGCGGTGGCCCGTCCGCGGCGGAGGGGGCGTCGTCGACCGTCGGACCAGACCCGGCGGCCGCGTCGTCGAACAGCGACGGCGAGGTGTCCCGGGCGGGCTCGTCCGCCGAGTCGGTGTCCCCCTCGAACAGCGCGTCCGAGCCCTCGGGCGCGGCCGGGGGTGTCGTCTCCGGTTCGTCCGGGTCGGCCACCGTCTCCGGCTCGGTTCCCGAACTGCCCGCCGGCGCGGTGTCGCCCGGCTCCGCCTCCTCGATGAGCGACTCGGTATCACCGACCGCGTCTTCGGCGGCTTCGCTCGGGGTCGGGTCGGGCGCCGACGGGTCCGGACCGGCAGTAGTGTCGTCGGCCGGCGTGTCAGTCGTCTGTCCGTCACCGTCGGCTACCCCGGCGGTCGGTCCATCGCCGCTCGGACCCTCGGCCGCGGGGGTGTCGTCACTCGATGTGTCAGCCGCCGGGTCGTCCGGGCGTGGGTCCCCAGCCGCCGGCTCGTCGGCGGTATCGTCCGCTATCGCGGCCGGTGTCGCGTCGTCCGGGTCTTCGGCCGCCCGTGGCTCGTCGGTGTCGTCACTCTCGGCCGTTGCACCCGTGTCGTTGCCAGCCGGCTCGTCGGCGCCGGCCGGCCCCCCGTCGAGTCCGACTTCGACCGCGGCCCGGTCGGCGACCGGGGCAAACACCGCGCCGGTGGTTATCGAGCGTTCCGCCACGTCGAAGACGGCGACGGTGGTGGTGCCGTCGGGCCCGGAGAGAGTGACCCCCCAGTCCGGGTTTCGGGTCCACTCGCCGCCGTAGGCCCGGACGAGCACCTCACCGAGATAACAGCCAAAGCGAACCGTGTCGGTGGCGTAGGCCCCCGGTCGGTCGGACGTGGCCAGGTCCTCGTCGTAGCCCGCGTCGATGGCGTCGTCGAACTGGTCGAGCGAGGAAAGCGAGAAGTCGAGCACCCCAACCTCGCCGGCGACGCTCTCGGCCCGGTCACGAAGCGCCGACACGTCGAGGTCACGCGTGTCGACAAGGTCAGGCTGTGTCGTCACATCACTGTCGTCGGTGTCGTCGCCGCCGCCGACCACGCGCCGGATGCTATCGAACAGCCCCATGCACACCGCAAGACTGTGTGGCCACATGAAGGTACGGACCGAGTGTCGACGAGTGACTGTCAGTGCTCGTCGCGCAGCTCCATCTCCGCGACGATATCGTAGGGGTCCGTCCCCTTGCGGATGCCGTCGAGCAACTGGAACGCCTCGTCGGGGGCGAGGAAGTGTCTCGTGACCGCACGCCCCAGCGGCGTCGGCTCCAGCCCGTCGATGAACTCGTACTCCAGTAGCTTCCCTAGCGCGTGTTTCGTGGGGACCTCGCCGACCATCCGGTCGTTGAGCCGCTTTGCCGCTTTGCCGGCGACGGTGACGTTCGCCAGCGTCTCCTCGACGGCCGCGCCCTCGTCGTAGCGGGTGATGACGGGCTCCATCTCCCCTTTGAGGAGCTTGAACGCCACCTCGTCCTCGGTCATCTCCATGCTGTTGTGGTAGGTACAGTCCGGTTCGACGAGGACGTAGACGGTCCCCTTGTCGTGGTAGTCGGGCCGACCCGCCCGCCCGAGCATCTGGCTGAACTCCTGGACCGTGAGCCACTCGATGCCCATCGCCAGCGAGTCGAAGACGACCTGCGAGGCGGGGAAGTCGACCCCGGCCGCGAGTGCGGCAGTCGTCACGACGGCGGCGAGTTCCTGGTCGGCGAACTGCTGCTCGACCTGTTTCCGTTTCCGGTTGTCGAGGCCGGCATGGTAGGGCGCCGAGGAGTAGTTGAGCTTCCGGGATATCTGGTGACAGCGCCGCCGGGAGTTGGTGAAGATGATAGTCTGGCCGCGATACCCCTTGCTCGATTTCGAGTCGAACGCGCGCTTTACCAGCTTCTTCTCTGTCTCTATCTTCTCGCGGCCGTCGGCGAAGGTGACGTGGCGCTCGATGGGGACCGGCCGCTCCTCGAACTCGATGAGTTTCGCGCGGAGCTTCTTGGCCAGCTGGCTGGGGTTGCCGACCGTTGCCGAGAGGTAAATCCACTGAGTATCGGTCTGTGCTTCCTCGCAGTAGTACTTGAGCCTGGAAATCAGGCCGTCCAGCCGGTGGCCCCGCTCGTCCTCGCCCAGCGTGTGGACCTCGTCGATGACGACAGTGCCGACGTTGCCGAGGTCCTTGCCGGTCCGGAGCGCGTGGTCGATACCTTCGTAGGTACCGACGATGATGTCGGCGTCGGGGTCGAACCGGCCGCCCTCGTCGGCGATGCGGCTCGCGCCCACGCGCAGTGAGACCTCGACCATGTCGCCGTAGCGGTCCTGGAAGTCGTTGTACTTCTGGTTTGCCAGCGCGACGAGGGGGACCAGGAAAAGCATCTTCCCCTCGCCGTTGAGCACGCGGTCCAGCCCGGCCATCTCGCCGACGAGCGTCTTGCCCGTGGCCGTCGCCGAGACGACGAGCTGGTCCTCGCCGTCGGTCGCCCCGTGTTCGACCGCGAGGCTCTGGACCGGCAGCAGCGTCTCGAACCGGGATTCCAGGTGGTCCTGGATACCGGGGTGGAGCCCCAGCGAGTCGACGCGGACGGGGTCGACCTCGTCGGTGGTCGCGGATATCTCGTCGAACTTCGTCAGGTCGGGGTCTAGCTGTCCCGACAGCAGGTTCGTGATGCGGTCTAAGTCCTGGACTTCGAGCAGGAGTTCCTCCAACCGCTCGCGGGCGTCGCCCGTGATCTGGCCGTCGAAGGCGAGCTGACGGTCGAGCTCCTGACTGGCACACTCCGGGCAGATGGACTCGCCGTCGGCCTCGATGGCCGTCTCGCTCGTAATCGGGGAGTACCGACCCGCAGAGGCACAGAACCGGCAGGTCCGGACGACCTTCGCGTCGAGCTGGTAGCCGTCGAGCATCTCTTTGATGCGGTCGCGAGCGATGGGACCGGTCTGTTCGGAGATGCGGATGCGGGCCGCCCGGCGGGCCAGCTCCACGAACTGGTCGGGCGAGCGCAGCTGCTCGCCGGAGCCGTCCTCGATGCGGAGCCGGCGGGGGCGTGGCCCCGCGTCGGTCTCTTTCAGTTCGAGGACCGCGCGGAACAGTCGCGAGCCGTCGCGCTGGGCGACGACACGGACGTCGTCGCCGTGTTCGTGAAGGAAGAGTGTCTCGACCTCCGCAGCCTGCTTCGACACGACAGTTTCTACGGTCGGGGAGCTACTTTACTGGCTCGGGACGAGCCGAGCCCACAGGCCACCGGCGCTTATCACTATCCGCCGCCAACGGACAGCTATGCGACGGTTCCGTATTGGGAGCGCCTTCGGCATCCCCATCCAACTCGACCTGACCTTCCTGCTCGTCTTGCCGCTGTTTGCCTGGATAATCGGGACACAGATCGAGCAGACGGCGGGGCTGTTGAACGACTCGCTCGGGACCGGGCTGGACCCCGCCGTACTGACCGGCGGAAGCCTGGTCTGGGTGCTGGGGGTCGTCGCCGCCGTCGGGCTCTTTACCGGCGTCGTCCTCCACGAGCTTGGCCACTCGCTCGTGGCGATTCGCTACGGCTTCCCAATCGACTCTATCACGCTGTGGCTCTTTGGCGGCGTCGCCCAGCTGACCGAGATGCCCGAGGACTGGAAGCAGGAACTCGCTATCGCCGTCGCCGGTCCCGTCGTCAGCGTCGCGCTGGGCGTGCTCTCGTATGCCGTCTTCCTCGTCCTGCCGGGGACCGGGTCGGCCGCCGTCGAGTCCGCCCGCTTCGTCTTCGCGTATCTCGCGGTGATGAACGTCGCGCTTGCGGCCTTTAATATGCTGCCGGGGTTCCCGATGGACGGCGGTCGGGTGCTTCGGGCGCTGCTTGCCCGCACCCGACCGTACGCCCGGGCGACCGAGATCGCCGCGGAGGTCGGCAAGGTGTTTGCCATCCTGCTTGGCCTCGTCGGCCTGTTCGTCATCGGCAACATCTTCCTCGCCGGGCTGGCCTTTTTCATCTATATCGGGGCAGCCGGCGAGGCCCGCGAGACGACGATGCGGGCCGACCTGGAGGGGGTACAAGTCAGAGACGTGATGACGCCGGCGGCCCACGTCACCACGGTCACGCCGAGGATGTCGGTCCGTGAGCTCATCGAGACGATGTTCCGGGAGCGCCACACCGGCTACCCGGTCGAAGTGAACGGCGAGGTCGTCGGCCTGGTCACGCTGGAGGACGCCCGCGCGGTCCGGGACGTCGAACGCGACGCCTACACCGTCAGCGACGTGATGACCACCGACCTCGTGACCGTCACGCCCGAGACGGACGTGATGGACGCGCTGAACGAGCTACAGGACAACTCCGTGGGCCGGCTGGTCGTCACCGACGCCGGCGGCGAGTTCCGGGGGCTGCTCACCCGGTCTGACATCATGACCGCGCTCTCTATCCTGCGCTCAAGCGAGGACGCCGGACTCCGGACAGGGCGGCTCCGGACGGAGTCCTGACCCGCCCGTCTCGGCGAGCGATGGGGGAAGGTCCTTATTCCCGACAGTCGCATGTACATGCATGATAGACGAAACAGTCAGGGAGATAGAGGAGATGCAGACCCAGAGCTCCTCTATCGTCGCCGTCAAGGCCGCCGAGGCGCTGCGCGAGCTGACCGAGCGCGAGTGTCACACCGTCGAGGACTTCTATCGCGTCGTCGAGCGCAACTCCTCTGCGCTCCAGCGAGCCAACCGCTCGCACGCCCCGCTCTATACGACCCAACAGCGCATCGTCGAGGCCGTCACTGAGTCCGACGCCGACACCGTCGAGGCGGCAAAGGAAGCACTGGTCGGGGCCATCGAGGACGTCGTCGAGGAGGTCGAATCGAGCAAGCAGCGGGCCGCCGAGCGCGCGGCCGGGCTCGTCGAGGACGGGGACGTCCTGCTCACCCACGAGAACTCCTCGACCGTGATGACCACCTTCGACGAGATAGTGGGCGCCGGCAAGGCGGTCGAGACGTTCGTCACCGAGTCCCGGCCGCGGTTCCTCGGTCGGAAGACCGCCCGACAGCTCGCCGAGCGCGACGGCGTCGAGACGACGCTCATCACCGACGGCGCCGCCGGCCACTACCTCTCGGAAGTCGACCGCGTGCTCATCGGGATGAACTGCCTCATCGACGACGTGGTGTACAACCGCATCGGCACCCACTCGGTCGTCGCCACGGCGGCCAGCCACGGCGTCCCGGTCACGGCGGTTGGCTCCTCGTCGAAGTTCATCGGCAGCGGCTTCACCTTCGAGAACACCTACCGGCCGGCCAGCGAAGTCATGCTCGAACCGGCCGAGGGGTTCGAGGTCGCAAACCCCGGCTACGACGCGACGCCGACGCGGCTCATCGACTCGGTCGTCACCGAGAACGCCGTCATGGAGTTTTAGGGCTCCGTCAGCGGCTCCGCCCGGGCCCGCTCGTCGGCGGAAGCTTTCCCCTCGTCCGGCAAACCGGCCGTCGCGCAGTCGGGACAGTAGGCGTTTTGCCCCTCGCTGTGGGTGTACACCGGCAGCCCGGCGAGACAGAACTCCTCCCGATAGCGTCTGAGTTCCCCCTCCGTCACCCGGGTCCCACAGTCGACACAGCGGTCGGTCCGGTCCTCCCCGGGACGCAGAACGCGGTGTTCGACCACGCGGGAACGGCCGAACTGCCCGAGCGAGCGACGGCGGTCGAGCCGGCGGCGGAATCCGGGGTTGACGAACACGCCGAACGCGACCAGACACAGCGAGAGCACCACGACGACCGACGACGCGACGAGGCTTGACGCGGTGCCACTGAACGCAGAGAGGACGGCGACGACGACGCCGAGCGTGCCGAGTCCGACCAGAAGCCAGCCGGCGAGCGCATAGAGCACGTCGGAGACGGCGTCTGCGAGTTCGACGGTACTGGAGGGCGACATACCCATCGTGTTGTCACGGTGAAATCATAAATCCTGACATCGGTGCCGCGGGGCGCCGGTCACACCGTCCGGAACACGCGAATCGTGTCCCGGTCGGTCGGCTCCCGAATCAGCTGTGCCAGCCCCAGCTCGGAGAAGACTTCCTTCCAGTTGCGGTGATACAGCGGGAACTCGTCGTCGACGTAGCTCACCGCGGTCTCGCCCCGGCCCCGCTGAGGGCTGTTGCCCTCGTTTTCGGCCGTAATCAGCAGGTCCGAGGTGAGTCGGGCGAGTTCTTCAAACACCCAGGTGTCCTCGGGGTGGATGTGCTGGAGCGTCTCGACGGTGTAGATAACGTCGAAGGCGCCGTCCTCGAACTCCCCGACGAGGTCCTCTATCGCACCGGCGTGGAACTCGCCGGTCTCGGCGAGGCGGGGGTACCGCTCGCCCAGCACCTCGAATGCGTCCTCGTTGATGTCGATACCCGTGAGGTTCTCGTAGCCCTCCCGCCGGAGCGCTTCGAGGTGGCGCCCGGAGCCACAGCCGACCTCGAGGATAGCGGCGTCCTCGGTGACGTAGTGGCCCAGCACGTCCCGGAGCGTCTCGCTGACCTCGTTCGGACCGATGTCGGCGTAGTACTCGGGGGAGTACTTGCCCGACCGCTCGGCCCAGTCCCGGCGGACGTCCTCGGGGTCCATACCGTCGTGGAGGGTGCTCTCGGTCAATAAGATGGCGGTCTCGGCGGCGACCGGCCGACAGTCACAGCGGGACGGTCCCGAGGGAGCCGACCGCCGTCGCCAGCGTGATGGACGGCCCCACCTCCGCGTATGCGACGGGGTAGATGTCGGCCGCGAGCGACGCGAGGATGGCCCCGCCCGCGAAGGGCAGTGTTTAGTTAAGCGCTAGCGACGGGCCAACTTCTATACGCGTCTCGGCCGGGGATGTCAGTATGGCAGACGAGACGGTTCTGGTCACAGGTGCGAGTTCGGGTATCGGCGCGGCGACGGTCCGGCGGGTCGCCGCCGACGGGGCGGACGTGGCGCTGCTTGCCCGCAGCAGGGACCGCCTGCGGGCACTGGCCGACGAGGTCGCGGCCGAACACGGCGTCGACACTCACGTCGTGCCGGCCGACGTGCGCGAGTCGGCGGAAGTCGCGGCCGCCGTCGAGTCGACCGTCGAGACGCTCGGTCCGCTCACCGGCGTCGTCGTCAACGCCGGGCTGGCCCGCGGGAGCGACGTCGAGTCCATGACCGACGACGAGTTCCTGACGATGCAGCAGGTCAACGTCAACGGCGCCTTCTTCACCGCTCGCGAATCGCTGTCTCACCTCCGCGAGACGGCGGGCAACGTCGTCTTCATCGGGAGCTTCGCCGGCAAGTACCCCCGGCCGTTCAACCCCGTCTACGCGGCGACGAAGTGGTGGGTCCGCGGGTTCGCGATGAGCCTCGCCGCACAGGTCGGCGAGGACGACATCGGCGTCACCGTCGTCAACCCCGCGGAGGTCCGAACGGAGTTCGAGAGCGCCGACGGCACCCCCTTCGAGGAGGTGTTCGAGGAAGGCGAGGTGACCGAACCGGAGGAAGTCGCCGACGCCGTCGCCTTCGCGCTCTCGCAGGAACCCCCCACGACGGTCAACGAACTCGACGTGTATCGGCGGGACAAGTTCTCGCACTTCTAGGACCCACTTTTTACTGCGTCGGGTTCGAGTCGCGCCTACGGCGCGCTCGGACCGCTCCTTGCAAAAACGTGGGAAAAAAGGCCGGACCCTCACTACGTTCGGGTCCGGGGAAACGGCTCGCTACGCTCGCCGTATGCGCTTCACTCGCAAGCCGACGCTACTGCTCTGACAGCCACGCCAACAATCCTTTCTGGGCGTGCAGGCGATTCTCCGCTTGGTCCCACACCACCGAGTTGTCGGACTCGATTACGTCGTCGGTGACCTCCTCGCCGCGGTGGGCGGGCAGACAGTGCATCAGCGTGCGGTCGCCCAGCAGGTCGGTCGTGACCTGGAAGCCGTCGAACTCCGCGAGTTTCTCCTCGCGAACGTCGTCCTCACCCATGCTGACGAACACGTCCGTGTAGACAACGTCTGCACCCGAAACAGCCGCCTCGGGGTCGTGGGTGGTCTCGGGCGCGGTGCCGAGGTCCTCGGCCCGTTCCAGCACGTCGTCGTCGACCTCGTACCCCTCGGGGGTGGCGACGGTCAGGTCGAGGTCGACCATCGCCGCGCCCAGCACGAACGACTGACAGACGTTGTTGCCGTCGCCGACCCAGGCCACCGAGACGTCCTCGAAGCCCCCGAACTGCTCTCGCACCGTCAGCAGATCCGCGAGCGTCTGGCAGGGGTGGGCGTCGTCGGTCAGGGCGTTGATGACGGGCACGTCGCTGTACTCGGCCAGCTCCTCGACGTCCTCGTGGTCGTAGACGCGGGCCATGACGAAATCGACGTAGCGGGCGAGCGCCCGGGCGGTGTCCTTGACCGGCTCGCCGTGGCCCAGGTGGATGTCGTCGGGGCCCAGAAAGACGGCGTGGCCGCCCAGCTGTGTCATCCCCGTCTCGAAGGAGACCCGGGTTCGGGTCGAGGGTTTCTCGAAAATCATCCCGAGCGTCTGCTGGTCGAGCAGGTCGCTGGCGTCCTCGCCGTCCGGACCTTTGATAGCGGCGGCGCGGTCCAGGACGGCGGTCAGTTCGTCGGTCGTGAGGTCGTCGACGTCGAGTAAGTGCATGGTTACAGCAGGCGTTCGGTCACGTCCGTCAGGACGCTCACCGCGCGGTCGTACTCCGCGAGGTGGATGTGTTCGTTCGGCGCGTGGTCGAGGTCGGAGTCGCCCGGGCCGTAGGTCACCATCGGGCAGTCCCAGGCCTTGGCGTAGACGTTCATGTCGCTGGTCCCGGTCTTGCGCAGCAGCGTCGGGTCGCCGCCGTGGTCGCGGATGGCCGTCCGGAACGCCCGGCCGACGGCGGTGCGGGGGCTCTGCATGACCGGTTCGACCTTGTCGTCCCAGTTGACGGTGCCGTTGCCCAGGTGGCCGTCGGCCATCTCGCGTATCTCGTCGGTGGTGTACTCCGGCGGGACCCGCAGCTGGACCTGCATGGTCGCCTCGACGGAGAGGCCGTCGTCGGAGATGCCACCGCGGAAGTCGACGGGCTTGCAGGTGACCCGCTCGAAGACGGGGTGCCACTCGTCCTTGGCGAACTCGTCTTCGACGGCCTCCCACCAGTCCATCGCGTCCTGAATGGCGTTGTTCTCCGGGCGCGAGGAGTGGCCCGACTCGCTGGTGGCGACGTAGGTGCCACCGAGCAGGCCGCGGTAGCCAAGCGTGATGCCCTCCCAGCCGGAGGGCTCGCCGTTGATGACGGCGTCGGGCTCGCTATCGCGGTCCTCGACGAGGTAGTGTCCGCCCTTCGAGTCGACCTCCTCGCCGACGACACCGACGAATGAGGCCCCGGTGCGGACGGCGGCGACGGCCATCGCACAGAGCGGCCCCTTCGCGTCGACGGAGCCACGGCCCCACAGCACCTCGCCGTCGTCGGTCTCCTCGACCCGGACCGGGATATCGCCGGGGACGGTGTCGACGTGGGAGGTCAGCAGGACGCCGTCGTCGGCCGGCGCGCGGACGTTACCGACCTCGTCTAACCACACCTCACGGTCGTGGGCCTCGAAGAACGCTTTGAGCCGCTCGGCGGCCTCGCGCTCGTCCCGTGAGACCGACGGGATGCGGACCACGTCCTCCAGCAGGTCCCGCGCTTCCGTGTCGGCCTCGCGGGTCTGTGCCTCGCTCATCCCACCACCTCTGTCAGCGCGTCGACCACCTCGTCGGCCTCGGCCTCGCCGATAGTCAGGGGCGGGAGCAGGCGCACGACGGTCCGGCCCGCCGGCAGCGCCAGCACGTCGTGGTTCAGCGCCAGTTGCTTCAGAGCCTTGTTCGCGCCCCGGCCCACCTCGACGCCGATCATCAGGCCCTCAGCGCGGATGTCACGGACCTCGTCGCCGATAGCGGCCTCCAGTTCCGTCTGGAGGTAGTCACCGATGACGGCGGCGTTGCCGGGCACCGAGTCCTCGATGATGGTCGAGACCGTGGCCCCGGCGGCCGCGGAGATGACCGGCCCCCCCGAGAACGTCGAGGCGTGGGAGCCGTAGTTCTCGGCAATCCAGTCCCGACACAGCGTCGCGCCGATGGGCAGGCCGTTCCCGAGTCCCTTGGCGGACGTTATCATGTCCGGCGCCACGTTGGCCCGCTGGGAGTTCCACAGCGCGCCGGTCCGGCCCATCCCGGTCTGGACCTCGTCGAAGACCAGCGCCGCACCCGCTTCCTCGGTGATTTCGCGGGCGGCTTCGAGATAACCGTCAGAGGCTGGGTTGATACCGCCCTCGCCCTGGACCGGCTCGACGATGAACGCCGCGGTGTCCTCGTCCACGGCCTCGTCGAGCGCCTCGGCGTCGTCGTAGGGAACGAACTCCACGTCGCCGATGAGAGGCTCGTAGGGCTCCTTGTACTTGTTCTTCCAGGTGGTCGCGAGCGAGCCCATGGTGCGGCCGTGAAAGCCCTGCATCGTGGCGACGATCTTGGAGTTGCCCGTCGCCGACCGGGCGAATTTGAGTGCCGCTTCGTTGGCCTCCGTCCCGGAGTTACAGAGCCAGGTCTTGTCGATGGGGTCCGGCGCGGTGTCGGCGAGCAGGTCATACAGCGCCGTTCGCTCGGCGTTTGGGTAGGAAGCCTGGACGTAGGTGATCTTCTCCAGTTGCTCGGCGACGGCGGACTGGACGGCCTCGTGGCCGTGGCCCAGCGGGACACAGGCGTAGGAGGCGCCCATGTCGAGGTATTCGGTGCCGCTGTCGTCGTAGACGTAGGCGCCGTCACCGCGCTCTATCTGAATCGGCTTCTCGTTGAAGACGAAGCCGCTCACAGCGACGCACCTCCGTCGTCGACACGTGTCGTGTGGACAGTCATTGTTTTTCCGTTACAGCCTCGGCCTTGATATGTGTCCCGTCACCGTCCAGGGCCGACAGAATCGGCTCGTCGGCGTTGGCGTCGGCGACGGCGACCTCCGGCGACCCGCCCGAAAGGGCCTCCTCGGCGGCCATTATCTTCCGGCCCATGAACCCCTCGGCGGCGGCTTCGAGGTCGGCCCAGCCGTCGCCCGTCTCGACCGATTCGATGAGCGTCGACGGGTCCTCGGGGTCTTCGTAGACCCCCTCCACGTCGGTCAGCAAGACCAGCGTCGCGTCGAGCTCGCCCGCGATGGCGGCCGCCGAGCGGTCGGCGTCCGTATTCACGGGGAGCACCTCGCCGTCGTCGTCTCCAGCCATCGGTGGGGCGGCCACGGGCGTGTATCCGTCGGACAGGAGCGTCCGGAGCAGGTCGCCGTTGACCTGCTTGATGGTGCCCGAATGGTCGCCCCGGCGGATCTTTTTCTTACCGTCTTCGACCACGCGAACGGCGGATTTCCGAGGGCCGTACAGCAGTTTGCCGTCGACGCCGTTCAGACCGACGGCGTCGACACCCTCGCTCTGGAGACCCGCGACGAGCTGGGTGTTGAGGTGGCCAAAGGCCATCTCGAAGGCCTCCATCGTCGTCTCGTCGGTAAAGCGACCGACGACGCCGCTTGGCGTCTCGACGTACTCCGGGTCGATGCCGAGCCGTTCGAGCGTCTCGTCGACCTTGGTGGAGCCGCCGTGGACCACGACGACCCGTTCGCCATCTTCGACGAGTGATGCGACGTCCGCGAGGGCGCCCGCGGGGTCTACCGCGCGAGCGCCGCCGACTTTGATAACGACTGTCATGAAAATATCTGTCCAGGTGTCAGGGTGCGCCGACGGGGTGGAGCCCCTGGAACTCCAGGCCCGCCGTCTCCTCGATGCCGAGCGCGACGTTGGCGGCGTGGACGGCCTGGCCGGCCGACCCCTTCATCATGTTGTCGATGGCCGAGAACACGACGAGGCGCTTGTTTCCGGGGTCGAGCTCGAAGCCGACCTCCGCGCGGTTGGTCCCCGCGACGGCCTTCGGTTCGGGGTAGCGGTAGACGCCGCCACCGCCGGAGACGAGCTCGACGAACGGTTCGTCCTCGTACTCGCCGCGATAGGCGCCCCAGAGGTCGCCCTTCGAGACCGGGCCGTCGGGGAAGACGTGACAGGTCGCGCTGGCGCCACGGACCATGTCGACGGCGTGGACGGTAAAGGAAACGTCGACGCCGAGGAACTGCTGAATCTCGGCCTCGTGGCGGTGGCCCGTCGGGGCGTAGGGACGGACGACGCCCGAGCGTTCCGGATGCGAGGAGGCCTCGCCGCCGCCGGCCCCGCCCTCGCTGGAGCCGACTTTCACGTCGACGACGATCTGCTCGTCGCCGCTGAGAACGCCGTGCTCGAAGAGGGGCAGCAAGCCCAGGATGGTCGCCGTGGCGTTACAGCCGCCCGAGGCGATGAGGTCCGCGCCTTCGAGGTTCTCGCGGTTCAGCTCGGGTAGGGCGTACTCCGACTCGGCCAGCAGCTCCGGGCGCGTGTGGCCGTCGTACCACTCCTCGTACTGGGCCTCGCTGTCGAGCCGGAAGTCCGCCGAGAGGTCGACGACGGTGTCTGCCGCGTCCTGGAAGGCGTCTATCTGCTCCATCGAGACGCCGTGGGGCGTCGCCGCAAAGAGCACGTCGACGCTCTCCAGATCGCCCGGGTCCGAAAACCGGAGGTCCGAGTGACGCAGGTTCGGGTGCTGGTGTCCGATTGTCTTGTTTGCCTTCGAGCGGCTGGTGGCCTGTGCGAGCTCGAACTCGGGGTGGCCGTCCAGCAGGCGAAGCAGCTCGCCGCCGGTGAAACCGGAGCCGCCGACGACGCTGGCTGAGTAAGTCATGCTGTCGTCTCTGTGGCGCTCCCGCTTTGTGCCTTCGATTCGAGCCAGTCGACGACCTTCGCCGGCACGTCCACCTCGCTCACGTCGTTGAGTGCCTTGAACTCGACGGTGTGGTTGACCTCGTGGACCGTGTAGTCGTCGAACTCGTAGTCTCGCGGGTCGCTCTGCTCACGGCTATCGCCGTTCGCATCCGAGGCGGTTCCCGCCTCGCTCTCCCCGCTCGACTCTTGGGTGTCACTTTGCGACACCCCGACCTCCATCAGGTCGATACCGAGCAGGCCGCCACCGACCGCGTCGGAGGCTTTCTCGACCAGCTCCAGCGCGCGGTCGTCCAGTTCGAAGGGGTCGGTCTCGGCGCCCTTCGCTGCGTTGGTGAGCCAGTGGTCCGACGAGCGGACCATCGCCGCTATCGGCTCGCCGTCGACTGCCAGTACGCGGATGTCCCGGCCGGGCTTGTCGACGAACTCCTGGACGTAGAAGATCTTGTGCTCGTAGTGACCGAGCGTCTCCTTGTGTTCGAGGATGGCCTCGGCCGCGTCGCGGGAGTCGATTTTCGCCATCAGGCGACCCCACGAGCCGACGACCGGCTTCAGGACACAGGGGTAGCCGAAGTCCTCGATGGACTCCAGGGCCGCGTCCTTGGTGAAGGCCACGTCGGTGTCGGGCGTCGGGACGCCGGCCTCGACCAAGGCGAGGCTGTTTTTCACCTTGTCCGAACAGACCTCGGCCACGTCGGGGCCGTTGACGACGGGCACGTCGTAGGCCCGCGCGAACTTCGTCGCGTACACGCTGCGAGAGGTCGAGAGACAGCGGTCGACGACGAGGTCGAGGTCCTCGAAGGCCTCGGGGGCCTCGCTGATGTTGAACTGTTGCTTGCGGACGTCTATCTTCTCGATGTCGTGGTCGCGCTCGCGCAGTTCCGAGAGCAGGAGCTTCTCGTCTTTGCGGATGCGCGAGTAGAGGAGGCCGATGTTCATGCTGTTGGCTCCGTGTGGTCGTGGGTCACGGTGTCACGGCGGTCGGTCGGCCGCGCCACCGGGGACACCTCACTCACCCCAGTCCTCTTCGAGCTCGGGAGCGCTGTCGAGCTCGACGGGGTCGGTATCGATGACTTCGAGCTCGGCGCCACAGGTGGAACAGTCGACGATCTCTCCGACTTCGAGGCTGTCGTGCAGGGAGACCTCCGCCCCGCACTCGATGCAGTCTGCCATTGTACCTCACTCTCGCGGAGCTATCTACTTAAAACCACCGGACTTGTAACTTAAATTATATGGCCGTACACCGCTCTAACGGCGTTAGAAGCCCTTTATCCGCACGCGTCCGATTTCTGTATCAGATTTCTAGTATAAGTGCCCCGAGCGGGGGTCGTCGGTTACACATACGTTTCGACCTCCGTCTGCAGGCGCTGGCGTGCGCCCGAAACCGCCGTCTCGGCCGCGTCGAGCCGGTCACCGTGGTTCGCCAACACGTCCTCGGCCGCCGATAGCTGTGCCCCGACCGCGTCGGGCGCCGGCCCGCCCCGAGAGTCCCGCATCGCGACGCTCTCGGTGGGGTCCAGCGCGCGTTCGACGGCCTCGCGGTCGACGTACTCGGCGAGCGGGTCGCCCAGTACCTCCTCGGCGACCGCCGAGAGCGCGTCGTAGCCGGGGGCGTCCTCGTCCGAGTCCAGCCCCGCCGCGGCCTCGGCGACGACCTCGTGGGCAGTGCGGAACGGCACGCCGGCCATCGCCAGCAGGTCCGCGACGCCGGTCGCGGTCGCAAAGCCCTCGGTGGCGGCCGCTTCCAGACGCTCGGCGGGCCACGCCGCGGTCGCCACGGCGCCGGCCGCCACCTCGACGCTCTCGGTGGCGCTGTCGATGGCGTCCCAGGCGTGACGACCCGCGCGCTGGAGGTCGCGGTTGTACGCCCGGGGCTGGCCCTTGAGGTTGGTCAGCAGGCCGTTCAGGCCGGCGGTCGCGTCGCCCGTGCGCCCGCGGACCAGTTCCAGCGTGTCGGGGTTTTTCTTCTGGGGCATGATGGAACTCGTCGAGGCGTAGTCGTCGTCGAGTTCGACGTGGCCCTTGCTCGCCATCACGACCACGTCCTCGGCCAGCTGGGAGAGCGTCGTCGCCAGCCCGGCCACGGCGCTGGTCGTCTCGACGAGGAAGTCCCGCGTCGCGGAGGCGTCCATCGAGTTCTCCGCGACCGAGTCGAAGCCGAGCAAGTCGGCGGTGCGCTCGCGGTCCACGTCGAAAGGCGTCCCGGCGAAGGCCGCCGCTCCGAGCGGGCTCTGATTGATGCGCTCGTAGGCATCGAGCAGCCGCGCCGTATCACGCTGGAGCGCCTGCTCGTAGGAGGCCAGCCAGTGGGCCACCGTCGTCGGCTGGGCGGGCTGGAGATGCGTATAGCCCGGCATCACCGTCCCGGTCTCGGCTCGGGCCACGTCGAGCAACTGCTCGCGGGCGCCCACGAGGGTCGAAACCAGTTCGAGTACGTCCGAGCGCAGCCGATAGCGGATACACGCCGCGACCTCGTCGTTGCGCGAGCGGGCGGTGTGCATCTTCCCGCCCTCGGGCCCGACGCGGTCGATGACCGCGCTCTCGATGGCCTCGTGGACGTCCTCGCCGTCGGACAGGTCGGCGTGGCCCGCCGCCTCGATGTCGTCGAGGGCGGCCAGAATCTCGCCGGCGGTGTCGGCCTCGACGATGCCCTGTTCGGCCAGCATCACGACGTGGGCGCGGTCGACGGCCAGGTCGGCCGCGAAGATGCGCTCGTCGTCGGCGAGCGAGGAGAGGAACGACCGGGCGGGGCCGCCGCTGAAGCGGTCGCGGCGGACGGCCGTCTCCTCGGACCCCGCGTCAGTACCGTCGTCCGTTCCGTCCTCGCTCATCTGTTCAGTCCTCCGACTGTTCGCCCGAACCGTCCGCGGCGGCCTTCCCCGACTTCACGTCTTCGAGGATGTCGTTTGCCAGGCGGGACTGGAAGCCGTGGTACTTTGCGACGCCGGTGGCGTCCTGCTGGGTGATGCCGCCCGAGACCGCCTCCTCGTCGAACGAGGCCGCCGACTCGCTGTAGACGGCGTACTCGGATTCGCGCGAGACCGGGCGGCAGTGGCCGCCTTCCATCTTCACCGTCACGGTCCCGGTGACGCGCTCGTTCGTGTCGTCGATGAAGGCCTCCAGCGCGCCGGTCAGGGGCGCGTCGACGAGGCCCTGATAGGCCTTCTGGGACCACTGCTGGTCGACCTGGGCCTTGAACTGGCGCTCCTCCTGCGTGAGCACGAGCCCTTCCAGAGCCTCGTGCGCGGTGAGGAGAACGGTCGCCGCGGGGTGTTCGTAGTTCTCGCGGACCTTCAGGCCGAGCATGCGGTCTTCCATCATGTCCGTGCGGCCGATACCATGCGAGCCGGCCCGCTCGTTGAGCTGTTCGACCAGCTCAACCGAGCCAAGGTCCTCGCCGTCGACGGCGACGGGCTCGCCGTCCTCGAAGGTGACCTCGACGAGTTCTGGCGACTTGCCCGAGGGGTTCTCGGTCCACTTGTAGATGTCGTCGGACGGTATCTCTGCGGGGTCTTCGAGTTCGGATCCCTCGATGGAGCGGCTCCAGAGGTTCGTGTCGATGGAGTAGCGGCCGCCGTCGCCGCCCTCGACGGGGAGGCCCTTCTCGCGGGCGTACTCGTTTTCCCACTCGCGGGTCAGGCCGAGTTCGCGCACCGGGGCGATGACCTCCAGGTCCGAGTCGCGCCAGATGGCCTCGAAGCGTAGCTGGTCGTTGCCCTTGCCGGTACAGCCGTGGGCGATGCCGTCACACCCCTCTTCCTCGGCGACCGAGAGAATCGCCTTGGCGATGACCGGGCGCGCGAGCGCGGTACCCAGCGGGTAGCCCTGGTAGTCGGCGTTGGCCTTTACGGCCTTCAGGCAGAGGTCGGCGAACTCCTCTTTCGCGTCGACGACGTACTGGTCGACGCCCAGCGCCTCGGCGGTTTCCTCGGCCTCCTCGAACTCGTAGTCGGGCTGGCCGACGTCGACCGTGACGCCGATGACCTCGTCGTAGCCGTACTCCTCTTTCAACAGCGATACACAGACCGTCGTGTCGAGCCCGCCCGAGAAGGCGAGCGCGACGGTGCCGTTTCCGTCTGTCATGGGTGGGTAGTCGTTTGTTACCGTGGTGTGACTGTCGGTTTGGAGTAACGAGCCGGACAGCCGACCGGCCGTGGTTTGAGACGAACCGAACCGTCGAGAGGAGAAGTGGTAGTGGGCCTAACGGAGGGCCCGCCGTCGGCGTCGGATACTGTCGGACGCCGACTGGTCGGCGAAAACGCGAGCGGACCCGTCGCTGGCGACGGCGAGCGCCCCAGTGTTGACAGTCCGCGTCATGTATCAGCGACTACCGTATCTCCCGTACAAATAGCTTCCGAGTTCGACGGGGCGTGTGCCCGGTTCGCATACGGGCTGGGTCGCCCCACGCGTCCGTGTCGGCCGATGTCGGCGAACCGCAACAGTCACCCGCGGCGGCCGGCCAACAGCCCGGCCGCCGCCAGCGCGACGAGCGCACCGATGGCACCGACGCCGGGACCGCTCCCGCCAGTCGTGCCGACCGACGTCGCCGTCGGACTGGGCGCCGGCGTTCCGGCGGGCGCCGTCGTGGTACTGGCGACGACGCTGAGCCCGTCGAGATCCGCGTCAGCGGCGTAGACGAGCCGGCTGTCGCTGCTGATTGCCGGCCCCGGCGAGACGCTCTCAAGCTGGTATTCCTCGGGAGGGACGACCACGAACTGACGGTCGGGGTCGAAGCCGCTGGCGAAGGGCTCGTCGAGGGTCACCAGCCCGTCCTCGACGGTCGCGAGCCCCTCCCAGGTCAGCGAGAACGCGGCGACCCCGGTCGAGTTCGTCCGCGAGAGGGCAAGCGAACTGTTCGTCACGGCCATCTCTCGGCCGGTCCGGTTTGCCGTCTCGTTGGCGACGCTCGCCCAGCGGTCGGTGTACCGGGCCCGGTAGGCATCGCGGGCCGTCTCGTTCGTCCGGAGATCGTCGAAGGCGACCTGCTGGCTCTCGTCAGTGAGGTCGAACGTCGAGACCAGCGTCACCCTGGCGTCCCCGTCAGCGTCGAGGGCGACGGTCAGCGACGGTTCGGGCGGTGCGTCGGCGGTCTGGGTCGCGCCGGCGGGCGCCACGGCCGCCGTGACCAGCAACGCGCCGAGAGCGACGCTCGTCAGCAGTGTGTGTCTCGCCCGCATCAGTTCGGCCCGCGACGGGTGGTGGGCGATTCGCTGTCGGTGCCGTCCGTGGAGCTACTGTCGCTACCGTCGGCGGTCGACCCGCCCTCGGTCGGCGTGGACCCGTCGCTCGTCTCGGTGGTCGAACCATCGCTCGTCTGGTTGGTGGACCCGTCGCTCGTCTCGGTGGTCGAACCATCGCTCGTCTGGTTGGTGGACCCGTCGCTCGTCTCGGTGGTCGAACCATCGCTCGTCTGGTTGGTGGACCCGTCGCGCGTCTCGGTGTCCGTACCACCGCTGGCCCCGGCGCGGTCACCCGCGCCGGAGCGGTCGGCCGCCTCACCGGCTCGGGCGGTCTGCCCGACGTTCTCGCCGGCGATGCTCCGGGCGATTGCGGCCGTCTCGGGCCCGCTCAAGTTCGCCGCGCGGTCCTGAAGCGTCCGGATAGCGGTGACGTTGACGCCGTTGGCTTCGAGCGTCTCGGCGGGAAGCTCACCGGCCGTCTCGTTCGTCTGGTTGGCGAGTCGGGACGCGCTCTGGCTCTCCGCGTGGAGCGTCGCCATCCGGGCGCGGTACTGCCCCTCGCTTATCGAGTCGTTGTCGCGAGCGGCCTGTAGTTCCGCCTTCTCGGCCTCTAGCTCGGCCAGCCGCTCGTCGGTCGCGTTCAGCTGGTCGGCGACGACGGCGGCTTTCGCGTCGGAGCTGTTCGCCCGGTCGACCCGGATACTGTACGCGCGTGACTCGACGTCCCCGCTGAGTTCGGCCTCGCCGACCCCCACGACGGCGGACAGCTGTTCGCCGGGTGCGACACTGCTGTTGCCGGCCGTCCGGTTCGTCTGACTCGTCTGGTCGGCACCCTGTGCCATGGCGACTGGCACGGCTGCCAGCGTCCCGATCACGAGCAGGGCCGCCAGCGCGGCGGTCGCGGTTCGTTGCATTACACCCGTATCTTACCTCCGGGTAGGTATATAAACAACAGGCGTTCAACCCGATTCTGTGCCGATTAAGCCGGATTAAACCGCCGTACCGCGCCGATGTGCGTCGAAGCAGCGACGTGGCCGTCGGTTCAGGTGTCGCGTTCGTCGGACTCGTCCACGTCGGTCAGGTCCGTGTCGGGAAGGGTCACGACGTTCTCCCGACCGATGCGGAACGTCTCCAGGTCGCCGTCCTCGCGGAGGCCGCCGATGACCTGACTGGTCTTTGCGGCCGTCCAGTCCAGCTCGCTCGCGACGCGCTGTTGCTTGATGCGGCCCCCGTTGTCCTGGAGGAGCTTGAGCACCTGCTCCTCGTTGCTGAGCAGTTCCGCGGGCGGGGCCTCGGCGCCGTCACCGCTCTCGCCTGTGGCCGGCGGGACATCTCCAGTCTCGTCCGTCCCGTCGCCGCCGCTGTCGTCCGTCCGTACGTACCGGTAGACGCCGTAGCCGGCGGCGGCGATGGCCACGAGCGCGAGGACGGCGGGCCAGAGCGACATCCCTCCGGGAGCGTCACGGAAGGGCTGGGAATCGTTGGTGACGGCGACGCGTGGCTCGTCGTCGCCGAAGGACTGCCGACCGCGCCACGTGACCGACCGGTCGGTGCTCTCGTCGGGCGACGGCCGGACGCTCGCGCGCCGGTACGCCTCGGGCCACTGCACCGTCAGCGTGGTGTTGCGGTCGAGGTACAGGCCGCCGACGGCGTCCCCGGCCCGGATGTGGGTGTCGTTGACCGCCGCGAAGTTCGTCCACCGGAACTCGTAGGTGACGACACCGTAGGACTGGCCGATATCTTCCCGGGTAGTCTCGACGGAGACGTTGTCGACGGCCATCGCCCGCCCGGTCGCGTTCTCGCCGGCCCGGGCGGTCCGGGCCATCCGGTCGCGGAACCGGTCGGTGTAGGTCGACTCGTTCGCCCGGATGTCCGCCCGCAGGTCCTCGAAGGCCCGCGTCTCGTCGTCGTCGGCCAGACGAACGCGGTAGTCGATCGTCCAGGCCGCGTCGCCACTCGCGGTCACGTCAGCGGTCATCACGACCACGTCGGCGTCGACGGACTGCTGGGAGAGGCCGCCGAAGGCAGCGCCGGCCGCCGTCGGTGCCAGCGCCGCCGCCAGCAGCACTGCCAGGGCGATACTCACTCGTCGCATTCGTGCACCGCTTTTCTGCCACCGACTATATGACTTGTTGCCGCCGCCGGGCCACAAGGGGTTTCCCCGCCTGCCGGAAACGTCCCGTATGGACCGCGGGAAACTCGACGTCGACACGCTGTTGAAGATACTGCTCGTGCTCATTGTCATCTGGATTGCGCTGGAGGTCGTCGGCGAGGTGCTCGGGCTGTTCGCGGCGGTACTCGGGCCGCTCCAGCCGCTGCTCGGGCTCGTGCTCATCGTCCTCATCGTGCTCTACCTGACCGGCCGACTCTGAGCGGAGCCACCGGCTCGGCGAGGGTCGGGAGACACACAGCGTCTCCAGAAACTGAACGCGCTCCTTTTGTCCCCGCCGGGCCTGCTTCCGGTGTGTACAGCCTGAACGTCTCGCTGCCGTCGTCGGTCACCTCGCTCGCGGGTCGGCTGGCGCGTGACCTCCCGCAGGCGCAGGCAAGGCCGCGCGGGGAACACACGCTGGTCGTCAAGCGACTGGGCGGGGGCGACCACGCGGCCTACGCGCGTCTTGAGGGGCGCGCTCGCGACGCCCTCCGGGGGACTGGTCCCTTCGGCGTCCGCGTCACCGGCGTCGACTGCTTCGAGGCGGCCGAGACCGGCCCCTCGCCGGTCGTCTACCTGGCCGTCGAGAGCGCGCCGCTGCGGGCGCTTCACGAACGGCTCTGTGGGGCGTTCGACCCCGTCGCGGGGATGGAAGGCCCCGGCGACTACGTCCCCCACGTGACGATAGCCCGGGGCGGCGACCCTGCGGCGGCCCGGCGGCTGGCCGAGCGGGAGATAGAGCCCATCGAGTGGACCGTCGAGGAACTGGTCTTTTTCGACGCCGAGCGGGGCCAGTCGGTCAGCCGGGTGTCGCTCCCGGCGTGAGTGGCGAACAGGCGGCACTCGCGGGCCCGGAGCGTCGTGCCGCGCAATCGCGTCCCGCTCCGGGGCGCTGGTCAGCGCATGGCCAGTGGTGGCACCGGCATCCCGTATGAACCTCCGGAGCGACGTAGCAACGCTTTTGCCGCCGCCCACCCTCGATATCGAGTATGGATTATCGGTCCGTCGAGACTTCGGAGGAGTACGTCTGCCGGCTGGACCACGGCGCGGACTGGCGCGCCGAAATCGAGTCGCTGGCCGACGACGAGGGGATAGACGCCGGGTTCTTCTACGGTCTGGGCGCCGTCGAGGACGCCGAGGTGTGGTTCTACGACCAGGACCGGCTGGAGTACGACTCGATGGTCTTCTCGGAGCCACTGGAGGTCGCCGCCTGCGTGGGCAACGTCTCGTGGCTGGACGGCGACCGCTTTGCCCACACACACGCCGTCCTCTCGCGGCCCGACGGCGAGGCTATCGCTGGCCATCTCAACAGCGCGACCGTCTGGGCCGGCGAGCTGTACGTCAAGGCCTTCGATGCGGAGCTGGAGCGGGTTCACGACGAACCGACCGACCTCGACCTCTGGGAGCTGTAGATGCGCGAGGCCGACGAGCGCTACTTCGAGACGCTCGAAACCGAGCTCGACTCGGCCATGCGCGTCGCCGAGCGCGCCCGCGAGCGCGGCGGCGACCCAGAGCCCGAGGTGGAGATTCCGACCGCCCGCGACATGGCCGACCGGGTCGAGAACATCCTCGGCATCGACGGCGTCGCCGAGCGGGTCCGCGAGCTCGAAGGCGAGATGTCCCGCGAGGAGGCCGCCCTCGAACTCGTGGATGACTTCGTCGAGGGCACCGTCGGCGATTACGACACCCGCGAGGGGAAAGTCGAGGGCGCGGTCCGGACCGCCGTCGCGCTGCTGACCGAGGGGGTCGTCGCGGCCCCTATCGAGGGGATAGACCGCGTCGAGTTGCTCGAAAACGACGACGGGACGGAGTTCATCAACGTCTACTACGCCGGTCCGATTCGCTCCGCCGGCGGGACGGCACAGGCGCTCTCGGTCCTCGTGGCCGACTACGCCCGCGCGCTGCTTGGCATCGAGCAGTACAACGCCCGCGAGGAGGAGATCGGCCGTTACGCCGAGGAGATAGACCTCTACGACAAGGACACCGGCCTCCAGTACTCACCCAAGGAAAAGGAGACGAAATTCATCGCCGAGCACATGCCCATCATGCTGGACGGGGAGGCCACCGGCGACGAGGAGGTCTCCGGGTACCGCGATTTGGAGCGGGTCGACTCGAACTCCGCTCGCGGCGGCATGTGTCTCGTCCTCGCGGAGGGTATCGCGCTGAAAGCGCCCAAGATTCAGCGCTACACGCGAAATCTGGACGAGGTCGACTGGCCGTGGCTGCAGGACCTCATCGACGGGACCATCGGTGAGAGCGAGGCCGACGAGGGGGAGGCCTCGGAGGACGCGAGCGGCGACGCCGCGACCGAGGACCGGGACGCCGACGGCGAGGGCGACGAGCGGGCCGGCCCGCCACGGGTCGACCCAGCGAAAAAGTACCTCCGGGACCTCATCGCCGGCCGCCCGGTCTTCTCTCATCCCTCCAAGTCGGGCGGGTTCCGGCTGCGGTACGGTCGGGCCCGCAATCACGGCTTCGCGACCGCCGGGGTGCATCCGGCGACGATGCATCTCGTCGACGACTTCCTCGCCACCGGGACGCAGATAAAGACCGAGCGACCCGGGAAAGCCGCCGGCGTCGTCCCCGTCGACAGCATCGAGGGGCCGACGGTTCGGCTGGCCAACGGCGACGTGCGCCGCATCGACGACGTGGAGACGGCCCGCGAGATCGGCAACGGCGTCGAGAAGATACTGGATCTGGGCGAGTACCTCGTCAACTACGGCGAGTTCGTCGAGAACAACCACCCGCTCGCGCCCGCGTCCTACACCGTCGAGTGGTGGGAGCAGGACTTCGAGGCCGCCGGCGCCGACGTGCAGGCGATGCGAGACGACCCGGGCGTCGACCTCGCGGACCCCAGCGCCGCCGAAGCCCTCGACTGGGCCAGGGAGTACGACGCCCCGCTGCACCCGAAATACACCTACCTCTGGCACGACGTGACAATCGAGCAGTTCGAGGCGCTGGCCGACGCCGTCGAGACGGCCGATGTGACAGCCACCGACGGAGCCGTCGTCGAGTCGCCGGAAGCGAGCGACGGCGACCTCGTCCTCGAAAACACCGACCTCGTTCGGGCGGCGCTCGAACGCCTGCTCGTCGAACACACGCAGGACGGCGACCGCCTGGTCGTGGCGGACTGGCTCCCGCTGGTCCGGACGCTCGGGTTTTCGCGGTCGCTCTCCCGGGACTGGACCCCCGAGGACCTCTCCGAGCACGCCCGGACCTACGGCGAGCAGGAGGCGAGCGACGCCATCGGCTACGTCGACGACGAGCTGGGCGACGTGGCGGGTCGCAACGCCATCGAGGCGGTCAACGAGATATCCCCCTTCGAGGTCCGCGAACGGGCGCCGACCCGAATCGGCAACCGGATGGGTCGACCCGAGAAATCCGAGCGTCGGGACCTCTCGCCGGCCGTCCACACGCTCTTTCCCATCGGCGAGGCCGGCGGCGCACAGCGCGACGTGGCCGCCGCGACGAAGCACTCGGACTCGATGACGGAGACGCCGGGCCGCGTCGAGGTCGAAGTGGCGCGGCGGCGCTGTCCCGACTGCGGCACCGAGGGCCACGAGGCCCGCTGTCCGTCGTGTGGTTCGCTGGCCGAGACAATTTACGTCTGTCCGGACTGCGAGCGGGAGGTCGAGCCCGACGAGTCCGGCCGCGCGGAGTGTGGCCGCTGTGAGACGATGGCCTCGCCGACCCAGTACAAGGAACTGGACCTGCAAGAGATTTATCGGGACGCCCTGCAGAACGCCGAGGAGCGCGAGACGGCCTTCGAGACGCTGAAAGCCGTCAAGGGGCTCACCAGCGAGACCAAGCTCCCCGAACCGATGGAGAAGGGCATCCTCCGGGCGAAACACGACGTCTCGGCGTTCAAGGACGGGACCGTCCGCTACGACATGACCGACCTGCCGGTGACGGCGCTGCGGCCCGCCGAGCTGGACGTCGACCCCGAGCGCCTGCGGGCGCTCGGCTACGAGACCGACATCCACGGCGACCCGCTGACGGGCGAGGACCAGCTGTTCGAGCTGAAAGTCCAGGACATCGTCCTCTCGGAGGGCGCCGCCGAACACATGCTCCAGACCGCGGCGTTCGTCGACGACCTGCTGGAGCAGTACTACGGACTGGAGCGGTACTACGAGTTCGACGACCGCGACGACCTGGTGGGCGAACTCGTCTTCGGGATGGCCCCACACACCAGCGCGGCGACAGTTGGCAGAGTTGTCGGATTTACATCAGCTGCGGTCGGGTATGCGCATCCGTATTTTCACGCGGCTAAGCGGCGCAACTGCTTCCATCCGGAGACGAAAGTCTGGTACGAGGATGAAGACGACGAGTGGCACCACGAGCGGATTGACGACCTCGTCGAAACGTATCTCGACCCGGAGCGGGCGGAAGAAGACGACTTCGGGACGCTCGTTGACGAACTGGACGGGCTCGACGGGACACTGCGGGTGCCTGCGCTCGGAGACGATGGCAAGCAGTCCGCACAGCAGGTCGAGGCCCTCAGCAAACACCCGGCACCGGACCATCTCGTCCACATCGAGACGAAGTCCGGCCGGAGTCTCCGGCTGACGCCAGACCACGAGGTGCACGTCTACGACGCTGACCTCGGCCGTATCGTCGAAGTCGCCGCCAGCGAGATAGACGAGAGCCAGACACTCGTTACACCTGCACACCTCGATAGCGTCGAGCCGACGGCCGGACCACGACGGTTCGACCTGCTGGAGGAGTTCCTCAAAGCCGAGAGTATCGAGAACGACCGGCTGATGGTCAAAGGGCTAGAGAAGGACCGCCTGTACGAGCTATTTGAGCAACGCCTGGCCGATGACTGGGACGGGCGATTCTACCCGTTACAGAGTACGGCGGAGCATCTCGGACTGACGAAGAAGGCGTTGAGCAACTACCTGTATCGGGAGAGCATCCCGGTGAGTCTGCTCGGTGAGTTCTTCGAGACGAAGGAGGACTTGCTCGCGTTCGTGCCTGACGGCGTGACGCTCGGAATGAAGCGAGACAAAACGGAGATTAACCGTCACATTCCACTCACCGATCGGACAGCGACGCTGCTCGGCTATTACGCCGCTGAGGGGTTCGTCAGAGAGCAAAAGACGCCGAAGGGAACGATACACCAGACGACAATTTGCGGGACCGAAACAGAGGCAAGAGAGCTCTTCCTCGACGTGCTCGAAACCGAGTTCGGCGTCGACCCGTACGTCGAGAATCACGCCAAAGTGACCGTCTCGGGCCGGCTGCTCAGGACGTTCTTCGATACCGTGCTGGACGCGCGGTCACACGCCCACACCAAACGCGTGCCCCAGTGTATATTCGATGCCCCGGACTCGATAGTGGGCGCGTATCTCGGTGGCTACTTCAGCGGTGACGGGGCAGTCGATGGGCAGGCGCCACGAATCGCGGCTACAACGGTCAGCACCGAACTCAAGTCCGATATCGTTGGACTCCTTTCGCGGCTAGGTATGACCGCGCAGGTTCGAACGCGAGAGCCACAGCTACTATCCGAGCAGTTCCCCGAGTTCTACGACGAAGATGACGAATCGGTCTCGCGGCCATGCTACCGAATCGCTGTTTCACGGGAAGATGCAGTGACGTTCGATCAAAAAGTGGCTCTCCACCTCTCCCGCAAGCGTACGCAACTCCGCGAGACTGTACGGACAACGAACGTAGGAGCCGCCCCTGCGTACGCGTTCGACGGTGGCACCGACGACTTCCTGCTCGACCCAGTTGCAGAAACAACCTTCGAGCAGTCTGACACCGACGACTTCCTGCTCGACCCAGTTGCAGAAACAACCTTCGAGCAGTCTGACACCGACCACGTCTACTGTCTCACTGTCGAAGAGAAACACTCACTGGTCGCAGAAGACCTGTCGGTTTCGCAATGCGATGGAGACGAAGACTGCGTAATGTTGCTGATGGACGGCCTCCTCAACTTCAGCAAGTCCTATCTCCCCGACAAGCGCGGCGGCCGCATGGACGCCCCGCTCGTGATGTCCTCCCGCATCGACCCGAGCGAGATCGACGACGAGGCCCACAACATGGACATCATGGAGCGGTACCCGCGGGAGTTCTACGAGGCGACCCGCGAACTCACCGCCCCCGAGGAGGTCGAGGACATCATGACCATCGCCGAGGAGACGCTGGGCACCGACCGCGAGTACACCGACTTCCGCCACACCCACGACACCACGAACATCGCCGCGGGACCGGACCTCTCGGCGTACAAGACGCTGGGGTCGATGGAGGAGAAGATGGACGCCCAGTTGCATCTCTCGCGGAAACTACGGGCCGTCGTGGAGTCGGACGTGGCCGAACGCATCATCGAGTACCACTTCCTGCCTGACCTCATCGGGAACCTCCGGGCCTTCTCCCGCCAGGAGGTCCGCTGTCTGGACTGTGGCGAGAAGTACCGGCGGATGCCCCTGACCGGCGACTGCCGGGAGTGTGGCGGCCGGGTGAACCTCACCGTCCACCAGGGCTCGGTCAACAAGTACATCGACACGGCGATTCGCGTCGCCGACGAGTTCGGCGCCCGGGACTACACCAAACAGCGGCTCAAGATTCTGGAGACCAAGATAGAGTCCGTCTTCCAGAACGACCACAACAAACAGTCCGGCATCGCCGATTTCATGTAGCTCTACCTTTCCAGGTCAGGCCGCAAGACGGGCGTCCGCCGGCCGTCCGATGGGTGCTTTTGACGAGTCACCCGCATCGTATTCGGTATGACAACGCATCCCGACCGAGTGGCACCACCCCGGTCGCCGACCGTCCCCGACTCGCGCGAGGCGCGAGCGGTTTCGACCACCGTCCAGGAGCTCCAGGTGGCCGTCCTGGAGTGTCACGTGGCCGCTCTGGAACAGCAACTCGAAGCCGAGCGCGAAAAGCGTCAGGCCGTCGTCGACCGCTACGAGCGGCTACTGGCCGAGCGGTAACGGGGGTCGCTGCGTTACTCGCCGCCCAGCGCGACGTAAGTCGTCTCGATGATGCGGTCGTCGGCGTTGAGGCGGTCGATGAGGTCGGTGGCGGGCTTCTCGTCCAGGTTGTAGATGGAGAGGGCCTCCCCGCCGATTGTCTCGCGGCCGTTAAACATCCCGGCGATGTTGATGTCGGCCTCGCCCAGCGCGGTGCCGATGAAGCCGATGGTGCCGGGCTCGTCGCGGTTGCGGACGACGAGCATGTGGCCGTGGGGGACCGCCTCGATGCGGTGGCCGTCGATGCGGACGATGCGGGACTCCTCGCCGCCGAACTGGGTCCCACAGACCGACACCGATTCGGCGCCGTCGGAGACGGTGACGGTGATGAGGCTCTGGTAGTCCTCGGCCGAGGAGGTCTTCGACTCGGTCACGTCGATGCCCCGCTCCTCGGCGATCTGGGGGGCATTGACGGCGTTGACCTGGATGTCCGAGGGGGCGAAGACGCCTTCGAGCGCGCTCGCGGTGACGTACTCGACGTCCTCGTCGGCGATGTCGCCGGCGTAGGTGACCTCGACGGAGCTCATGTGGCCGTCGAACAGCTGGACGGCGATGCGGCCCGCCGTGCTGGCGAGTTCGAGGTACGGCTCGACGGCCTCGAAGGTGGCCCGGTCCAGCGACGGAGCGTTCAGGGCGTTGGCGACCGGCTGGCCGTTGGCCGCGGCGATGATCTGGTCGGCCGTGGAGGTGGCGACGTTCTCCTGGGCGGCCTCGGTCGAGGCGCCCAGGTGGGGCGTGACGATGATGTCGTCGACGTCGAGGAGCGGACTGTCGTCGGGGAGCGGTTCCTCGCCGAAGACGTCCAGCGCGGCGCCGTTGAGGACCCCGTCCTCGACGGCGTCGGCCAGGGCGGGCTCGTCGATGATGCCGCCGCGGGCGCAGTTGACCACGTAGCCGCCCTCAAGCAGGGCGAGTTCCTCCTCGCCGATCATGTTCTCGGTCTCGGGGGTCAGCGGCGTGTGGATGGTGACGAAGTCCGCAGCCTCGAGACAGTCGTCGAGGTCGTCGACCAGCGTCGCGCCGAACTGCTTTGCGCGCTCTTCGCTGATGTAGGGGTCGAACGTGACAATGTCCATGCCGAGGTTCCCGAGGCGCTTTGCGACCTGCTGGCCGACGCGGCCAAAGCCGACGACGCCCAGAGTCTTGTTGTTGACCTCGGTGCCGAGGAACTCCCCTTTGGCCCACTCGCCGCCCTTGAGGCGGTCGTGGGCCTGCGGGATGGAGCGGGCGGTGGCAAAGGCCATCGCGACGCTGTGTTCGGCGGCGGCGCGGACGTTACCGTCCGGGGCGTTGGCGACGATGACGCCGTGTTCGGTGGCCGCGTCGATGTCGATGTTGTCGACGCCGATGCCGGCGCGGCCGACGATGATGAGGTCGGACGCGGCGGCAAACACCTCGTCGGTGACTTCGGTGCCCGAGCGGACGATGAGCGCGTTGGCATCCGAGACCGCATCGAGCAACGCGTCGCCCTCGACGTCGTAGGCTGTGACAACTTCGTGGCCCGCCTCGCGTAACCGGTCGAGCCCGGCGTCCGCGATGGGGTCCGTGACGAGTACCTTCATACCGGACCGAACTTACCGGGACGGCATAACGCTTGTTTTCTCGGCGCGAGGTGGTCACTATCGGCACAGCGAATCCGGAGAAACGTCTTTCGCTACCGCCACTCGGGGAGCGAGGCGGCGTCCGCAAGCGGGAGTGTCATGTACGCGTCGTCGGTCGAGACGTCCGCGATGACGAACGTGTCAGTCGGCCCTTCCTCGACGGAAGCCATGACCTCCGATTCGGCAGCAACCTGCGCTGGGGCAACCGTATCCGGCTCCATGCATGTCAATATGTAACACCCGTATATAAAAACTGCGAAATCCACGGACAACGCGGCCGTAGTATCATAGTTCTGAACCATACCGGGCGAGAATCAACGACTGAAACAGGAGTGCCGATGTGGGCGTACGAGGGCGTTATCGGCCGATATCTCTAGGTATGGCGTTCTTATCAGTGGCAGCCACAGCCGGTAACGACGTCTACCCCGTCGGGTCGACAGGTCAGTTCGCCGTGGGGAACAGTGGCGCGGACCGCGGGGAGACGCGGTCAATGGGTCATCCCCACGAGCCGACGGCCGTCAGACAGCGAAAACCCGGCAGGGGACAGGTTCGCCGAGACCGCGAGCCCGATGTTAACTACTTAGTAGGTGCGGGGCGGAGCTTTGGCCAGTATGAACGTCGCAGACGCTATGACGCCGCGCTCGGAGGTCGTCACGGTCGAGATTCCGGGCACCCGTGACGACGTGCTGGAGTATCTTCAGAAGCGGGCTTTCTCGTCAGTTCCCGTCATCAAGGAGACCGACGACGGCGAGCAGTTCCGGGGGCTCGTCTCCCGGGACGCCCTCATCGACCAGCCCGACGAGGACCAGCTCGCTCTGCTGGTCGAGGAGGTCCCGACCATCACCGCCGACGCCACCATCGAGGCGGCGGCCGAGCTGATGCTCACGGAGGGCGAGCGCCGGGTGCCGGTCGTCGACGGGCGGCTGGAGGGTATCGTCACGATAACCGACATCGTCCACGCCATCGCCAACGGCGACGCCGCCGGCGACAGCGAGGTCGGCGGGCTGGCCCGCAGCGACATCAACTGCCTCTATGCCGGGAGCCCGCTGACCGTCGCCGAGCGGGAGCTGTCCCACGCCGAAGTGCCCTACGGCGTTGTACTCGACGACGAGGGCGAGATGACCGGAATGCTCACCGTAGTCGACATCATCGAGGTCGCCCGCGTCGTGGAGGGCGAGGACGACACCGGCGACTCCATCGCCAACCAGGACGACGACTGGGCCTGGGAGGGCATCAAGGCCGTCGGCGGGCGCTACATGCCCACCCGCAACGTCGAGATACCGGTCGAACCCGTCCGTGAGTTCATGACCGGCGAGGTCGTCACCGTCAGCAAACGGCGCACCGCCAAGGAGGCCGCCCAGCTGATGATAGAGCACGACATCGAACAGATTCCGCTCGTCTCGGGCGACGAACTCACCGGCATCGTCCGGGACATCGACCTGCTGGAGGGGCTATGAACGAGGGCGAGCGCCTGACCGAGCTGGCAAAGCGACGGGGCTTTTATTTCCCCGCCGCGGGCGCCTACGGCGGCGCCGCCGGCTTCTGGACCTACGGGCCCCAGGGCGCCGCCCTGAAGGACAACATCGAGGACGCCTGGCGCGACCGCTTCGTCGTCCGGGCCGGCCACCAGGAGATATCCGCGCCCGACGTGATGCCCGAACCCGTCTTCGAGGCCTCTGGCCACCTAGACGGTTTCGACGACATGATAATCGAGTGCGGGGAGTGTGGCGCGACCCACCGGGCCGACCACATTGTCGAGGACAACACCGACATCGAGGAAGCCGAGTCACTCCCCAACGAGGAGGTCATGGAGATCATCGCCGACCACGACATCCCCTGTCCCTCCTGTCAGGCGTCGCTGGCCGACGAGCCGGTCGACAACTTCAACCTGATGTTCGAGACGAACATCGGCCCCGGCACGTCCTCGCCGGGCTACCTGCGCCCCGAGACCGCCCAGGGCATCTTCGTCGAGTTCCCCCAGCTCTCGGAGTACGCCCGCAACCAGCTCCCCTTCGGCGTCGCACAGATAGGCAAAGCCTACCGCAACGAGATCTCCCCGCGGAAGTCCCTCGTGCGCGTACGCGAGTTCACGCAGGCCGAGCTGGAACACTTCGTCGACCCCGAGACGGACGAGCCGCCGCTCGAACAGGTGGCGGACGTGACACTGCCCCTCTACTCGGGCGAGTCACAGCAGGCCGACGGCGGCGGCGTCGAGCAGCTGACGGTCGGTGAGGCCGTCGATTCGGGCGTCATCACCAGCGACTGGGTGGCCTACTACCTTGGCGTCGCCCGCGACTGGTACGAGCGCATCGGCATCGACATGGACCGGTTCCGCTTTCGCCAGCACCTGCCCGGCGAACTCGCTCACTACGCCTCGGACTGCTGGGACGCCGAGGCCGAGATCGACGGCGACTGGATCGAGATCACCGGCTTCGCCTACCGCGGTGACTACGACCTGCAGAAACACGCCGAACACTCCGGCGAGGACTACACCGTCTTCAAACAGTACGACGAGCCCGTCACGGTCGAGCGTCCCACGGTCGACCCCGACATGAGCTATCTCGGGCCGGAGTTCGGCGGCGACGCGGGCGCGGTCGCCGACGCCCTCGAAGCGCTGGCCGAGAGCGAGCCCGACACGTTTGCCGACGAGGATGTCACCGTCGAACTCGACGGCGACGAGGTCTCCGTCCCCGTCGAGAAGACCGGCTTCAGTGTCGAGGAAGTGACCGAGAACGGCGAGCATATCACCCCCCACGTCGTCGAGCCGTCCTTCGGTGTCGGTCGGCTCATCTACACCGTGCTGGCCCACGCCTACCGGGAGGACGAGGTCGACGGCGAGGAGCGGACCTATCTCGAACTGCCCCCCGAGCAGGCCCCGACGACGGTCGGCGTCTTCCCGCTGATGGACCGCGACGGCCTGGGCGAGTACGCCCGCGAGCTGGCCGAGGCACTCAGGCAGGCCGGCCACTCGGTCACCTACGACGACTCCGGCGCCATCGGTCGGCGCTACCGCCGCCAGGACGAAATCGGGACACCGTACTGCGTGACGGTCGACTACGAGTCGATAGGGGAGCCAAAGGACGGCGAAGACCCCGACGACCTGCAGGTAGACACCGTCACGCTCAGGGAACGGGACTCCACGGCACAGAAACGGGTCCCCATCGACGGGCTGGCCGAGACGGTCGGGCGGCTCGTCGACGGCGACGTCGCCTTCGACGAGCTGTAGATGGCCGACGAGGTCGCCCGCCGGCTCGTCCACGTGACGGGGTCAACGGTGCCGCTTGGCTACCTGTTCGGCGGCGATCTCGTGAGCTGGCGGGTCGTCCAGCTGTTTCTCGCCGGCGCCGTAGTCATCGTCGTCGCCCTTGAGTTTCTGCGGCTGTCGGTCGGGCTGGACTGGGCCGTCTACGACCGGCTCACCCGCGAGTACGAACAGGACAATCCGGCCGGGTACGCGCTGTACATCGTCGGGATGGCCGCGGTGGCCGGGGCGGTCAGCGTCGGGCTCCCGACGGGGGTCGCCGTCGCCGCGATGTTCATGCTGGCCATCGGGGACCCCATCAGCGGCCTGCTGGGGTCGGCCGACGCCAGCAACGTCAAGCAGGCGTGGGTGTTGCTCGTGATGTTCGGGGTCTGTACGCTGCTTGCCGCCCCGTTCGTCCCGACCGCGGCGGCGGTGCTCGGCGGGGTCGCGGCCACCTTCGCCGACGGCGTCAAGCCGACTGTCGCCGGCTACGTCGTCGACGACAACTTCTCGATTCCGGTGTTTGGCGCCGCCGCGATGTGGGTCGGGGTCCTCGTCCTCTAGACCAGGGCCAGCGCCGCCAGCCCGAGCAGGAGGTACTCGCCGTCCTTGGCCAGGCAGAACCGGTCCATCCGACCGGTCTCGCTCAGGAACCACGTCAATCCCAGCGAGTAGCCAAGCACGGGCAGGGCCGCCAGCGCGACCAGTGCGACCGACGGAACTGTCATGAGCGCGACGACGAGCGCCAGCGAGCAGCCCTCGAACAGCGCCAGAATCAGCCGGGTCCGGGGCACGCCCAGCGCCACCGGGATGGTGTCGACCCCGGTGGCGGCGTCGCCGGTAATGTCCCGAACGTTGAACACCTCCACCGAGATGAACGTCCGCAGGAAGAAAAAGAGACAGACGGCGACGGCGACCGGGCCGGCCGGCTGTCCGGCGACGGCCAGGGGGACGCCGGTGACGGTGACGGCCCACGCGAGCGCGACGAGGGCCGTGTTGACCCCGAGCACGTCTTTGAGCCGCCGGCCGGCGGGCGTGACGGGGAGGCTATACAACACGGAGGCCGCGAGCGGGACGAGCGCGACGGCCAGTGCGACAAACCCCCCGCCCCGCCACGCGAGGGCGGCACCGAGCGCGAACGTCCCGACGGCCAGGCCGGCCACGACGCCGGGATGGTCGGCGACGAACGACGAGCGCTCGGGGTTGTTGATGGCGTCCTCTTCGAGGTCGGCGAGGTCGTTGGCCGTGTAGACGGCAAAGGCGACCAGACCGACGGCGACCGCGGGAAGCGCTGTGCCGACGCCGAGCAACGCCATCGCGAAGCCGGTCTTGGCCGCCGCCACGAGGCCCTGGAGCAGACTGAACTGCTGAATCCACCGGAGAAGCCCCGCGAGCGGTTCCCAGTTCTGTTCGGTTCGGTAGTCACTGTGTGCTTGCACAGTGGGCCGCTACGCGTCGGAAGACCGTCATTACCACCCCTCGGGGTCAGAACCGGACCCGGACGGTTCGCCAGCCCGGTCGAGGTCGAACCAGACCTCGCTTCCGCCGGCAGCCGACCGCTCGAAGGTGAGCCCGTGCCCCGACTGCTCGACGAAGCAGTAGACCAGCCAGAGCCCGACGCCGGCGCTGTGGTTGAGCGGGGTCTCCCCGTCTTCGAGGATGCGGCGCTCGCTCTCCGGGATGCCGGGGCCGTCGTCGGCGACGGAGACGCGGACCCGCGTCTCCGTGACAGAGACGGTAACCGTGACCGACGGCGAGGGGTCGGGGTTGTGCTGGATGGCGTTCTCGACAAGGTTGTCCAGGGCGGCCTGGAACCCCCTCGGGCAGCAGGCGAACACACCGTCGGGTATCTCGGTCGTTACGGCCGCTTCGGGGTAGCGGTCGGCGTACCGGTTCGTGACGGCCGCGACCGTCCGCGAGATATCGGTCGGCCGGGCGGGTCGGCCGCCGGTGACGATATCCTGGATAGTCCGGAGCTTCGCGCTCGTCTCGATGATATCGGTCGCGCTGTCGTCGATGGCGTCGAGATGGGTGCGGTCCGTCTCGTCGGCGCCGTCGGCGAGCATCTCGACGTGACCCATGATGATGTTGATGCGGTTGGCCATGTTGTGCCGGAGGACGCGGGAGACCAACTCGAGGTGCCGTTCCCGTCGGTGTTGCTCGGTGACGTTGGAGAGAGCGAGCGTCCAGCCGAGATGGTGTGGCCCGTCTCGAATCGACGAGAGTTGGACGGAGAGGTGTGTCAGTTCGTCGCCGTCGTCGACCGTAATCGTCGTCGGCGTGGTCGTATCGAAGAGATCGGTCGTGTCGTCGATGACCTTCTCGATGGGGTCGCCGCGGTGGGCCGGTAGCGACGGGAGCAGGGTCTCGGCCGTCGGGTTGAAGTCCCGGACGCGGCGCTTCGAGTCGAGGATGACCATGCCCTCGCCGCTCTGTTCGACCGCCGTGTCGCGGGCTATGGGGACGATGTCGAACAGCTCTAGCTGCAACGAGACGGTGGTCGCGAGGCCGAAAACGGCCAGCCCGACGGGGGTGTAGTCAAGTCCCGGTATCGGCGCCCGGTCGAACATGGAGATGAGGTTGACGAGCAAGGGCAGGGCCGCCCCCACAGTGATGAGCATCATCGCCGTCGTGTTGTAGCGGCTCCGGAGGTGGAGGTTCACCAGCGCGTACACCCCTGCCGTGAAGTGACAGTACGCGAGGCCCACGTACAGGAAATACAGCGGTCCGAGTCCCTCGTGGACGTAGTGTGGGAAGACGGCCGTCGAGAGCGCGATTCGGTCCCAGAACAGGCCATGAACCGGGTTCGTCAACAGCCCAACGGCAAGGACCAGCAGCGAGCCAACGACGTAGGCGGTGAGAGGCCGATAGCGGTGCCACCGCCGGCCCGTGTACTGGGAGGCAAACACCAAAAAGAGAAGGGCAAAGACGACACCCATCGGCAGCTCCAGCGCGACCAGGAACCGCTCGACGACCGGTGGCATGGTCAGCTTCGCGACGGCGCTGAACGACCACACCGACATCAACACCAGCAGCGAAATAAACGAGCGGATACCCCGGTTCGGGAGCCCCGAAGCGCGGAGATACAGCGCCAGCCCGGCCAGTGCTAGCCCGGAAACCATAAAAAAGGCGACAAGCGCTGCCTCGACCGACATGACCGAACCCATGCAGCCACTAGACTACAGCCGAGCTAAACTCTTTCCGACAAACGTTTTATAAATTGGCGTCCGCCGGGGTCGGTTCGCTTTACTTCCACCGCGGTACCTGAACCCTTAACCGCCGACGGCGACTACGCCACGCCAATGGCGACCACCGTCGACGGCGAGCATCTCGAACATCCGCTGGTCACGGGGGGGTTCCTGGAGAACCGCCGGTACCAGGTCGAACTCGCCGACACCGCCGCCGGGGACCACACGCTGGTCTGTCTCCCGACGGGGCTGGGCAAGACGGCCGTCTCCCTGCTGGTGACCGCGCGGCGCTTGCACGAGGTCGGCGGGAAGTCCCTGCTGCTCGCGCCGACCAAACCCCTCGTCCAGCAACACGCCGAGTTCTACCGCGAGGCCCTGACGGTTCCAGACGACGAAATCGTCGTTTTCACCGGGGAAGTGCGTCCCGACGACCGTGCTGCCCTCTTCGAGGACGCCACCGTGATTATCGCGACCCCGCAGGTCGTCGAGAACGACCTCGTGGGCAACCGCATCGACCTCGGACGGGTAACCCACTGCACCTTCGACGAGTGTCACCGGGCGACCGGCGACTACGCCTACAACTACATCGCCGACCGCTACCACGCCGACGCCGCCGACCCGCTCGTGACCGCGATGAGCGCCTCCCCCGGCGACGACGAGGAGGCCATCCTGCAGGTCTGTGAGAACCTCGGGCTCTCGGAGGTCGCGGTGATGACCGAGGACGACGCCGACGTGGCCGAGTACACACACGACACGGACGTAGACTGGAAACGCATCGACCTGCCGGAGGTCGTCATCGAGATACGGGACGCCATCAACGAGGTGGTCGCGGACCGGCTGGACCAGCTCAGGGAGCTGGGCGTCACCAACAAGTCCTCGCCGGACCTCTCCGAGCGGGACATCCAGGGGATGCAGGCCGAGCTCCGAAAGCTGATGAACAACGACCAGAGCGAGGGGTACCAGGGGATGAGCCTGCTGGCGGAGATACGCAAACTGCGGACCGCAGTCACCTACGTCGAGACCCAGAGCGTCGAGTCGCTGCGCCGGTACTTCGAGCGGCTGAAGGAGGCCGCCCGCTCCTCGGGGGCCTCGAAGGCCGACCAGCGCCTCGTCAGCGAGCCCAAGATTCGCGAGGCGATGCGGAAGGCCGAGCGCTACGACGACCTCCACCCCAAGTTCCGCCGGACCCGGATGCTGCTCGCCGAGACGCTGGGCATCGAGAACGGCGAGCGGGTCATCGTCTTCACCGAGTCGCGCGACACGGCCGAGACGCTGGTCGACTTCCTCTCGGACCACTTCACGACACGGAAGTTCGTCGGGCAAAGCGACACCGACGGCAGCGAGGGGATGACCCAGACCGAACAGCAGGAGACCCTCGAACGGTTCCGGAACGGGGAGTTCGAGGTGCTGGTCTCGACCTCCGTCGCCGAGGAGGGACTGGACGTGCCGGAGGTCGACCTCGTCCTCTTCTATGAGCCCGTTCCCACGGCGATTCGAGCCATCCAGCGCAAGGGCCGAACGGGCCGCCAGGCGAAGGGTCGGGTCGTCGTCCTGCTCGCGAACGACACCCGCGACGAGGCGTACTTCTGGAAGGCCCGCAACGACCAAAAGCGGATGAAATCGGAGCTGAACGAGCTCAAAAGCGTCGCCGGCGAACTCGCCGCGGAGCTGGACCAGACCGGGCTGGACGACTACGAAGACGAGGGGGACGGAACGGGGGCCGGTGACACAGCGGCGACAGCGTCGGCGACGGAAACAGCCGCGAACGGCACCAGCGCCGACGACGGTCAGGCCGGGCTGGACGCCTTCGCCGGGGAGGACATGGCCACAGGCGAGAGCGACAGCGCCGAGGCTGCCGAAAGTGCCGACGACGATGACGCCGGAAGTGACGACGCCGGCCAAGACGTGGCCGAAAACGACGGCGACGACAGTGTCGTCGCCAAAGCCGGCGGCGACGCCGACGCCGTTGAGATCGTCGCCGACCAGCGCGAACTGGATTCGACCATCGCGCGGGACCTCTCGACGCGCGAGGGCGTCGAGACGCGCCTGGAGACGCTCGCCGTTGGGGATTACGTCCTCTCGGACCGCGTCGCCGTCGAGCGCAAGACCGTCTCGGACTTCCTCGATACGCTGACCGGCGGGGACCGTTCGATGTTCGAGCAGGTCGGCGACGCAGCCCGCAACTACGCGCGGCCGGTGGTCGTCATCGAGGGCGGCGACCTCTACGGCGAGCGCAACGTCCACGCAAAGTCCATCAACGGCGCGCTGGCCTCCCTGGCCGTTGACTTCGGCGCGAGCGTGCTTCGGACCGACGACCAGGACGAGACCGCCGATCTGCTTGAGACCATCGCGACCCGCGAGCAGGACGACGGCGACCGCGAGGTCAGCGTCCACGGCGAGAAACAGTCAAAGACCGTCGCGGAACAACAGGAGTACGTCGTCGCCTCGGTCGCGGAGGTCGGCCCCGTCACCGCCCGGAGTCTACTCGAACACTTCGGCAGCGTCGAGTCGGTGATGACCGCCACCCACGACGACCTCCTCGACGTCGACGGCATCGGCGAGGTGACAGCCGAGCGCATCCGCTCGGTCGTCGGCAGCGAGTACGAGCCCTGAGACTGGCGGGATTCGCCGCCCCGGATAGCGGCTATCTCTACGAACGGCCAGCCGACAGTACGTGACGCAGTGTGACAGCTAGAACCGGACGGCGTCGAGGGCTTCGGCTGCCTCGCGGGCCGCACCGAGATGTTCGCGAGCGGTTCGCGGGTCATCGGTCTCGGCGGCCCGCTGTGCGAACCGGTGGACCGTCTCGGCGAGCAGCGACTCGGCCGCCGACAGCTCCGTCGTCACCGATTCGTCACCGCCGCTGCGCCGGCTCGACGCCGGTGAGCGGTCGGGGGTCGAAGCTGATGCGTCCGACCCCGTCGCCACCGCATCAGCTGGCGGGTCAGCCGACTGTGTGTCGGCACCGCGCTCCCGGGCGTCGCCCGCTGCCGGCGTTCGGCCGGGGTCGGCCGAGGGGACTCCCTGTGTGGCGTCGGCGGGCGACGGGTGTCCAGCGGCGTCGGCGGGCTGGTCGGGGGCCGGCTGCTGTCTCGCGGCGTCGCTGCCCGCCGCCGAAGCGTCGGCGCTCGCATCCGCGGCGTCGTTCGCGCGAGCCTGCTCGGCCGCCGCGGAGGCGTCTTGCTCAGTCTCGCCCGCGTCGACGCCGTCCTGTCCGTCGCCGAACTGGACCGTGGCGTCGTCGCTCGGGTCGGCCACTTCGATGTGGCCGTCCTGGTCACCATCGGCGTCGGCGCCCGACTGGTCGCGAGCGACCGGCTTCTGACAGGTAGGGCAGAACTCCTGGCCGTCGTACCGGAAGATGGGGTCCCCACAGTCCGTACAGTGGGCGTTGGTCATCGTCGCGCCCTTCAACAGCAACTCGCTCATCTGCTCGGTCGCCTGGCGCTTTTCCTCCTCTTGCCCGTACTTCTCGCGGAGCTTCTCGCGTTCGGCTTCCTTGTCGAAGTCGCTCATGTGCGTGGACAGACGGGCGAGCGGATTAGGGCTTGCGGGCCGGCGACCAGCGGGCGGTCCCAGTCGGGGGCTCCGGCCGGGTAAACGGAGGGGAGTGGTACGCACCGGGAGAGGAAAGGCGGGGGAGAAAAAGAAGCGTTTACCTCCCCGCGGCCACCATTTCCACTCGGTATGACAAAGGTAAGCATTGTCGGTGCGGCCGGGACCGTCGGTGCCGCTGCGGGCTACAGTATCGCGCTGCGGGACATCGCCGACGAACTCGTCTTCGTCGACATCCCCGACAAGGAGGAAGACACCGTCGGACAGGCCGCGGACGCGAACCACGGCATCGCCTACGACTCGAACACCACGGTCCGACAGGGCGACTACGCCGACACCGCCGGCTCGGACGTGGTCGTCATCACGGCCGGCATCCCGCGCCAGCCCGGCCAGACCCGCATCGACCTCGCGGGCGACAACGCGCCCATCATGGAGGACATCCAGTCCTCGCTGGACGAACACAACGACGACTACGTCTCCCTGACCACCTCCAACCCCGTCGACTTGCTGAACCGCCACCTCTACGAGGCCGGCGACCGCTCGCGGGAGCAGGTCATCGGCTTTGGCGGCCGGCTGGACTCGGCACGCTTTCGCTACGTGCTGGCCGAGCGCTTCGACGCGCCGACGACCAACGTTGAGGCGACCATCCTGGGCGAACACGGCGACGCACAGGTCCCGGTGTTCTCGAAGGTCCGCGTCGACGGCCGCGACCCCGAGTTCTCGGCCGACGAGCGCGAGGAGATCCTCTCTGACCTCCAGGAGTCGGCGATGGACGTCATCGAACGCAAGGGCGCGACCGAGTGGGGGCCGGCACGGGGTGTCGCCCACATGGTCGAGGCCATCCTGCGGGACACCGGCGCGGTGTTCCCGGCGTCGGTCAAGCTAGAGGGGGAGTTCGGTCACGATGACACCGCCTTCGGCGTTCCGGTCCGGCTGGGCAGCGACGGAGTCGAGGAGATAATCGAGTGGGAACTCGACGACTACGAACAGGAGCTGATGGCCGAGGCCGCCGAAAAACTCGAAGAGCAGTACGACAAAATCTCGTAGGGCGGTCGACAGCTACTCCCGGATGGTCTCCGGGACCTGAATGGAGTAGTGGCCGTCCTCCTGCAGGGCGACGATGTACTCCTCGCGGTCGTACAGCTCCATCAGGTTCAGCTCGTACTGGCCGGGCGCGACGACCTTGACCGACTCGAACTGGCTGTTTAGCTCCTCGCGCAGTTCCTTGAGGTCCGGTCGGTCTTGCGTGTCGTCGGTCGGCGGTTCGACCGACGCCGCCGAGTCGGCGCCCGCCGGCTCGACCTCGCGGTCGCCCTCGCCCGTGTGGTCGGGCAGTTCGTCCGGGGAGACGACCTCCCCGCGAGCGCTCGCCTGCGCGGAGTTTTCCGTCCCAGCGGGACCGGCCTCTATCTGTCCGTCCGTCCCGGTCGGAGCGTCGGCGCTGTCGGCCGCTCTGGCACCGACGCCCGGCTCACCGTCCGAACCGCCGACGAGGTCCCGCACCGTCGCCGCCGTCTTGCCGACCGTCTTCGCGACAGTGCTGTTTCCGCCCGGTGGTTCTGGCGGCTCCGGCGGGTCCTCCGCGGGGGGTGAGCTATCGCCCCCCTCGGGGCGGAACTGGAACTTGTTGCCGCCGCAGTTCGGACAGCCAGACAGCATCTCCTGTGAGCCGTCCTCGAACCCGCGGCCGCAGTTCGTACACTGGTGTGGCATTATTTCCGGGAGACCAGCGCGCTGATGAGGTTCTTGTCCTTGTGAAGCGTCTCTATCTGGTTGGCCGGCCCGATGACCGTGAGTTTCTTCGTGGACTCCTTGCCCATGATGCGGTCCAGCAGGCTCGCGTCGGCCGCCTCGGACTTGGGGTAGGTCTCTATTTCGATGCCGTTGAACTCGTCGGGGCTTATCTCGGTCATGGTGACCTCGATGAGTTTGGACTCCTCGTCGGGGGAGAGCCCCTCTTCGAGGATGACGATGTTGCCGTCCCGCACGCCGTCGAGGATGAGCCGAATCTTCTCCATCGAAGTCAGGCCGTCCATTCGCTCGCCGCTGATGAGGTCGATCTGGACGCCGTCGCTTGGGTCTTTCACTTCTGCCATCTATATCACCCGAAGTACTCCGCTATCTTGTCGTAGACCTCGTCCATGTTGTCCCCTTCTAGGGCCGACAGCGGGATGGTCTCGTGTTGTGGGTAGGCGTTGCGGATGCGCTGGACCGACGAGTCCTCGAGGTCGATCTTGTTCGCGAGAATCAGGACCGGGAGGTCCTGACTCTCGATGATGCCGATGAGCATCGTGTTGACCTGTGTGAAGGGGTCCGTCGAGGAGTCGAGCACGTAGATGACGCCGTCGACATCCTCGCGGAGCCAGTGCATCGCCTCGGCGACGCCTTCGGTGGCCTCGCGGGAGCGACGCACCGCGTCGTCTTTCTCCATGTCGTGTTCGAGGAACTCGGTGTAGTCGACTTTCGTCGTCACGCCGGGCGTGTCGACGATGTCGATGGTCACCGTCTTGCCGTCGCGCTCGATTTCGACGTTCTCCTTCCGACGGGCCCGCCGTGTCTCGTGGGGTACGTGACTCTCCGGGCCGACGGCGTCGCCGGTCCAGTCACGCGCGATGCGGTTCGCGAGCGTTGTCTTGCCCGCGTTGGGCGGTCCGTAGATGCCGATACGCTTCGGGTCTTCCTCCGAGAACAGCGTCGACGCCGCCCTCGAAATCGAATCTTTGAGATTTGTGAGCAGTCCCATCCTATCCTCCCGCCGCCCGGGCGTGCCGGTCTGGCGGCTTCTACCTCCAAGAGATGCGGGAATTCACTTAAGACTACGTCAGACAAATAAAATCGAACTGATAATTCTGGCGGACCGAGCCGGAGGGGTCTGAATCTGGCGTTCCAGCCGAAACAGGGGGTGAACTGGTACGTAACTAGCGGCGAAGCGTGGACTACGACGAGAGCGCGTCGTCGAGGACAGTCCGGTAGAGAGCGACAAGGACGAAACAGCCGGCGAGGACGGCCCAGACGTATCCGTTTCAGCTGGGTCGTAACTCTGAGCGGGGGATGAGAACACAGGGCAGGTAGAACAGCGGGTGAGACAGGAACGGGAGAAAAGCGGTGCGGACAGGAAACGGTCCCCTGCCAGTGCGAGGCGGAGCCAACATCTGGTCTAGGAGCCGACAGGAGCACGCCACTGTCGGGTGTTGAGGAAAAGGGATGGGAAGCCCCCCACCCCTTCGTTTCAGGTGGAACGGGACACAGACACGGGGCCACCCCCGACGCGACGGACGTTCGAAGGGTGAACGGACCGGAGTGGACGCGAGCTAAACTAGGGATTTCACGGTGAAAGAACTCTCTACAAGCAGTATAGTCTAGAAAGAGCTAGTAGAATTTCTTTTTCTTTCTAGTGCGGATTTGGTTATATAGTATAGGATATAAACCTTTCCTAGACTAGACAGCAACTCCAGTTCGCTCTGACCCCCACCCACCCTTCTTCTCCGTTCCACCCGAAACGAAGGGGTGGGGGGGTCTAGTCGTCATCGTGGTACTCCCTCTCAAGAATCTGCGGAGCACGCCGGTGGACCGCCCTATCGCGCTGACAGCGCGGCTCGCCGCTCCGCGCCACTCGAACCGACCCGCCCCGGGTTCCCGTGCAACCGGACAACGACCCAAGTTCGAACTGAAACGAACCGCTCTCGTCGCTGTCCCGTCCGGAGGTTCTATCGCCAGTCTGGTCGTTCCACGGCCCGTCGCTCTCTCCGGTCCACCCCCAGTTCCCGTCCACCCCCAGAGCCAGTTGGACCGAAATATTTAATATTCATTCAGCCACGGGTTCATGTGGTTCAACTGGACGCACCCGTGTGGGCGGAAACGCCCAGAGAGTGGCCGAAACAGGCTCCTCACGTCCAATCTAGCGGTCCGCAGGCGCCACTCCACCTGAAACGATGGGGTCAACTTCCCGAGTATGACTGATTCAAACGACGACCCGGAGGCGACTATCGACCCGGACGAGGATGTCGGTGATTCGACAGCGCTCGGTTCGACGGACGACCAATCGGTGTCGGACCTCGACGATGTCGTCCTCGACAATCTCGACACAGGCACGGGCGAGACCTCCGACGAGGCCTCCCGTGGCCTCTTCGACGACCTGCTCGAGGGCGAACCTATCTTCGAGAACAAGGAGGTCCTACGACCTTCGTATACGCCCCACAAGCTCCCCCACCGCGAGGAGCAGATAAACAACATGGCGACTATCCTCGTTACCGCACTGCGTGGGGACACGCCATCGAACATCCTCATCTACGGGAAGACGGGGACCGGCAAGACCGCGAGCGCGAAGTTTGTCAGCGAGGAACTGGAGACCACATCCCAGAAGTACGAGGTCCCCTGCGAGGTCGAGTACATCAACTGCGAGGTGACCGACACCCAGTACCGGGTGCTGGCCCAGCTCGCGAACAAGTTCATCAACAAGAACATAGACGTCATCGACGAGCGCATCGACGACTTGGAGCAACTCCGGTCGCGCGCGAGAGAGGACACGAGCGAGCTCGCCGACAGCGATTACGACTCGCTGGCGGCGCTCGACGACGCTATCGACGAGCTCGAAGCGGAGAAAGACGAGTTCGAGGAGGTCCCCATGACCGGGTGGCCGACCGACCGCGTCTACAGCTCCTTTTTCGACGCCGTCGACTACCACGAGCGCGTCGTCGTCATCATGCTCGACGAGATAGACAAGCTCGTCGAGAAGTCGGGCGACGACACCCTCTATAACCTCTCCCGGATGAACTCCGAGCTGGAGAATTCCCGGGTCTCCATCATGGGCATCTCGAACGACCTGAAGTTCACCGACTTCCTGGACCCGCGCGTAAAGTCCAGCCTCGGCGAGGAGGAGATCGTCTTCCCGCCCTACGACGCCAACCAGCTGCGGGACATCCTCCAGGCCCGCGCCGACGTGGCGTTCAAGGGCGACGCGCTCACCGACGATGTCATCCCGCTGTGTGCGGCCTTCGCCGCACAGGAACACGGCGACGCCCGCCGGGCGCTGGACCTGCTCAGAACGGCCGGCGAACTCGCCGAGCGCGACCAGATCGACGACGTCGAGGAGGACCACGTCCGCCAGGCCCAGGAGAAAATCGAACTGGACCGCGTGGTCGAGGTCGTCCGCACTCTCCCGACCCAGTCGAAAATCGTCCTCTTTGCCATCATTCTCTTGGAGAAAAACGGCGTCCACAACATCAACACCGGCGAGGTGTTCAACATCTACAAGAACCTCTGTGCGGAGATCGACGCCGATGTCCTCACACAGCGTCGCGTCACGGACCTCATCTCCGAACTCGATATGCTGGGCATCGTCAACGCCGTCGTCGTCTCGAAGGGCCGCTACGGTCGGACCAAGGAGATATCCCTGTCGGTGCCGACCGAGGAGACCGAAGCCGTGCTCCTCAGTGACTCCCGACTGGGTGACATCGACGACGTGCAGCCGTTCGTCCAGGCCCGCTTCGACAACTGATGCTGTCGCCCGTTGGCCGAGTGGCGGGCACGCCGCTTCCCACGAGCGGATGCACGTCCGTCGGTTCCCGACGGCGCCCCTAGCCGGCCGTCACGGACGCCGGCTGTGTCCCCTGATTCCAGCCGAGGCGAATCTCCCCCAGCAGCGGGACCCGGTACTCGGCGGTGCCGATGACCCACTCGGGTTTCACGGGCTCGCTGATCGGGTTCGAACCGACCTGGTCGTAGTTCGTGTTAGACCGCTCGTTGTCCCCTTTCGTGATGAACCCGTCGTGGGGCGCTGGACAGTTGGCTAGCTCCGAGCAGTTGTCGGCACCCCCGACAAACCCGGACTCGGCGCGGCTGTACCAGTTTTCCCCGTCCTCGACGTAGAGCATCGCCCGGTGGATGATTGGTGTCCGCCGCTCGTTCCCGTCGGGTTCGTAGACGATGACATCACCGGGTTGCTGGAAGCGCACGTACCTATCCCCGCGCTGTTCCGTCACGACACCGTGGACCGCGTTCGGGCCCTCGAACCGCTCTTCTTCCATCACGAACACGAGGTCACCCTTCTCGATGTGTGGGTCCATACTCGCGCTCTCGATGGCCACGAGCGGCGGCCAGACGCCGCTGACGGTAAAGAGCAACAGGCCGACCAGGATAACGGCGCCGGCGCTCCCGACGATGTCCATCCCGTACTGGACGAACTGTGGCGGCTCGTCGTCGTTCGACGGCGGCCCGTCGTCACCGGACATTCGTACTACGATTACCGGGAGGCGGGCAATCAACGTTCCGTTGTGGCAATCGCTTCCGGCGCTGTCCGCTAGCCTTTTGCGGACCGACGCGTTGAGAGCTACTGTGCCGCTCTCGACCCCGGCCCGGATCGTCAGCGAACTAGCCAGCCGCGGCTACAACGCCGAACCCGAGGCGGTCACGCGGCTGGCCGGCGCGCCGGAGTCGGCGGCCGCGCTCGAACGCGCACTGGAAACGATGCCCGACGACGCGCTGAAGCTCACCGTCGACCACGTCGACTCGGTGCTCGACCGGTCGGAATCGCGGGCCGAGGCCACGGCGGGGCCCCGGGGCGATGCCGACAGCCAGACCGGGCCGACGACCGCCGAAGACCCCTCTGTTTCAACTGGAACCACGGACCCGGAGTCGACAGACAGAGGGAACGTCACTCCAGTTGAAACGAAGGGGTCTCGTGACGTCGATCTCTCCAAGCGTGCCATCGAGGTCGCAAACGACATGACGGGCCACTCAACCGGGACCGGTGAGTACCAGGACTTCGTCAACGTGTTCCGCGACCGCTACGAGAAGCTCGCGAGCAAGCTCCGGGGCCGGGTAAACCATCGGCCGACCGACGCCATCGAGAACATGGGCGGGGGAAGCGAGGCCGCCCTCATCGGGATGGTCTCGGACATCCGCTCGACCGCCAGCGGCCACTGGCTAGTCGAACTGGAAGACACCAACGGGACCTTCCCGTGTCTCGTGATGAAAGACCGCCCCATCGCCGACCTCGTACAACAACTACTGCTTGACGAGGTCATCGCCGTCGACGGGACCCTGGCCGACGACGCCGGCATCCTGTTCGTCGACTCACTGCACTTCCCCGACGTGCCCCGGACGCACTCCCCCTCGACTGCCGACCGGCCGGTTCAGGCCGCGCTCATCTCCGACGTCCACGTCGGCAGCCAGGAGTTCATGGCCGACGCCTGGCACCGCTTTACCGACTGGCTCCACACCGAAGAGGCCGAACACGTCGAGTACCTGCTCATCGCCGGCGACATGGTCGAGGGCGTCGGCATCTACCCCGAACAGGACAAGGAGCTCGACATCATCGACATCTACGAGCAGTACGAGCAGTTCTCGGAGTACCTCAAGGAGGTGCCCGGCGATATGGAGATTCGCATGATTCCGGGCAATCACGACGCCGTCCGCCTGGCCGAACCACAGCCGGGTTTCGACGAGGAGCTGCGGGACATCATGTCCGCTCACGATGCCTCGGTTCACTCGAACCCGGCCCTCGTCACCGTCGAGGGGGTCACTATCCTCATGTACCACGGCGTCTCGCTGGACGAGGTCATCGCCGAGCTCCCCGACGAGAAAGCCAGCTACGAGGAGCCCCACAAGGCGATGTACCAGCTCCTGAAGAAGCGCCACGTCGCGCCCCAGTACGGCGGCCACACCCGGCTCGCGCCCGAAGACAGGGACTACCTCGTCATGGAGGAGGTCCCCGACGTGTTCCACACCGGCCACGTCCACAAGCTCGGGTGGGGGAAGTACCACAACGTGCTGGCGCTGAACTCGGGCTGTTGGCAGGCCCAGACCGAGTTCCAGAAATCGGTCAACATCGACCCCGACGCCGGCTACGCGCCGATTCTCGATCTGGACACGCTGGATATGACGGTCCGGAAATTCACCTAGACCCCACTTTTTGCACCGTCACGAGCGCGGCTCTGCCGCGCTCGTTCGGGCAAAAACTTGGGAAAAACCGCTGCGTGCTCCTTTTGCGCGGCGGAGCCGCGCGCCAGTCCGCGCGCTGCGGTCGAACCGGCGGCTCCGCCGCCGGATACTTTTTGCGACAGCCTGCCCTTCCCCGTCTTCGCGCGATGAAACGCGGTCACGGCCACAGCGTCGGTGTCCCGGAACGGTTCTCGCTACTTGTGGATGTCCCAGTGTCGTCATCAACTGACCCGCAAATTCGCCGCAATCGGCGACCACCGGCCGCTGTCGCCGCTCAGTAGGGAATTAAGGGGGTACCCGTTTAAGACCGTCTGTATGAGCGACGACCACGGATTCGAGACAGACGCCTTGCACGTCGGCCAGGAAGAGCCGGACAGCGAAGCCCGCGCGCGGGCGCCGCCGATCTACCAGACGACTTCGTACGTCTTCGAGGACGCGGAAGACGCGGCCGCACAGTTTGCACTTGAAAAGCCGGGCCACATCTACTCGCGGCTGATGAACCCCACCGTCTCCCAGCTCCAGGAACGGCTGGCCACACTCGAAGGCGGGGTGGGTGCCGTCGCCACCGCGTCGGGGATGGCCTCGCTGAACCTGGCCACGTTCCTGCTTGCGGACGTGGGCGACAACGTCGTCACCGCCTCCTCGCTCTATGGCGGCACCTACACCTACTACACCCACACCGCGCCCCGAAACGGCGTCGAGACCCGCTTTGTCGACACGCTCGATTACGACGCCTACGCCGAGGCCATCGACGAGGACACCGCCTACGTCCACTGTGAGACCATCGGCAACCCCGCGCTGGTGACGCCGGACCTCCAGCGGCTGGCCGACATCGCCCACGACCACGGGGTCCCCTTCTTCGTGGACAACACCTTCGCGACACCGTATCTCTGCAACCCCATCGAACACGGCGCGGACCTCGTCTGGAACTCCACCACGAAGTGGATTCACGGCCACGGCACCACCGTCGGCGGCGTTCTCGTCGACGGGGGGTCGTTCCCCTGGGACGAGCACAGCGAGAAGTACCCCGAGATCGCCGGCGACAACCCCGCCTACCACGGCGTCAACTTCGAGGAGCGCTTTGGCGACGCCGCGTTCACCTACGCCGCCATCGCCCGCGGGCTGCGGGACCTGGGTTGCCAGCAGTCCCCCTTCGACGCCTGGCAGACGATGCAGGGCCTGGAGACCCTGCCGGCGAGGATGGACCGCCACTGCGACAACGCCATGGCCGTCGCGGAGTTCCTCTCGGACCACCCCGAGGTCTCGTGGGTCACCTACCCCGGGCTGGAGGACCACGAGACCCACGAGGCCGCGAGCGAGTATCTGGACGGCGGCTACGGCGGCATGATAACGTTTGGCCTCGAAGCCGGCTACGACGCCGCCCGCTCGACTGTGGAGTCGACCGAGATAGCGTCACTGCTTGCCAACGTCGGCGACGCGAAGACGCTCATCATCCATCCCGCAAGCACGACACACCAGCAACTCACCGACGAGGAGCAGGCCGCCGCCGGCGTCACCCCCGACATGGTCCGCCTCTCCGTCGGGACCGAGGCCGTCGACGACATCATCGCCGACCTCGACCAGGCCATTACGGCGTCGTCGTAGCGCCCCGTCCCCGATCGCTGTCGACTTTTTGTTGTCCCGAAGAACGGACTATTTTGTGCTGTATAACGATATATTGGCGCACATTATGCTTGTCCGTCTAACTAAGGGAGTTAGAATATCTGATACCAAAGAAATAAGTCGGCTCGACTCGAACGTTGTCACACGTCCGGGAGCTGTCCCCCATGCCCGTGCTCAAGCGACTCACGAACGCGCTCGGCGGCCGCAACGAATCCTACGTCTGTCGGTTCTGTCGGCTCACTTTCGAGCGGGAGCGTCGCAACTGCCCGGCCTGTGGCTGTGGCCCGATAGAACCAGACCGCTGAGAGCTACAGCACGTCCCGCTTTTCCAGCAGCACGTACAGCTCGTCCATCGTCGACACCGTCACGTCACAGGCCGGTTCGACGGCGGGTTTCGGCTCGAAACCGATTGAGAGTCCGGCCACTTCGAGCATCGGCAGGTCGTTGGCGCCGTCGCCGACGGCGATGGTCTCCTCGCGGTCCTCGCCGACGATGGCCGTCGCGACCTCCAGGGCGTCGTCTTTGGTCCCCTCGATGAGCGGACCGCGGACGTTCCCGCTGAGCACTCGCGGGCGCTGTCCGCTCGTGTCTTCCGAGGCGGTATCCGCCTCGCTCTTCCCGTCGACGACGGGCAGGCGGTTGGCGACGATGGCGTCGACCTCGACGCCCTCCCTTTCGAGTGCGGCTTCCACGCCGCGCTCGAACCCGCCGGTCAGAATCGCGACGTAGTGACCGGCCTCGCGAAGCGCCGCGATGACCTCGCCCGCGCCGGGGCGCAGTCGGACCTCGTCGAAGGCGGCCTGTGCCTGTTCGTCGGGCAGGTCCGCAAGCAGCTCACACCGCTGGCGCAGGCTCTCGGCGTACTCGATCTCGTTGTTCATCGCCCGCTCGGTGATATCGGCCATGTCCCCGGCGGTGCCGTTTTGCTCGCCCAGCAGCACAGTCATCTCCGAGTCCGAGAGGGTCCCGTCGAAGTCGAACGCGACTAGCATTGCCCGGTGATAGCGCGGCAGGGGTTTCAAACTATCCGGTTTCGAACCGAACGGATACCGAACTACGGCTTGGGCGGCGGGCCGTCGTACGCGCCCATGTCCTGATAGAAGTTCAGCAACGCGAACTTCAGCTTCTCCGGGCCGATGTCGACCATCTCCTTTCGCTCCTCGGGCGGGAACCGGCCCCGGACGGCGTAGTCGTGCATTTCCATCTCGGCGGCCTCGGTGTAGCGTTTGTCGAGCAGGATGCGGGCGCCGAAGTCCTCGGGCGAGCGGACCACCCGGCCGACGGCCTGTCGGGTCTTGCGGACCGTCGGAATCTCGACGGCGTAGCGCCAGCCGGCCTCGTCGTCGTTCGAGGACTCCCGAGGGTCATCCTCGCTGTCCCCGAACGCCGTCTGGTAGGCCTCCTGAACCGCTTCCATGCGGTCGTCGAGGTGGGGGTAGGGGACCCCGAGCACCACGACGGTCCGGGCGTCGTCGCCGTCGTAGCTCACGCCCTCGCCCAGGGTGCCCCACAGCGAGGTAAAGAGGACGGCGCCGTCGTCGTCGGTGAAAGCCGACCGCAGGTCGCGGGCCTGTGTGCCCGGTTCGTCCAGGTAGCGGGTCCCGCTGACGGCGACCATCTGGTGGTACCGCTCGGCCTCGCTGTAGGAAGGACAGAACACGAGCGTGTTGCCCGGGGTAAAGCGGATGATGTCTTCGAGCGTCCGCGCTATCGTCCGCTGGGTCTCGGGGTCGTCGCGCTCGCTCGAAAACAGCGCGGGCCCGGAGACGGCGTAGGTCCGCCGGCGCTCCTCGGGGAACTGGTCGCCGTAGGCCATCGTCACGGGGTCGTCCAGGCCGACGACGTCCTCGGTCACGTCGAACGGGCGCAGCGTCGCGCTCATCAGGACGGCGGCGTGCAGGTCGTCGAACAGCTCGCGGGTCACCTGTTCGGGGATGCAGGTGTAGAGTTCGGCGCGGCCATAGACCTCGCCCGAGGATTCGTCCCGGCGGACGCTGACGACGGGGTACTGTCCGGTGGCGTCCGATTCGGAGAGCCAGTCGGCGAGAAAGCCGGCGGCCTGGAGCGTCTGGCACTCCTTGCGGGTGTCCAGCTCTCCCTCCTTGAACTGTTCCTCGTAGCGCTCGTCTAGCTCCCGGCCCAGGTCCAGGGCGAGGTCGACCTCCTCGTGAAAGCCCGGGCCGCTGTAGCCTTCGAAGAAGGCGAGTGTCAGATCGTCTTTCCGGTCGTCGTTGGCGATGGTGATGTCGTCCCAGTGTTCGTCGACCGCTTCTCTGTCACCGAACCCGAAGGCGTCCTCGTAGGTCTCGACCAGCGCGTCCCGAAAGGCTCCGAGCACGTTCGCCGCGTTCTCGGCCCGCGCGTCCTCGACCCCGGAGAGCTCCTCTATGGCCTGGTCGAGGGTGTTCTCGGTGAGGGTTCGGCGGGCGTGGTCCCGCGCCGCGGACTCGACGTTGTGGGCCTCGTCGAAGACGGCGATGATGTCCTCGGGGTCCCGGCCGATCCAGCGGAAGAACTGCTCGCGGATGGTCGGGTCCAGCAGGTGGTGGTAGTTGCAGACGACGAGGTCGACGCCCTCCATCCCCTCTTTGAGCAGCTCGTACCCACACATGCCGCGGTCGCCGGCGTACTCGTAGACGTCGTCGGGCGTGCGGACGTCGTCGTAGAGCCAGGCGTAGAAGTCGCTGGTGTCGACGGTGAGATTCCGGTAGTAGTGGTCACACGTCGAGCGCTCGCTCTCCAGTTCTTCCATCTCCTCTTGCAGGTCGCGCAGCTCCTCGACGACGGCGTTTCGGGCCTCCATCGCCTCGCTGTCGCCCTCCTGGCCCGCCGCCAGCAGCTCCCCCTCGCGCTCTTCGAGCTGGGCGATGTCTTCCTCCACGTCGACGAGTTCCCGCGTGGTGTCCCGAAGGGCCTGACACTCCTCGTAGTCCACGTCGATGTGACACATCGACCCCTTCCCGCGGAAGACGACCGCGCGAAGCCGCTCCTGGTCGGTGATGGCGCGGGCGTCCTCGACGAACTGGCGCATCTGCTGGTGGACGTTGGTCGTGATGACGACGGTCTTGCCCGTCTCGCGGGCGTGTTCCAGCGCCGGCACGAGCGAGGCCAGCGTCTTCCCCGTCCCGCAGGCCCCCTCGAAGAGGACGTCGTCGCCCTCCGAAAGGGCCTCGTAGATGGTTGCCATCGCCTCCCGCTGGTGGTCGTAAGGCTCGTCGTAGGGGAAAAAGCGGAGATAGCCGTCGTCTGTCGTCACTGGAGATGGGTTGGCCGTTCTCGGGCAAAAGGGTTCGGTCGCCCGTGGACTCAGTGGCGCTCCTCCAGTCGCTCGCGCCGCCGTTCGAACTCCTCGTCGTCGATGTCCCCGCGGGCGTACCGCTCCTTGAGCGTCGACAGCGCGTCGTCGCTGCCGTCGCCGCCGGACCGCGCCAGCAGGGCGTAGCCGGCGACCCCACCCAGAACTGCGAGCGCGGGCCACAGGAACCAGGCGCCCCAGCCCATGCCCCACCCCATCCCGTCGTGGGTCCCCATCACGCCGTCGTGGTGGTGGGCGCCGTCGTCGCCGGCGTGTGCGGCGACCGGCCCGCTCGCCGCGACTACTAGGACCAGGCCGACGACCGCGAGCCGGACGATACGACCGAGCGCGTCTCTGGCACTGTCGTCCATACGGTTAGCTACGCCGTCCCCGTTCACCTCGGTTGTGGTTAACAATCCAAAGTCTGAGACTGTGAGTTGCTACTTCCCGAAAACAAACGCGGCGAGCCGGGAGGCTCAGGCGGATTCCGGCTCGATGTACACCTTCCGGATGTCCCCGTTAGTGGCTTTCAGTTCGTCCTCGATACTGGTGATGGCGTCGTCTATCGACTCGGTTTCGAGCCCGTCGCGGAAGGCGATATCCGCGGAGACGATGACCTCGTTGGGGCCGAAATACACCGTCCGGAAGTCGACGATAGAGTCGACGTGCTCGTTGGCGGTGATGACGTCGCGCAGCCGCTTGCCCTCGTCGGCCGGGAGGCTCTCGCCCAGCAGGAGCCGCTTGTTCTCCCAGGCCAGCGCCAGGGCAAAGCCCATCAGCATGATGCCGATGAGCACTGCCGAGAGCTGGTCGTAGAACGGGTTGTCGGTCACCTGTGCGAGGACGAGCCCCGCGAGCGCGATGATAATCCCCAGCAGCGCGATGGTGTCCTCGGTCAGCGCGGTCAGGGTGGTCACGTCGCTTGTCTTGCGGAACGCCTCGCGGTAGCTCCCCCAGTCGTTGCGTTTCATCTGGCGCTGCATCTCCGCACGGGCCTTGTAGAGCGCCCACGTCTCGAAGGCGAAGGCCCCAAGCAGGACGGTGTAGTTGACCCACAGCGGGTCGAGCCACGCCGGGGGCGTATACTGGATGAACAGGAAGTCGATGCCGCCGCTGCCACCGCCGTGGCCGCCGTGGCTCGTGATCTCGTTGTAGCCGTGTTTCAGGCTCTCCCAGCCGGCGATTCCGAAAAGAAACACGGAGACGAGAAAGCTATAGAAAAACTGCGACTTGCCGTAGCCAAAGGGGTGCTGTCGGTCCGCTTCCCGGCCCGAAAAGCGGATGCCGATGAGGAGGAACACCTGGTTGCCAGTATCGGAGATGCTGTGGTAGGTCTCAGAGAGCATCGCCGCGCTCCCGGTGAGGAGGAAGCCGAAGAACTTCAGGATGGCAATGGCTCCGTTGGCGACGAGCGCTGCCATGACGACTGATTTGCTGCCTGCCATTATCTCCTTCTCTCGATGACAGGTGAAAGTGGTTCTGGATTTACGGCTGGAGGTCCAAGGAAGCGCATGCTCACCGTCATCTCCGACACGCACGGCACCGACGAGCACCGTCTGACCGGCCGCACTCTCGATGCGGTCCGGGATGCGGACCGCGTGGTCCACGCCGGCGATTTCATGACCAAAGCGGTCTACGATGCCATCGAGGCCGAAGCGAGTGCGCTCACCGCCGTCGCCGGCAACAACGAGCGGCCGCCGTTGCGCGAGCGCCTGCCCGCCGAAGCGTCCGTCGAATGGAACGGGTACCGGCTGCTGGTCGTCCACGGCCACCGTCACTCCGACACCGCACTCGGCGTGCTGGCCCGGCAGGAAGACGCCGACATCGTCGTCGTTGGTCACTCCCACCGCCCCGAACTCGGCGAACTTGACGGTCGCCTGCTGGTCAACCCCGGGAGCTACGCCGACCCCCGTCGCTACCGGCCGGCCCACGCCGAACTCGTCGCGGATGCGGGGACACTGCGGGCCCGCCTGCGCTCGCCCGACGGCGAGACGTTTGAGACGGTCACGCGGTCGCCGTGAGAGGCGCCGGCCGCGTGCCGGCGAAACCTCTTTGTCCGGTGGCCCTCAACCGTCGACAATGATAGAGGTCGGGCTACTCACCTGGGTGCTTCTCGCCCTCGTGCTGGGCTTTTTCTTTTTTATGTACCTGATGGTCCGCCGGTCCATCCTCGGCTTCAAAGAGGGGATGCAAGGCGGCCGCGAGAAGTAGGCCCCGCGCTCGGCGGTCACATATCCGCTGGCTGTGGCTTCCCCTGGTGGCTCCCGTCGAACTGCCCAGTCCCGACTGTAAAGACGCCGACGAGTTCCTCCAGTTCGCCGGCCCGGTCGGAGATGGCCGACGCGTTGGCGCTGATCTCGTCTATCGACGCCGACTGCTCCTCGACGGCGGTCGAAACGTCGCTGGCCTCCGCCGCGACAGCCGTCGTTATCTCGGCTATCTCGTCGACCATCGAGACGACCTCCTGACTGCTCGCGGACTGTCGCTCGGTCGCGTCACTGATCTCCTGGATTCCGTCGGCAGTCTGTCTCGCCTCCGCTACCACTTGCTCGAAGGCGTCGGCCACCTCGGTGACCGCCTCGATTTCCCTGTCCATCAGCTCGCTTGCGTCTTCGACCTCCGCGGCAACTGTCCGGGTCTTTCTCTGGACCGTCTCGATCTGTGACTGGATGTCACTCGCCGACGCCTGGGTCTCCTCGGCCAGTTGCTTCACCTCGTCTGCGACCACCGCAAACCCGTCACCGCCCGCCCCGCCGTCGCCGGCCCGGGCCGCTTCGATGCTCGCGTTCAACGCGAGCATGTTCGTCTGGTTCGCAATGTCTGCAATCAGGTCAGTTATCTCGGCGATGGTCTCCATCTCCGCCTCCAGTTCGTTGACCGTTTGGGCCGTCGAGTCGATAGCCGCCTTGACGCGTTCGGCGTCCGACGTCATCGTCTCGGTCAGCTCCTGTCCGTCGGTGGCGACGCTTTTCATCTGTTGGGAGGCCTCAGCGACCTGCTGGGACGACGCCGCGATCTCCTGTACCGCCGCCGAGAACTCGCTTACCTCGGTGGCCACCTCGCTGACCATCTCCTGTTGGTCGTCGGTCCCGGCGGCGATCTCCTGCATCGATTCGCTCACATCGTCGCTTGCGGTCGCCACCTGCTCCGTACTGCTGTCGGCTGCCTCCGCCCGCTGCTGTACGTCGTCCGCGAACGACTGGATGTCGCTCACTGTCGACTCGATGTCGCCCAGCATGTCGTTGAACGTGCTTCCGATGGCGGCCATCGCCTCGTTGTCCCTGTCGGCGTTCACCCGGACTGTGAGGTCCCCGTTTGCGGCCCGCTCCATGGTCGTCTGGAACTCCTCGGCCGTCTGTCGCAGCTCCTCGTTTACTGCCTCGACCGTCTCGCGCTTCTCGACGGCGTCGGCTTTGAGCGCCTCCGCTTCGGACCGCTTTGCCGCTATCTCCGCCTGTTTCGCCTGGAGGTCCTCTATCTCGGTGGCCCGCTCCCGGGCCCGTTTCAGTTCCTGCTGTGCGTTCTGACGGGACCGCTCGATAGAACTCAGATGGACTGTCAGCGCGACCGAGAGGAAGGTGACAAACAGCCCGTGGATAATCGCCCAGACCCACGGGTTCACCTGCGCAGCCGTGTGGTTGTAGACGCTGGCGGGGTCTATCGTCCCGAACAGGACGTGGGTTGCGACCACGTAGCCGATACCGATACCGAACGGGAGCCAGTCCTCGTAGATAGTGATTATCCCGACCGCGACGAAGAAGTGGAAATGCGCCTCGATGTAGCCCCCGGAGAAACGCACCAGCGCCAGCGAACAGAACGCGAGTGCCGTGACCCCAAGCACCGTCCGCAACCGACGGCTCAGCCTCGGGACCGCGGCCACAGCCGAGAGTGCGGCGATGACCGCGGGCAACCCGAGGAGCTCCGCAAGCGAAAGCGCCGGCAGCGTCGCCCCGGTCACGGCGGACTCCGTCCCCTCCAGCAGGCCGATAGCGAGCAACACCGGGATATGCAACAGCACTACCACGAGGAAGTACTTGTGGCGAGTTCGCCACGTCTCCGCCGGAATTGTCTCGCCGTTGGGAATAAAATTCAGCAGTTCGACCGGGAGGGAGTCGCTGTGTGTCCCGCTGTACCTCTCTAATCGTCCCATACATAGAGGCATCTGTGGTAATTAATGTACGTGTTGCCAAAACTGTTATACGTGATGACACCCGTCCCGGACGGCTGGCCGGCCTGCTACTGCTCGTAGCGTATCCCCGGTAGCGTTGGCCCCGCGGTCGGCGCCCACCGGTACATCGCGACACTATCCGTGGCTGTGTCGACCGCGCGCGCCGAAAAGAGTTTGCCGGCGAGGCCGGACCCACACGTATGGACCCGCGAATCCGCGAACACGCGTCCGTCATCGTCGACCACTCGATCAACCTGGAGGCCGGCGACGACCTCGTCATCGACGCCCACCCCGTCGCAGAGGACCTCGTCGTCGCGCTCCACGAACTCGCCGCCGACCGCGGCGCCAACCCGCTGGTCGTCCAGGACCGCCTGGGCGAGCGCTATCAGCGGGCGTTCCTCCGCAATCGCGAGGAGTTCGAGACCCCTGGCCACATGGAGGCGCTGTACGAGGCGATGGACAAGTACATCGCCATCCGGGCAAACGCCAACGTCACCGAGACCAGCGACGTAGACCCCGAGACCAACGCCGCCTACCAGCAGGCGATGCAACCGCTGCTCTCGGAACGGCTCTCGAAGCCGTGGTGTCTCACGCAGTACCCCGCCGCGGCCAACGCCCAGCTCGCGGGCATGTCCACCGAGGCCTACGAGGACTTCGTCTGGGACGCCGTCAACAAGGACTGGGACGCGGTGCGAGCGCACCAGTCCCAGATGGTCGATATCTTAGACCCCGCAGAGGAGGTCCGCATCGTCTCCGGCGACACCACCGACGTTCGGATGTCCGTCGCCGGCAACCCGACGCTCAACGACTACGGCGAGAAGAACCTCCCCGGCGGCGAGGTCTTCACTGCCCCGGTCGCCGACAGCGTCGAGGGCGAGGTGCTGTTCGACAAACCGCTGTACCACCAGGGCCGGGAGGTCACCGACGTCTACCTCCGCTTTGAGGGCGGCGAGGTCACGGAGCACAGCGCCGGCAAGAACGAGGACCTCCTGTCGGAAGTGCTCGACACCGACGAGGGCGCCAGCCGGCTGGGCGAACTCGGCATCGGGATGAACCGCGCCATCGACCGCTTCACCTACAACATGCTGTTCGACGAGAAGATGGGCGACACCGTCCATATGGCCGTCGGCCGCGCCTACGAGGACACCGTCGGCGAGGACAACGAACAGAACGATTCGGCGGTCCACGTCGACATGATCGTGGATATGAGCGAGGACTCGTTCATCGAGGTTGACGGGGAGCGGGTACAGGAGGACGGGACGTTCGTGTTCGAGGAGTAGCGAGGTTCCGAGTGCAGCGAAGAACCTCGTGCCGGAATGGGGAGCGAAGCGACCCGTGGCGGAGTAGCGAGGTCGGCGCATCGCGCCGACCTCGAACCGAAGCGGGGAACGGAGTGACCCCCGTGGAGTAGCGACCTCGACCGAAGCGGGGAACGCAGTGAGCCGTGGAGTCACTTATCTTCCTCGACGGTCAATCCGATATATGACCGACCGACCCTCACTGCTCGTCCGCGCCGTCTGGTTCGTCTTCGTCGGCTGGTGGCTGACCGGCCTCTGGCTCTCTGTCGCCTGGTTCCTGAACGTCACTATCATCGGTATCCCGCTGGGAATCAAGATGATAAACAAGGTGCCCTACGTCCTCTCGCTGAAGCAACGCGACCGGCTCGTCGACGAGACCGAGCGGCGGTCGCAGTACTCCATCCCCGTGCGAGCGGTGTGGTTCGTCTTCGTCGGCTGGTGGGCCAGCGGCGTCTGGACCGGTATCGCGTACGTCCTGACGCTGACTATCGTCGGTATCCCGCTTGCGGTGTGGATGTACAACAAGCTCCCCTTCGTGGTCTCGCTGTACAGCTACTAGTCCAGCCGTCGGTCCTCGCTGTCGACCGAGACCAGCAGCGTCGGCCGGTCGCGCTGGGCGCTGCAGTCCCCGCCGCGTTCGACGGCGTAGGTCACCGGCTCGGTCGCGTTCCGGTCTATCGGGAGGTCCGCGACGACGGGGAAGGTTCGGGTCGTCCCGCCGGCGATGGTGTCGGGCTGGGCGTAGCCCGGGTACTCGTAGGAGACGTACGGCTCGCGGTCGGGAGCGGTGTCGACGCCGACCAGACAGCCACTGAGCGACGGGAGCGAGAGCGCCCGGGTGAAGACGAAGTCGTTGCTCGCCGTCAGCGTCCCGACCTGCCGTTCCCGCTCGCTGTACGGCGACGGCCCGTCACCGACCGGTTGCACAGTGGCCGACGACTCGGTCGACAGGTCGTAGGTCACCCCGCCCCCGACGGCGTCGACGCCGACCAGCACGGCGCCGACGAGCAACAGCCCCACCGCGACGCCGACCGCCTGTCGCCGCGGCACCGCGATTTCGCCCGTCCGGAGCAGATAGCCCAGCGTGACGAACAGTCCCGCCGAGAACGCAAGCAGGAGGAAGGTCCCGGTCTCTCCGGGGCCGTACCGGAGGACGACGTAGCCGACGAAGACGACGTACGTGACACCCGAGAGGGCAAAGGCGACCACGTCAAGCACATCGCGCTGGACCGTGACACCGCCGAGAAACAGCGCGACGAACGCGAGAAAGAGCAGCGCCGCCTTGACGGTAATCGAGAGGCTGAACACGACGTCACGCGAGAAGTACAGGAGCGCCGCGGCGGCGAAGGCCACGCCGAGCGCGTACAGCAGCTTCCCGCTGTCGATGGAGAATCTCATGGAGGGCTTGTGTGCAGTGTCTCGACACGACAATATCAAAACCGGGGTCGAGACCGGCTGCGCCGGCAGCCGACCGCTCAGTCGTCCGCGGTAGCTCGCCTGCTACTTGCCCCGCTCGACAGCGGCGTCCACTCCACCTTTTTCATCGTCGCCCTTCCTCACTCGCTTTGCTCGTTGCGGTGAGGGCTCCTCGAAAAACGTGGGCGAAAAAGCGGGACCTCCCTCCGGTCGGTCCCGGGAAACGGCGGCGAAGCCGCCGTACAATCAGTCGTCCGCGGTAGCTCGCCCGCTACTTGCCCCGCTCGACAGCGGCGTCCGCTCGACCACGGTCCCGTCGTAGGTCGGGTACTGCTCGACGAGTTCGCCCTTTGGCACGTCGCCGTCCTCGACCATCTCCTCCAGCAGCCACCAGGCCAGCTCGACGTGGTCGGACTTGACCGCGTAGAAATCCTCGGGGACGCCAAGCTCTTTCAGCCGGGCCTCGCCCACCCACGCTTTCCCGTAGACGAGCGTGCCGTCCTCGGTGACGTCGTCGAACTCCCGGCGGATGTTCTTGGCCATCCGCTTGAGCCGGGAGCGGTGCTGGGCGGCGTCCTTGAAGACGCTCGTACAGAAGTACACCTTCTCGTGGTCGCCCATCTGTTCGAGGATATCGTGAGACCCCTCGACGGCGCTCATGTGGTCTTCCTTGAGTTCGAACCCCTCCTCCTGCATCCGGCGGTAGTTCCCGTCGGACATCTCGAACTCGTTGATGTTACAGAAGTCGGCGGCGCCCTCGTCTAAGAACTCGAGGAACTCCTCCTCGGCGCGGATGCCGGGAATCTCGAAGGCGGGAGTGAGTCCCTCCTCGCGGGCGATGTAGAGGATTTCCTCCCACTCGGTGCCGTGCATGTCGCCCCACAGCTCCAGGGGCGGGTGAAAACGGATCTCGTCCAGTCCGGCCTCGCTGAGCCGGCGCATGTTCTCGCGGCCGCCGGTGATACCCGTATACAGGTGGGTGTGGTGGTCCTCGCCGAACTCCTCTTTCAGCAGTTCCAGATAGTGACAGGTCCGGTCGAGGACTTCCTGTGGTTCGCCGCCCGTGATGGAGGTCCCCAGCGCGCTCATGCGCTTTGCCTCCTCGATGACGTCTTCGTCGTCCTCGATGGGACGCTCGTTTGCGTACATCTGGGTGACGTTCTTGCGGTTTTCCCCGAGGGGGCAGTAGAAGCAGTCCCGCTGGTCGCAGTAGCCATAGACGAACAGCACCATCTTCCCGCCCTTGGCGCACTGTTCGCAGCCCTCGGAGATCATCGTATACGCCTAGGACAGCGCCCAGCGGGAAAAAGCGTGCGCATCCACGTCGGTGTGGTGTGAGTCGACATGGGCCGACAGCGACTCCCACGTCCCTCGGCGTCTCGCCCTCCCGCGGCCTTATCCGGCTGGCAGCCCCACTTCGCGCCATGGACGCCGCCGCCCGCAGGCGCGGGCTCGCTATCGTGTTGGCCGTCGTCTTTCTGGACCTGCTTGGCTTCGGTATCATCATCCCCATCCTCCCCTACTACACCCGCTCGTTCTCGGGCGGGACGGAGTTCGTCATCGGGCTGCTCGCGGCCGCCTACTCGGCGATGCAGTTCGTCTTCGCGCCGCTTCTGGGGTCGCTGTCGGACCGCGTTGGCCGCCGGCCCGTCCTCGTGCTCTCGCTGTGTGGCTCTGTCGTCGCCTGGACCCTCTTCGGACTGGCCGAGGCGCTCTGGCTGCTCTTTGCCGCCCGAATGCTGGCCGGCGCGATGGGCGGGAACCTCTCGACGGCCCAGGCCTACGTCGCCGACGTGACGCCGCCGGAACGCCGGGCAACGGCGCTCGGGTACATCGGCGCCGCGTTCGGGCTGGGGTTCATCTTCGGGCCGGGCATCGGCGCCGTCCTGAGCTTCGACGCGACCGTCGCCGCCGTCGATTCGGTCGCCCCCGCCGCGATACCCGTCACCCGCTTTTCCCTGCCGAGCTTCGCGGCTGCCCTGTTCAGTCTCGGTGGCGTCGCCGTCGCGCTGGCCTTCCTGCCCGAGTCGCGGAGCCCGGACGCCGGGACCGGCCACTCCAGCCGTCCGTCGGCCGTCGCCCAGCTCCGGGCCCCGGTCGGCACCCCCGGCCTGCGGGAGCTACTGACCGCCTTCTTTCTCGTCTCCGTCGCCTTCTCGGGCGTGACGGTGATGTTCATCCCCTACGTTGCCGACATCTACGGCTACACGGCCACCCAGAGCGCGCTCTTGCTCACGTATATCGGCCTCCTCGCCGTCCTCACACAGGGGGTGCTCATCGGCCGGCTGACCGACCGCTACGGCCCGGTCCCGCTGGCCGTCGCGGGCGCGTCAGTGCTTGCCGCCGCCACGGGACTGCTCCCCTTTTCCCGCCCGCTCGGCGGACTGCTACCGGACCTCTCTGGGCTCGTCCCCGCTCTCACGCCCGACCTGCTGGGGCTGCTGGCGGTGCTCACTCTCCTCCCGGTCGGCAACGGCATCCTCTCAGTGACGCTGACGGCGCTGGTCTCCCAGCGGGCCAGCGCGGACCTGCAGGGAAGCGCCTTCGGCGTCACGCAGGGGGCCGGTAGCCTCGCTCGCACGGTCGGCCCGCCGGTGATGGGCGCTCTCTACGCCGGCGTCGGCTACTGGTCGCCGTTCGTCGTCGGCGGCCTGCTCCTGTTGCCCGTCGTCGCGCTGGTCGCCCGGCTGGGCCGCGACGCGGGGGCCGAAGACCCGCGGCCGGCCGACCCCGGCCACGTCAGATAGGCACGACGTTGATACCTGTCAGACCCTAACACGGGACATGGACGACGAGGAGTCCGACCCGGTCGGGGGCTCGCTCCCCTCGGACGGTTCGACGGACCAGCGGATTCTGGCGGCGAGCGAGGAACTCATCCGGTATATCGAGGTCGTCGCCGCGCTGGTCCTCGTGTTGCTGTTTGCCATCGGTGTCTTCGATTTGGGCCTCAAGATATTCAGGAGCGCTCTCAGCGGCCGCATCACCGACCCGCTGGTCGTCGTCGGCTTCATCGACACCGCCTTGCTCCTCTTTATCATCGTCGAGGTGTACCAGACCGTCGTCGCCTACACCCGCGAGAGCGAGACGCGCCGCATCGTCCGGCTGGTCATCTACACGGGCGTCATCGCCATGGTCCGGAAGGCGATCATCTTCCGGACCGGCGAGTACGCCGACGAGGGGGCCGCGCTGATGGCCGCCGGCTCGTACGCGCTGCTTATCGCCGGGCTCGCGGTACTGCTGGTGGTTGAACGCTACACGTAGCGTGTGACGGACTGCCATCCCCGAAGACAGTTAAACGACGCCGGCGTACTGCCGACCAATGCTGCTGGTGCTGTGCGTGGACCTGGACGACGACCTCGGTCGCAAGACCGACGTCGAGACGCCCGTCGTCGGCCGCGACAACGTCGTCGACGCAGCGGTCGCACTGGCCAGCGCGGACCCGGAGGACTCGGACGTGAACGTCCTCTTCGAGGGGGTCCACATCGCCGACGAGATAGACGACGAACCGGTCGAGGTCGCGGCGGTCACGGGCGTCGACGCCGGCGACGTGGCCGCCAACCGCGCCGTCGGCGAGGAGGTCGACACCGTGTTGGCCTCGCTGACGGCGAGCGAGGACGTCCGGGCCCTGGTCGTCACCGACGGCGCCCAGGACGAGTCCGTGGTCCCGGTCATCCGCTCGCGCATCCGCATCGACGGGGTGCGCCGCGTCGTCGTCCGCCAGGCACAGGACTTGGAGTCGATGTACTACACCATCAAACAGGTGCTGGACGACCCCGAGACGCGGGGGACTATCCTCGTGCCCCTGGGCATCCTCCTGCTCATCTACCCGATGACCATCGCCGTCGAGTCGCTTGGCTATCCCGGCTCGGCGCTTGGCATCATCTCGGGGCTGCTCGGCCTGTACGTCCTCGGACGCGGGCTCGGCGTCGAGAGCCTCCTGGACAAGGCCGTCAGCCGCGCGACCGCTGGCTTTTACGGCGGCCGCGTCACCATCATCACCTACGTCGTCGCCGCCGCTTTGCTGGCCATCGGCGGCGTCAGCGGTGTCAACACCTACGAAGCCCAGTCGAAACCGCTCTCGGCCGTCGAGGTGCTGGCGGCGCTGGTCAACGGTGCCGTCCAGTGGTTCGCCGCCGCGGGCATCACGTCCAGCCTGGGCCGGGTCACCGACGAGTACCTCCACGGCGCCTTCGAGTGGCGCTACCTCAACGCCCCGTTCTACGTGCTCGCCATCGGCGGCGTGCTCCACGGGCTCTCCGCTTTCTTCCTCGGCAGCCGCACGCTTGAGTATCTCGCTGTCGTCCTCACCGGCGGCACGCTGCTGGGGCTTGCGAGCACGCTCGCGTTTGCAATCGCCGAGTCCCGGTTGGAGGGCGCCGAGCGCCACAATCAAGGCCCCAGCGGCCCCTCCTCGGAGTGATGTACGTCTCACGCGCCGTCAGGAGCATCCGCGAGGACCCCATCGAGGGCGAGTCGGTCGCGCTCGCGCTGACGACCGCCGACGACGCAGACCCCGAGGCCGTCGCCGCGGCCGCCGAGGCGGTGGGCGCAACCGTCGAGCGCCGCCTCCAGTTTGGCGACCTCGCCGTCTCGGTGGCCCACAAGGGGATCGACGACGTCTGTGCCATCGACGGCGTCGACGCCGTCGAGACGACCGACGCCATCGCTATCACGACCGAGGCGGCGACCGACGAGGACGTCGAGTTCGACGGGTGACGCCACTGTCAGTGCCGCCGTTCCCGTGGAGCTTCTATACCGCCCGGTTGCACCGAGGACTCCCACCGTCACCCCGTGGGTTCTTACCGCGGCGTCCGGTCGGCACGCCGTGCAGGGCGGTACTGCCGGCCGGCCACTGTAGGCCACTCGCACACCGGTGACGGGGCTCGGAATTCGCAACTAATTCATATCACTTGAATAATAATGGCACATGAGCACGCTCACCCATCCCGTCGTGGTGTTTGGGGTGCTCTCGACAGCGCTCGCGCTGGGTATCGCCGCGGTGACGTGGCAACAGCGCGAGACGCGTGGCGCGCGGACCTACACGCTGTTGATGGCCACGGTGGCGGTGTGGTCGACGCTGTACGTCGGGCAACTGCTGGTGTCCACGGTGGCGGGCAAACGCCCGTGGTTCGTCGCCCGCCACGCGATGAGCCCGCTGTTTGCGATAGCGTTCTGGGTCTTTGCCGCCCGGTACACCGACCGAACCGATCTGCTCGACCGACGACTGTTGGTCCCTATCGTCGCCGTCGGGCTCGCCCTCGTCGGTCTGATCCTCATAAATCCCGGCGAGCTGTACTGGTCGACGCTCGCGCTCGACCCGATGGGGCCGCTCCTCCTGCTGGAACTCACCCTCGGCCCGCTGTTCTGGCTCAACTGCGTCTACATCTTCGGCGTCGTCGCCGCCGCCCACGTCGTCATCGTCTCCGTCTGGAAACGCACTTTCGCCAGCTACCGCCCCCAGCTGCTCGTGATGGCTGCTGTCGGCGCCATCGGGTTCGTGCTCGCCGGACTCTTCCTCTCGGAACACACGGCGTTGCTTCCCGCCCTCAACCCCTGGCCCAACGTCCAGCTCATCACCTACGGGGCGGCCATCGCCGCCCTGCCTATCGGCTGGTCGTACGTCAACGACTGCTTCTTCGACATCCAGCCCCTAGCCCGCCAGGCCGTCGTCGACAGCATGGACGACGCCGTCTACATCGCCGACTGCGAGGGGACGATTCGATACACGAACCCCTCGGGGAACCGACTGCTCGGCAGACCCCCGGACGCCGACGCCCCGACCGACCCCGTCGCCGAGGCCTTCGCAGCCCGGCCGACGCTCCTGTCGTGTTACGAACAGTCCGTCGCCGGCGAGCCAGTCGACGACGATATCCTCGCTTGCGAGATCGACGGCGAGCAGCGCTTCTACGACATCAGTGTCTCGACGATTACCAACTCCTTCGGGGAGCCGGCCGGTGTCGTCGTCGTCGGCCGCGACATCACCGAGGAGCGGCGCCAGCGCGGTCAGCTCCAGGTCCGAACCGCCCAGCTCGAACGCCAGAACGAACGACTCGACCAGTTCGGCCAGTACGTCTCCCACGACCTGCGAAACCCCATTCAGGTCGCCTCCGGCTACGTCGAACTCGTCCGCGAGACCGAGGACCTCTCGCGGCTGGACGACGTCGACCGCGCCATCCGTCGGATGGGCGAGATGGTCGAGGACCTGCGCGAGCTGACCACCGTCGACCGCGATAGCCTCGACATCGAACGCGTCAACATCGCCCGGGCCGCCCACACCGCCTGGGCCCACGTCGACACCGACGGCACGGCGCTCCGGGTGCCAGACAACGACATCATCCTCGCCGACACCGACTACCTGCTCCACGTCTTCGAGAACCTCTTCCGGAACTCGATAGACCACGGCCGCCCCGACGACGGCGACGCAATCGGTGACGGCGGCGGCCTCACCGTCACCGTCGGTCCGCTTGCGAACGGCTTCTTCGTCGCCGACGATGGCGTCGGTATCCCGCCCGAGGAGCGCGATTCCGTTCTCGACCACGGCTACAGCACGGCCGACGACGGGACCGGTCTCGGGATGTCCATCGTCCGCACTATCGCCGACGCCCACGAGTGGTCGGTGACCGTCACCGAGAGCGACTCGGGTGGGGCTCGCTTCGAGTTCCGGAACGTCGACACGCCAGAGGATTGAGACCGCCCGCTCCTTGCCGGAGCGGAGGCTATCTCAACTGGACAAGTAAGGCCCTGCGTCGCCGCCGAATTCGGACGGCTTTTGATGCTGCCCCGTTTTCCACCGCGTGTGGGCACGTAGCTCAGCCCGGATAGAGCGTCGGACTTCTAATCCGATGGTCGTGGGTTCGAATCCCACCGTGCCCGCCTAAATTTTCACTTCGGGGGGTTCCTCGCTCCCTGCGGTCGCTGCGGGAACCCCCACTCGCAAAAATACAGTACAAAAGGCGTGACTTCGCTGCGCTCGGCCCCGTGAACCGCGCTCGCTGGCTCACGGGGCTTCGCACCGCTCGCCTACCGCGGTCGCAAGCGACCGCGCATCGTTCGCGCGGAGAGTCCGCAACGCTGGGGGATTCCGGTCTGGCGGCCTCACTCCGTCAGCCGTTGTACGGTCTGGGACACGTCCTCTATCGTCGCGGCCTGCTGTTCGTTGGCGGCGGCTATCTGTTCGGCTTCGGCGGCGACGGTGTCGGCCTGTGCGACGAGTTCGTCGAGCATGCTCGCGACCTCCTCGGTGCTTGCGGCCTGTTCGTCGGTGGCGTCGGACACTTCGCGGATGCCCTGTGCGGTCTCCTGGACGGCGTCCGCGATGTCGTCGAGCAGTTTCATCGCTTCCTCGACGCGTTCGATACCGGCCTCGATCTGTTCGGTCGTCTCGTCGAGACTCTCGACGGTGTCCTCGGTGTCGGCCTCGATGGCGTCGACGAGGGCCTCTATCTCCTGGGCGCGTTCCTGTGAGTCCCCGGCCAGGGACTTGACCTCGTCGGCGACGACGGCGAAGCCGCTGCCCGCCTCGCCGGCGCGGGCGGCCTCGATGGAGGCGTTCAGCGCGAGGATGTTGGTCTGTTCGGCGATGTCGTTGATTACCTCGACGACGGCGTCGATTTCGCCGACGCGGTCCTGAAGCTCGTCTACGTCGGTCGAGACGTCGTCGACGGCGTCGCCGACGTCGTCCATCACGCCCATGGCGTCGTCGGCGGCGGTCTGTCCGTCCTCGGCGAGCTCACGGGCCCGCTGGCTGTTGCCTTCGACCTCGTTGGCGCTGGCGGCGACCTCCTCGACGGTGGCGCTCATGTTCGATACCTCGCCCGCGATGGACTGGATCCGTTCGGACTGCTCGCCGGTCAGGTCGGATATCTGCTGGGAGGACTGTGCGACGCCGTCGGCCGATTCGCGCAGTTCGTCCATCGGGGTTTCGAGGTCCTCCTCGACCTCCGTGGCGAGCTGCTCGCGCTCCTCGATTTTGGCTTCGAGCTTCTGGTTGTAGGAGTGGATGTACGTGTCCGCGACGACCTGCATGTCCAGGTTGATGATGCGCAGGACGGACATGATCTCCTCGCGGAGGTCGACGATTTCCTCCTCGACCACGTCCTGAACGGCGTCGAGGGTGTCACCCGCCTCGCCTGTCTCGGCTGTGGCAGTGCCGCCGTCGGTCGCGGCGTCCCCGACTGTCGCTTCGAGCCGCTCCGTGATGCGCTCGCTCGCCCGCTCGGTGAGCAAGGGGAGAATGAGGTCGTAGTAGACCCCGTACTGGCCGATGTACTGTTTCATCGGCATCTCCAGTATATCGTGGAGCTTGCCGATGCGAGCGCGGTTCTTGAAGTACTCCTCGTCGTACTCGCCGTCGGCGAGCGTGACGAAGTACGCTCGCTGGGTGTCTTTCAGGGCGTCGACGGCTTTCGGCGACCGGCCGATGACCTCGACTGTTTGGTCGTACTGTGTGAGGTTCTCGTAGAACGCGTCGGCGATGGCGTCGGCGTTGTCCTCGAACAGCGGCTGGAGGGCCTCAAGCCGTCGCCTGTCGGCCGCGTCGAAGTTGATGAACTCCTTTCGCCAGTCTATCTCGCTTCGGTCTAACCCGATCTCCCGGACGAGCGCGTCCACGTCGACCCGGTCGTTCAACCCGCCCTGTCCGAACATCGCCGCGTAGTCGGTCATGGGGGCAGAGACTCTCCACCGATATTTATACCTGCGTCGCGGATATTCACGATTGATACTGCCGGGGTCCGATAGCGCGTTCTGTCGTGGCGCCCGCGGCGATATCTGTCCTGTCTGGCAGGTCGCAAGCGTTTTGCCGGCGGCCACTGTACGCCGAGATATGCCCGACTGTCCGCTCGCCGACGACTGCCCGAGCTTTACCGAACGCATGGAGGGGATGGGCTGTACGCACTACGGTGACCGAGGGGGCGCCGAGTGGTGTAACCACTACAACCAGCCCATCTCGGACCTGAAGAGCCAGCCGGTCAAACCGGGGCAGGAGGTCGTCGTCGAGGTGGACGATATCCACGAGAGCGGTGCCGGCGTCGGCCGGACTGAGGACGGCTTTATCGTCATGGTCGATGGCGTCCTGCCGCCGGCCAGGTCCAAGGTCAAGATTACCAAGGTGCGGTCGAACCACGCGCGGGCGGACGAACTCGAACGGCTCGAACTGGAGGCCGACGAGGACGACGAGACTGACGGAGACGACGAGGACGCCGCGGCCGACGAAGAGGACGAGGACGGCTACCAGGGTGACGACGAGGAGAGCGAGCGGCTGGGCAGCCGCGACAACTTCTGGGGCAGCTAGGTCACCGAGCTTTTTGGTCGGCTCACCCGTACGTCGGGTATGGACCTCGAACTTGCGGGCAACGCTGTACTGTGTACGGCGGCGACGAGTGGACTCGGACGAGCGAGCGCCGAGCGGTTCGCTCGCGAGGGCGCGGACGTGGCGGTCTGTGGGACGACACAGGCCCACGTCGAGGAGACCCGCGAGGCGCTTGAAGACATCGGTGACGGCGACGTACTGGCCGTCGAGGCCGATATCACCGACCCCGACGAGGTCGAGGCGCTGGTCGAGGAGACCGTCGAGACCTTCGGCGGTCTGGACCACGTCGTCACGAGCGCCGGCGGCCCTGCGCCGGGCTCGTTCATGGAGACGACCGAGCGCCAGTGGTACACCGCCTACGACCTGCTGGTGATGAGCGTCGTCTGGACGACACGCGCCGCCTACCCCTACCTCGCGGAGTCCGACGCCGGCACTGTGGTCAACATCACCTCCCGGTCGGTCCGCGAGGTCATCGACGACCTCGTCCTCTCGAACGCCGTTCGGCGGGCGGTCATCGGGCTGATGAAGACCCAGGCCCGCGAGTTCGCCCCCGAGGTGCGGGTCAACGCCGTCCTCCCGGGTGCCCACGAGACGCCCCGCATCGAGGAACTCGTCGAGGCCGCCGTCGAACGCGGCGAGTACGACTCCTACGAGGAGGGCATCGCGTCGTGGTCCGACGCGCCGCTGGGCCGGGTCGGCCAGCCCGAGGAACTCGGCGACGTGGTGGCGTATCTGTCGTCGGCCCGGTCGTCGTACGTTACCGGTACCGCGCTCCCAGTGGACGGTGGGTCGATGCGGAGCTAGCGAGGAAGCGACCGACGGGAGCTTCCTCGTGGCGGAACGGCGAACGGAGTGAGCCGTGGAGCAGGCGGGAGACCGACGGGAGCTTCCTCGTGGCGGAACGGCGAACGGAGTGAGCCGTGGAGCAGGCGGGAGACCGACGGGAGCTTCCTCGTGGCGGAACGGCAAACGGAGTGAGCCGTTCCACTTCGAGGGTCCTCCCGGTAGTCGGACCCTCGCCTACTCCGGCGGCTGGAACCGGTCACGGGCGGCGCCGTCGCCGGTCGCGAGCTGCCACACCAACAGCCCGAGACAGACCAGCGCGACGGCGGCGGTCGCGATGTAGCCGGTGCTACCGACAGCGAACAGCTGTTCGGGAAAGAGCGCGGCGAGGACGAGCAGACCGACGGCGGAGACCCCACCCAGCAGCGGCACGACGGTGAGCCAGAACTGCCGGAGGGCACTCATACACGCCCACTCGTCGGCGATGGTAATGACAGTTTTGCCGGCTCGCTGTCACCACGTCTCGACGGTTCCGTCGTCGATGTCTTCCACACAGCCCTGGCAGTCACGGTGGTCGGGGTCGAAACATTCGGGCCGTACCTGCTCGTCCAGCGAGACGGCACGGCGGTCGGCGTGGCGGCGACAGACGATGCGGGCGCGGCCGTCCCCGTCCCGTGGCAGTCCGGCCATCGCGGCCCGTTTCCCGTCGCTGTAGGCGCGTTTGGCCTCGGAGAGCTGGTTTCCGACCGACCGGAGGCTCCCGCTGACGAAGCGCCCGAGACGGTCGTCGTCGTCGGCCATACCCACGCTACCGGCCGGCGCCAAATCAATCTTCCCGACGGGGCCACCTGCCTGCCAGTTGGCTGCCCCCGGCTTTCACTTTCACCACGCTAAACGAGAGTTTATAACCGAAGCCGACCAACTGTCAGTTGTCTCCCACCGAAAAACAAAGCGGAGACAGTGAAAGCCAATGTCAGAGACAGATTTGCGTACCCACGCCGAAGAGATACACGAGCAGTTTTCCGACCAGCTAGATGTCGACGTCGACGACGTCGTAGAGCGTCTCGACACGCTGGTCAACGAGTACAAGGTGCCCGCGACCGAGGCCCGCCGGAGCGTCGTCAACACCTACTTAGACGAGGCCGGGATGGACCGCGACCAGCTCGGCGGCGGCAGCGGCGGCAACGAACAGGCCGACCTCGCGGACATCGACGCCCCTGAGGAGTGGGTCGACATCCGCGCGAAAGTGGTCGAGCTGTGGGACCCGCGGGCCGACGCCGTGGCCCAGGTCGGGCTGCTGGGCGACGAGACGGGGACCATCAAGTTCACCAAGTGGTCCAAATCCGACCTGCCGGAACTGGCGGAGGGACAGTCTTACAGCCTCCGCAACGTCGTCACCGACGAGTATCAGGGCCGCTTTTCGGTCAAGCTCAACCGGACGACGACTATCGAGGAACTGGACGAGGAAATCGAGGTCGGCGACGACAACGTCGAGGTCGAGGGCGCGCTGGTAGACATCCAGTCGGGCTCGGGGCTCATCAAGCGCTGTCCCGAAGAGGACTGCACCCGCGTCCTCCAGAACGGCCGCTGCAGCGAGCACGGCGAGGTCGAAGGGGAGTTCGACCTCCGCATCAAGGGCGTCTTAGACGACGGCGAGGAGGTCACCGAGGTCATCTTCGACGAGGAGGCCACAGAGACGCTCACCGGCATCACCCTCGAAGAGGCAAAGGAGATGGCGATGGACGCGCTCGATACGACCGTCGTCGCCGACGAGATGCGCGCCGACATCCTCGGGCGCTACTACAGGGTCACCGGTCCCACGTTCGGTCGCTACGTCCTCGCGGACGACCAGGAGCGACTGACCGGGCCAGTGGATGCGGACGAGCTACTCATCAAAGCGAGGTCGATATAGATGGCTACAACCCCCACCCGCGAAGTCGCGCGACGCGTCTTCGCCAGCGAGTTCAACGACGCGAGTTACACGTTCAAGGAGTCCGACGACGACCGAGCGCCGGTGTACGTCCTGTTGCCGACCGGCCAGCGCGCCAACCGCGTGTTCCTGGTCGGCACGCTGACCGAGACCGAGGACGTCGGCGAGGACAGCGAGTACTGGCAGGGACGGGTCGTCGACCCCAACGGCGATACGTTCTTCATGTACGCCGGGCAGTACCAGCCCGACGCGGCCTCGATGCTTCGCGAGCTAGAGCCGCCGGCCTACGTCGCCGTCGTGGGCAAACCGCGGACCTACGAGACCGACGAGGGCGACGTGAACGTCTCGGTGCGTCCCGAGTCCATCTCGGAGGTCGACGAGGCCACCCGCGACCGCTGGGTCGTCGAGACCGCCGAGCGGACGCTGGAGCGCATCCGCCGCTTTACCGACGCCGACCCGGAGGGTCCGGATGTCGACGAGTACGTCGGGATGGCCCACGAGGAGTACGGTGACGATGTCGCGCCCTACCGCCAATCGGTGGTCGGGGCCCTAGAGAGCATGGAAGACGCCGCGGAAGCCAGCGCCGACTAGAACTTACAGTTCGAGCAGTTCGACCAGCGTCCCGTCCGGATCCCGGAGAAAGCAGATCCGGGTCCCGCTCTCGGTCGTCTGTGGCTCGGCGATGGGTTCGACGCTCTCGGGCAGCGAGTCGTACACCGAATCGAGGTCGTCGACTTCCAGCCCCAGGTGTGTCGCCCCGGGCTGGTTGAGGTGGCCTTCGGGGCGGTCGTCGCCTTCGGGCGCATACTCGACGAGTTCGATTCGGGCATCGCCGGCGTCCAGGTGGACGAAATCGGCACTCGCACCGTCGATACCAACGCCGGTCGCGAAGGCCTCGCCGCCGACGGCGAACTCGCTCAGCACGTCGAGCCCCAGCGTATCCCGGTAGAAGGCGACGGCGCGGTCGAGGTCGCTCACGGTGACGGCGAAGTGGTGTGCAGTAGGGTCCATATCGGACCGTCTTGGCCCGGAGATAAACCGTTTCGCGTGTCCCATCCGCTGTGGCGTGCGAGCGTCTGACAAACGATTAAATACCAGGAGAGCCGAGTAGGACACAACGATGGGGAACAAAAACAAGACTATCTCGTTCCGGGTCAGCGAGGACAAGTTCGAGACCCTTCGGGAGATAGCGGAAGAGCGGGACATCTCGCTGTCGGCGGTGTTTCGCGACTACGTCGACACGCTCGTAGACCACGACGGGCAGGTGACGGTCGCGCCGGACCACGAGATCGAGGCCGCGAGAGCCGAGGAGACCAGTTCCGAGAGCTTCCCGCCGAAAGTCGAGGTGCCAAAGAGCTTCGTCCGCGAGCACGAGCGCCTCGAACTGGAGGCCGAGCATCTCCGCGAGCAGTTAGAGGAGCACAAGCGCTACGTCACGAAGCTGCGCACCCAGCTCGACGAGATGGACCAGGACGAGGTCATCCACCTCGAAGACTTAGACGAGGGCGAGGAGGAAGACGCCTCCTACCGCATCGGCAGTTTCGACGACGAGTACTGACGCGCCCAGCGCTCTTTTCACCTGGCGAGGTGGTTCCGGCGCTCGCCCGCCAGCCGCTCTATCTCGCGGTTCCCGTCCACGCTCGCGAGCGTCTCGACGGCCTCCAGCGTGCGGATGCTGTTGTCCAGAAAGGAGAGGACGTCGCCGGGGTAGGCATACAGCATGTAGTCGTCGGTCATCACGTCGACGATGGCGTCGGGACCCAGCCCCTGCTCGCGCAGCTCCAGCAGGTAGGTGATGAACTTCCGCTCCGGGCAGCCACAGTGGGGAGCGGCCTGACACTCACAGTCCATGAAGTCCTCGGCGAAGTCGAGCACCCGCTCGCGGGAGGCGTCGTCTAACTTCGCCAGTCCCTCGCCCTGGAAGAGGATATCTAGTGTCGCCCCCTTGAACGCCCCCTTCGGGAAACTCGTCTCCAGCTGGGAGGCGAGTTGCTGGTGGTTCTTGACGTATATCTTGTCCGTGATGGCCACGCGTAGGTCACCGTAATACTCGGCGGAGTAAAAGCGTCTCGGGACGCTCACCGGTCGTTTCGCCCTAGTTCCTGACCGCGGAGACGCCCGTCCCGAGCAAGACGAGCAGGCCGAACCCCATCACGAGTAACGGCTTGTTGCTTCGCTCGTGTTTGAGAAACGCGTTTCCGGGGGCGTCCGGTCGCACGTAGGCGGTCACAGTCTCGCCGGCGTCGTAGCCGTCGAGTTGCGCTCTCGCGGCCGCTTCGGTGTCGAACTCCCGCGGCAGCTTTCCGGGGTAGACCTTCGAGGAGGTGTGCCACTCGCCGTCGTAGCTGTAGTTGAACGTCGCCCGCGGAGCGTAGCCCGTCCCCCGCCGCTTGTCGACCGTTTCGACCGACGTCGAGACGACGGTCGCCTCGACTGTCTCCGCCGAACCCAGTGCCGTCGACTGGGCGGCGTAACTGTACCCCCCGTAGCCGAGTGTTCCGAGCCCAAGGAGCACCGCGAGCGCGACCTGAAGCGCTCCGGACGGGCCGTTGAAACTGACCTCCATACGTTTGCGGGGCGGTGGCGGCCCGATAAAACGGGCGGCTGTGTTTCTCTTGTTGTAACTCACTCGAACCCATTTATACCTCGAATCGCGGCCGCTCGTCCATTGTCGCCAATTCTTTCCTTCGACGGTAGCTGAGCCGAATCCGGTCAGTCGGCTGACTCGCGGCCAGTCTCACGGGCCACGCCCGGGCAACCACCTCGGTTACCACTCCCGCTCGCCGACCGCGTCGACGGTCGCGGCCCAGAGGTGCAGTCCGGGGATGACGTCGTCGAGCGCGCCCTCGTCGAACTCGCGGAACAGCCCCTGAACGTCCTCGATGAGCGCCTCGTCGAACCCCTGGGCCCGGAGCGCGTCGGGGGCGAGCCCCGGGGAGTACGGGGCCGAATCCACGAACGCGTCAGTCAGGTCGTCGGCGCGGCCACACGCCCGCTCGTATGGCTCGTGCTGGAGTACGCTTCCGAGGTCCGCCCAGAGCGTGTTAAACAGCACCGGCCACTGTGCCAGACAGCGGTAGATGCTGGGCAACCCGTCGTCGAAGCCGTGGAAATCCTGCAACGCCGCGGCCGTCTCGGCGATATCCTCGTCGAACTCGTCGACGGGCACCATCGACGGCGCTCGGCCACGGTCCGAATCGAGCCACGCGGGGAACGGCGCCGTCGCCGCGCGGTCCGGTTCGAGGTCGGCACCGACCGGCTCGTCGTGGAGCGTCCGGTTTGTCACCCGGAACAGCACCGCGAGCCGGGGAGCGACGATGTCGAACGTGGCCAGCTGTCCCCGTAGCTCCGTGTACTCGGCGGGTGCCACGCCGAGTTCGCTCCGTCGATACGTCGGTATCTCGACCTCGCGCTCGATGGCCGACAGCACCGTCTCGCGGTAGCGAACCGAGAACCGCGCGAACGCCTTCGTCTCGAATAGCGGCTTCACCTGCGCCCACAGGTGCCGACAGAAGTCGGGGTAGTTCGCCATCGTCGTCCGCCATATCCAGTTGACGATGGGCGCCCGGAACGTCCGCTGAACGTCGTCGTACACCCCTCGCTGCCACCCCGTCGCCGCCATCTCGTACAGCTGGTCGCTCCTGTCCATACCGTGGCGACGGGCCCCGGGCTGTTAACTGCCGACCCAGCCTGCACGGTGTGGGACTCGCCGTCTGACTGCCCGTCAGTCCAGCTCTTTTACCACGTCTGCGGGGTTTCCCTGAACGACGACGTCGTCCGGGACGTCCCGGGTGACCACGGCGCCCGACGCCACCACCGACCGGTCGCCGACGTCGACGCCGGGATTGAGGACGGCCTGGCCCCCGATCCAGACGTCGTCGCCCACGGTGACCGGCTTGCCGTACTCCTTGCCCGCCGCTCGCTCGGCAGCGTCCAGCGGGTGGGTCGCCGTGTAGACGTGGACGGACGGCCCCAGCAAACACCGGTCGCCGAACTCGATGGCACAGATGTCGAGGAAGACACAGCCGAAGTTGGCGAAAAAGCGGTCCCCGACGGTTATCTGGTCGCCGTAGTCACACCGGATGGGCGGCTCGACGGCCGGGTCGTCGCCGACGTCGCCGAACAGTTCCCTAAGCAGGCGTACCCGGCTCCCCCGGTCGGTCGCTGTCGTCCGGTTGTACAACCGGACCAGCTCTCGCGCGCGTTCGCGCTCGGCGACGAGCTCCGGGTCCCGCGGGTCGTACAGCTCCCCGGCGAGCATCCGCTCTTTCTCGGTGGGCATACGAGTCCTTTCGGCGACGAACGGATAGCGCTGGTGCCGTCCGGCCCCGTGTGGACCGCTCACGCACAAATCCCCGTTTGAGCCTCCCGAGGCCTTAATTTACGTCCAGTTGACAGTCGACGTGATGATACGAACACCGCTCGTCCTCCTCGTCCTGGTCTCGGTGGTGCTAGCGGGCTGTTCCGGCGTCCAGAGCCCAACCACACCGACGGCTGAGCCGACTGACGCCGAACCCGACGAGATACCGGGCGTTGCGAACGGAACACTGACGAACGCTACCGCCCTCGCGACGGCCAACGCCGCCGGCATCGCCGACGACGGCGCCGCGATACGAATCACACAGGCCGGCCCCGACAGCGAGACGCGGGTGGCGCTGACGGTGGGCGCGGACGGGACGTCAGGGTTCTCGCGGACGGTGTCGGCAAACGGCAACGAATCCACCGTCTCGCGGTACACCAACGATACAGCAACCTACGTGCGGTCGAACGCCGACGGTGAGACCAGCTACCGCGTCGTAGAGCGGGACTTCCGACCGCTCGGTGCTGTCACCTCGTCGCTCGAAACCGCTCTGGCTGCCGGCGAGTTCACCGTCGAAAACGCGTCGAGCGATTCGGCGACCGTCGTGTTGACCGCAGATGCGTTCAGTGGCCCGCTGGACGGCCGGCTGCTTGACGGCGCGACGCCACAGGACGCTCGGCTGGTACTCACGCAGGACGGCGCCGTCCGGAACCTCACCGTCACCGGACAGCGCGACGGTCAGACGGCGACGTACACGTACGAGCGCCGCCAGACCGGCGTCGACAGCGTCGCTGCCCCCGACTGGCTGGCCGACGTACCGCCGACGGCCGACCTGCAGGCCGACCTCTCGACGACCGTCGTGGACGACTCCGCGCTCCGTATCGACCACGACGGTGGTGACACGGTCCCCCGGAACACCACCCTCCAGTTTACCGTAAACGACACCGCCGGCACCGCCGGCACCGCCACCTTCGATGCTCCGCTCGAAGCCGGCGACACCCGGTACGCGTACTTCGCGGCGGCTAACGGCTCGCTCGTGGTGACCGACGACCGACCGGCCGCCGCCGCGACCGAGCCCTTCGACGGCCCGGCGTCGGTCACAATCTCGACGGCCGACGGCGTGACCCTGCTCAGTGTCGGGATGGACTGGGGCTCCGAATCCGTGAGCGAGGGGGCGACGGGCGACGCCGGCGGGAGCGACGCGTAGCAATCCCTATCCGTTCCCGCTCCGGAGCCCCGGTATGGAAACACTAGCCGGGACCGTTCTCGTCGGGGAGTCGTTCGAGCCGATTCGGGGGCGGGTCGTCGTCGAGGACGGCCGAATCGAGGCCGTCGAGGAAGCCAAGACGGACTCGACCGACATCGTCCTCCCGGCCTTCGTCAACGCACACACGCACATCGGTGACAGCGTCGCCAAAGACGCGGCCGTCGGGCTGTCGCTCGAGGACGCGGTGGTGCCGCCGGAGAGCCTGAAACACCGGCGGCTACAGGCGGCCGACCGGGACGAGCTTGTGACGGCCATGCGCCGGACGCTTCGACACATGCACCGCACCGGGACGGTGACCTGTCTCGACTTCCGGGAGTTCGGGGTCTCCGGGGCCCGCGCGCTCCGTGACGCCGCCGACCCGCTCGCTATCGAGCCGTTCATCTTCGGCAGCGACGAGACTGCCGTCCTCGACGTCGCCGACGGCTACGGCGCGTCGGGCGCCAACGACGCTGATTTCACCGCGGAGCGGGCTGCGGCCGCCGAGCGCGGCCTCCCCTTCGCTATCCACGCCGGCGAGCCCGACGCCTCCGATATCCACCCCGCGCTCGACCTGGAGCCCGACCTGCTGGTCCACATGGTCCACGCCCGGCAGGACCACCTCGACCGGGTCGCCGACCAGTCGGTCCCCGTCGTGGCCTGCCCGCGGACGAACGCCGTCCTCGATGTCGGCCGGCCGCCGATTCGGGAGCTACTCGACCACACGACGGTCGCGCTCGGGACGGACAACGTGATGTTGAACCCCCCGAGCATGTTCCGCGAGATGGCCTACACGGCGCGGCACTTCGACGTGAGCGCGCGGGAGGTCCTGGGGATGGCGACGACGGCCGGCGCAGATATCGCCGGCCTGGACTGTGGCCGCATCGAACCCGGCCGGCGCGCGGCGCTTACCGTCCTCGACGGCGGTTCGGACAACCTCGCCGGGTCGGCCGACCCGGTGGAAACGGTCGTCCGGCGCGCCACGGCGCTCGATGTCGAGCGGGTGCTGGTCTGAGACGCTATGACTCTCCGCTCAGTCGACCGGCTCGCCACTCCCACACGAACTCGACCCCGAGCGAGGTCAGAAGCCACAGCGTCGTGACGACGGCGACCACCGCCGTCGAAGAGAGCACGTACAGCGGCTGTGTGACGGCCACCAGCGCCGGATACCACAGCGCGAGTATCGCCCCGGTACAGACCAGCCCGGCGATGCCACAGAGACAGTGCTCGGCAGTGCTGACCGTCCCCGAGGGGAACTGTTCAGATGGCGTGTACGGGCCGTCATCCGTCTTCGCGCGTCTGTGTGGTGTGGGCATACATACCACGCACTGTCCGAAAGTTGGTTATTATACATTATAAATATTCGCCCTGACCGCCAGTGCGAGCCGACAGGAGTCCGCTCCGTTCGAGACTCTCAATCGAGGGCACCCGTCCGCGCACCGAGGTCGACAGGCTGGCTACAGCGTCCGCATAGCCACCCGAAATTTCGCCGTCGTTGGCGGATGGCCCACGGGTATCCACGTTCCCGCCGCGTTTCCGGGCTCCAGTCGCGCTTCGAGACAGTACGCGCCCGGGTCCGCTCTCTCGATGCTCACTCTCGGCCTGCACCACGTCCCGACTCGCGTTGCCACCGTGCTGGAGTCGCGAGCGTCGTCGAGTCGGTCTCGGAGGAGGGCACAGCGTACTGGTCTTCTCACACCTGCAACGCCTGACTTACCACGGCGCGAAGTCGGGGTCGATGAGCCGTTCCTCGTTGTCGAGGCCGTCGATCCGCGCGAGCTCCTCGTCGTCGAGCGTGAGCTGCTGACTCTCCCAGTTTGCCCGGATGTGGGCCTCCCCCGTCGCCTTCGGAATCGCGACGATGTCGCGCTGTCGGAGCCACGCCAGCGCGACCTGCACTTCGGTGGCGTCGTGGCGCGTGGCTATCTCGGTCAGCTCCGGCACGTCGGCCACCTTCCCGCGAGCGATAGGGGCGTAGGCGACGACGGCGACGTCCTCGTCCTCGCAGTACGCCCGGAGCTCGTCCTGCTGGAGGAGCGGGTGGCACTCGACCTGATTCGCGACGATGGGCGCCGCCGAGTGCTCCTGTGCGGTCGCCACCTGTTCGGGCGTGAAGTTGCTCACGGCGACGTTCTCGACGAGCCCCTCGTCGTAGAGCTCGTTGAACGCCGCCATCGTCTCGCTGGCCTCGTAGCTGCCCGCCGGCCAGTGGACGTAGAGAAGGTCGACGTAGTCCAGCCCGAGCCGGTCGAGACTCGCCTCCGCGGCCGGGACCACGTCGTCGCCGGCGAGGTCGTCGTACCAGAGCTTCGTCGCGACGACGACCTCCTCGCGGGGGACCGAGGCCGCCTCGATACCGGCGCCGACGGCCGCCTCGTTCTCGTAGTACGCCGCGGTGTCGATGTGGCGATACCCCATCTCCAGGGCCGTCCTGACGCTTTCGGTCGCCTGCTCGCCCGTGTTCTTGTACGTGCCGAGACCGAGCGCCGGCAGCCCGTTCGTGACGGTTGGAACGTCCATAACCGATAGTCAGTACGGAGACCCGTTAGCTCCTCGATTTCGGTTCGCACCGACAGCCAAACGCTTACCACTGTCAGAGCCACAGAGCGAACAGATGGATGTCGCACTGCTCACCGTCGGCGACGAACTGCTGGCCGGTGACACGGAGAACACGAACGCGTCGTGGCTGGGCCGCCAGCTCACGGCGGCGGGAGCGACCGTGGCCCGCGTGCTGACCGTACCCGACAGCGAGTCGGTCATCGCCGACGCCGTCGCCCGGTACCACGAGGCCTTTGACGCGGTCGTCGTCACCGGCGGTATCGGCGGGACGCCCGACGACGTGACGAAAGCCGGCGTCGCACAGGCCTTCGGCCGCGACCTCGTCGTCCCCGAAGACGTCAGAGCGCACCTCGAAGCAAAGGCCGAAGCGTTCGCCGCGGACAACCCCGAGATGGTCGACCGCTACGACATGGACCTGGACCTCGACGCGTGGGCGTCGGTCCCCGAGGGCGGCCAGGCGCTGCTGACCGACGAGAGCTTCGCCGCCGGCTGTGTCGTCGAGAGCGTCTACGTCCTGCCCGGCGTCCCCGAGGAGCTGCAGGCGATGTACGCGACCGTGGCCGACGAGTTCGGCGGCGACCGGACGACGGAGACGATCTACACGCCGGCGCCGGAGGGCGCACTGGTCGGAGCGATTACGACCGCCCGCGAGCGGTTCGCCGTCGCCGTCGGGAGCTACCCCCGGAAAGCCGACGCGCCGGGCCGGGTGAAAGTGACCGGTGACGACCCGGCCGCCGTCGCCGACGCGGCGGCGTGGCTCCGGGAGCGAATCGAGACGGAGTGACCGCGTCGAGACTGTGTCGCGTCGAGCGGACTCTCGTGCGATGGCGGCCCACACCACAGGGGGTGCGTTTCGTAACGTATTTCTGTGCCAGCGAAGTACCTCAGAACGCTTCAGCCAGCGTGTCCGGGCTGGGGTAGTGGCATCCTTTAGCCTTGTGGTGGCTAAGAGGCGGGTTCAATTCCCGCGCCCGGACCTGATTTTAACCCGACCGAAACGAAGCAGTGTTCGGTCGGGTAGCTGTCGAGAGTGCGTTTTCACTCCCGTTGAGTGCACTCGCCGACGCCGCGGGAGCGTCGATTACTCCCGATTGAGCGAGAGATTCGCCACAGCACCCTCGTAGATCGCCGCGTCGAAGGCGTCGACGGTTTCCCCGCCGACGAGCCACCGGGCGTCGTCGGGGACCGTGACGGTGACTGGGTCGCCCGTGAAGTTCGTCACCCAGGTGTAGCCGTCGCGCTGCGTGGCCCTGACACCGGCGGGCAGGCGCTCGGAGTGGGCCACGTCCGCCCGCTCCAGCATGTCCGAGACCACCGCGTCGGCGAGTCCGCTCTCGGGCCAGACGCCGCAGTAGGCGGCGTGGCCCCCGCCGAACTCGTGTTCCGTGACCGCCGCGCGGCCGTCGCCGACGCCGCCGACGTGTGTGCCGACAGCGCTGGCGCCGTCGGGGGCGAGCCACTCGGCGAAGGTGCGGTAGCTGTAGGTCGCCCCGTCGTAGGAGACGCGGCGGTCCAGTTGCTCCGGCACGGATTCGTGCTGGTCGACGGTTGCGCCGACAAGGTCCGAAAGCGGGCCGGGCGCGGGCGCGTCGGGGAGCTTGTTGAAGGGGTCTTTGGCGCCCGAACGGACCGTGAGCAGGAGCTCCGTCCCGTCTTCGACCTCGGCTTCGAGCGTCCCGGCGAGGTCCTCGTCGACGAGGTGGAGCGCGGGCGCGACGATGGCGTCGTACCCCGAGAGGTCCGAGTCGGGATGGACGACGTCGACCTGGACCGACCGGGCCCGGAGCGCGGCGTAGTACTGTCGCATGTGGGTCCAGTACTCCCAGTCGGGGGCATGTGGCTGGATGCTCGTCGCCCAGAGGTTGTCGTAGTCGTGCAGGATGGCCACGTCGGCATCGACCGGGTCCAGATCCAGCTCGGCCAGCTCCGTGGCCGTCCGGTCGGCGTCGTGGTAGCCCCGGTCGGGCGAGCCGTCCTGCTTGCGCAGGCCCGCGTGGTACTGCTCCTGGCCCTCCCGGCAGCGACGCCACCGGAAGTACAGCACCTCGTCGGCGCCGTGGGCGACGGCGTGGTGAGCCCACAGCCGCATGGCGCCCTCGCCCGGCTGGGGCGCATAGGGCGGCCAGTTGACGTCGCCGGGCTGTTGTTCCATCACCCAGAACGGCTGCTGTTTGGCGCCGCGGTAGAGGTCGTGGTTCATCCCGACCTGGTCCGGGTCGCCGGCCCGCAGTTCGTCGGCGCTGGCCGCGCCGGGCCGCCGGTCCTGTGCGAACCCGGTGGGATAGGAGTCCCACGTTATCAGGTCCAGGTCGTCGGCGAAGCGGTAGGCGTCACAGGAGTCGAAATCGCCCATGAAGTTGTGGGCGACGAACCAGTCCTCGTTTGCCTCCCGCAGTAGCTCCGTGTGGATGGCGTTGTAGTCGACGGCGCTCTCGGCGCTGAACCGGTAGTAGTCCAGCAGCCGCGAGGGGTGGTGTTCGGCGGCGGTGTGGCGCGGCGGGTCGACCTCGTCGAACGACCGGAGGTGCTGGCTCCAGAAGGTCGTCCCCCAGGCCTCGTTGAGCGACTCGATGTCGCCGTACTTGTCCCTGAGCCAGCCACGAAACGCCGTGGCACAGTCGTCACACCAGCAGCGAATCGTCTCGTGACAGCCGTACTCGTTGTCGGTCTGCCAGCCGGCGACGTGGGGATTGTCCGCGAACCGCTCGGCCATCGCCGAGACGATACGCCGGGTCTGGTCGCGATACGCCGGGGAGTTGAAACAGTAGTGCCGGCGGCTTCCGTAGTGTCGAGTGGTCCCGTCGGGCTCTTCTTGCAGGATTTCGGGATGCTCGTCGACGAGCCACTTGGGGGGCGTCGCCGTGGGCGTACACAGCACCGCCTGCATCCCGTGGTCGCCGATGAGCGAGACCGCCTCGTCGAGCCACGAGAGGTCTATCTCGCCGGGCTCGGGTTCGATACGGGACCACGAGAACTCCCCCATGCGGACGTATTCGAGGCCGGCTGCGGCCATCTGCTCTACGTCCCGCTCCCAGCGCTCCCGGGGCCAGTGTTCGGGGAAGTAACAGACGCCGACGGTCATCGTTCCTCCCGGTAGTCCGGCAGGAAGTCGTCTTGCAGGACGGCCGTCCGTCCGCCGTCGACGGTGAGCGTGCTCCCGGTGACGAACGCGGCGTCGTCGCTCGCGACGAACGCGACGGCGCCGGCGACGTCTTCGGGGGTCCCCAGTCGGCCGGTCGGGTGGATGCTCTCGAGCTCTCGGCGGCGCTCGGCGTCCATATCGCCGGTGGTCCGGTCGACCGCGACCCAGCCGGGTGCGACAGTATTGACCCGAACCTGTGGACCGAAGTCGACGGCCATCGCCCGCGTCATCCCGTTGATACCGGCCTTTACGGCGTTGTACGGGAAAATGTCGGGCGTGGTCGCCATGGAGTGGTTCGAGGACATATTGACGATGGCCCCGGTCTCCATGTGTTCGTAGGCGTGTTTCGCGGCCAGCCAGAACGCCCGGAAGTCCGTCTCGACGACGAACGACCAGTCCTCTATCGTCGCCTCGTCGGCGCCGGTGTAGGTCTCGACACCGGCGTTGTTGACCAGCACGTCGAGGCCGCCGAACTCGGCGACGGTCGCCTCGACGAGCGTCTCGATGTCGGCGGGGTCGCGCATGTCGGCCCGGACGAAGTGGGCGGTGCCGCCGGCCTCGCGGATGGTCTCGACAGTCTCCCGGCCGTCGTCTTCGGAGCGCCCCGAGACGACGACACTCGCGCCCTCGGCCGCGAGGCGCTCGCTGACGCCCGCGCCGATACCTCTGGTCGAACCGGTGACGATAGCGACGTCGTTCTCGAAGCGGTTCATCTTACCACTCCGCGACACTCCCGTCGTCGTGGCGCCAGACGGGGTTGTGCCAGTTGACGTCGCCGGCCTGCATCCGGACGTAGCTGTGGTCGATGTCGATACCCAGCCCCGGCCCCTCCGGCAGGTCGACGTAGCCGTCGCGGTACTGGAACACCGAGGGGTCCTTGAGGTAGTCCTGGACGTCGCTTGTCTCGTTGTAGTGGATGTCGAGGCTCTGTTCCTGAATCAGCGCGTTCGGTGTGCAGGCGTCGACCTGGAGACACGCCGCCAGCGCGATGGGGCCAAGCGGGCAGTGGGGGGCCATCGCCACGTCGTAGGCTTCGGCCATCGACGCGATCTTCTTGACCTCCGTAATCCCGCCGGCGTGGGAGAGGTCGGGCTGGATGATGTCGACACAGCCGTCCTCGAAGACCTCCTTGAAGTCCCACCGGGAGAACATCCGCTCGCCGGTCGCGATGGGGGTGGTCGTGTGGCTCGCAAGCTCCGGGAGCGCGTCGTTGTGTTCGGGCAGTACCGGCTCCTCGATGAACATCGGGTCATACGGCTCCAGGGCCGCCGCGAGCTTCTTCGCCATCGACTTCGAGACGCGGCCGTGGAAGTCGACACCGATGTCTATCTTCTCGCCGACGGCATCGCGGACAGCTGCGAGACGGTCCTCGGCGGCCCGGATAGCCGACGGGGAGTCCACTCGGCGGAGCTCGGCCGTGGCGTTCATCTTCAGCGCGGTAAAGCCCGCCTCGACCTTCTCGCGAGCGGCGTCGGCGACACCCTCGGGGCGGTCGCCGCCGACCCACTGGTAGACCCGCATCCGGTCGCGGGCCTTTCCGCCGAGCAGTTCGTAGACGGGCATGTCGTGGTGTTTCCCCTTGATGTCCCACAGCGCCTGGTCGATACCGGCGATGGCGGACATCAGGACGGGGCCGCCGCGGTAGAACCCGCCGCGGTACATCGTCTGCCAGTGGTCCTCGATGCGCATCGGGTCCTTCCCCAGCAGGTAGGTGTCGAGCAGTTCTTCGACGGCTGTCCTGACGGTGCGAGCGCGGCCCTCGACGACTGGTTCGCCCCAGCCGACGATTCCCTCGCTCGTCTCGAGGCGCAAGAACAGCCATCGCGGCGGCACTTCGTACAGGTCGTAGTCAGTGATAATCATGTTACTCTGTCTGCGTGACGTACTCTTCGATGGAGACGTCAGTCTCGTCGGTCATCGTCTTCAGCGACTCGCCGGTCTGGGGGTCAAAGAGGTACAACGCCGTCTCTTCGAAGTCAAACTGGACGGTTTCGTCGGGGCTCGGTCGCAGACTGGCGTCGATCCGGGCGGTCAGGTCGACCTCGCCCATCTCCATGTAACAGAAGTTCTCGTTGCCCATCTGCTCGACGACGGTCACCGTTGCCTCGATGCCGTCCTCGACGAGGGTCATGTCCTCGGGTCGGATGCCCACGCGGACGCGGTCGTACCCCTCGACCGGTGTCGGATCGTCGAGCTGGTAACTGAACCCGCCGGGCCCCGTCAGGCGACCGTCCTCGACGGTCGCGCCCAGCAGGTTGATCGACGGGGAGCCGATGAAGTTCGCGACAAACTCGTTGTTCGGGGTGCGGTAGACGTCCTCTGCGGTGCCGACCTGCTGGAGCTCGCCGTCGTCCATAATCGCGATGCGGTCGCCCATCGCCATCGCCTCCGTCTGGTCGTGGGTGACGTAGACGGTGGTGACGTCGAGTTCGTGTTGCAGTTCCTGGAGCTCGGTGCGCATCTGGGCGCGCAGCTTCGCGTCGAGGTTACTGAGTGGCTCGTCCATCAGGAACACCTCGGGGTCCCGGACGATAGCCCGTCCCAGCGCGACACGCTGTTGCTGGCCGCCCGAGAGCGCCTTCGGCTTCTTCCCGAGGAGGTCCTCGATGCCGAGCATCTCCGCGGTGTCCTCGACCCGGCGCGTGATCTCCTCGGAGTCTAGGTCCGTCGAGAGGCGCAGTCCGAAGCCGATGTTTCGCTCCACGTTCATGTGGGGGTACAGCGCGTAGTTCTGGAACACCATCGCCACCTCGCGGTCGCGCGCTCGGAGGTCGGTGACGTCCTTGTCGCCAAAGGTGATGGTGCCTGACGTTACCGATTCGAGTCCGGCGACGCTGCGCAGCGTCGTCGTCTTGCCACACCCCGAGGGACCGACCAGGACGAGGAACTCCCCGTCCTGGATAGTCAGATCGAGGTCGTTGACGGCGACGATGGTGCGCCCGTCGTCGCGGAACTCCTTTCGTACCGTGTCGAGTGTGATTTGTGCCATTGATTATTCCTTGACCGAGCCTGCGAGAATCCCGCTGACGAAGTGTCGCTGGAGGAATAGGAACACCAGGAACAGCGGAATGATGCTGAGCGCTGCCGCGACCATGATCTGATCGTAGTAGACGCGCTGGGCGCCGACCAGTTCGTTGATAGCCACCGGGATGGTGTACTTGCCCTGTTCGAGGACGACCAGCGGGAACAGGAAGAGGTTCCACTGGAACAGGAACAGGACGATGGCGAGCGCCGCCATGGACGATTTCATGGTCGGGAGTGCGATGCGGTAGTAGAGCTGAAACTCCGTCGCGCCGTCGATACGCGCCGACTCCAGCAGGGCGTCGGGTATCTGTTTCATGTTCTGGCGCATCAGGAAGATACCCAGCGGGTTGGCCGCCCACGGCAGGATGATGGCCCAGTAGGAGTTCGACAGTCCCATCTGGGAGATCAACAGGAATAGCGGGATGACGAGCAACTGGATGGGCAGGGTCAGCGTCGCCAGAATCGCGTAGAATATCGGCTCCTTGAACTTGAACTCGTACTTTGCGAAGGCGAATCCGCCCATCGAACACAGCACGAGCGACAGGAGCGTGTAGACGACCGCGATGAACACCGAGTTTCCGATGCTCTGGATGAAGTCGACGCTCTCACGGGCCTGTAACGCGTCGAGATTCGCCAGGAAATTCGAGCCAGGCAACAGTTGGACGTCGGTCCCCGCCGAGAGGAACGCCTGTTCGGGCAGCGTCGAGGCGACGATGATCCAGTAGATGGGGACGACCATCAACAGCGTGACCAGCAACACGAAGGTGTAGCCGAGGAACCGCCAGCCCGCCTCCTCGCGGGTGATACTACTCATCGGAATCACTCCCGATGCGCAGCTGCACGATAGACAGCACGGCGACGATACCGACCAGCACGACGGTCATCGCGCTGGCGTAGCCGAGCTGGAACTGCTGGAACGCCATGTTGTAGATGTACATCACGAGCGTCCGCGTGGCCGACAGCGGAGCGCCACCCTCCGAGATTATCAGCGGCTCGGAGAACAGCCGGAAGGTCCCGATGGTCGAGGTGACGACCACGAAGAGTAGCACGGGACGCAGTTGCGGGAGCGTGACGTACCGGAATTTCTCCCAGCGGCTCGCACCGTCGATTTCGGCGGCCTCGTAGAGTTGCTGTGGGACGCTCTGGAGCCCCGCCAGCAGGATTATCATGTTGTAGCCCGTCCAGCGCCAGGTGACCGCGCCGATAAGTGATATGCGCGGCCAGAACCCGGTGCCAAGAACCGACTTGAGGGGGCCGGGCAACAGCGCCGTCCCGCCGGTGAGCCACGGGACCATCGGGAGACCGGCCATCTGCAAGGCGGTGTTGACGATGCCGTTGTCCTGCAACAGGAGCAGAAACACCGTCGCGTACGCGACGAGATTGGCGGCGACCGGCAGGGCGATCGTCGTCCGGAACAGCCCCTTGAACCGCAGCCAGGAGGCGTTCAGCGCGAGCGCGAGCGCCAGGCCGAGGACGATCATCAGTGGCACCTGCACCAGGAGAATAAACGTCGTGTTCGCGAGCGCGTTGTGGAACAGCGCATCGCCCAGCAGCCGCTGATAGTTCTGGAGCCCGACGAACTCCAGTTCAGCGATCCGTGTCAGGTGAAACTGTACCGGTCCGAGGTCGATCCAGAACAGCGTCGTGGTCCCAATACCCTTGTAGGTGTGAAGCGAGAGAAACACCGTATAGAATATCGGGAACGCCAGGAACACGCTGAACAGCACGAAAAACGGGGCCAGAAAGAGGTACGGGACGGCCACCGAGAACGGCAACTTGTCGGCGGCCGCGCGCGTGCGCCGGATCTGTCGCTGTCGGAGCGGGCGGACGGCGTCTATCGCCGACTGCCACACTGGCGCGACGGCCCGGCCGGCCCGCTTGCGGACCGCGTCGAACTTGTCCCTAACCGGATTCGATGACTTGGCTGACATGAGGGGAGGGTGTTACGCGAGGTCCCGATCGGTCCGTTCGGCGACCTGCTGTGCCGCCGACTCGACGGCCTCTTCCGGCGAGAGATCGCCGCTGATCATCCGCTTGAACTCGCTGTTGATGGCCTTGGTAATTTCCGGAGTGTCGGTGGTGTAGTTGTAGGTGGGGATGTTCGGCGCGATGTCGGCGAACATCCGACCGGCGGCCTGGCCGCCGAGGAACTCCGACCCCTGGTCGAACGCGTCCGACTCGTATGCGGGCTTGTACGCCGGGAAGAGCCCGTACTCCTCGTACATCGTGACCTGTTGTTCCTTGGTCCCGAGGGCGAACTGCAGGTAGTCCCACGCCCGGTTGGCCTTGGCGTCGCTGACCTGGTTGGGGATGACGAGGTTCGAGCCGCCCCAGTTGGTGGCGCGGTTGCCGCCGGACTCGTAGGCCGGCGGGCGCATCACGCGCCACTTCCCGGCGGTGTCTCCGACCTCGGCTTTCAGCGTGCCTTCCAGCCACGCGCCGCTCAGAATCGAGACGATAGAGCCATCGCCGGCTCGGCTGAACCACTCGCTGGACCAGGAGGCGACGCTGGACGTGATTCCGGCGTCGTGGGCCGCCTTCATCTGGCGGGCGACGCGGAGGGACTTCTCGGAGTTGATGTTGACCGCGCCGCTATCGGTAAACGGGAGCCCGCCCAGCTGACGGAACATCATCCGCCAGACGCCGTCGTAGTCGTTGGGCGGGAGATTCAACATATCGATGTCGTCCGGTAGCTTCTCGCCTTCGGCGATGAACTGGTCCCACGTCTCGATACCGTCCATATCCAGTCCGTGTTCCTTTGCCACGTCGTTGCGGTAGAACGCGGCGACCGGGCCGACGTCCCACGGGAGCGCGTACGTGTTGCCGTCCTTCGTGAGCGGCCCCCACTTCCCGGAGACGAACTCGTCTCTGATACCGGCGTCATCGACCCACCCGCTGATGTCGCGCAGGCCACCGGTGTCGACCCAGGCGGCCGCGTCGACGCTCTCCATCATGGCCGCTGCCGGCGCGCCCGACCCGGAGAGGAGGCGCGACTTGAACTTGTCTTTCATGTTTGCGCGACCGAACTGCTCGACGGTGATGTCGCCGCCGTGTTCGTCCTCGTAGGTGTCGTCGACGACGTCCATGGCCTTCGCTGCCACGTCCCAGCCCCAGACTGTGGCCTTCGACGCCATCTGTGAACTGCCACCGTTCTCGGAATTCGGTTGGCTGCCCGTGCCACAGCCGGCCAGGCCCGCGAGTCCGGCCGCGCTCAGTTGTAGTACGCGTCGTCGGTCGAGTCGGCGATTTGAGTCAGTCATCGGCGCTAGTCACACACATGATTGACCATTATTTAATACTTTTGCTAATTATACTCAGGTTCGGCAATCCCACCGCCGTATAGCAGTTTGCGCTAATTTGAGCGCGTCTAATATCTCTATACATAACAATTCTTACTGATTGCTGTGTTCACTATATCTGAACAAGCTGCGAACCGAGACGCGGCCGGTTCAGAAGAAACCGGCGTATAGGGCTTCAAACGGCATCTTTCGCTATTTTTACCGGTCACTCGCCGCGAGTCACGGGCGAAGTCCGTTCATCTATGGTGAACAAATATGTATCACGCTGCACATAGCCGACTATGGACACGTCGTATCCAGTCCAGACGACTGCGACGACGATGCGTATCGTCGAAGCCTTGCTCGACCGCGGCCAGGCGGGGGTGACGGAACTCGCGACGGCGCTCGACCTCTCGAAGGGGACGGTACACAACCACCTCCAGACCCTTCACCGGATGGAGTTTGTCGTACGCGAAGGCCGTCAGTACCGCGTCGGCTCCCGGTTTCTCGACGTTGCCTCACGTGCACGAGAGAGCATACCGGCATACCGTGCTGCACGTGGGGAGGTCGCCCGTCTCGCGCGGTCAAGTGGAGAGATGGCCGCGCTGGTCGTCGAGGAACACGGGACGGCGGTGTACGTTCTGGTCCTGGGTGGCGAGGAGGACCAGACCGCCGTGCGGGACGGCTCTCGCCGGCCGCTCCACACCGACGCCGCGGGGAAAGCTATCCTGGCACATCTGCCGGAAGCCGAGGTCCGGGACCTGCTCGCGGCCGACGGTTTCGGGGCGGGGACCGACTGGACGCCAAGCGACGAAACTGAGCTGTTCGAGGAACTGCGGACAGTCCGTGAACAGAGCGTCGCCTTCGACCGCGAGGAACGGGAAGACGGGACACGGAGCGTGGCCGCCCCGTTGACAACCGACGATGGATGGGCGGTCGGCGCAGTGTGTGTTACCGGCTCCGCCGACCGTATGAGCGGGAAGCGGCTCGAAGAGGATATCACCGGTCTTGTTGTCAGCAGCGCGAACAGTATTTCCATTGACTTATCCAATTAGCTAGTAGTGTAGATAATTGCCGGTAACTGACGCCCGATAGGATACCTGTTTAGTCATACTGAACGGCTTCGGTATCACACCGATGCGTCCCGCTGCAGTATCATTAGGTTGAAAAAACAAACGTGGACAACAGCCACTCGAACAGATGTGTTTAGCCATACTGAACAAATTCGCCTGTGTCGCTGGTGTGACCTGATATCAGCATATCTATTAAAATGGGGAAATCGGGAGGTAGAGCACCTCCAAATACCTATTAGGGTTCGGACACGGAGGTGGCGTATGGTTCAGGTCGACGCCGGCGGGACGGTTGTCCAATTCGTGCCGGAGACGGCTCGCGTGACGGTACTGGCCGAGGAAACCACACTGGCGGCCGGGCGGGTCGTCGCCGAACTGGGCGGCGACCGCTTCCCCGCCACTGAGGCCTATCACGTACAGACCACCGCGGACGGTGTACGGGTGCGATACGACGACGACGCCGGGACGACGGTCCGCCTCGGCGAGGCGGCAAACGGCGCCACTCTGACCGTGAGCGTGGCTAACGAAACCGAGACGCCACGGTCGGTCGGCCGACTGTGTCCGCTCGCCGCCGACGAGGTGGCCTTCGGGCCGGCGACCCAGCTCTACCGGCACGGCTACCAGTCGTGGACGCCGACGGCAGCGCTCCCGGTCGAGGCGTCGTTTCCCTCGGTCGAACCGGTCGACGTCCCGATGATGACCGACGTCGACGCCCCGCAGACGACGAGCCACTGTCAGATCGGCCTGGCCGACGGCGACCGCCGCCTGACGGCCGGCTTCCTCGACCACTCGGCGTACGTCGACCGGTTCGACTACGAACGCGGCGACGGCGTCGAGTCACTGACGGCGGTCTGTCCGGGTGACGGCGTCTCGCTGGCACCGGGCGAGCGCGTGGCCAGCGCGCCGCTGTGGATTGACGCGTCTCGACCGGTCGACGACGCGCTGGCCGCGCTGGCAGCGCGGACCGGCGAGCGGATGGACGCCCGCGTCGGCGAGTGGGTTCCGACGGGGTGGTGCTCGTGGTACCACTACTTCACCGAGGTGACCGCCGAGGACGTCCGGACGAACCGCGCCGAACTTGACGAGTGGGGACTCCCAGTGGACCTGGTCCAGCTAGACGACGGCTACCAGACCGCCTTCGGCGACTGGCGGACGCTGGCCGAGGGGTTCGAAGATATGTCCTCGCTGGTGGCGGATGTCCGCGACGGGGGCTACACGCCCGGGCTCTGGCTCGCGCCGTTTTTTGTCCAGGAAGACGCCGACCTCGTGGCGGCCCACCCCGAGTGGCTCGTCACCGACGGCGACGGCGAGTTCGTCTCGGCCGGCGAGCGCCACGGCGAGATGTACGGGCTGGACCTGACCCATCCCGAGGTACAGACGTGGCTCCGGGAGACGTTCCGCACCGTCGTCGACGAGTGGGGCTTTGACTACCTCAAACTGGACTTCCTCTATGCCGGGGCGCTGCCGGGCGAGCGGTTCGCCGACGTGACGCGGGCCGAGGCCTACCGCGCGGGTCTCGCGGTCATCCGGGAGGCCGTCGGCGAGGACACACACATCCTGGGCTGTGGGGCCCCGCAGGGCCAGAGCGTCGGCCTCGTCGACACGATGCGGGTCGGCCCCGACACCGCCGAGTACTGGACCCACGAGGGCGAATCCGCCAGCGAACCGGCACACGAAAACGCCATCCGGAACGTGCTCAACCGGGACTACCTCCACCGGCGGTGGTGGCTCAACGACCCGGACTGTCAGCTCGTCCGGGAGACGACCGAACTGTCGGCGGCCGAACGGGAGACGTTCGCGACGGTGGTCGCATTGACTGGTGGCGCGAACGTCTTCAGCGACAAGATCGCCGACACCGGCGCCGCGAACCGTACGTTACTGGAGCGGTCGCTCCCGCCGGTGAGTGAGGGGACGATCGACGGTATCGGCCGGACGGAGTTTCCCGACCGACTCGTCTGTGAGCGGGCGGCCGACGGCGGCCGTGCGGTCGCGCTGTTCAACTGGAGCGACTCCGCCGAGACGCTGTCGCTGTCGCTGGCCGACGACGAGTGTGGCTGGGACGCCTTCGAGGGCGAAGCTATCTCCGTCGGAGGTGCGGTCGAGCGGACGGTCCCGGCCCACGGCTGTCTGCTCGTCCACGTCGCCCCCGCGAGCAACCGGCCCCACGCGCTCGGCACCGACCACCTGGCCGGCCTGGGCTCGCGCCTGGAGCGGGTCGCCTGGAGCGCCGACGGCGGGGAGGGTCGACTGACTCTCTCAGTCGACGCCACCACGCCACAGACGGTCGTGGTCGCGGTCCCCGACGGCTGGACCCGCGCCGGCGTCGACGGTGCGGGCGCGATGGACACGTGTACGGTCACGGTCGGTCCGGGACCGACGACGCTCCCCTTCGAGCGCACCTGAGTCCCCTCGCCGCCTGTCGAGTCGGCTCTACCCGGGCCGGTACTCCCGGGCTAGTTCGCCCGGTGCCCGCTCCGAGAACCAAAACCGGCCGGTTTTATAACCGGTCTGATGCGCCCCAGTAACATGGACGACCTCGTGACGTTCGGCGAGACGATGTTGCGGTTTTCACCACCGGATGACGAGCGCATCGAGACCGCAGACGAGTACAGGGTCCACACAGCGGGCGCGGAGAGCAACGTCGCCGTGGCGGCCCAGCGACTGGGCCTCGACGCGGCCTGGACCTCGAAGCTCCCCGACTCGCCGGTCGCGCGCCGCGTCGTCGGGGAGCTTCGCAGCCACGGCGTGACGGTCGACCCCGTCTGGAGCGACAGCGGCCGCCAGGGGACGTTTTACCTCGAAACGGGCGACTCGCCCCGCGGGAACACCGTCATCTACGACCGCACCGACGCCGCCGTCACGACCGCGACTCCCGCGGAGCTTCCCGTGACGAGAGTCGAGAACGCCGCGGGGTTCCACACGACCGGCATCACGCCGGCGCTGTCGGAGACGCTTTCCGAGACGACGGCGGCCCTGCTTGCGGCCGCCCAGGAGGCGGGGACGACGACGAGCTTCGACTGTAACTACCGGTCGAAGCTCTGGTCGCCGGACGAGGCCAGAGAGACGCTCACGGGGCTTTTGCCCGACGTCGACGTGTTCACTATCGCGGAGCGGGACGCCCGAAAGGTGTTGGATATGTCCGGAGAGAGCGCGGCGATCGCAACCGAACTCTCGGAGACGTACGACCTCGAAGTGACGGTTCTCACCCGCGGGACCGACCCGGCGCTCGCGGTCTCCGGGGACGCCGTCTACGAACAGCCGACCTTCGAGTCGACGGACGCACATCCGATCGGGACCGGTGATTCCTTCGTCGGCGGGTTCCTCTCGCAGTACCTCGACGGACAGGACATCCCTGCTGCCCTGGAGTACGCCGCGGCAACGGCCGCGTTCAAGCGGACGGTCCCCGGCGATATCGCCGTCGTGAGTCCCGAGGAGGTCGAGTCAGTCATCGACGGCGCCAGTGCAGGCATCTCCCGGTAACGGGGCCGCTGGCCGGACAGCGCTCAGTTCCGTGCGTCTTCGACGGCCCGGACGAACTCGGCCGCCGACTCGCGGACGCGCTCCATGTCGCCGTTCTCGATGGCCTCGTAGTCGACCAGTGCGGAGCCGGCGCCGACAGCCATCGCACCGGCGTCGAAGTACTCCGCGACGTTGTCCGTCGAGACGCCGCCGGTCGGCATGATAGGCACATCACCCAGCGGGCCCTGGAGCGCACCGATGTGGCCCGGACCGACGGTCGACGCGGGGAACATCTTCAGTACGTCCGCACCCGCGGCCATCGCCCGGTCGGCCTCGGTCGGCGTCATCACGCCCGGGACGGCGACGACAGTCTCCCGGTTGCACACCTCGATGACGTCCTCGCTGATATTCGGCGCCAGCACGAACTCCGCACCAGCCTCGATGACGTTCCGAGCGGTCGCCGCGTCGCGAACCGTCCCCGCACCGACGACCGCGTCGGTGTCGCCGAGCGCGCGGTCCACGTCGGCGATCAGCTCCGAGCACCGTTTCGCGTCCGCGGTCAGTTCCAGTGCGGTCACACCGGCCTCGTAGATCGCCTTCGCAACGTCGACCACGTCGTCCTCGGGAATGTCACGCAGTACGGCGACGACGCCGCTATCGACGATGCTCTCCATTGTCTGCTGTTTGGTCGGCATGCCCGCGAGGACGGACGGCTGGGGTAAAGTGTCCCCGCTATCCGCCGACACCCTTCCGGACCCCCACTCACGCGGTTGGCTTCCGTCACGGTGGTTCTACCGACGCCTTCCGTGTCGGCCCGGTTCGATACCGGTGGGACTGGCTCCCCCTTTCTTTTGGCCGGCCACGGCAACGCTCTCGACCAATCACTCCGACTCGGGCGCGTCGTGTTCGCTGACGACGGTGACGACCTGCAGGGCCTTCCGGGAGGCGTCGTCCTCGCCGTCGACGAGGCCGACGGGGACGCGGACGCTCTGGACGACCCACTTGTCCGTGTCGTCCTCGCCCATCCGGACGTCGCTTCCCGGGGCTTCCGACTCGGCGAGGTCCGCCGCCCAGTCCGGTGTTTCGAGGTTGTCCAGCTCCTCCTCGTCGCGAAACCGGACGTGGTAGTGGTTGCCGTGCTCCTCGACGGCCTTTACCGTCAGCTGTGAGGTCATGCCTACGTGATGGCGCTCGGTGCAGATAGCCGGTCGACTTGCGAGTGCAACCCCCTCGATACACTGCGCTGTGGACGCGGGGCGACACCCCAAACCGCTTCACTGCCGTCGCCGTAGCTGGGCACAGATGCCCACTGGCCTTGCAGCCCTCAAACGCCCGCTGCTGTACGTCATGGGGCCCGCATACGTCGTCGCGGGGCTCTTGCACTTCGTCGTCCCGGCGCTGTACGTCCAGATCGTTCCGCCGGTCCTGCCCGCGCCGCTCGCGCTGGTGTATCTGTCCGGGCTCGCCGAGGTCGCCGTGGGCGTCGGGCTCCTGTGGCCGCCGACCCGGCGGTACGCGGCGTGGGCGACCATCGCGTTGCTCCTCGCTATCTTCCCCGCGAACGTCTACATGGCGACAAGCGGGGTCGCCGTCGCGGGGATGCCCGGCGGGGGCGACCCGTCCCCGCTCGCTCGGTGGGGACGGCTGCCCCTCCAGGGCGTGTTGATTCTGTGGGCGTACTGGTACACCGACCCCACGTAGCGCCCGCCGCTTACTCGGTCTCGAACTCCTCCTGGAGCGCTTCGAGTCTGCCCTGCAGGTCCCACACGTCCTGGGTGAGTTCCTCGATGGACGCGCTGACCTCCTCGGAGCCGCTCTCCGTGGCGGCGGTCCACAGGAGGTCTTCGGCCTCGTCGAGATACCCGTCGGCCAGCTGGAGCGCTCGAAGCACGTCCGGGTCGGGCGATGGCGGGTCCCCCATGCATGGTATGGTGGGCTCCGGGGTCAAGTCCGTTCAGGTAGGCCCGATATTTGTCGTCGTGTCGCGGACCGGGCAGAGCGGGCACGCCGGGTCGCGACTGCGGCGGCAGATGCGGGACCCGGCGCGCATCGACAACGGCGTCGCACGGACAGCATATATGTCATCCGCGGACGGAGCTATCGGTACGGCCACACAGACCGATGTCCTCACACAGCCCCCCGAACGCGGCCGACCCGACGGACAGCGACGGTGCCGACCCGTCGCGAACCCGCTCTATGTCCAGTGCGGACATCGCCGACCTCTACGACGAACTGGCCGAGCAGTACGACCGGTGGGACTGGGCCAACCGGCTGTTCAGCGGCCCGCTCCGGAAGCGTGCGTTCGCCGACGCGGGCGGGCGGGTGCTCGATGTCGCCTGTGGGACGGGGACGAACTTCCGGTATCTGCCGCCCACCGCTCAGCTGGTCGGCGTCGACATCAGCGCCGACATGGTCGCGGCGGCGCGGGCCGAACTCGACAGCATCGGCCGCGGCGGGACGATATACCGGATGGACGCCCAGGCGCTTCAGTTCCCCGACGACAGCTTCGATATGGTCGTCTCCGCGCTCTCGACGTGTACCTTCCCCGACCCGGTCGCGGCCCTGTCGGAGATGGCGCGAGTCTGTCGCCCCGACGGCCGCGTGTTACTGCTCGAACACGGACGTAGCGACGCCGAACTCCTCGGCCGACTCCAGGACTGGCGTGCCGACACCCACTACGAGCGACACGGCTGCCGGTGGACCCAGGAGCCACTCGCCCATTTCGACCGGACGGACCTGACCGTTGTCGACAGCGAATCGCTCTTGCTCGGTACGGTCACCCTCATTGAGGCACGGCCGGAGCAGGGCTGACGACTCGGGGTCGCGGCGCTATCCTGTGTGTGGTCGCCGGACACAGCCGATAGTTCCACCCGAAACACTACCCTTTTGGATACGTATGCGAACAGTTCTCAACGGAAAGGCGGTGACCACAGCGGTGAACACCGACGCTTCCACTCGAACCGGCACCACGTCTCCGTCGGCAGAGAACGGTTGTCACAGCAGTTCCACCCGAAACGTTACCCTTTCGTCGACTGTGACCACTCGGCGCTCCACCGACAGGGGATACGGTCGGGAGGCCGGGTGAGCCAGGGGTAACGACCCCGTTTATGCGCCCGGCGCGTCTACCGGCTCGTGTATGAGTCTCGACCCCTCGCCAGAGCAGTTCCGCGACCTGATGGCCACCGACGAGCCTGACCTCGCGGAGGTGATGGCCTGCGTCTTCGGCGTCCAGGCCCACGAGGTCCGGACCTACCGGACGCTGCTTTCGGCCCCGGGTAGCACCGTCGAGGAGCTGGCGACCGCGCTGGAGCGGGACCGCTCGAACGTGAACCGCTCGCTGTCGACGCTGCGGGAGAAGGGCCTGGCCGAGCGCGAACGCCGCCTGCTCGACGGCGGCGGCCACGTCTACCAGTACACCGCGACGCCGCTTGAGGAAGCCCGGGAGCTGATGCACGAGGCACTGGACAGGTGGGCCGCGGCGGTCCACGACAGCATCGACGCGTTCGAGGGCGACGAGGGCTGACCGACGCCCCCGTCGGGTCACGTTCGCCAGTATCTGCCGGAGCCGACTCGTCCGGCTCGTAACCGTCCGACTTTTGCCCGATGGGGCCGTCCCACCGGTAATGGCCGACCTGCAACTCACCGACGACGTGCCCCCGGATGCCGACGACGGCGTCTGGCTCTCCTGTATCGAGTGCGGGGAGACGTTCGCCCCATTCGACGACATCCGCTACACCTGCGACCACTGCGACGGGCTACTGGAGGTGCGCTACGCCGACCTGCCGACCTTCGAGGACTTCGAGGGCGAGGGGTCGGGCGTCTGGCGTTACCACGCCGCCCTGCCCTTCGACGTGGGCGTCACGCTCCCGGAGGGGAACACGCCGCTGCACGAGGTCCCACGCATCGAGAACGCGGCTGGCGTCGACAGCCTCCGCGTGAAACACGAGGGGATGAACCCCACCGGGAGCTTCAAAGACCGGGGCATGACCGTCGGCGTCCGGGTGGCCAAGGAGGTCGGCGTCGACCGGCTGGCGTGTGCCTCGACGGGCAACACCTCCGCGGCGCTTGCCGCCTACGGCGCCCGCGCCGGGCTGGAGACGCTTGTCTTGCTGCCGGCCGGGAAGGTCGCCGCCGGCAAGATAGCCCAGGCGGCCCTCCACCGAGCCCGCATCCTCGAGGTCGACGGCAACTTCGACCAGTGTCTCGACATCGTCCAGGACCTCGCCCAGCTGGGCGAGGCGTATCTGTTGAACTCGCTGAACCCGTTCCGCCTGGAGGGCCAGAAGACAATCGGCCTCGAAATCATGGAGGAACACTACGAGGACTACGGCGAGTACCCCGACCGCATCGTCCTCCCCGTCGGCAACGCGGGCAACACCGCCGCGCTGTACAAGTGCTTCCGCGAGCTCGTCAAATCGGGCGCCATCACGGAGGACCAGGTGCCCAAACTCACCGGCGTCCAGGCCGAGGGCGCCGCCCCGATGGTCGAGGCCATCGAGGAGGGCAACGACGAGGTCCGCCGCTGGGACGATGTCGAGACCATCGCGACCGCCATCCGCATCGGCAACCCGGTCAACGCCCCGAAAGCTCTGCCCGGCATCCGCGCCACCGGCGGCACCGCCGTCGCCGTCTCCGACGACGAAATCACCGAGGCCCAGCGCGAGATCGCCGGCGAGGGCGTCGGCGTCGAACCGGCCTCCGCGGCCTCCGTCGCCGGCCTCCACAAACTCCGCGAGGAGGGTGTCGTCGGGGCCGACGAGTCGGTCGTCTGCCTGACGACGGGCCACCTGCTCAAGGACCCCGACGCGGCTGCCGCGGCCGGCAACGACCCCGAACCGGTCGCAAACAGCACCGACGCGGTGCTCGACCACATCGGTGCGTCGTCCTCTGTCGGCCAGTCGCTTCGACAGAAAGCATCGACGGCCGCAACCTCGCCGCTGGCGTTGCTCGCCGGCGGCGTCGGCCTCGCGTATCTCTACCGAAAACTCCGCTCGACGGAGTAGCGGCGCCGATAGCGAGAGCGGGTCGTCCGCTCACAGGGTAGGCGTCTCTCACGACAACCGTATCACTGCTATCGATGCAGCTATCGGCCGGTAACGACCCCGAACCGATCAGCCCCTGACGGTAAACTCGCTGATCTTGTAGGAGTGTTCGCCCTCCGGCTGGCCGGGATTGATCCCTTCGACAGTCTCACTCGTCCAGTAGATCGTGATCCTGACCCCGTCGACGCCGTCCACCGGGTCGATGTACACTGTTTCGCCGGCGTCCCAGGTCTCCCCGATGCCGACCTGTGGCGAATTGTCGCCGCTGGACTCGGTGAACGTCTCCAGCTCCGACGCGTGCTCCTCCAGTGCCGGTGTGTCACTCCCCGGGGCTCCGCCGATGTCGATATCCTTCGACCCGACCACGTAGAGTTTCTCCGTCGCTATCGCGTCACCGGCAGTGAGCGTAATCGCGATGGTCCGCTCGTCGCCGTCGGCGACGAGTTCGTAGTCGGTCTCGGCCGTCGGCGCCGGGGACGACACGCCCGAGCCGATATCGAACACGAAGACCGTCATCGTCGCGGCGACGACCACCACTACGCCGACCATCAGCAAGACTCCGATGAGCGACGCCATACCCCGTGCTGTCCCCTGTCCCATTACCCTTCATGGTAACTCGTAGATATATCGGAAAATAGCTTTCGCCGGCTGGGTCCCACTGTGACGGACTCCCACACAGTTTTATTCGCTCTCCGACTGAAACCAACACGGTATGGAGGCCCCCGCTTTCCGTCCGTCCCGCACAGCGCCGATGACCCTCGCTCGCACCCGGGGCGACGTATGACCGGCGTCTACGAGCGGGCGCTGGGCGAGGCGGCCGACGACCTCCATCCGAAGGTCCGGGAACGCTACGCCCTCGGTCCCGGGGACGGCGTCACCGTCGGCCGCGGTCGGATGGACATCTCCCGCGGGGTCCACACGCTCCCCGCGCTGTACGCGATGACGACGCGTGACATGCTGTTTCCGGAGGCCGGCCACGATGTCCGCTTTGCCGTGACCACCGTCGGCTACGAACTCGGCGGGAACGAGGCTATGACGACCCGCCGGGTGTTTAATTTCGACGGCACCCGCCGCCGCTTTGACTCCGTGACGGTGTGGGACGAGCAGAACAAGCGGCTGCTGGACTATTTAGGTCGGGGCGGGCTCGTCGCCACCGAACTCCACCCCCGCGTCGAGGACGGCGCGCTGGTCGTCGAGGCCGGCCGGCAGTGGCTCCACCGGACGGGTCGGTACGTCGCCCTCCCTGATGCGTTGGCCGCGGGCGTCGAGGTCCGGGACCGCTACGACGAGGCCGGCGAGCGCTACCACGTGCTGGCGACTGTCGAGAACCCGCTTGCGGGCCACATCCTCAGCTACCGGGGGACGTTTACCCAGGCCAGCGAGGCCCGCGGCGATCGCGACATCGAGCGGTTCAAACCGATGGCCACGCTCCCCAAGCTCCCGCCGGTGTGAGGTTACTACAGCAGGGAGCTACCGCTACCGACCCGGTTTCGCACTACTGTTCGGCGGCCTCGGGCTCTAACCGATACCGGACCGTCGACTCCCCCGCGAACTTCGGCCCCGACCCCGAATCGGTAAAGCCGGTGGCTTCGACGGCGGCCTCGACCTCGGACTCGTCGGCCGGGACGAGCAACTCGACGGCCATGCGTTCCCGCTGAGCGAAGGTTATCGGCTCTTTCAGCAAGCGCTCACAGACCTCCGTCGAGCCGGCGAGCTGTGTCACGTGGACCGTCCCCTGTTTGGCGTCGTAGCTGACAAACCCCACTACGTCCTCCTCGCTCTCGGTCGCCACCCGGACCGTCCGGTCGTGGACGAGGTTGCGCATCACGTCGGGCGGGCTGTCCGCGAGTTCGGCGAGACGCCCGGCGTCGGCCTCGACGGCGTCGCGTATCTCCATGCCCGACACTGTGTGCCCCACGCAAATAAACGGTGTGTCGACCGCTCCCACGCCGACCGGTGGCAGGGAAGATGAACACAGTTATCCCGAGCGACGGCAAACCCGCGTGCATGACTCACGGACACAGGGTGGTCGAATGCGCGTAATCGCGAAGTTCGGCGGTACCAGTCTGGGAAGCGGCGACCGAATCAACCGAGCCGCGGACTCCATCGCGACCGCGGTACAGCAGGGCCACGAGGTCGGCGTCGTCGCCTCGGCGATGGGCAACATGACCGACGAGTTGCTCGACGGCATCGAGTACGACGCCGCCGACGAGGACCGCGCCGAGATCGTCTCCATGGGCGAGCGCATCTCCGTCCGGATGCTCAAGGGCGCGCTGAACGCCCGCGGCATCGACGCCGTCTTCCTCGAACCCGGCAGCGAGGACTGGCCCATCATCACCGACGAGTACGGCGAGGTCGACGTCGAGGAGACCAAACAGCGCGCCCACGCGCTGGCGGGCCAGATGAAAGACGTCGTCCCGATAATCACCGGGTTCCTCGCCGAGGACCACGAGGGCAACATCACGACGCTGGGTCGGGGCGGCTCCGACACCACCGCCGTGATGCTCGGCAACTACATGGACGCCGACGAGGTCGTCATCGTCACCGACGTCGAGGGCGTCATGACTGGCGACCCCCGCGTCGTCGAGGGCGCCCGCAACGTCGGCAAGATAAGCGTCGACGAACTCCGTTCGCTCTCCTTCCGCGGGGCCGAAGTCGTCGCCCCCTCCGCACTCTCGTATAAGGACGCCAAGCTCGGGGTCCGCGTCGCCCACTACCAGCACGGCGACCTGCTGACCGGTGGCACCTCCATCGAGGGTGAGTTCGAGAACCTCATCGACCTCCACGAGGGGCCCGTCGCGTGTGTCACCGTCGCCGGCCGCGCTATCCGCAACAGCCCCGGTATCCTCGCGGACCTGGCCTCCGCCATCGGCGACGCCGGTATCAACATCGACGCCAACTCCTCGGGCATGGACTCGCTTACCTTCTACGTCGCCGAGGACGACGCCGACGAGGTCGAGGCGCTGCTCCACGACCGCATCGTCGACGATGACACCCTCTCCTCTGTCACCGTCGAGGACGGCATCGCCGTCATCCGCGTCACCGGCGGCGACCCGAGCGAGCACGCGCTGCCGTACCGGGTCATCGAACCGCTCGCCGACGCCCACATCCACATCTATGACGTGGTTACCTCCGCGACGTCCGTCTCCGTGTTCGTCCCGTGGGACGACCGCGAGCAGGCCCTGCAGCTGGTCCAGGGCGTCTTTTAAACCCACTTTTTGCACGCTCCGGCGGTCGAGCGCGACTGCGCTCGACACGCCTCCGCGGCAAAAACTTGGGGAAAAATCGCGACTTCGCCTCCTGCCGCACGCCGGAGGCGTGCGTTAGTCGGCTCGTCGCGGTGGAACCGGCTCGCTTCGCTCGCCGGATGCTTACTGCGTATAAACTGTTTGTGTCTACTGGGACACAGCCTGCCCTTCCCCGTCTTCGCTCGGGACTGGCGACGCCAGTCCACTCGCTCACGGCCACAACGCTCCGGGTTCAGTGGACGGACATCTCCGAGACGACGTTGATGCAGTAGACGCCGGCGACGATGAGCGCGACGCCGACGGCGCCGGCCGGGTCGAGCTGTTCGCCGAAGGCGACGATCCCGATGGCCGTCACGCCGACGATGCCCAGCGCGGCCCACGTCCCGTAGACGAGGCCGAGCGGCAGCTCTTCGAGGGTCAGCGAGACGAGATAGAAGGCCAGCCCGTAGCCGACGAGGACACCGAGCGTGGGGAGCGGCTTCGAGAACCCATCGGAGAGTTTCAGGGCGGTGGTCCCGACCAGTTCAGACAGTATTCCGGCCGCGAGGAGGGCGTAGGGATTCATCCGTCAACCGGGTGGTGTTTCGGCCGCGGTACAAAGCTGTGCGGGTTCCGCCGGCTCGCTACCGCCCCTGCGTCAGCCGGAAGCCGATCTCCCGGGGGAGGCCGGCATCCTCGACGGCGTCGATGACTGCCGTCGTGTCGTAGTCGACGCGGTGTTCGTCGACGGTCCGTTCGTCGAGGTCGACGACGGCGTAGGCCGCGCGGTGGTTCCCGTCGCGGGGCTGGCCGACGCTGCCGGGGTTGCAGACGATACCCTCGCCGTACACCTCGTGGTGCTGGTGGTGCGTGTGGCCCATGATCAGCAGCTCCTCGCCGTCCAGCAGTTCGGGGCTGAACTCCTCGGGGTAGGTGTAGTGGTCAGGGTCCTTCGGGTGGCCGTGGACGATTTTCACGCGGTCGTCGAACAGCAGCCGTTCGTCGGGAAGCCCTGCGAGCCAGTCGAACTGGTCGTCGTCGAGCTGTCCCTTGGCGTGTTCGACGCCGGCCTGGGCCATCCCGTTGAACGTGAACGGGGTCTCGCCGGCCACTGCCCGGTCGTGGTTGCCCATCACCGTCGGGATGGGGACGGTCGGCCAGGGCCCCTCGGCCAGCGCCGCGGGCTCGCCCCGCATCGCGTCGACGCAGTCCGCGTGCCACGGGTTATACCCCACGACGTCGCCGGCACAGACGAGGTTGTCGACCTCGGGCATATCGGCGAGCACCTCCCGGAGGGCGACGCGGTTGCCGTGGATGTCGGAGATGACGCCAACTTTCATGCCGTGGTACTACTGCGCCGGGGGTCTTGAGTGTCCGCCATCGTTCGGGGGACCTACGCTCCGTTGTACACCGAGAGGTCGAACTCGCCCGACTCGCCCGCGACGCCGGCCGAACAGACGGCGTGCTCGAACTCGTGGTCGTACACCTCGCGGGCGGCCGCGTCGGCGCTTTCGGCCCCGAGGTCGAAGACCGTCGGGCTGTCCTCCTCGTAGGTCGCCACGAGCGTCGGCTCGGTGACCTCTTCGACGACGAGAGCGTCCCGGCGGACGGTGCCGATGACCGCGCCCGGCCCGTCGGCCCGCGTCGTCGGGTCCGCGGCGTCGACACCGACGATGCCCGCGATGCGTGGCGTGTCGTAGTCGTCCTTCTCGAAGTCCAGCGCGAGCAGCGCCTCGGCGATAGCGTCCCGCGCGGGGTAGCCCAGTTCGAGCTTCTCCGCGATGGGGTCGACGTGGGAGCCGTTGCCCACGACCGCGCCCCGGTCGGTGAGCCGGACGCCGTTGTAGGAGATGTAGGGGTTGTCCGTCTCGGGGGCGTCCGGCGTCGGCTCGACGGTGACGGTGCCGTCACGCTGTACTGCCTGGCGGTTCGGGAACGAGCGCGAGGAGACACGGTACGCGCCGACCGTTGGGCCGACGACGACGAAGCGTCCGACGTACATACAGGTCTCTCGCGCCCAGCGTGGCAAAGCCGTGTCGATGTGTGACAGCTCCGAACGTTGAAAAACCGGTACGCGACCAGGCCTCGCCATGGCGAGCGAGGACGACTGTATCGAGGCGTTGCGGGAAGCTGCCGACCGACTCGGCGAGTCGCCGACCAAAGCCGCCTACGAGGAACTCGGGCTGACGCCCGCTTCGGCGACTATCCAGCGCGTGATGGTCGGCTGGAACGAGGCGAAGGAAGCGGCCGGGCTGGCGACGAACGCCTCGACCGGAACGCGTGTCGAGCCGAAACCCGACGACGTTGACCTGCTCGATGGCCTGGAGTGGGCCGAACTCAGCCAGGACCAGCGCTGGCACTACCGGAGTCGGGAGCGGAACCGAGAGCGGACACTGAACCGACGTGCAAGGAATCGTGCGTGGGTATATGAACAAAAACGACGGAGTGGCGGGTGTGTCCGCTGTGATGAGACCGACCCGGCCTGTCTCGACTATCACCACCGGGAGGGATCCGACAAGGAAATGACCATCTGTGAGATGGTCACCCACGGCTACTCGAAGGATAAACTCCGCGCGGAGATGGCCAAATGTGAGCTTCTCTGTACCAACTGCCACAGGCGGGAACACTACACACGCCCCGACTACGCTCGGACCGCCGATGAGAAAGTGGGGGATGCCGACGAATGACATAATCCCGCCACTCCGCAACACTGAAATACGACACACCGGTAAGATAGGATACGCGTCGCCAACCGCGGCCGGCGGCAAAAATGTCAGAGTTCCATGGGGTAGCGGCCAATCCTGAAGCCTTCTGGGGGCTTCGACCCAGGTTCGAATCCTGGTGGAACTACTCTTTCAGTCGTAACAAATTGGGGAGTGTCATCCCTACTCAGCCGCCCCTTACTTGCCACTGCACGACTCACTAGGCCCATGCCGCCTGACCACGTCCTCGTCCCGCTCGACGGCTCGCCGCTTTCCGACGACGCGCTCGAACACGCCTTGGAGACGTTCGACTGTCGGGTCACGGTGTTGAACGTCGTCGCGCCGCTGGACACGTCGATGAGCGAGGGCGGCGTGCTGGCGCCGGGCAAGGACCGCCGGGTGGAGGCGAAAGCGCGGGCCGACCGGCTCGTCGCGCGGGCCCGCGACCAGGCCACAGCGGCCGACCGGACCGTCGAGACGGCGGTCGAGACGGGCGACCCGGCCGACGCCATCCTCGGCTTTGTCGACGGCCACGATGTCGACCACGTGGTCATGGGGGGCCACGGCGGGGGCCGGAGCAGTGTCGCCCGGCGGTTGCTCGGGACGGTGGCGACGGCCGTCGTCGGCGAGGCGTCGGTGACGGTGACGGTCGTCCGGTAGCGGTAGTCAGGCGAGGACGAGCGCCAGCGCCCGGTAGAGCGCGAAGCCGACGACGACGGAGGTGACGAGCGTGACGAGCCAGAAGCCGACGGTGACCCCTATTTTCCGCCGGGAGACGCCCGCAGAGCCCCCTGCCAGGCCGCCGCCGATGACGCCGGAGATGATGATGTTGTTAAAGGAGATGGGGATACCCAGCGCGATGGCCGTCTGAGCGATGATGAAGCCGGGGACCAGGGCGGCGATGGAGCGCCGGACGCCGAGCTGGGCGTACTCGCGTGCGGTGGCCTGGAGGAGGCGGGGCGCGCCCATCCACGCGCCGCCCAGAATCCCGACCGCACCGAGGCCGAGCAGGAGGATACCCGGTATCCCCAGCTCCGCCGTGTAGAGGTTCTCCAGCGGGCCGGTCGCGAGCCCGACCTGGCTCCCGCCACTGGAGAAGGCGACGACGCTGCCAAGCGCCACGAGGAAGGTCCTGATACCCTCGTCGACGGAGGCCTGTGTCTTCCGCCGGATGTAGGCAAAACTCATCGCCGCCACCAGCAGCGTTGCGACGACGGCCACGCCGGGGGCCGGGACGAGCATGGCGGCGAAGCCGGCAAGCGAGTTCTGAGTCGCGCCCGGCGGTGCGGGGACGATGCTCAGCTGGACGTTCGCGACGATGGCGCCGACGACCGCCGCCAGCAGCGGCACCCCGACGGTCTCGGGAATGTCGTCCCGTCGCAGGATGGTCGCGGTGAGGTACGCAAGCCCGCCCGAGACCGGCGGCACGAGCGCCCAGAAGGTAACGATGCGCTGGTACGTCCCGAAGACGGGCGCACCGCCCAGCGAGAGCCCGACACCGACCATGGCGCCGGTCGTCGCGAACGCGGCCGGGACGGGGTAGCCACTGTAGATGCCAAAACCCATGAACAGCGTCGCGGTCAGCAGGCCCGCGGTGGCCGCCAGCGACGTTATCTGGACGCCGTCGATGAGCCCTGCCCCGACCGTCTCGGAGATGGCCCCGCCCTGGGTCAGCGCCCCCAGCGCGGCGAGGATACCGATGAGAAACGCCGCTCGCATCGTCGAGATGGCGTTGGCGCCGATAGCGGGCGCGAACGGCGGCGAGTTGCTGTTTGCCCCCAGCGTCCAGGCGGTCACGAGGCCGGTCAGCGTGGCGACGGCCACCAGCGCCCAGAAGAGAACGTCTACCACTGGGTACCACTCTCCCAGCGTGCTGGCGCCGTCATTGGTCGCAGTTCACGCGCTGGCCCGATAAGCGTTCGCGCCCAGTTTCGTGTCGATAGCAACGGCGGCTGCGAGACAGAACGGGCCGCTACCTACGGAACGTCCCGTCTAGTAGCCAAGCGACTCCCGGACCAGCACCAGTGTCGTCCGGCCTTCTTCGGCTTCTTGCCGGTAGATGAGCTGCTTGCCGATCATGCTCCCGGCGCCGTAGGCGTCCTGTGCGCGGGCGTTCTCCAGCGGATAGGCTACCTTCTCCAGTCGGTCGAGCGCGGCGTCGAGGTTGTCGACGATCTTGTTGGTGCCGGCGACGAGCAGGAGGTTTGCGGCGGCGAAGGGGTAGGCCCCGACGCGGCTGCCCGAGGCGTCGGCGGCGACGAGTTCGCCGCTGGCGGCGATGGCGTTGACGCTCCCGACGAAGTAGTCGCTGGCCTGGGCCTCCCGGCGGGCGCGCTGGCGCTCGGCGTCGTCGTCGATGCCGTACACCTCGGCGTGGCGGTTGTCCCAGTCGTGGTCGCCCTCCATGAGGTGGTCCATGAAGCCGATCTCTTCGAGCGTCGTCGAGTGGCCGTCCATCACGCCGGCGCCGGCCGGAATCTGCGAGTTAACCTCCGCCAGCGCGGCGTCGGCGTCCTCGACGACGACCACGTCGAAGCCGCTCGCTTCGAGGTTCTCGACGGCGGCGTCGAGCTCCTCGTCCGTGGGGTGGGTGTCAAGCGATTCGTCGTAGTCGACGGTCTCGGCGTAGCCGTCCTTGTTTGATGCCATACGGGTCCATCGCAGCCACCACGCAAAAACGCTCCCGGACACGGCTGTTACCCGGTAACACCGGTATCACCGCCGACGGAACACTCATATGCATATATGCTCATATATCAAATCAAGGTAGATGGCACAGAACCAACGGACCGACGACCGGGACTGCTGTGAACCGCTGGCCCACGACATCGACGACGAGCAACTCGCCGCCGACGTGCGCCTGCTCTCCGGCGCCGCCAACGACACCAGATACGAACTGCTCCGGTTGCTGTCGGCCGCCGACGGCGCCGTCTGCGCGTGTGAGTTGCCCGAGGCCGTCGGGCTGAGCCAGAGCGCCGTGAGCCACGCGCTCTCGACGCTGTTCGACGCCGGCCTCGTCAGCCGCGAGAAGGACGGTCGCTGGCGCTACTACGACCTGACGCCGGCTGCACAGTCGCTGCTGAACACCCTCGACACACTCCACACCGATGACTGACACGCCCACCGTGACCGACAGAACCGACGGCGACCAGCGCCGCATCGTTCGCGAGCGCTACGCGGATATCGCCACCGACAGCGACGGCTGCTGTGCCCCCGAACCCGACGACGACAGTGGGTGCTGTGACGGAACGGACAGCACCACCGGAGACGCCGACGTGACGGCGCGCGAACTCGGCTACGATGACGACGCTATCGACGCCGTCGCCGGCGAGGCCAACCTCGGGCTGGGCTGTGGGAACCCGCAGGCTATCGCCGACCTCGACGCCGGCGAGACAGTGCTGGACCTCGGGTCCGGCGCCGGCTTCGACTGCTTTCTCGCGGCCGACGCCGTCGGGCCCGAGGGTCGTGTCGTCGGCGTCGACATGACGCCCGAGATGGTGGAGAAGGCGCGGACGAACGCCGGAGCGAACGACGCCGCCAACGTCGAGTTTCGCCTCGGTGAAATCGAACATCTGCCCGTCACCGACGCCAGCGTCGACGCGGTCATCTCGAACTGCGTCGTCAACCTCTCGCCGGACAAACCGCAGGTGTTCCGCGAGGCGTTCAGGGCGCTCCGTCCCGGCGGTCGACTCGCCATCTCGGACGTGGTCCAGACGGCCGATTTCCCGCCCGAGGTGACGCGTGATCCCGGCTCGCTGGCCGCGTGTGTGGCCGGCGCGGCGACCGTCGACGCGCTCGAACGGATGCTCGTCGACGCCGGCTTCGAGGCCGTCGACATCGCGCCCAAAGACGACAGCGAGACGTTCATCCGCGAGTGGGCCGACGACTACGACCCCAGCGACTACCTCGTCTCGGCGACCATCGAGGCCCGGAAACCCGAGTGACCGGGACGCCGGGGCCGTCCTGACGGGGCGTGAGCCGAACACTCATGTGGGGCGGCGACCCACTCCCACTATCGAATGTCGCGCCGCTACGACCACGCACGGGTCCAGGAGTACTGGCAACACGTCTGGGAGCGGGAGGGGGTCTACGAGACGCCCGAGACGGGCTCGGACGCGTCAGCGAGCGATGACCCGACCTACGTTCTGGGGATGTTCCCCTACACCTCGGGCTCGCTGCATATGGGCCACATCCGAAACTACGCAATCACTGATGCTCACGCCCGCTACCGTCGGATGGCGGGCGACGACGTGCTCCACCCGATGGGGTGGGACGCCTTTGGCCTTCCCGCCGAGAACGCGGCCTACGAGCGCGATACGGACCCCGAGGCGTGGACCCGCGCCTGCATCGAGCGGATGCGCGATGACTTAGCGGAGATGGGCTTTGGCTACGACTGGTCCCGCGAGATAACGACCTGTGACCCCGACTACTACCGCTGGAACCAGTGGCTGTTCACCCGCTTCCACGAGGAGGGCCTCGTCGAGTACGACTCGGCGACGGTCAACTGGTGTCCGGACTGCGAGACCGTCCTCGCGGACGCGCAGGTCGAGACCGAGGAGGTGGCCGCCCACGCCCACGCGGCCGGCGGCGTCTGCTGGCGCTGTGGCACGCCGGTCACCCAGCGTGACCTCGACCAGTGGTTCTTCACCATCACCGACTACGCCGACGAGCTCTACGACGGGCTGGACGACCTCGACGGGTGGCCCGAGGGGGTCAGGGACAGCCAGCGCAACTGGATCGGCCGTCAGGAGGGCGCCCGCGTCGCCTTCGACGTGGGCGAGTACGGCGAGGTGTCGGCCTTTACGACGCGACTGGACACCGTCTACGGCGCGACCTACCTCGCGCTCGCGCCGGGCCACGACCTCGTGAGCGAGCTGGCCGAGACCGACGACGACGTGGCGGCCTATCTGGAGGAGGTCGCCAGCACCGACGACGCCGGGCTCTCCGGTATCGAGACGGACCTGACCGCGACCCACCCCTTCACCGGCGCGGAGATTCCCGTCTACGTCGCCGCCTACGTGCTAGACGACGTGGGCACCGGCGCGGTGATGGGCGTGCCCGCCCACAACGACCGGGACCACGCCTTCGCCGACCGACACGACCTGCCCGTCTCGCAGGTCGTCGAGCCCGTCGACGGCAGCGGGACCAACCTGCCGGACGACCCCTACACCGAGGACGGCATGCTCACGTCGAGTGGCGAGTACGACGGGCTGGCCAGTACCGCCGCCCGCGACCGGCTGCTCGACCACGACGGGGTCGAGGAAGCGACCACCTACCGGCTGCGCGACTGGCTCATCTCCCGGCAGCGCTACTGGGGGACGCCCATCCCCATCGTCCACTGTGACGACTGCGGGGCCGTGCCGGTCCCCGACGAGGACCTCCCCGTCGAGCTGCCGGAGTACGTCCAGACGACCGGGAACCCGCTGGACGCCGCCGAGGACTGGAAGCAGACGACCTGCCCGGCGTGTGGCGGCGACGCCACCCGCGAGACGGACACGATGGACACCTTCGTCGATTCGTCGTGGTACTTCCTGCGATTCCTCTCGCCCCAGTTCGAGGACGCCCCATTCGACCAGGAAGTCGCCGACGAGTGGCTCCCCGTCGACGTCTACGTCGGCGGCGAGGAACACGCCGTCTTGCACCTGCTTTACATCCGCTTTTTCGCGCGGGCGCTCGCCGACCTGGGGCTGTTGGACCGGCGCGAACCGGTCGAGCGGCTCATAAACCAGGGGACGGTGCTTCACAGCGGCAAGAAGATGTCAAAGTCCGCGGGCAACGCCGTCGCGCCCCACGAGTACGGCGCCGAGACCACCCGGCTGTTCGTCCTCTCGGCCGCCCACCCCGCCCAGGACTTCGAGTGGACGGTCAAGGACGTCTCGACGGCCTACGAGTTCCAGCAGGACGTCTACGGGATGGTCGCCGAGTTCGCCGAGGGGCGCGAGCGCCGCCGCCGCTCGCAGGAGACCGCGCCCGTCCGCACCGAGAGCGAGCCCCACGACGCCTATCTCGAACGGGAGATCGACCGCACTATCGCCGCCGTCACCGAGGAGTACGACCGCTTCCGATACCACCGCGTCGTCGGCGAACTCCAGCGGTTTGCCCGTCTGTTGCGCCGGTACGCCGAGTACGAGCCCCCCTACCTGTTCGCCTACGGCCGCGGTCTGCGGACCCTGACGAAGCTGCTCGCGCCCATCGCCCCCTATCTGGCCGAGGAGCTGTGGCACCTGCTGGACGAAGAGGGACTGGTCGCCGAGGCCGACTGGCCCGAGCCGCTCCGGGACGTCGCCGACCACCGCATCGAGCGCGGGCTCGTCCGGACGACGCTCGCCGACGTGCGCGACATCACCGACGTCGTCGACATCTCGGACCCCGAGCACATCGAGCTCGCCGTCGCTGCCGAGTGGAAGTACGAGGCCTACCGTATCGCACAGCGGGCCGACCCCGAGGACAGAGTCGGACGTAGTCCGACAAGCAGTCGGATAGCGGAGCTATCCGACGACGCCATCGTCGGCGAGATTATGAGCGACGAGGCGATGCAGGAACGGGGCGATGCCGCCGCCGACTACGCCGCCGACCTCGCCGACCGGAGCGAGGGGCTCGAACCCATCGTCGACGGCGAGCGGGAACTCGACGTGCTACAGCAGGCCGTCTGGCTCTTCGAGGACGAGTTCGGCGCCGAGGTGACGGTGCGGCGGGCGACCGGGGACGACGACCTGGCGGCGAAGGCCAAGCCGAACAAGCCCGCCATTCACATCTCCTGAGCTCTTGGTGTTCCGTGGCCCGGCCGCCCTCGTCCGGTCTTGCTGTCGTGGCCGCCCGCTACAGCCCGATCCGCTCGAGGCCGTCGTGAAAGGCGAGCCAGACGGCGGCGGCGACGGCGAGAAGCGTGCCCGCTCCGGCCACCGGTCGCAACAGCAGCCCACCCGCCACGAGTTCGGTGCCGACGAACAGGGCGTACAGGACCGTCGCCGTCACCTGCACGCCGACGACGGCGCCCGCCGCTTTCACGGTCCGCCACTTCAACCGGGGGCCGGTGACCAGCAAGACCCCGAGCAGGAACGCCGCCTCGAACGCCAGTTCCAGGGGGACCCGCTCGGGCGGGACGCCGACGCCCGTGGTAAAACTGGCCCCGAACCCCGCCGTCGCTGCGGACCGTACCTGCTCGTGGAGGACGCCGGTCAGTAGCTGTCCGCCGGTCCCGAGTACTGCGGCGGCCGTCGCGGCGAAGAGGCCACGTTGGAGGGGCAGGCCGGGGGTCAGCCGCGCGTCCGCACCGATCGCCGCGATGGGGTGGGAGACGCCCTCGGCGACCCGCTCGGCGCCGCCGTGGTAGGCGAGCCACACCGCCGCCACCACCGCGAGATACGCGGCCACGTCGCCCAGCGGGACAACCGCTGTCGCGACTGTCGCCTCGGCGCCCAGTACCCGCGTCGGCACCCAGGCGAACAGCAGCCCCGCGGCGTAGATAATGATAGCCCCGCTCAGGGCGCTCTCCCCGCTCGGCTCGGCGAGGTACCGGAGCACGACCGCCAGATACGGTATGTACCACAACACTCCCGTAACCCAGGTTCCGAGGACGGCGAGGGTGACCCCCGCGGCCCCGCCGTCGCCCGGCACCACGAACTCGCTCGGCCCGAGCGACGCCACGCCGGTGTAGACGACGCTGTAGGCGGCGGTGACAGACAGGGCGGGAGGGCGGCGGCGACCAGGAGGCGCCGGTCGCTCACGGAGTCTCGTGGCACCATCTTGCTACAATATTTCCCGCAACTACATCCGTAATTTGCCGCGCGCCGAATATAGCTTGTGACTCTCTGTGGGACACAATCCCCAAATAGCCCGCCCGCGCAACTCCGGGTATGACCGACCGCACGGCGGCCGTCACCCGGGCGACGGCCGAGACGGACATCGAGGTGACGCTGGATATCGACGGCGACGGCGACTCGACTATCGACACCGGTATCGGCTTTTTCGACCACATGCTGGATTCGTTCTCGACGCACGGCCTGTTCGACCTCACCGTCCACTGTGACGGCGACCTGGACATCGACGACCACCACACCGTCGAGGACGTGGCCATCACGCTGGGGGAGGCCGTCGAGGAGGCCCTGGGCGAGAAACGCGGCATCGTCCGCTTCGCCGACCGGAAGGTGCCCCTGGACGAGGCCGTCGCCAGCGTGGTCGTCGACATCTCCGGGCGGCCGTACTACGAGTTCGAGGGGGCGTTCTCCCAGGCCGAGGTCGGCGGGATGACCAGCCACATGGCGAAACACTTCGGGCGCTCGCTGGCGATGAATGCCGGGCTGACGCTGCACTGTGGCGTCTCCGGCGAGAACGCCCACCACGAGATAGAGGCGCTGTTCAAGGGGCTCGCGCGGGCACTGGACGACGCGACCCGCATCGACGAACGGCGCAGCGACGTGGCCAGCACGAAAGGCGAGCTGTAGATGTTCGACGAGATCATGGAGAAGTTCGAGGACTCCCCGGGCCAGCAGGCCGTCATCCGCCTGCTGCTGGAACGGGGGTTCTCGGTCAACGCGGACGGGCGGGTCGTCTCGGGCGGCATCGAGATTCCCAACACGGGTATCGCCCGCGAGGCCGGCGTCGACCGGCGGGTCGTCAACGCCACGACCGACGCCATCCTCGCCGACGACGAACTGCGGCGCATCTTCCGTAACATCTCCGCCGTGCCCAGTCTGCTCGACCTGGCGCCCGTCCTGGACCTCGCCGCCGCCACCATCTCCGTGCGGGCGGCCGACGAGTCTGGCATCGTCTCGCGGGTGACGGCGGCCATCGCCGAGCGGGACATCTCCATCCGGCAGGTGCTCAGCGAGGACCCGGAGTTCACCGACGACCCCCGGCTCTATGTCATCACCGACGAACCGCTGCCCGGCGACCTCATCAACGAACTGCGCGAGATGACGTTCGTCCGGACTATCGAACTGGCGTGATGTCCCACCCAGTCACCATCACCGTCGAAACGCCCGACGGTGCGGTCGAGGACCTGACGGCGCCCGAGGGGGCCGTCCTCCGTGATGTCCTTCTGGACGCCGACATCACTCCACACGGCCGCTACGCTGAATCGCTCAACTGCGGCGGCCGCGGGCTCTGTGCGACCTGTGGCGTCCGGCTGGCCGAGCCGCCCGACCCCGACCACTGGCACGACGACCTCGCCGACCGCTTTGGCTACCCGCGGCTGTCCTGTCAGCTCCGGGTTCGCGACGGGATGTCCGTCCAGATGCTCGACAAGCGGGTGTGGGGGAGTCGGGAGCGCGACGGGAGCGCCCAACGGTAAGGGCTATTCGCCCGCCGGGCCTAGTCGTCGGTGTGACAGAGCGCTTCCGGACCGTCGCCGAGCGCGCCGCCGCCAGTTTCGAGGTGCAGGGCTCTGAGTTCATCGGCCACGTCGCGCCCGTGGAGACGGTCGATGCGGCCGAGGCGTTCGTCGGCGATATCCGCGACCAGTACGCCGACGCGACCCACAACGTCCCCGCCTACCGGGTGCGGGCCTCCCCGTTCCGGGAGTATTCGAGCGACGACGCCGAACCCAGCGGCAGCGCGGGCAAGCCGGCCCTGAACGTGCTCCAGCAACGCGACATCGAGAACGTCGCCGCCGTCGTCACCCGCTACTACGGCGGGACGAACCTCGGCGTCGGCGGGCTCGCCCGCGCGTACTCGCGAGCGGTCAAGGAGGGGGTCGACGCCGCCGGCGTCGTCGAGTCGGTCCCCCACGAGCGCTTTGTGATTACGGTCGACTACGACGACTCGGGCAGCGTCCGGGGGCTGCTGGAGTCGGCCGACGTGGACTTTACCGCCGACTACGAGGCCGAGGTGACCTTCGACGTCCGCGTGCCGGCGGCCGAGGGAAGCGAGCTCCGGGACCGCGTCCGCAGCGCGACGAGCGGCCGGGCCGACATCGACCAGTGACTGCGGCCGATGCGGGACGTGTCTCACGGAAATCTATTTCAAGTGGAGTACAATCACGTCGCTTTCTGTCGGTTTCCAGCGGAAGTAAGGGGGTTAGATGGCCGGCGAAACGACGCGGTGTCTTCTGTAGTCCGACCCGTCTAAAAGACGTTTCGACTCGTCCCGCCATACGGGCTACCGCCGCGCTGTCCCGGGCCGGGCCGTTTCTAACCCGGCAATGGGCTCTGACAGCTCGTCTCAGGTCGTCCGGAACGCCCGGTCGCCGGCGTCGCCAAGCCCCGGGACGATGAAGCCGTCCTCGTTCAGTTCGTCGTCGATGGCGACGGTCAGCAGGTCCACGTCAGGGAACGCCTCCGAGATACGCACGATGCCGGGCGGGGCCGCGACGGCCGAGAGGGCAATCAGATGCTCGGGGCCGGCCCCCTGGTCGGTGATATAGGAGAGCACGGCGGACATCGTCGACCCCGTTGCCAGCATCGGGTCGGCGACGATGACGGTGTCTTCGGGGTCGATGTCGGGCAGTTTGACGTAGTCGACAGAGATGGGGAACTCGCCGTCGTCGTCCATCCCCGCGGACTCGTCCCGGCTCGCCGAGATGACGCCCTGGCGGGCGCGAGGGAACGCCTTCAGAAGCCCCTCGACGAACGGTGTCGCCGCCCGGAGGACATTGACGATGACCACGTCGTCCAGCCCGGTTACCCGTTCACCCATCGTCGTGGTCAGGGGCGTCTCTATCTCGGTGTACTCGGTCTCCATGCGTCCGTCGATTATCTCGTAGCCACAGAGCCGTCCCAGCCGGACGAGCCCCTTCCGGAACTCGACCTGTTCGGTCTCCTTCTCGCGCAGGCGGGAGAGTTCGTCCTGTGCGAGCGCGTGTGTGACTATCGAGGCGTCACCGCGCTGTTCGAGTGCCATACAGTCGCCTCGGCAGGTGGGAAGTAAACGTTGACGACAGCGCCGCGACCGCCTCAGGCGGGCTGTTCGATGCCCAGCTCCTCCAGCAGCGTCCGCGCCGCTTCGGCCGAGGAGGGCGGGCCACGCGCCGTGATGAGGTCGCCGTCGACCGTGACGCTGGTGTCGTCGTCCAGTTCGGCGTCCCAGTCGCCGCCGGCGGTGATGACCTCGTCTTCGACCCAATAGGGGAGTTTGCGGCCGTCGGGCATCACGCCGTTGTCGTCGACGATACCCTCCTCCCACTCGTTGGGGAAGCCGGTGACGGCGCGCCCGTCGACGAGGAAGTCGCCGGTGCTCTCTCTGGTAAAGGCCAGGATACCGACGGCGTGACAGACGACCAGGGCTTTGCCGTCCTCGTGTGCCACGGCGTCCCGCAGCAGCCGGCGGGCGTCCCGGTCCTGGTTGACGTCCCACGCGGTGCCGTGGCCGCCCGGGAAGACGACGGCGTCGTAGTCGATGGCGTCGACCTGTGCGACCGGGGACGGGTCGTTCAGCCGCTCGTCGCTCTCGTGGACCTCCATCACGTGTTCGGCCGTCTCCTCGCCGACCTCTTCGGGGTCGACGGAGCGCTCGTCGATGACCGGCGGTGAGCCACTCGGCGTCGCGACCTCGATGTCGACGCCCGCGTCGGTAAGTGTCGTGAGCGGTTCGATACACTCCTCGCCCCAGTACCCCTCTTCGCTGACTACGAATAGTGCGGATGCCATCGCTGAGGCGTAGGCGGCGAAGACGGATAAGGGGAACACCAGCGGCTGGGCCGCTTGGCCGCCGGCACACTGTCGGCCACGCTCGGCGGAAACGCTTAACCAGTCCCAGCGCCAACTACCGGCCACACGGTACCACACTGTCCGGACTTTCTACAATGGCAGATATCGAAGAGAGCGTCTCAGGATTCAAGACACAGGGCGGCTGGGTCGACGTCGTCGAGCACGGCGAACGCATCACACAGGCACTGAAAGAGCTGTTCGAGGACGAGTCCGTCGAGACCGACGTCGACGACGAGGCCCTCGATGAGTTCGACGAGTGGCGGCCAAAGAGCCACGAGCGGCTCGACGAGGACGTAAACGAGAAGACGGCCGAACAGGCCAGCGTCTCCGAGGGGAAGGGCGAACAGGCGGGCAAGGGTCCCGACGAGGACCTCCAGACGGCCGGCGAGAAACTGACAGAGTCCTACGAGAACCTCGATGAACCCGACGAGGCTATCGACAAGTGGGGCGAGTCGGTCGACTACGTCGCCCGCGCGGCCGACTCCGCGGGCCGGAAGGCGCTGCGCAAGGTCGAGGACACCGTCTACCGCAACGTGATGACACAGATCGCGCCCTACTACTTCGACAACCCGCTCGTGAGCGCGAACCTCCGCCGCATCGGCGACGAGGAGTCCCCCGAATACGTCTTCGAGGTCAACGTCAACGACGACGACCTGAAGGTGCGCGTCTCGAACCGACTGGCCGACTACGACTCCGACGTGGACCGGTGGCACGTCGACACCGAGAAGGTGACCGAGGCGGTCGAAGCCGCCGAGGGCGTCGAGGCGGTCGAACCGGGCGAGGAGACGGACGCCAAATCGAACTAAGGCGGCTTCCATGCCGCCGGCATCGGTTTGGTGTCCGAGAAGCGAAGTCGAACTAAGCTCGCCGCCGTGCGAGCGGCGTCGGCTTCCAGCATCGTAGACGCCAAATCGAACTAAGCTCGCTGCCGTCGGTTTGTCGACCTGTCTGTCACAGCAGGAATACGAACACCGGGTACGAGGCGGCAATCGCCAGCGACGGCGTCAACACCCACATCAACACGATTCGCTTGGCCGCCGCCGGGTCGAAGAGGCTCCGCTCGTCGAGGTCCGCCGGTCCCTCCGCGCCGACGTCCGGGACCGCCGGCGTCTCGTCCGGCTTCTCGGGCGGTTGCTCGTGTCGGGCGATGTCCCCGATCGTCGGGCCAGCGGGAGCGTCCTCTGCCCGCGACGTGACCAGTGCGCCGGTCGTCACGTCTAACCCCGGCCCCTCAGGTGCCGGCGTCGCTAGCTCGGCCAGTGTCGCCGCCCGGCTTGCCCGGCCCCAGCCGAGCCCGATGATCGTCGATGTCGTGCTGACCGCCAGACTCGCCGGGATTCCGAGATACGAGAGCACGGTGATGACCGTCCCACCGACCACGGAGACTATCAGTGACGCGAGAATCGGCAGCTCCGTGATGTCGTCCCCGACCGTCTCCAGCGTGCGCCGGGCGATTGTGAAACTGCCCAACCCGAAGGCCGCCACCGCGAGCAGGACGCCCTGATCGACGGTGAGCGACCCTCCCGCGCCGACCAGCGGGGCGACGGCGTTTGCCGCGTTCGACGCCCCCGCCGAAAACGCCATGTAACAGCCGATGACGACCACCGACAGGGAGCCGACTGTGTCCTGCAGCGACGCGTTCTGATTTATGTACGGCCGGGGCACAACGCCCGACCGGTCGAGCTGGATGAAGTGGATACTGAACGTCGTGAACGCGATATAGCGGTCGAGATACGGGTAGAGATAGCGGCCGACCACGACCCCGATGACCAGACACACAAGCGGGGCGACGATCCAGGCCGAGACGATGACGAACATCAGCGCCTGATTGAGGGTGCCCGAGGCGAGCCCGAGTCCGACGATGGCACCAACAGCGGTCATCGAGGTCGAGGCCGGAACGCCGTAGAGATTCGACACCAGCAGCGACCCACCGGTGAAAAACAGCACGGCGACACTTGCTATGGGCGTAAACTGCGCCGCCGGGACGATACTGCTGCTCATCGTCGAGATGACGTTCCGACCGACGGTCCAGGCTCCGAGAAAGCCAAAGCCGACAAACAAGGCCCCAGCAGTCGTCTTCCGGACCAGGCGTGAGCCGACGGCCGGACCGAACGCGACCCCCGTCGATGACCCGCCGATATTGAACCCGACAAAGACAGCGACAGCGACGCCGACGACGGTCAGAAGTTCCACCATCGTAGTTGCGTCAACATTACCGGACTCGGGGTTATAACTTCTGACACCCCTCGAACGACAGGCGGTCCCGGTTTGGCGCTGTCCCGTCCACACTGACGCCGGGCAGCAACGGGTCGCCAGCCCCACGCTGGGACACCGTCGTCGCGTCAACCCGGGCGTGGCGAGACATCGGCCGACTGGTACCGCTCTCTGCCTGTGGCGTGTCACTCTGTTTCATGCCCCCCTCGTTTCGGGTGGAGATCACGCGGGGAACGGTAGGCTCATGGGTGGGTAGGGCAAACGCCGGTGTAGATGGTAGCGACGAGTGTACTGGTGACGCTCATCGTGGCGTCGGTGGCGAGTCTGTTCATGGCGTGGGCGATCGGGGCCGGCTCCTCGGGCTCGACACCTTTCGCGCCGGCGGTCGGAGCCAACGCGATATCCGTGATGCGGGCGGGCTTTCTGGTCGGCATCCTCGGACTGGCCGGCGCGGTGTTGCAGGGCGCGAACGTCACCGAGACCGTCGGTGGCGGTCTCGTCCTCTTCCCGGACGGCGGCGGCCTCTCCGCGATAGCGGCCATCGTCGCGCTCGTGACCGCGGCGCTGCTGGTGGCCTTTGGCATCTTCACCGGCTACCCCATCGCGACGGCCTTTACCGTCACCGGCGCCGTCGTCGGCGTCGGGCTGGCGATGGGCGGCCAGCCGGCGACCGCGAAGTACATCGAAATCGTCTCCCTGTGGGTCGCGGTGCCCTTCGTCGGCGGTGGCATCGCCTACGCGACGGCCTCGCTGTTGCGCAACGAGTCGGTCCCCGAAGACGTGGTGGTCCCGCTGCTTGGCGGGCTCGTCGCCGCGCTGCTTGCGAACGTCCGCTTTGTCCTGCTCGCGCCGGGCTCCGGGCAGGCCTCCGTCGCGCGAGCGGTCGGTCGGTCGATCGGCACGCCGATGCTGCCGACGATAGCCGCCGTCACGCTCCTTGCGGCGTTACTCGGCGGCGGACTGCTCTACCGGGACGTGCGAGCGGACACCGAGGCCGGCCAGCGCCACTTCCTGCTCGTGCTCGGGGGGCTGGTCGCGTTCTCGGCCGGCGGGAGTCAGGTCGGGCTCGCGCTTGGCCCGCTGCTCCCCTTGCTTGACTCGGGGCCAGCGTCGGTCATCCCCATCACCGGCGTCCTGCTCTTCGGTGGGCTCGGGCTGCTCATCGGCTCCTGGACCGGCGCCCCGCGGATGATAAAGGCCATCGCACAGGACTACTCCTCGCTCGGCCCCCGGCGCTCTATCGCCGCGCTCATCCCGAGTTTCCTCATCGCCCAGACGGCGGTCTTCTTCGGGTTGCCCGTTTCGTTCAACGAGATAATCGTCTCGGCCATCGTCGGCTCCGGCGCCGCGGCCGGCGACGGCGAAGTCAGCCGCGGGAAGATGGGCAAGACGGTGCTGGCGTGGCTGGGCTCGCTCGTGCTCGCCTTCGCGCTCTCGTATGGCGTCTTCTTCGCCGTCGACACCCTAGCGTAGCGCCTCCGAGAGGCAGCTGCTAGGTCTCGTCCCATCTCAGCGGTCGGCCTATCGCTATTCGACCTGCGCTTCCTCGGCCTCGTCCCCGCCGGTGTCGAGCTTGACGATGCGGGCTTTCATGATGCGGGTGTTCTCGACCTGTTCGATGCGTATCTCGACACCCTCGAAGGTGATGGTCTCGCCCTCCTCGACGAGCCGGCCCGCGCGGTTGAAGATGAAGCCGGCGATGGTCTCGAACTCTTCGCCCTCGGGGAGCTCAAGCTCCAGTGCCTCGTTTACCTCCTCGATGTTGACCTCGCCTTTGACCGTGACGGTGTCGTCGCCGATGTACTCGATTGGCTCTTCCTCCTCGCCTTCGAGTATCTCGCCGACGATCTCCTCGGTCAGATCTTCCATCGTCACGAGCCCCTCCGTGGTGCCGAACTCGTCGATGACGATGACCATATGCAGGCGTTCGGCCCGCATCTCGGTCAGCAGGTCGTCGACGTTCTTGGACTCGGGGACGTGTAAGGTCGGCTCGATGAGGTCTTCGAGGACGATGTCGTCGGCGAAGGCCTCGCCGTAGTCTAAGTCCCGGACGAGGTCGCGGATGTGGACGACGCCGATGACGTTGTCCAGACTCCCCTCGTAGACGGGCAGGCGGGCGTGGCCGCTCTGGATGGCCGTTTCGAGGGCCTCCCGGATGGAGTCGTCCTTGGCGACGGCGGTCATGTCCAGGCGCGGGGTCATCACTTCCTTGGCGATGGTGTCGTTGAACCGCAGCGTCCGCTGGAGCATCTCCCGTTCCTCCTCGTCTAAGACGCCCTCCCGCTCGCCCGTCTCGATTATGTCCTGTATCTCCTCGCGGGTGACGTAGGAGGTCTCGATTGCCGACCGGCCGCCGGTTATCTTGTTGACGATGCGGGTCAGGTAGTCGAAAAAGAGGATGAGCGGAAGCAGGACCTTCTCGGACACTTTCAGCGGTTTCGAGATGCGAAGCGCCCACGATTCGGTGTTCTCGACGGCGTAGCTCTTGGGGGCGCTCTCGCCAAAGAGCAGGACGATGGCGGTGACGCCGAAGGTCGCCGCGAGCACGGCCTGTCCCCGCGAGAGGTAAAAGCCAAGCAGTCCCGTCGCGATGGAGGACATCGCGATGTTGACGAGGTTGTTCCCGACCAGGATGGTCACGAGCAACCGGTGTGGGTCGGCCTTGAGCGCCTTGAGCGTCCGCGCACCGGGGACGCCGTCCTCGACCAGCGCCTCGGTCCGGTGGGCCGGCAGGGAGAACATCGCTATCTCCGAGGAGGAGAAAAACGCCGACAGGACGATGAGGAGGAGTATCGTGCCGATGCCGCCGACGAGGACGGCGCTCTCGGGGACGGTGACGCCGACGACGTCGAACGTCTGGAGCGGCACCGCTGACAACGTGACCGCCGTGGGTGAGGCCATCAACAGTCCGAGTTGTCATCGCCGGGGATTAAGCCTTGCCGTCACCGCCTGTGGTCCGTGGCGAAGCCCTTAGGGGTGTCTCGCTCCTACCTGCGGCCGTATGACCGAGATCACACTCTACCGCCTGCAGGCCTGTCCGTTCTGTGAGCGGGTCGTCCGCACGCTCGACGACCTCGGCCTCTCCTATCGCTCGCGGTTCGTCGAACCGATGCACTCCGAGCGCGACGCGGTCAAACGGCTCACCGGCAAGCGCACCGTCCCCGCCATCGTCGACGAGGAGACGGGCGTGACGATGAGCGAGAGCGGAAACATCGTCTCGTATCTGGAGCGGACGTACGGCCCGGCCGAAAGCGCCGAGGAGGGGACCGCCTGATGGCCGAATTCGACTTCGACGTGGTGGAACTGGGGCCGGTCGACCACCCCGAGGAGGGCGAGCAGGCGCCCGACTTCACGCGGCCGCTGGTCAACGACGAGTACTGGGAGGACACCTCGCTCTCGGAGGTCTGTGCCGACAGCGACGACCCCGTCCTCGTCCTCTTTCACGCGATGGACGGCGCGTTCCCGGCGACGTACCTCTGGAACGAGGTCCGGGACCGGGCGTGGCACGAGGACGCCACCGTCGTCGGCGTCTCCGTCTCGACCCCCTACGCCCACAAGGACCTGCTCGACGAGCGCGACGTTGCGGGGAAGGCCCGGCTGTTCTCCGACCCGACAAACGGCGTCGCCGAGGCCTACGGCATCGATATGGACCTCGACGGGATGGAAAGCATCGCCGAGCCCCGGCCCGCCGTCTTCGTCCTCGATTCGGACCGCACGGTCGAGTACGCCTGGGTCGGCGAGGAGTGGCCCGAATTCCCCGACTACGACGCCGTCGAAGCGCAGCTGTGACGGACGATGGTATCGACGTGACAGACGCTATCGACCCGGCCGCGTTCGACGCGGCCGAGGACATCGACGACGCGGCGGCGGCCATCCGCGACGGCGACCTCGTGGTCTATCCGACGGAGACGGTGTACGGGCTGGCCGCCGACGCGACCGACCCCGACGCGGTCGCGCGGGTGTTCGAGGCGAAAGACAGGGCCCGCGACAAGCCCGTCTCGCTCGCGGTGCCGGACGTCGACAGCGCGCTCGACTACGTCGACCCGACCGACCGCGAGGAGCGGTTCATGCGGGCGTTCCTCCCCGGGCCGGTCACCGTCGTCACCGAGCGACGCGAGTCCGTACCGGACGTTCTCACCGACGGCGCCCCCCGCGTCGGCGTCCGCGTCCCTGACCATCTCGTGGCGCTTGCGCTGCTGGAAGCGGTCGCGCCGCTGACCGCGACCAGCGCGAACGTCACCGGCAATCCGAGCGCCACACGCGTCGACGAACTGGACGCCGTCACCGAGATGGCGGCCGTGGTGCTGGACGGCGGCGAGACCGGCGGGACCGGCTCGACCGTCGTCGACGTCGAAGCGGGAACGATTCACCGCCGGGGGGCCGAGGCCGACGCCGTCGAGCAGTGGCTGGCCGACCACTAGAGGAGCGACCGCAGCGACCGCGTTCTGGTGCCGCAGCTCTCGCGGTACTCGCAGGGGTCACATTTGGCGTCGCTGTCGGCTCTGGCGGGCGGCCCGTCGATACTCTCTGCGACCCGCAGGGCCCGCCGGTACTGCCCGCTCCGCCTCGCCGTCACCGCCACCGCTCGGACGACGCCGTAGGCCGGGTACTCGGCGATAGCCCGCTCGACCGCCCGCTCGCGCTCCCAGGACAGCGCCTTCGCGGCGGCGACCAGCCGCACGCTCTGGGGCTCCCAGACGCCCTGGTCGGGCGGACGGCCGGCAAAGACCAGCGAGGGGACAGTCCCGCTGTCAGTCGCGACGAGCTTGTGTGCGACACCGCGGGCGTCCTTGCCCCCGAGATAGACGTCCGTCTCGGCGGGGTCGGCCAGCGCGTCCCACTCGTCGAGCCGGTCCCGCGCCGCCCGTAACCGCTCGCGGACGGTGGCGGGGTCGGGTTCGACGGGCGCAGCCAGCAAGGCAGCGTCGTCGGTCAGCAGACGCTCGTACTCGCGGGCCAGCCGGCGGATTCGTTCGACTTCCGCCGGCACGTCCGGCGGGCCGTCACGGCGTCGGTAGTAGAGCTTGCGCGGGCAGTAGGCCGCTGTCTCCAGTTCTCGGAACGTGTGGTCGGCCATGGTCCGGCCTGGTCCCGCGATGGTTCAAAAAGATACGCCCGCTCACATCGAGACGTCGGCGTCGGAGTCGAGCGAGTCGATGTCCTCCGTGGCCTCGTCCAGCCCCGTCTCCCGGATGGCCGACGTGTGTCGCGTCGCGAGGCCGGCGTCGGCCAGCGCGTCCTCGAACTCGCTGGTAAAGCGGTGGCTCACCTGCCGGGCGGCCTGCTGGGTCTCGACCACGCGGCGGTAGTGGGCTGCGGTCTCGGCGTCGATATCGAACGCCGCGGCGAGTTCGTCGTCGCTCGTGTCCCCGCCGACGACGCGTTTCCGGAACGTGGCCACGTCGAAGCCGGCGTCGTCGTCGGTCTCCCGAAGGAGGTGCAGGTCCAGCCGGGCCTCGACGACGACAGACTCGTCGACGCCGAGGTCGTCGGCCAGCGCCGCGTCGTCGCGGCCGGCGTAGAACCCACGGACCAGTGTGACCAACGCTCCGTCGTCCAGCTCCGTCCGGAACCCGTACCGCTCGCGCATCCGCGCGACGGTCTCGCCCAGGCGCTCCTCGACCGACGCTTCGTCGCTGTCGGTCAGCGACCCGCGTCCGGCCGACTGGGACTCCGTCACCGACTCCTCGCCGGAGACGTCGATGAAGATGTCTCGGAGCTCTTCGGTCTTCTCGTCCATCCGACCGTAATTTCGTGACGCGGAGGTATATAGCTGTTTGGTGATTCCGCGTATCACAAGCGTCAACTGGGTCGCAGCTATCTCACCGCCTATGTCCGGCGCCGACCCGACGCGACGTGCCGTACTCGCCCGGAGCGCAGCGGCGGCGGGCGCCGTCGTCGGCGCCGGCTGTTCGAGCCCGTTTGGCTCCGGTGGGGACGCCGACGTGTTCACGAGGTGGCTCCCGTCGCCGTCGGCGCTCCGGAGTACGGACCACTACCGGTTCGACTACTACGACCTGGGGACCCTCGCCGCCCAGCGGGCGCATCTCGGCGGCGACCCGACCGTCTTCGAGCGGACGTGGGAGCCCCTCGGTCTCGCCTGGGACGACGCCACGGCCGTCGTCACCGTCGACTCGGTCGATGTCGTCACGGCCGAGTTCGACCGCGACGCCGCCGTCTCGGACCTGCAGGCGGCGGGATACGAGCGTGCGGGCGAGTACGAGGGGCACGTCCGCTACCGCAACGGGGAGACGGGGACGGTGTTTGCCCTCGCCGACGGGACGATACTCGTCTCGGCGGTGGACCGGTACGGCACCACGTCGGCCGACCCCACCAGCCGAATCGAGACGGTAATCGACGCGGCGACCGGCGACGTGGACCGCTACGCCGAGGACAACGAGGACATGGGGACACTCGTCGAGGAGCTGGGGCGGGCCACGCTGGTCGGCGGCCGGACGATGGACGAACCCGAGTCGGGCGCGGCCCGGAGCGGCCGGTTCGAGAATCTGGTCGCCGAGGGCGCCCGCAGCGTCGTCGACGGGACGACCGTCGAGGAGAAGTGGGTCTACCTCTACGACCGCCCGCGCGACGTGGACACGGCGGCGCTCGAAGCGTACGTGGCCGCCAACGATGACAGTTCCGAGGGGGTCGACGCCCGCTTTGGGGCGGTCGAGGATATTTCCTACACGACCGAGGGCCGGAAGGGAATCATCACCGGGACCCGCGACGCCGGCGAGTACTACGCCTAGAGCAGTTCGAGGACGCCCATCGCGGCCCCCGCGAGCAACAGCTCGAACGAGAGGGTGCCAAGCGCCGAGAGGGCGACGAAGCGACGCGTCGTCATCCCCGCGACCCCGGCGGGCACGGTCAACATCCCGCGTGTAAACAGTAGCGTGTTGCTCACCGGGACGGCCAGGACGCCGTACCTGTCGAAGGCCGCCCCGAAGCGGTCCAGCCGCGATTCGTCGACGCGGAACCACGGGCGGTCGAGCAGCCACTCCCGGCCGCCCCGCTTTGCCAGCAGGAACAGCGCCGTCTGGCCGACGGTGGCCCCGGCGACGGCGACCAGCAAGATGCCGGCCACCGTCGGGACGTGGTACCCCCCGGCCCGCTGGGCCAACACTGTGACCGCCGCCGGGACGAGCGCCTCGCTGGGCGCGAAATAGAGCAACATCGCCCCTTCGAGGACGAACACGAACAGGAGCGCCGCGAGCCCGTACCGCCGGAGCAGCGTCTCCGCGTAGCTCGCGTCCCCGAAGACATACAGCGCGATGCCGGCGACGCCGAGCAGGGCAAAGAGGCCGGCGACGACCAGCAGGCCGTAGTCCTCGGCGAACACCCTCACCGACGTGGCGTCCGCTGCCATCGGTTCGGACATATCGCGACCACGACATATCAGTTGCGTTCCGGCGAGCGGTGGGTTCATGGCCGTCAGGGCCACACACCAGCACATGGATATGACGCGTCGCCCACGCCGGCTCCGGACCGACGGCGTGCGGCCCCTGGTGCGGGAGACGGAGGTATCGGCGTCGGACCTGATCGCCCCGGTGTTCGTCGACGCGACGGCCGACGAGCGGGTCCCCATCGAGACGATGCCGGGCCACGAGCGGGTCCCGGTCGAGGAGAGCGTCGCCCGCGTCGAGGAGGTACTGGCGACCGGCGTCGAGGCCATCATGGTCTTTGGCATCCCCGAGTCCAAAGACGAGCGCGGCTCGCGGGCCTGGGCCAGCGACGGCGTCGTACAGGAGGCCGTCCGGCGAATCACCGAGGCGACCGACGCCTACGTCATCACGGACGTCTGTCTCTGTGAGTACACCAGCCACGGCCACTGCGGGCTCCTAGAAGAAGACGCACAGGACGACCCCGACCTGACCGTCCGCAACGACGAGACCCTCGACCTGCTGGGCAACGTCGCGGTGAGCCACGCACGCGCGGGAGCGGACATGGTCGCGCCGTCGGGGATGATAGACGGGATGGTCGGGGCCATCCGCGAGGCGCTGGACGCCGATGGTCACAGCGAGGTGCCCATCATGAGCTACGCCGCCAAGTTCGAGTCGGCCTTCTACGGCCCGTTCCGCGACGCCGCCGACGGCGCGCCCGCCTTCGGCGACCGGCGCCACTACCAGATGGACCCCGCCAACGCTCGGGAGGCCCGTCGCGAGGTCGAACTCGACGTTTCCCAGGGTGCGGACGTGCTGATGGTCAAGCCCGCCCTGCCCTACCTCGATGTCGTCGCGACGGTCCGCGAGGACTACGACCACCCCGTGGCCGCCTACAACGTCTCCGGGGAGTACGCCATGCTGCATGCCGCCGCCGAGAAGGGGTGGCTGCAACTCGACGAGGTCGCCTACGAGTCCCTGCTCTCTATCAAGCGGGCCGGGGCCGACCTCATCCTCACCTACTTCGCCGAGGACATCGCCGACCGGCTGTAGTCACCGCGCCGCGGTCGGGTCGGACTCGACGGCGCGCGGGCTGAGCACGTCGTCGGTGTCGGCCCGCGGGAGCACCAGCGTCACGACCGTCCAGCCCTCGTCGCGGTCGTACCGGAGCTCCCCACCGGCCGACTCGGCGACCCAGCGGGCCAGCCAGAGGCCCAGCCCGGTGCCGTGGTTGAGCGTCGTGATGTCCTCGTCGTCGAAGACAGCGCCCCGCTCGATGGCCGGGATTCCGGGACCGTCGTCGGCGACCCGGAGGCACCACTCGTCCGTCTCGTCGGTGACGGTGACCCGAACCGCCGCCCCGTCGCGGGTGTGGGTCACGGCGTTCTCGACGAGATTCTGGACGGCGCTGTACACCGCGACGCCGCCGGTGACCGGCGCGCTCGCCGGCGCGTCTGCCCGGACGCAGTCGTACGTCTCGACGACCGAACGGACCACTTCCGCGGCGTCGATCGCCCTGTCGGACCGGCTGGCAAGCGCGCGCTCGACGGCGCGGGCCTGCTCGCTGACCGACGAGATGCGTTCGGCGGCGGTGAGTATCCGTGCGGCGGCCTCCCGGTGCTCGAACTCGTGGCTCGTCTGCTCGATGTAGTCGGCCGTCCCGATGACGACCGAGAGGTCGTTTCTGATGTTGTGGCGCAACACCCGGTGGAGCACCTGTAACCGGCGGCGGCGACGCCGGTCGTCGGTCACGTCTCTGTAGATGGCGAACCCGTAGCGGTGATTGTCGGCCGTCGTGTAGCTGAGCCCGCGGTACACGAACTCGCGGCGTCCGTCGACGGTCTTCCGGCTGACGACAGCGTGGTTCGTCTCGCCGGCGGCGGTCCGCCGGTCGTAATCGGTCGCCTCGTCCCACAGCTCGTCCGGAACGATGAACTCGTTGAGCGACTCCCCGACGATATCGTTTCGCTCGTAGCCGAACGTGGTGACGAACGCGGTGTTTACGGCACGCACGACCGGGCGCCCGTCGACGATCTCGAACAGGACGATGGCGTCGTGGCTCTCCTCGAAGAGCTTCCGGTACCGATCGGTCCGCCGCTGGACGGTGCCGACGACCTGTCGGCGCTCGGTGGCGGCAAACTCGAAGGTCACCGCGACCGGCTCCTCGCCCCGTCGGACGAACGCCTGACAGCGCCGCGTCCGCCCGGCTGGTCGCTCGCGGAGCGCCTCGACGTCGGCAAGCGGGTCGCCGCTGTCCGGCGCCACGACGGCCTCGAACCGCGTCCCCGTGAGGTGGGCCGGCGTCGTGTCCAGCCACGACGCGAACGACTCGGTGGCGAAATCAACCGTGCCCGTCTCGTCGATACCGAACATCACCGCGCCTCGACGCGGAGAAACGGTGGCTCGGGGAGCGTCGACGCCGGCCGTCTGGCGCCGTCCGACCCAACCGACCCCGCGTCGAGTTCGACCGACAGCTGCCCGTCCTCGCGAGCCAGCGTGAGCGTCTGGTCTGCCGACCCGACGTAAAACGCCGACAGCGTCTCCGGGACGCTATCGTCGGCGATGACGTTGAGCACGGTGTCCTGGGCCGCGAAGACGCCGTCGTCGTTCTCGTAGCGCGCTTCCCGTGCGGCCTGCTCGCCGACGGTGGCGACTTCCCCCTCGATGTTGCCGACGACCAGCAATGGGGCGTTCCGCCGCTCGACGGTCGTCTCGTTTACCGCCGCCAGCGACTGGCGCTCGATGTCGAAGACGTTGTACTCGTCGCGCCATCCCCCGAAGGCGTCGAGGATGAACAGCCGGTCGTCGGCCAGCGCGTCGGTCAGCGAGTAGTCGGTCCCCCTGAACGCGCTCGCCAGCGTCTCCCTGTCGAGGGTGGGCGTCGGCATCAGCGAGACGCCGGTGCCGGCGGCGACGGTCGTCGCACAGAGCTGTGCGAGCGCCCCGTCGACGCTCGCCTCGGGGCCGTACCGCAGGACCGCCTGCCCGCCGACGACCAGCCCGCCGCCACAGCAGTCGTCGAGCCCCGGCACGCCGGTCGCGAGCCGCGGGCGTTCGGCCAGCCCGGCACGGCGGTCGGCGTCGATGTCACCGAGTAGCCCGTCGATTTCGCCGAGCATCGCCGTCTGCTCCGAGCGGGCTCCCCGTATCGAATCGAGGTCGTCGTCGATGGCCGTCGCGCGCTCGGACAGCGTCTCACATCGCTCGGCGATGGCCTCGCTGGTTGCGGCCTGCTCGTCGGTCGCGTCGGAGACGCTGGTGATGCCGTCCGCGGTCTCCTCTACGGTGTCGGCGACCGCGTCGAGACTCGCCATGGCGTCGGCGACCTGGTCGGCCCCGCTCTCGATCTCCGTGGCGGCCGTCTCCAGCTCCGAAACCGTCTCGTCGGTCGCCGTCCGGACGGCCGAAAGCGCCTCCTCTATCTCTTCGGCCTGTTGCTGGGACTCGCTTGCGAGCTGTTTGATCTCGTCGGCGACGACCGCGAAGCCGTCGGCGTCGCTGTCGCTCCGTGCGGCCTCGATGGAGGCGTTCAGCGCCAGCATGTTCGTCTGGTCGGCGATACGGTCGATACCGGCCAGCGCGTCGGCGATGCGGTCGATCCGTTCCCGGAGCGAATCGACCTCCTGGGCGACGGCACTGCTCACCGCCTGGACGTCCTCCATGGTGTCTATCGCGGCCGCCGCCGCTTCCCGGCCCTCTGCTGCCTCCGTTGCCGCCTGTTCGCTTTGCTCGCTGACCTCCCGGGTGGTCGCCGCTATCTCCTCGATAGTCGCCGAGAGCGTCGAGATCTCCTCGACGACCCACTGTGCGTCGCTCGCCTGTTCGCTCGCACGCTGGTCGATAGCCGCCAGCTCCTCGTCGACGGTCTTCGAGGCGGCCTGCACCACATCGAGTGCGCCCTGTGCGTTCGCGATAGTTCGCTCGTCGCTCGACTCTCCCGTATCGTCGACAACGTTTCCATCCATATTCTAATTTTACCCGGTAGTATAGCCCATATCGCTCATATAAATCGCTATTATCTGCCGATATGGGCTGTCTCGGGCTCTTACCTCAAAAGAACAAAACTTTTCTACTGGTATAATGCTGGTGGTGTTGGCAACATCTGTGGGCCGGTCCGCGCGCAAGCGAAACACCCCGCTATGGCCTCGAAGCGGCGAAATCGCGGTTTACGAACGTCCAAATACCAAGTCGACAGATACCGAGTTTCTTGACGGAGAATAACCTTAAATGCATTATATCATGTGGTAGTCTGGACGTTCGTCCTCCTATAGTCCCAGATGTGCGATTTCGTAAAGCAAATCTTTATGTAGTGTTCTGGCCAGAGATTTCTCCGTGAACGACTTGACGAAGTTGGCGCTTGCGCCGATAAAGTTGGACGTTCAAACGCAATAATCACAACTCATACAAACAATGGTACTCGCACCACTCCAAGTCACCGCAGAAGCACTCAACTTCACGTGGATACTGATGGTATCGTTCCTGATCTTCTTCATGCACGCCGGCTTCGCCATGCTCGAGGCGGGGCAGGTGCGCTCGAAGAACGTAGCGAACCAGCTCACGAAGAACCTGCTCACCTGGTCGATCGGTGTGGTGGTGTTCTTCCTCATCGGCTCCGGCGTCGCGTCCCTTGCGGGCGGGGCCGACTGGGGCGCCGCGTACCTGGCCTCCGGCACCGGCTGGATCAACTGGCTGTACGGCGCCGTCTTCGCGATGACCGGCGCGACCATCGTCTCCGGGGCGGTGGCCGGCCGCGCGAAGCTCCGTGCGTACGTCACGTACACCATCCTGCTGGCTGGGGTCATCTACCCCGTCGTCATCGCGTTCACCTGGAGCGCCGCCGACACCGGGCTCGTCCAGCAGCTCACCGGTGTCGCGTTCACTGACTTCGCCGGCGGCATGATCGTCCACGGCATGGGCGGCGTCGCCGGCCTGACCGCGGCGGCCGTCCTGGGCCCACGCATGGGTCGGTTCAACGAGGACGGCACCGCGAACGTCATCCCCGGCCACTCGATGACCTTCGCCGTGCTCGGGACGCTCATCCTGGCCTTTGGCTGGTACGGTTTCAACGTCGGTACCTCGGCCATCATCGGTGACGCGTTCCTCGGCGAGCAGCTGGGCCGCGTCGCGATGACGACGACCCTGTCGATGGCGATGGGCGCCATCGCCGCCGGCGGCGTCGCGTGGGCACAGACCGGCAAGGTCGACACCCTCTACGTCGCAAACGGCCTGCTGGCCGGTCTGGTCGGTATCACGGCGATCCCCCACACCACGACCTGGTGGGGCGCGCTGCTGGTCGGTGTCGTCTCCGGCGCTCAGCTCCCCATCGTGTTCAAGTTCATCGAGTCCAAGCTGAACATCGACGACGTCTGTGCCGTCTTCCCGGTCCACGGGAGCGCTGGTATCATCGGCACGCTGATGTACCCGTTCGTGGCCGTTTCGCTGCCCGAGGGCGTTAGCATCGGCAGCGCGTTCGCCGCTCAGGCCGTCGGCGTGTTCCTCATCGGCGGCTGGACGCTGACTGCGACTGCCGTTATCTGGTTCGCGCTGAAGGCCCTGGGCGAGTCCCGTGTCACGCCCGAACACGAGCAGGAAGGGCTGGACGTCTCCGAACACGGCGTCGAGACCTACCCCGAGTTCGGCTCGGGCGACAGCGTTGTGGCAGACGGTGGTATCATGAGCGAAGACATCAAAGCAACTCGAGGTTCCAACGATGACTGACGAATCCGAAATCAAGATGGTAATGGCAATGATTCGACCGGACAAACTCGGCGACGTGAAACAGGCGCTGGCGGAGGTCGGCGCGCCCTCGCTGACAGTGACGAACGTCTCCGGACGGGGCTCCCAGCCCGCAAAGAAGGGCCAGTGGCGCGGCGAGGAGTACGTCGTCGACCTCCACCAGAAGGTCAAAATCGAGACAGTCGTCGCGGAGATCCCCGCCGAGGACGTGGTCGAAGCCATCGCCGACGGCGCCCACACGGGCGAGAAAGGCGACGGGAAGATATTCGTCCTCCCGGTCGACGACGCCTACCAGGTCCGAACAGGCAAGACCGGTCCCGAGGCAGTCTGAGCGGCGGGCGATGGTCGACGATATCGACAGACAGGTGGTGAACGCCCTACTCCGCGACGGCCGGGCGAGTGCCCGCGATGTCGCCGCCGAGACCGGCGTCGCCGCGACGACGGTGTCGCGACGGATGGACCAGCTGGTCGAGACCGGCGTCATCGAAGAGTACACCGCTCGCGTCGACTACGGTGCGCTGGGGTACGACGTGACTGCCGTCTTCCAGCTGTCGGTCGATGGCAGCGGGCTCAAGGCGGTGACCGAGCGGCTCCGCGACCTCGACAACATGGTCGCGGTGTACGAGGTGACCGGTAGCCACGACATCGTCGCCGTCGGGAAGTTCCGCGACACCGAAGAGATGAACGCACACATCAAGGAACTGCTGACCGACCCCGAGATTCGCAGTGCCTCTACGTCGGTCGTGCTGAACACGGTCCGCGAGCACGAACAGTTCCCGGTGGACGACACCGGGGAGTGACACATTTCGCGGCTGCAAGTGCCGCGCCGGACCGGCCGCGTGTGTTCTCCGTTTTCCACATCGAGAGCGGCGCCACCGGAACCACTTCTGATAGTGGCGACGGTGCCATTAAGCCGGTCGCCCCGTTCGATTGGGTATGGGCCTGCAAGTCGACGTGCGAAAGCTCGACCTCTTTAACCAGATGGCAAAGGAGGGGTCGGAGACCGTCGCGGACCACCTCGGGCAGCTCACGGGACTGGACGCCTCGGTCCACACCTCCCAGATCAACTTCCTCGACATCGACGACGTCACGACACACATCGGCGGCGAGCGACAGGTCGGCATCTACGTCGAACTGAACGAACCGCCCTACGGCTACGTCCTGTTCATGCTCGACCCGGCCGATAGCAAGCGGTTGGCGGGCGCGATGATGGGCGGCATGGGCGGGGACGACGACGAGGGCTTTTCGGAGATGGAACGGTCGGCCATGCAGGAGATCGGCAACATCATGACCAGCGGCTTCATCGACGGGTGGGCGAACGTCCTCGATACGACCATCGACATGGGGACACCGACCTTCGTGCTCGGCCCGGCCAGCAACATCATCGAGAAGATGGGCGGCTGGCCCGACTCCGAGCTCGTCTTCGTCATCGACTCCCAGATAACCGTCGAGGGCGGCGACCTGGGGATGACCGTCTACACCTTCCCCGAACTCGAAGACCTCGTGGAACTCATCCAGGGCATCGACCTCGATACGGACGTGGTGGCGGACACGCAGGCCGACGACCTCGTCTGAGCCCGCCGCACGACGGCCGTATCACCTCCAGTCGCCTGTTGCATAGTGTGAGTGTACTCACCACAGTGATGATTTCCAGCGTCGCCGGGACTGGGCTGGTCGGCGGGGTCGCGATTACCTTCGCGCTCTATCATACTGTACTGCCGGGGTACTCAGACGTTCTGGAGAGTGACGAGGTCTTCGACAGCCGCGCTTTCCTTCATCTCCGCCCACGTCTCGAACTCGGTCGTCCGTGCCACGAAAGCGTCGCGTTCATCCGCCGAAAGCTGTTGGACGCTTCCGATACTGTCGTCGTCACACGGGCTGGCCACACAGAACTCCTCTACCGAGCCAAACTGCGTGTGGCGACGAATGAACGACTCTGAGGCGATCCGCTCGCGGGAACTGGAGACCCACGTCTCCAGTGTGAGCGCCCGTTCGATTGCTGTTCTGAGGCTTGTCTGCACCGACATACGGGTCCTGACGCCGGAGTCAAGAACCATACCCTGTGTTTATATTTCAAGCCACCTAAGGCCGGTGGCGAAACTGGTTCGATACCTCCCACGCAGCAATCAGTCTACTCCCGCCGCAAGCGGGTCGATACGTGGCGTTCAGCGATTCCGCCCCCACTAGGGAACGTCTCTGACCGCAGAAAGCGAGCCGACGGCACAGGTGGACACGAGCGGTGCCATCGGGGTTCCGGTGGCGGACCGGTGGCCGCGTGTCATCGCTCGCGGCGCCGCCGCGAGCGACTACGAGGGCGATACGCCCTCGCTACTCGATGAGTTCCGGCGCGGCGTCGTAGGCCACCTCCTGGGCGTGTGTCGCCGGCCCCTCCGGCTCCTGGTCGGGTTGTTCTGGCTCCTGCATGGTCAGTCGTCCGCCGAGATGGGCTCGCCGCTTGCGTCCGTCGGTGCCGGGCTCTCGCCGTCCTCGAAGGGGTACCACGACTGCTTGGCGTCGTTGAGACAGGGGTCCTCGTACCCCTCGACCTCCTCGGGTTCGGCCAGCTCGACGAGGGTCTCGTGGCCGGTGGCGGCGACCCAGTCGCTGAAGGTCTGGCCCTCAGAGCGCAACGCCGCGTAGGCCTCTGCGATGTTGCGAATCATGCCGGGTACCTCGTCGGCGGGGACGCGCTGTCGGACCCACTCGGTGAACTCCGCCTCCTCGCCCATGCCGCCGCCGACGCCGACGTCTAGGGCCTCGACCATCTCGCCGTCCTTGCGGGCGCGCATCCCCTGCAGTCCGATGTCGCCGGTCATGGCCTGGCCGCAGTCGGCGGTACAGCCCGAGTAGTGCATCTTGATGCGGTCGACGTCGCTTGGCAGTTCGACGTTGTCGCCCAGCCAGCGCAGCATGCGGGCCATCCGCGCTTTGGTCTCGGTCAGCGCCAGCGAGCAAAACTCCGTCCCGGTACAGGCCACCGCGCCCTGGGTGAACGGGTTGGGCTCGGGCGAGTACTTGTCCAGGAACGGCTCGTTCAGCAGGTTCGCCAGGTTGCCATCGGGTACGTCCATGATGAGCGGGTTCTGCCGGCGGGTGAGCCGCACTGCGCCCGAGCCGTAGGCCTCGGCCAGGTCGGCCAGTTTGATGACGTCCTCGGCGGGCAGACGGCCGACGGGCACGGAGAGCCCGACGTAGTTCTTGCCGTCTTTCTGGTCGTAAACGCCGACGTGGTCGTGGGCGCCGTACTCCGTGTTCTTGCCGGCGTTGTAGGTGTACTCCCCGCGGAAGTCCGTCCCGGCGGTCTCGAACTCGAAGTCCAGGCGCTCGTCTAGGTCCGCACGGATCTTCTCGGTGCCGTGCTCGTCGACGAAAAAGCGCGCCCGGTTTTTCGACCGGTTCGTTCGGTTGCCGTTCTCGTGGTAGTACTCGACGAACTCCCGGACCGTCTCGACGGCGTGTTCGGGCCGGATAAACAGGTTCAGCGGGCGAGCGTTGCGCGGTTCGCGGCCGCCCAGTCCCCCGCCGACGCGGACGTTGAACCCCTTGACGTCCTCGCCGTCGATGAACTTGTGGGCCGGCTCTAGGCCGATGTCGTTGATGGCGTCCTGGGCACACCCCTGCTTGCAGCCCGACACCGAGATGTTGAACTTCCGGGGCATGTTACTGAGGTCGTTGTCCCCGCGGATGGTCTCCTGAATCTCGTCTAAGATGGGCCGGGACTCGATATACTCCTCGCCCTTGCCCGCGACGGGACAGCCCGAGATGTTCCGCATCGTGTCGCCGCCGGCCGACCGTGAGGTCAGCCCGACGCCTTCGAGCTTGTCCCATATCTCGGGGACGTCTTCGAGCTTGAGCCAGTGCATCTGGATGGACTGGCGGGTGGTGAAGTCGATCCACGCGTCGCCGAACTCGGGGTTGTCGACGGGACCGCTGGCGTACTCGCGCGCTACCTCACCGACGGCGCGGAGCTGGCCCGGTTCCAGAACGCCCCCACAGTTCGTCAGCCGCATCATGAAATACGACTCCTGACCCTCCCGGTGGTGGAACACGCCCCAGAACAGGAACCGCTTGAACCACTCGTCGCGCTCGTCTTCGGGGATGTTCTCCCAGCCCCGCTCCGCGAACTCCTCTATCTTTTCCCGCACCTCGTCCCCGTACATCTCGTCTTTGATTAGTTCAGATTTGTTTCCCATTGTTGGTAACCTCGAAAGGTGAACGCCTGCACAGTGTCTTTTGTTCTGTGCGCTTATACTCGGCTAAATCAACTGTCTTCCCAAGTAAAAACCTGTTCGTTAACACAATCGCAATCTAATTCGGAGAATTAGTTAAACGTTCAAAATTATACCTGCCTACAGGTGTTTAAGGTGTATAGTGGCTGCCGGTTCAATACGTCCATTCGGCTCTGGCGCGGCTGTTCGCGACGAACGTGTAGGGAATACAACTGTCCGTGGTCGGGAACTCGCTGGCCCCGCCGTTCAGTTCTCGTACTCGCCGGCCTGGCCCGGAATCGTGGCGGGATTGGCCTGTGCCGCGTTCAAAAGCGTGACATAGAGGCGCCGGCTCCGCTGGAGCCAGCCCAGCTGGACTGCCAGATGGCCGAGCACGAACAGCCCGAGCAGTCCCCAGTGGACAGGGGTCATTTCCATGTGGACCGAGACCATCGGCAGGTCGCCCATGAGCGCGTAGACGCCGTTGTACACGCCCGCGTACACCGCCAGGGCTGGAATCGCAACCGCGGGCATGCCGATGTACCGAACGGTGGCCGGCAGCGAGTCGTTGTTGAGCAGTTCAGCCGACCCCTGAAACACCGAGATGACGACGATGACGGCGAGGAAGATACCGGTTTCGATGGGGGCAGTTCCGGTGAGGGTGGTCCCTTTCCCGGTGAGGGCGGCAAACAGTGCGCCGCCGCCGACGGCCGTCACCAGCGCCACGCCCGTGCCCACGACGGAGGGGTAGCCGTGTTTCTTCTTTTTTGGCGCCTTCTTGACCACCTGTGACCCCGTCGAGAGGAACAGGTAGGCCTTGTAGAACCCGTGAACGATGAGGTGGGTCACGGCCGCGACAAAAAAGCCCAGCCCGCACTGGAGTATCATGAAGCTCATCTGTGCCACGGTCGAACAGCCCAGCCGGCCCTTGTAGTCGGCCTTGACGAGCATCATCGCCTGAGCGAGGACGGACCCGACCGCGCCGACGAGGACGATGAGCAACATCACGTTTTGCTGGACCGCAAACACCGGGGCCAGCCGCGCGAGCAAGACGCCGCCGGCGTTGACGAAGCCGGCGTGCATGATGGCCGAGGCCGGCGTCGGTCCGGTCATCGAGGAGAGCAACCAGCCGTGAAACGGGACCAGCGCCGACTGGACGAGCGCCCCAAGCAGGATGGGCGCTGCGCCCAGCAGCAGCGTCGACCGCGGCAGCGAGTCGACCGACGCCAGTATCCCCGAGATGGTCCCGCTTTCGCTCCCGGTCGACAGCGCGAGCAGGCCGATACCCAGCAGGGCGCTCCCGGCGAGGAAATACCGCCGCGAGAGGCGCTTGGCCGCCCGCGCCTGTGGCCAGGCGTCCACGTGACCGATGAGCTCCGCCATCAGCAGGCCCATCACCGTCCACAGCGCCAGGAACAGGACGATGTGGTCGGCTGCGACCAGCCCCATCACCACGACGGTAAACAGCATGATACGTGCGAAAAAGAGGTCCACGTCCCTGTTTGCCGCCATGTACCGCCGTGAAAAGCTCTGGACGATACCGCTGAAGAATGTGACTGCGACCCACATCACCTTCGTCAGGCCGTCGATGCGGACTAGCGGCTCGGCCGCGAGCTCGATGCTGAACCAGGTAGTTGCTGCGACGAGAACGACACTCCCAACGAACAGCGTCCAGACGAGGGTCGTCGAGACGACTGGGACGGCGCTGTACTGTTGACTAGTACTGGTCATCAGATACCGGAGGATGACAACTTATACGTTTAAAATTTCTGTACCCGACTGATATATCGTGGTATAATTCCTAAAATGGGTGCCTTTCTCTCGAATCGGTGGACGTTTATCGTGCTGTGGCTTCGACGCTGTCTCAGTGGCTCTGAGGGCGCGGAACCGACCTAGCGTCTTTGGATTGTTTTAGGAATTCAGCCGGATACATCTACATATATGCGAAGATATTAAGATATGGCTCGCGGTTTTCAACTACAACTGGTGTAATCTATACGATGGTAGATATCGATCCGACGACCGTTCGGACGCATATAGATAACGCGGCCGACCGTCTGGGTCGGGTCTGGCCGCTGTACTCCGACGTGGCCGCCAATCCGCTCTCCGGGTTCGAGGACCGGCCCTTCCGGCAGGCCGTCGAGGACGCCGAGTCGCTGTTCGACGGCCGTGGTTACCCGACAGCCGAACAGTTCCAGCGTGCCTGGGACGCGGGCGAGATAAACGCCACCATCCTCAACGACCTGTTGGAGGAACACGGTATCGACGACGAACCGGGGATGCTCTTGCGCCGGATGGCCCACGAGGAGGCGGAGCGCTCGACCGCCGACGCCCACGACGAGCGGCTGAATCGACTGTGCTCGAAGTGGCTGGCGGCCTTCCTTGACCAGGGCCAGGCCGGCTGGCCCATGCCCGACCGCGAGCAGGGGTTCTACCAGTCCTGGCGCCAGATCGCGCCCTACGACAGGGCGATTCCGGAGTCCGAAACCAACGTCGCGACGTACTACCGAGAGCGGCTGACGGACGCCCCGGAGACGGCGGAGGAGGCGCTTTTCGCCGTCCTCAGTGCCTACGACGAGGACGAGTGGGAGGCCATCTTCGAACACCACCTGGCCGCCCTGCCGGGCTGGGTCGGGCTCATCAAACAGCGGGCCGAGGCGAACAACAACCCCTGGCAGGACAAATACCCCGTCACGCTGACCGACTATCTCGGCGTCCGGCTGATTCTGGCAAAGCACATGGGCGTGGAGATACTGCCAGAAACCGACGGGCCCGAGCGGCCCAGACAGGTGGACTTCCGCCTTCAGGAGATATGGCTGACGGCCTGGGAGCGCAGCTATCAGGAGGACCTGCTGGAGGACATCAACAGGGGACTGGCGGCGTCGAACACCGAGGTGGACGCCGACCGGCCCGAGGCCCAGCTGGTCTTCTGTATCGACACGCGCTCGGAGATAATCCGCCGGCATCTCGAAGCGACCGGAGAGTACGAGACCCACGGCTACGCCGGCTTCTTCGGCGTCCCCATAGAGTACAGCGGCCACAAGTCCAAGGTCCAGACCGACTCCGCTCCGGTGATGGTGGACCCGAAACACCACATCACCGAGCAGCCCCCGGCCGAGGACCCGGCGACGACGTCATACGAACGGTGGCACACGCTGAAGGCGGACGGCAACAAGTTCCTCAAGGCCCTGAAAAACGACCTGGCCGCCGCCTTCGGATTCGTCGAGGCCTCCGGGGCGTTCTTCGGGGCCGCGCTGGCCTCCCGGACGCTGTTCCCGTCGAAGGTCCACGACGCACGTGGCCGCGTCGGCCCGGACGACCCGGCGAGGTTCTCGTCGCTGACGCTCGGGGAGCCGACCGACGACGACGAGCGCTCCCCGGCGATGGGTATCTCCACCGACCAGAAGGCCTTCTACGCGGAGGCGGCCTTCGACCTGATGGGGTGGGACGACTTCGCTCCCGTGGTCGTGTTCACCGGCCACGAGAGCGAGACGGTCAACAACCCGTACAAATCGAGCATCGACTGCGGGGCCTGTTCGGGCAGTCCCGGGACGCCGAACGCGCGCGTGCTCGCGACCATCTGTAACGATCCCGAGGTCCGTGAGCTACTCGCCGAGCGCGGCATCGACGTCCCCGACGACACCGTCTTCCTCGCCGGCCGGCACAACACCACGACCGACGAGGTGACCGTCTACACCGAGGGCCACGACCTCACCGAGCGCCAGCAGGCCGTCGTCGACGACCTCCGCGGGGACCTCGAACGGGCCCAGGCCGACGCGGCCGAGGAGCGACTGGAGACGCTGGGGGTCGACGCCGACGACAGCGTCCGCGAGGTCGAGACCCGCACCGACGACTGGGCCCAGCCCCGGCCAGAGATCGGGCTGTCGGGCAACGCGGGCTTCGTCATCGGCCCCCGGGAGCTGACCGAGGACGTCGACCTCGACGGCCGGTCGTTCCTCCACTCCTACGACTGGAACAACGACCCGGAGGGCGAGGCCCTGGAGAACATCATGGCAGGGCCGCTGGTCGTCTGCCAGATGATAAACGCCCAGTACTACTTCTCGACGGTCGACAACGAGATATACGGGAGCGGGTCCAAGACGACCCACAACGCCGTGGGCAACGTCGGCGTGTTACAGGGCAACGGCGGCGACCTGCAGATGGGGCTGCCCCTGCAGTCGCTGTATGCCGACGACCGCCAGACCTACCACACGCCCGTCCGGCTCTCGACGGTCATCCACGCTCCCGTCGACACCGTCACCGACATCCTCGACCGAAACGCCGACTTGGCGGCGCTGCTCGACAACAACTGGCTCTCCCTGCTGGTCATCGACCCCACCCAGGACGACACGACGTTCCGGTACCAGCCGGGCCTGGAGTGGGAGCCGCTCGACTCGACGCTTACGACCAAGATCACGGTCCCGAGTACCGACTGACCGCCGTCGTGGCTTCCCGTCGGGGTTCGACAGTGGCAGGCTTTCGTTCTCACCGCGTCGTCGCCAGACGCTGTATGGGACTCTGACACACGCGACCCGGCGCTGTCGCTTGCCGACTGGTCGAATAGATAAAAACGGCCCGAGTGTCGAGTTTCGCTTTCCGACCGCTACGGGAACTTCTTGTACGGGAGGAACTTGCCGTCGTAGGTGATGACGACGTGTTCCTCGCCGTCCTGAATCTCCTTGTCGACGCTGACTTCGAAGTCGATCGCGCTCATGATACCGTCGCCGAACTCCTCGTGCATGATCGCCTTCATCGCGGGCCCGTACACCTGCGGGACCTCGTAGAACCGGTACAGCGCGGGGTCCGAGGGGATGCTCGGCTCCTCCTCGCCTTTCATCGGCGGCATCTGCAGACCGTCGACGACGTCTTTGTCACCCTCGAGACCGAGCGCTTCGGCGATGGCCAGCGCCTCCTCCTCAGTTGTGCTCGCGCCGTCGTAGACGGCAGAGGCGATATACGTCTTGTCGATTCCGGTTATCTCCTCTAGGTCGGAGAACTTCAGGTCCTCCTCTTCCTTTGCGGCGATGATCTTGCTTCGCATTTCTTCGCGGTCCGAGTACGGCTCCATATCAGTGCGGTCTACTGTCATAGGTTGTAACGTGGGACGTTGTCCCGCTTGGAGGGTGCGAGAGGTGATATTAAAGGTTTCTCCTAATAACTCTGGAAATACAGGCAATGCGTGGGCAGCATTTAACCATATTATACTAGATAGCTAGATATAACTGGACATCTATTACTTAAGCTGTCACGTCTCCCCCATCGTGACAGTCGGAGCTGGGCAGCGACACCGACTGACTCACTTTGGGTTCGAACAATCCTAAATTGACTCGGCAGAACTGCACGAACGTCTTCTTTTTCAAAAATATAGGCGAACACACAGGTATATCCGACCATACTCCTAGTACATTCTAAAGTCTAAAACCCTATCGAAGAACCACGTTTATATACCACCTCTTCCGAAGAGAGTCTTGTTGCACAATGACCGAAGTTAGCCATCACATCGGTGGGTTATTGGCTGTAGACTCAGCTGAACGTCCAGTTATAAGCGAGAAAAGCCCAGATTTTCCATACAAGTTCGAGGGGGGAGCGTAAATGTATCAGGAGAGTGTTACTTCAATCAGCAAGGCGGCCGCTGCACAGGTAGAACTGATCGAAAAAAGCCTCCCGGCGTATCTCGTTCACTCCGCGATGGCCGGGGCGTATCTCGGTCTCATCGTGGTGATGACGTTCCTCTTTGGCGGTGCGATGTTCCAGACGACGTTCGAACCGATGCGCGGGTTCGTCATGGCCGCCGTCTTCGGCGGCGCACTGAGTCTGGTCATCGTCGCCGGCTCCGAGCTGTTCACCGGGAACAACATGATCATGACGATGGGGCTGCTCTCGGGCCGCGTCGGCATCCCCGGCACGATGAAAGTGTGGACCTGGTCTTGGGTCGGCAACTTCCTCGGTTCGATTCTCGTGGGCGCGATGGCCTGGCAGGCCGGTGTGCTCGGCGGTGCCGCACCGTTGCTTGAGGCCGTCGGCGGCGCGAAGATGACCCGCGACCTCGTCCCGCTGTTCCTGCGGGCGATGCTGTGTAACTGGCTGGTCTGTCTGGCCGTCTGGAGCAACTTCCAGCTGGAGAACACGTCGGCGAAGCTCATCATGATCTGGTGGTGCCTGCTCGCTTTCATCGGCTCGGGCTACGAACACAGCATCGCGAACATGACTATCCTGTTCGCCGCAAACGTCGCTGCCCCCGGCGCCGAGGCCGTCTCCTGGGCCGGCATGGGGTACAACCTGGCCGTCGTCACCGCCGGGAACATGGCCAGCGGGATCCTCTTTATGGGGATGGCGTACTACTACATCTCCTCCTCGTACGGCTTCGAGTGGGACTGGAGCATGGACGACAACGTCGTCACCGGGACGACTATCAGCGACGACTGAACGCATCGCGTAGCGACCCTCGCTTTCTGTTGTACTGTCCGACGGTCAGTGCCGGCCGGGGGGTCGGACCGCTCGGCGGTCTCCCGACCTGACACGGACGGCGCCCGCTGTGCCGGCTCGCGGCCAGCCGACGATGGCCCGGGCGTCCCGTCTGACCCAACAGTTTCTTTCACCCCGCTACCGAAGCCGGCGGTATGAACCACGAGCAGTCACGCGACCTGTACGACCGGGCCCTCTCCGTGATGCCCGGCGGCGTCAACTCCTCCGTGCGGGCCATCCGCCCGTACCCCTTCTTCATCGAGAAGGGCGACGGCGGCCACGTCATCGACGCCGACGGCAACCGATACATCGACTACGTGATGGGGTATGGCCCGCTGCTGCTCGGTCACGACCAGCCCGAGTCCGTCCAGTCGGCGGTCCAGCAACGCGCCGCCGAGGGGCCGATGTACGGCGCGCCGACGGAGGTCGAGGTCGAACTCGCGGAGTTTGTCGCCCGGCATGTCCCGAGCGTCGAGATGACTCGCTTCGTGAATTCGGGGACCGAGGCCACCGTCTCGGCCGTTCGTCTCGCCCGCGGCTACACGGGCCGGGACAAAATCGTCGTGATGCAGAGTGGCTACCACGGCGCCCAGGAGTCCACGCTGGTCGAAGGGGCGGGCGACCACACCGCGCCGTCGAGCCCGGGCATCCCCGAGAGCTTCGCCGACCACACGCTCACGGTTCCGTTCAACGACAGCGAGGCCGCCCGCGAGATCTTCGCCGAACACGGCGACGACATCGCCGCCGTCCTCACGGAACCCATCCTCGGCAACTACGGCATCGTCCACCCTGTCGAGGGGTTCCACGAGACCCTCGAAGAGCTGTGTGACACCCACGGCTCGCTGCTCATCTTCGACGAGGTCATCACCGGCTTCCGGGTGGGCGGGCTCCAGTGTGCCCAGGGGAAGTTCGACATCGACCCCGACATCACCACCTTCGGGAAGATAGTCGGCGGCGGCTTCCCGGTGGGCGCTATCGGCGGCAAAAGCGAGATCATCGAGCAGTTCACGCCCGCCGGCGACGTCTTCCAGTCGGGCACCTTCTCGGGCCACCCCGTGACGATGGCCGCCGGCCTCGAAACGCTGCGGTACGCGGCCGAAAACGACGTCTACGACCACGTCAACGGGCTGGCAGACCAGTTGCGCTCCGGGCTACAGGACATCCTCGAAGACCAGGCGCCCCAGTACACGGTCGTCGGGACGGACTCGATGTTCAAGGTCATCTTCACGCGCAACGCACCCGACTCATTTGAGGGGCACTGCGAGAGCGGCTGCACTCAGCGGGAGGACTGCCCCCGCTACGATACCTGTCCGAAAAACGGCGGCGACGTGAAACGCGCCGAGACCGAGCGCTGGGAGCGGCTGTTCTGGCCCGCGATGAAAGAGCAGGGCGTGTTCCTCACCGCCAACCAGTTCGAGTCCCAGTTCGTCTGTGACGCCCACACCGAGGAAGACATCGAGGAGACCCTGGAGGCCTACAAGACCGCCATATGAGCGACGACGTCCTCTCGCTGTCCGAAAAGCGGATGTACGGCCGGACCCGCCCGGAGACTCACGCCTACGTCGCGTCCGGGCTCGGGGTCACGCGTGTCGAGACCGCCGGCGGACAGATCGGCCGGTTCACCCTCGCCGAGCGCTGTTCGGCCCGCGACATCGCCGGCGCGAACGGGGAGATAGCCGTCGCCACCGACGAGGCGGTCCTGATTTCGACCGACGACGGCTTCGCCGCCGCCGGCTTCGGCCCCGCGACGGCCGTGGGCTACGACGCCGACGGGCTGGTGGCCGCCGGGGAGGACCGGATCGCCCGCTACGACGACGGCGAGTGGTGGGAGATGGGCGAGGTCGCCGACGTGCGGGCCCTTTCCGACGACCTCGTCGCGGCCGCCGACGGCGTCTACGGGCTGCCCGGCTGCGCGTATCTCGGGCTCCACGACGCCGCCGACGTGGCCGGCCCCTTCGCCGCCACCGCCGACGGGCTCTACAGGCGCGACGCCGAGGCGGGGACCGTCGGTCCCACGAAAAACTGGACGCCGGTCAGGTCCGGCGCCCACGGCGTCGTCGCCACGGACGGCGCTCGGGGCCAGTCACCCGGCGCAACTGACGGGGGGCGTGTCCAGCCCCCCGAAGCAAGTGGCAGGGGGCGTGTACACACCGCCGACGGGGACACGCTCTATGAACTGACCGACCACGCCGGCGCCAGCCCGGACCCCCACTGGCGTCCCTGTGATCTCCCCGTCCGCGAGCGTGTCGTCGACGTGGCCTACGGCGAGGACACCTACGCCATCACCGAGGACGGCACCTTCCTCGTGAACACGGCCGACGACGCCACCGCCGACGGGCGGGGCGGCTGGCGCGGCCGCTCGCTCGGCGTGCCCGAGGTCGTCGGCGTGGCGGTGGCGTGACCCGCTACTGCCGGTGACACAGCCGACAGGTTTCTGCCGGCGACACAACTGACGGGCGGGACTTTCTGTCTGTTTGCAGTGGTGCTGGCGTACATACCGACGAAGCTCCACACGGTTACTAGCCCGCGAATCGAAAAGCGGTTTAGCCCGGCCAGTTACCCCTCACACATGATTATCCCCGGTGCGGAGACACAGGCGTTTGCGGCGGCTCTCTCGGAGGCGGCCGACGAACGGCTGGGACGGGTCGAGTACGAACGGTTCGCCGACGGGGAACACGTCGTCCGCGTCCCCGAGGCCGTCGCGGGCGAGCGGGCGGTCGTCGTCGCCTCCACGGTCGACTCGGACGCCCACGTCCAGGTGCTCCAGCTCCAGGACGCCGCCCGCGAGGCCGGCGCCAGCGAGGTCGTCACCGTCCTGCCGTACATGGGCTATGCCCGCCAGGACCAGGCGTTCAAACCGGGCGAGCCGGTCTCCTCGCGGGCGATGGCCCGGGCCGTCTCGACGGGGACCGACCGCGTTATCACCGTTAGCCCACACGAACCGGCCGTCTGTGACTTCTTCACCGTCCCGGCCACCCACGTCGACGCCGCGTCGGTGCTTGCCGACCCGCTGCCGGATGCCCTCGATGACCCGCTCTTTCTCTCGCCCGACGAGGGCGCTATCGACCTGGCGGAGACGGTCCGGGCGGCCTACGGCGGGGGCGAGACGGACTTCTTCGAGAAAGACCGCGACTACGACAGCGGCGACATCACGATTACGCCGAGCGACGCCGCCGTCGCGGGGCGGGACGTGGTGCTGGTCGACGACATCATCGCGACCGGCTCGACCATGAGCGAGTCCGTCGCCGTCCTGAACGACCGCGACGCAAAGCGCGTGTTCGTCACCTGCGTCCACCCGATGCTCGCGAGCAACGCGCTGACGAAACTGTCGAGTGCCGGCGTCGAAGCCGTCTACGGCACCGACACCTTGGAGCGGGCGGTCAGCGAGGTCAGCGCCGCGCCCGTGGTCGCAGACGAACTATAGCGTGCTCGCTTAGTCCGACGCCTCCGCCGCGGCGACCGGATTAACGGCGATCTCCATCTCGACTCCTTCCACGTCCCACGTCTTGCGGTGGCCGTCTTCCACGCCGTCGAGTTCGTCGGCCCGGACCTCCTCTCTGATGAGGTCCTCGTGCTCTCGGACCAGCGAGTCGACGCGCTCGTCGTCGATAGCCAGGTCCACGACGATGCGGGCCTCGATATCGAGTTCCATGTCCTTGCGCATCTCTTGGACCCGGCGGATGACTTCTCGTGCATAGCCCTCGCTCTCGATGTCCTCGGTCAGCGCCGTATCGACGTAGACGACGCCGCCGCCGTCCAGCGCCTCGAACTCCGTGCCGGTGACGCCCTCGGGGGTCTCCCGGCGGAAGGTGACCATCTCCTCGGTCAGCTCGACGTCCTCCCCCAGCGCGTCGACGACCGACTCCTGGAGCGTCGCCAGGGACGGCTCTGCGATGCTGGCCTCGTTCATGGCGTTCATCACGCGACCGGCGTCGTCGCCGAAGGCGGGACCGAGCTCGCTCATGTCGGCCTCGGCCGAGTAGTGGAGTTCGCCCCACTGGTCGCCGGCGCCCACCACCTCGACGGCGCGCGAGTTGAGCCGGTCGGCGACGATGGCCTCCTGGGAGCGCACCGCGTCGGCCACGCTCTCGCTGTCCGTGTCGACGACGACGCGCGTGACGGGCCAGCGTAGCTTGCGTTCGGCCTGCTGGCGGGCGTTCGAGCCGGCCTCCTCGACCTCGCGGACGACCTCGATCTCGTCTTCCAGTTCGGGGTCGTGCAGGCTGTCGGTCGGTTCCGGCCAGTCACACATGTGGACCGTCGGGTGGCCCGCGTCGCCAGTCAGCGAGCTGTACACTTCCTCGGCGACGAACGGCGTGAAGGGGGCAAAGAGCGCAGCTACTTCCTCAAGCACGCGGTACAGCGTGGCGTAGGCGGCCTGTTTGGAGTCGCTGTCTTCCTCCTCCCACATCCGCTCGCGGACGACCTGGATGTAAAAGCGGGAGACGTCCTCGACGACGAAATCGAGCAGCTCGCCGACGGCCTTGTCGTTCTCGTAGTCGTCCATGTGGTCGGTCATGGCCGACTTCACGGTCTGGAGCCGCGAGAGGACCCACTCGTCGACGAGTTCGAGCGAGTCACGCGTCGATTCGACCGTCGTCTCCTCGGGGTCGAAATCGTCCGCGCGCATGTACGGCAGCGGGAAGCGGGCGACGTTCCAGAGGATGTTGAGCCGCCGTTGCATCTCGCCGGTCTCCTCCCAGGAGAAGTTCATGTCCTCGCCTTGGGCGTTCACCGACAGCAGGAACAGCCGCATCGGGTCCCGGCCGTGTTTCTCGATGACCTCGTGGGGGTCGACGAGGATGCCTTTGGACTTCGACATCCCGCGGCCGTCGGGCATGTTGGCGTAGCCGTGCATCAGCACCTCCTTGTAGGGGACCTCGCCGGTCGCCGCCGTCGACATGCCCAGCTGAGACCAGAACCAGCCGCGGGTCTGGTCGTGGGCCTCCATGATGAGGTCGGCGGGCCACAGGTCCTCGAAGGCCTCGGTCTCGGCGGGGTAGTCGACGGTGCCCCACGTCGCCACCGAGGAGTCGAGCCACACGTCGAAGACGTCGCCGACGCGGCTGTAGGTGGTGCCGTCTTCGGTGATCGTCAGGTCGTCGACGGTCCCCTTGTGGAGGTCCACGTCCTCGGGGTCGATGTCCTGGTCGACGCGGTCGGCGAGTTCCTCGCGGTCGCCGACGACGATGGCGTCGTCCATATTACCGGACCAGTCCTCGGGCAGCCAGATGGGGATGGGAATCCCCCAGTAGCGCTGCCGGGAGACGTTCCAGTCCGGGGCGTCCTCGACGAAATCGCGGAAGCGGTTGTCGCGGGCCCACTGGGGGTGCCACTCCGAATCCTCGATGTTCGCAAGCAGGTCGTCTTTGATGTCGGTGACCGTGATGAACCACTGGTCGGTGACGATGCGGACGATGTCCGTGTCACAGCGCCAGCACTGCCCCTCGCGGACGGTGTGGCCCTGTTCGCTTGAGAGCAGGTGGCCGTTCTCGTCGAGGTCGGCGATCACGTCGTCGTTGGCGTCGCGAACGAAGGTGTCGGCGTACTTCCCGGCGGCGTCGGTGTAGGTGCCGTCGCTGCCGACCGGACAGAAGATTTCCAGCCCAAGCTCCTGCCCGCGCTCGAAGTCCTCCTCACCGTGGCCCGGCGCGGAGTGGACGAGTCCCGTGCGGTCGGCCTCGACGTAGTCGGCGGTATAGACCTGCCCCGACCCTTCGGCCTTGGCGTGGTCGGGCACTTCCTCGGCCAGCGGGTGGTCGTACGCCCAGCCCACGAGGTCCTCGCCGGTCAGCTCCTTGACGACCTCGTAGTCGTCGTAGCGGCCGGCCTTCAGCACGTCCTCGACACAGGCTTTGGCGACGTAGAGGCGCTCGGTCTCGCCGCCTTTCGTCGCGTCGACGCCGACGTACTCCAGGTCGCCGTCGGCGGCGACGAACGTGTTGGCGACGATGGTCCAGGGCGTCGTCGTCCAGATGACCAGACTCCCCTCGCGGTCGGAGAGGGGGAACTTGACGTAGATAGATGGCTTGCCGACGTCGTGGTACTCGACCTCGTTGTTGGCGATGGCGGTCTCACACCGGGGACACTGGTTGATGGAGCGTTTGCCCTGCTCGACCAGCCCGCGCTCGTGGGCCTGCTGGAACCCCCACCAGGCGGACTCCATGTACTCCGGCGAGAGGGTCTTGTAGGGGTTGTCCCAGTCCATCCAGACGCCGAAGTCCTGGAAGTCGCTCTGTAAGCCTTCGAGTTGCTCGTTGGCGAAGGCCTTGCACTCCTCGATGAAGTTCTCCTCGCCGAAGCGCTCGATGTCTTTCTTGTTCTCGAAGTCCAGGCGCTCCTCGACTTTCGTCTCGATGGGCAGGCCGTGCATGTCATAGCCCGGCCGGTCGGTCACGTCATAGCCCTGCATCCGCAGGTAGCGGATGTAGCAGTCTTTCAGCGTCTTGTTCCACGTCGTCCCCATGTGGGCGGCCCCGGAGGTGTAGGGCGGCCCGTCGACGAAGAAAAAGTCCTCCCCGTCGGCCCGGTGCTGCTTGGTCTGCTCGTAGGCGTCGACGTCGTCCCAGTAGTCAAAGACCCCCGACTCCACGCTCTCGGGGTCGTACTGGTCGTCGACCGCGGCGAACCGTTCCATACCGGGCCTATTCGCCGCCGGCATTAAATGGGAATCGGTTACACTGTCGGCGCACGCGCGTTAGCGGGTGGGCCGCATTTTTCCGGCAGCTAACTCATACCGGTGGGCGGCGTTCTCACGGGTGATGCAATCCCAGTCTCCTCTCGCCGACCACGCGGGCGACGCGTTCGACCTCCTCGGCAGCCACCGCCGGCGGCTCCTGCTTGCACGGGTCAGCGAGGCCGACGGTGCGGTCCCGCTCGACTGGCTCGCCGGGCGAGTCGCCGCCGACGAGGCGGGGACGGCCACCGAGGCGGTCACCGAACGCGAACGCGAGCGCACCGCGGTGTGGCTCCACCACGCCGACATCCCGCCGCTCTCGGCCGCCGGACTGCTCCGGTACGACCCGGGGCGCGGTCTGGTCTCGGCCGGGGACCTCCCCCTGGAAGGCGAGGAGTGGCTGGAGATGCCGGTCGTCGAGGCCCTGGAAGCCTGGAACGGCCGCTGAGGGCGGTGCCGCCGGCGGCACTCTCGCGTGTGGACCCGGTCCCGGGCCCACACGCGAGGAAAACGTAGTTACTATCTGTCGCTTGTGTGTGTAGCTACTACCAATGGTACATACGAGCGTCATCGGTTGCGGAAATATGGGCAGTGCGCTGGTCACCGGCCTCTCGAAGGCCGGCGGTCACACCATCGTCGCGTGTGACCTGGACCCGGACGCACTCGCCGCGGTGGCCGACTACGCCGACGAGACGACCGACGACATCTCGCGGGCGGGCGAGTCCGACGTGGTCTTCGTCGCGGTCAAGCCCGACATCGTCGAAGCGGTCCTCGCGGACCTCGATCTCTCGGCCGACCAGACGCTCGTCACTATCGCCGCCGGCGTCCCGACCGACTTCGTCGAGGCCCGCACCGACGCCCGCGTCGTGCGCATCATGCCCAACCTCGCCGCCGAGACGCGCGACATGGCCGCCGCCGCCACCGGCGACCTCACCGACGAGGTCCGCGAACTCCTCGCTGACGTGGGCGAATTCGCCGAAATCGAGGAGTCCCAGATGGACATCGCCACGGCGGTCAACGGCTCCGGCCCGGCCTTTGTCTTCTATTTCATCAAGGCCATGACCGAGGCCGGCGTCGCCGGCGGGCTCGACCACGAGGAGGCCCAGACCCTGGCCGCACAGACGTTCAAGGGCGCCGCCGAGACGGTGGTTCGGGACGACCGCTCGGCCGACGAGCTCATCGACGCCGTCTGCTCGCCCAACGGGACGACCATCGAGGGCATGGAGGTGCTGTGGGACAGCGACGCCGACGCGGCGCTGAAAGACGCCGTCACCGCCGCCGAACGCCGCTCGGAGGAACTGGCGGCCGACTTCGACGATGAGTGAGGCCGTCTCCGAGACGACGCTCGCGGCGACCCGACAGCTGGCGGCCGACGCCGAGCGGGTCATCGTCAAGGCGGGGACGAACTCCCTGACCGACGAGGAGTCGAACCTCGACGACGCCAAGCTCGACAAACTGGTCGACGACATCGAGGACCTCCTCTCGCGGGGCAAAGAGGTCCTGCTGGTCTCCTCGGGCGCGGTCGGGGCCGGTATCGGTCGGGTCGGCAACGGTACCGACACGGAGACCGTCGAGGAATCCCAGGCCCTCTCGACGGTGGGCCAGAGCCACCTGATGCGTCGCTACACGGAGAGCTTCGAGCGCTACGACCGCAAGGTCGCCCAGATACTCATCACCGAACACGACCTCGACAACCCCGAGCGCTTTACCAACTTCCGCAACACCGTCGAGACGCTGCTGGAGTGGGGCATCGTCCCCATCATCAACGAGAACGACGCCATCGCAACCGAGGAGCTCCGAATCGGCGACAACGACATGATATCGGCCTCCATCGCCGTCGGCGTCGAGGTCGACCTGCTGGTCACGCTCACGGACGTCGACGGCGTCTACACCGGCAACCCGAAAGAAGACGCCGGGGCCGAGCGCATCGAGGCCGTCGGCCGCAACTACGCCGCCGTCGAGGACATCGTCACCGAGAGCGCGACGGGCGGGTTCGGCGGCATCCAGACGAAGGTCCGGGGCGCCCGCGACGTGGCCGAACACGGCATCCCCGCCGTCATCGCGGGGTCGGCCGAACCGGACGTGCTCCGGAAGGTCGCCGACGCGGAATCGGTGGGCACAATATTCGTCCCTATCAACGGAGAGGTAGATGACTGAGACAGACACACACGAGCAGGTGCGACAGGCGAACCGGGCCGCACTGCGGCTCGCGAACGTCGACGCCGACCGGCGCGACGCCGCGCTCGCCGAGATCGCCGACGCGATCCGGGCAAACAGCGAGGCCATTCTCGAAGCCAACGACGAGGACGTCGAGGAGGCCGAACGGATGCTCGCCGAGGGCGAGTACACGCAGGCCCTGGTCGACCGGCTCAAGCTCGACGAGGGCAAACTCGAAAGCATCGCCGGGATGGTCGAGTCCGTCGCCGGCCAATCAGATCCCCTCGGGGAGACGCTGGCGGCCCGGGAGCTCGACGAGAACCTCGAACTGTACAAGCTGTCGGTCCCCATCGGCGTCGTCGGGACCATCTTCGAGTCCCGGCCCGACGCCTTGGTCCAGATAGCCGCCCTGGCGCTCAAATCCGGGAACAGCGTCATCCTCAAGGGCGGCAGCGAGGCCAGCGAGTCCAACCGCGTCCTCTACGAGACGATTCTGGAGGCCACTGCCGACCTGCCCGACGGCTGGGCCACGCTCATCGAGGCCCACGAGGAGGTCGACGCGCTCCTGGAGATGGACGACATGGTCGACCTCGTGATGCCGCGTGGCTCCTCGGAGTTTGTCTCCTACATCGAGGCAAACACCCAGATTCCCGTTCTCGGACACACGGAGGGGGTCTGTCACGTCTACGTCGACGAGGCGGCCGACCTCCAGATGGCCGAGGACATCGCGCTGGACGCGAAGGTCCAGTACCCCGCGGTCTGTAACGCCGTCGAGACGCTGCTGGTCAACGAGGCCGTGGCCGCGGAGTTCCTCCCCGGCGCCGTCGAACGCTACCGCGAGGAAGGAGTCACGCTGCGCGGGGACGACGCCACCCGCGAAGTCGTCGATGTCGACCCCGTCACCGACGACGACTGGCGGGCCGAATACGGCGACCTCGAACTCGCTATCAAGGTAGTCGAGGACGTCTACGAGGCCGTCGACCACATCAACGAGAACGGCTCGAAACACACCGAGTCCATCGTCACCGAGGACGCCGACACGGCCGAGACGTTCATGACCGGCATCGACGCCGCCAGCGTCTTCCACAACGCCTCGACCCGCTTTGCCGACGGCTACCGCTACGGGCTCGGCGCCGAGGTCGGCATCTCCACGGGCAAGATTCACGCCCGCGGCCCCGTCGGCCTGGAAGGACTCACCACCTACAAGTACTACCTGGAGGGCGACGGTCAGCTGGTCGCAAGCTACGCCGGTGAGGACGCACTGCCCTTTACCCACCGGGAGTTCGACGGCGAGTGGACGCCCGGCCACCTCGCCGACGAGTAACGCCGACGCTCCCGATGGAGTTTCCCGACCCCGACAGCCGAAACGTTCTCGCCGACGACTGCCAGCGCTGTCCCGCACTCGCCGAGAGCCGTGCCTGTATCTCGTGGGGCAACGGGCCGCTGGACGCCGACGTGGTAGTGATCGGCGAGGCGCCCGCCGAGGGCGACCCCGGCGCCGACCAGTGGCGGGGTGGTAATCTGACGGGGATGGCCTACACCTCGCGGGCGTCGGGCCGGAAAATCAGGGAGCTGCTCGCCGACGCCGGGTTCGGCCACGACGAGTGTTATTTCACGAACGCGGTGAAATGCCACCCGGCGGGGAACCGGGACCCGACGGCTGAGGAACTGGCCAACTGCCGGCCGTATCTGGCCGCGGAGGTCGAGACCGTTGGGCCACAGGTCGTGCTCACCACCGGCAAGCACGCCACCGAGACCGTGCTGGCACTGGACGGCGAGTCGCTTTCGGGCTTTCTCGACAGCGTGTTGGAGTCGCGAAAGAGCGACGCGTTGGGGGTTCCGGTGGTCCCGCTCTTGCATCCCAGCTATCAGGAGGTGTGGCGCTCGCGGCTGGGCTACAGCAACGAGGGGTACGTCGAGGCGATAGCGGCGGCGGTGCGGAGTGTGACCGACGGCCGGTCGCCGCCGGAGTAACCTTCATACGGCCGCCGCTCACACCGCCGACTATGGACGACTGCATCTTCTGTCAGATCGTCGACGGTGACATCCCCAGCCGCACGGTGTACGAGGACGACGACGTGCTCGCCTTCCTGGACGCGAACCCGCTCGCGCCGGGACACACCCTCGTCATCCCCAAGGACCACCACGAGTCGCTGAACGACCTCCCCGAAGAACTGGGTAGCGAGGTCATGTCGGCGCTGCACCGCCTGACGCCGGCCGTCGAGGACGCGGTCGACGCGCCCGCGAGCACGGTGGCGTTCAACAACGGCGAGGCCGCCGGTCAGGAGGTTCCCCACGTCCACGGTCACATCGTCCCCAGGTTCGAGGACGACGGCGGCCGGCCGATTCACGCCCTGGTCAGCGACCGGCCGGAGCTGAGCGACGACGAACTCGACGATATCGCGGCGGCAATCAGCGGGTAATCACTCGACGACCAGCGCCGCGTCGACGTCAGCGACCGTCGAGCGGGCCTCGTCGAGTTCGCTCTCGCTCACGTAGCCGTCCGGGCCGACGAGCTCTTTCGAGGTGTCCTCGACGTCGAAGCTCTGGATGCCGACCGCGATGACGACGCTGCTGTCGGTCTCGACGCGGGCCATGTGGAGGTAGGTGGCGTTGGGCGTCTCGCCGCTGACGACGCCGGCGTGGGTCTCGACGGTCACGTCCTGGTCGAGCAGGGTCCCCTCGGCCGTCGAGAGCTCGGTCGGGCCCCGCTCCCACTCGACGCTGTCGCCCTCGCCGACGCCGGCGGAGGTCAGGAACGACTCCGCCTGGTCGCTGGTCAGCATCTCGGACAGTCCGAGGCTGGCCAGCGGGTTCAGCGACTGGCCGGCGACGGTCGCGGCGGGCGTGCTGAGCGCGCCGACGCTGAGCTGGCCGCCCGAGAGCGCGCTGGTGTCCACGTCGTCCAGTGCCCCGGTCTCGTTCGTGGCCGTTCCGGTCGCCGTCCCGGCTTCGGTCCCGAACTCCAGTTCCACGTCCGCTTCGACGTACACCGAGGCAGCGCTTTCGACCGTCGCGGTCACGTCCTGTCCGCCGACTGTCTCGGAAAACTTCCGTCGTTCCGTCCGCTCGACGACCGGGGCGAACCCGAGCTCGTCCTGGTCGGCCTCCGGCAGGACGACCGCGTCAGCGACGAACTCCTGGTCTGTCACCTCGCTACAGCCCGCGAGCAGCCCCGCGCCCGCGGTGGCTCCCGCCAGTTTGAGAAACGTTCGCCGATTCCACGCGCTATCGTTTAGATTAACTGTCATATATGAGTCTCACTTGCTAGTACTGTACGGCCGAGTATATGATAAGTATTCTTATCAATCAGATGAATAACTATAGCTGCCGCCGCACTGAACTTTTTATTTCAGGGCGTTTCCTACGTATCGTATGGACATATCGACGCTCGCGCTGGTCGGGGTCGCCGGCGGCGCCGGGACCACCAGGACGGCCGTGGAGATGGCGGCGACGCTGGGGCGGGCCGACCGCTCAGTTGCAGTGATTGATGCCGCCTTCGGGACACAGGGGCTTGCGACGTACGTCAGCGGTCGCATCACGGACGATATGACCGCTGTCGCCGTCGACGAGAGCGCGTTCGAGGCGGCGCTGTACGACGCCGACTACGACGTTCCGGGTCGGGTCACGTTCTGTCCCGCCCACGCCCCCTTCGAACGCATCGCCCGCGCGAAGGCCCCCGAGGCCGCCCGGGCCGTCGAGACCGCCGTCGCCGACGCCGCCGCCCGGTTCGACCACGTGCTGGTGGACGTCCCGCCGGTCGCGGCCAACCAGGCCGTCGCCGCGCTCGCGGCCGCCGACCGGCGGGCACTCGTCGCGCCGTCGACCCGGCGGGGCGCCGACCTGCTACCCAGACAGCGCGGGCGACTGCGGGATATCGATGCCCCCGCAGATGCCGTCGTCGCCACCCGGACCGACGCCTCCGGTGCGGTCGCCGTCGATGCTGCCGACCACGGCCTCCCCGCGGACGACCCGGTCGGTCCGAGCGCGCTCGACCCCGACTCGCCGCTCGCCCCCGCCGTCGCTACGGCCGTCTCGGACCTGTTCGGCGTGGATCTGGGGCTCGAATTCGAGGAGCCGGGGCTGTTCGACCGGCTCTAGAGAGCCGGTAACGGCACCACGACTACGGGCCGGTCGGCCGCCGAAAGCAGCGCCGTCGCGGTCGACCCCACGCCCGACGCCCCCTCGGTTCCGCCGTTGGCCCCGACGATGACGACATCCGGGTCGTGGTCGTCGACCGCCGCCAGCAGCTCTGCCGTCGGGTCGCCCTCTCGGAGTTCGGTCTCGGGCATTGCCGCCGCCAGCCGCGACCGGGCCACGTTGGCCGCGTCGCCGGCGTCGCGGTCGTGGCTGTCGGGCTCGCGGACGCCGACCACGACGACGCTGTCCTCGTTCGGGTCGAGTCGCCCCTCCAGGTAGTCGGCCGCCGCCGCGGTCACGTGGACCGACGCGGTGGCAACGAGATAGTCGGTCATGAGTTCCTCTGGGTGGCCCGAGGGTTTCGAGGTTTCGACCGCTGTCGCTTTCGAGGACGCTTCGCCGCTGCTCGCGGGTCGGTTCTCCCCGCTCGCAGTTCGGGGACTCCCCGCGGCCGCTTCTCCGCTACCCGAGAGGTTTACATACACCTCCGCCACTACCGGAGCACGTGCGCGTCGAGAACAGCTTCATCGGGGTCGACGGCGTCGGCGAGCAGACAGAGCGGTCCATCTGGGAGCAGGGTGTCACCCACTGGGATGAGTTCGAACCGGGCGTCGTCGGCGGGAAACGCGGCGACCGCATCGACCAGTTCATCCGCGAGGGCCGCCAGCACCTCGACGCCGCCGACGTGGGCTACTTCGACCGGCAGTTCCCCAGCAGCGAGCAGTGGCGCCTCTACGAGACCTTCGACGACCGGGCGTGTTTCTTCGACATCGAGACCACCGGGCTGGACGAACGCCGCAATCAGGTCACGACCGTCTCCGTACACCAGGCCGGCGAGACCGAGACGCTCGTCGCCGGCGACGACCTCACTGCCGACAACCTCCGGGCGGCGTTTGCCGACGCCGACCTGCTGGTGACGTTCAACGGCAAGCGCTTCGACGTGCCCTTCCTCGAAGCGAACTTCGATATCGACCTCGGGCGCCCGCATCTGGACCTGCTGTACACCTGCAAGAAAATCGGGCTCTCGGGCGGGCTCAAGCAGGTCGAGAAAGATATCGGTATCGAGCGCGACCGGCCCGACATCTCCGGAGAAGACGCGGTCCGGCTCTGGCGCGAACACGAACGGGGCCAGGACGGCTCCCTGGAGACGCTCGTCTCCTACAACCGCGAGGACACCGTCAATCTGCAGCGGCTCGCAGACGAGGTCACGACGCGGCTCGACGAGCGGGTCTTTATTAGCTGATCACTCCACTGCCGGCCGGCGCTTCCGGGCCTGTTTGCCCGGCGCAAGCAGGTGGACGCGCCCGGCGAGAAAGCCAACCAGCAGCCCCGTGAAGTGTGCAAGCAGCGCCACACCGGGGTTGGCCGTCAGCAGGGTCACCGCGGCCGCGAGTACGCCCCCGAGAGCAAGCTGGTGTCGGGGGGCGAGTTCGACGCCCGCGACGAGCCGCTCGGTGAGCGGGTTGCTCCCCAGCAGGTAGCCATACAGCCCCAGGACGGCCCCGCTCGCGCCGAGCACGCTCACCTGCGCGGGCATCCCGGGGACGAGCGTCCCGACGACGCCGGTGAGGGTCACCTGTGTCACCCCCGAGAGCGCGCCGACGCCGACGAAGAAGGCGTGAAACCGGGCGGCCGTCGTCACCCGCTCGACCAGCAGGCCGCCCAGCGCCAGCGCGAGGGCGTTGGCGACCAAGTGCGTGACGCTCGCGTGGGCGTAGACGCTTGTTACCAGCGTCCACGGCCGCGAAAACAGCGGGTTCGACAGCGCGAACAGCCCCCGCCAGCCCACCAGTCCGGCGACCTGCTGGCAGGCAAACACCGCGGCGACGAGCGCCAGCGTCACGGCCGTCGGGCTCCGCCGGAGGGCGTACATACCCAGACTGTGGCGGGCAGCGTACAAGAAAGCCCGGCTACTTTCGTGGTTCCAGAACGCATAGGTGGCTCCGGCGTCTGCTCCCGCGTATGTCCGACCTCACCGACGACCTCGCCGACGCCTTCGGCGAGCGGACCGACGCAGACACCGCACAGGCGGCCGCCGAGAACGTCCAGTCCTTCGCCGAGCAGTACGACGAGGAGCTGACGAGCGAGGCAGTGCTGGACCGCTTCGAGGGCGCCCCCTACGCCGACTTCCGGGAGGCGTTCAACTGGCTCGTGGGCGATCTCGCGGCCGACAACGAGGACTGTACGGACTCCCGGGAGTTCCGCATCGAGGGGTACGGCCCGTTCGGCGCTGACCCCACCATCACCGGCTGACGGCGGATGGACGGCGGGACGTACACGCTCGTGCTCGAACGTGCAAGCGGCGCCACTATCGAGGTGGGCGCGCTGGGTGCCATTGACTTCCCGGCCGGCTGGTACGCCTACACCGGCAGCGCGCTGGGCGCGGGCGGCTTTTCGCGTGTCGACCGTCACCGCGCCGTCGCGGCCGGCGAGAACGACGCCCGCCACTGGCACGTCGATTATCTGCTGGGCGACGACGCGACGGGTGTCGAGACGGTCGTGACGACCGCCGCCGATATCGAGTGTGGCGTCGCGCGGCGACTGGCCGAGGCTGTGGGAGGTGCTGTCCCCGACTTTGGCTGTTCGGACTGTGGCTGTCGCTCCCACCTGGTCCGCTGTGAGGACCGCGAGACGCTGGTCGCAGCCGTCGAGCGGGCCCATGGGGAGGCCAGTGCGTGTGGCTAGTGCCCGCTCGCTCCGACCGAGTGTCCGCCGCAGCCGACGCCAACTTTTTCCCCTCTCCGTCTGTCCCCTGACACATGAGCGACGAACTCCCGACGGAGCTCCGCCCGGAGGACCTCCCGGACGACCCGGACGTGCTGAAGCAGCTGGTCTGTGACCTCTACACGACGGTGCGGGCGTCGGACGAACTCATCCAGGCCCTGGAAGATGGCCCGGCGGCCGACGGCGCGGACCTCGGGTGGCTCACCGAACACCTCGAACCCGACGGCCCGGCGGGACACGACCCCCGGGAGTGAGGTGTGGCGACGCCGGGGCCATCGCTGCGTTTCCGTACAGTCGTGTGCTGACCTTTTCTCACGAGCGCGCTTGAGCGTGGTACCGATACGTGACCGCCAGTACTGTGCTGTCTACTGGCGCGGACGAACGTGACCCGGAGGAGAGAGGTCTCGCCGAGGAGCGACCGCCGGGGATACTCTCACCCCCGGCAACCACCTACCGAACCGTCCGTGACAGCGCGTACGACAGGACGACGGCGAGCAGCGCCAGCGGGAGCGCCAGCAATTGCATCGCCCCCCTGATGCCCGCGTCGCCGATGAGAACACCCATCGCCGCGGGGACGAGGGCGATACCGGCTGCGCTCGTGACGGCGGCGGCCGCGTTGACCGGCGCACTGTGTTCGGGGACGGCCTCGGTCGCGTAGGCAAGCAGCGTCGGGTACATCCCCGAGAGCCCCAGACCGATACAGAAGAGGCCGACGAGCAGGCCAGCCCCCTCCGCGAGGAAGAACGTGTAGCCAAAGGCCGGAATCGTCAGCCCGACCAGCCCGGCGGCAAGGCGGACGTAGCCGACCCGCTCGGCCAGCCAGCCCGTGGCGAACCGGCCCGGGATGTAGGCCACGAGCATCACCGACAGCGACGCCGTCGCGAGCGTCTCGGACAGCCGGCCCTGCGCGTAGGTGGTTACCCAGGTGAACAGCCCGCCCTCGACGCCCGTCGAGAGAAAGAGCGCGACCGCCATCGTCAGGACCGCCGGCTGGCGCGCGATGCGGCGCAGTTCCCCCCAGTCGAGCGGGTCGTCACCGCCCTCGACGGCGGGCGTCGGCAGCGCCAGGGCCAGCGCGACGACCGGGACGAACGCGAGCGCGAGCGCGTAGTAGGCCAGCCGCCAGTCCCCCGCGGCGACGGCGGCGGCCACGAGCAAGGGGCCGGCCGTCGCGCCGAGGGCCCACATCATGTCGTAGAAGCCGAAGACGCGGCCCCGCTTTCGCGGGTAGAGATGCGAGAGCAGCGGTCGGTCGGTCCCCCGGCCGACGCCGGTAAAGAGGCCGCGGCCGAGCAGTGCCGCGAGGAAGAGCCCGAAGGAGGGCGCGACGCCCATCACCAGGATGCCGGCGCCGGTGCCGAGGAAGCCGACCACCAGGAGCCCCCGGGTGTCGAGTCGGCCCGCCACGGCGCCGACAAGTACCACGGCGAGGACGTAGCCGACGGTGCCCGCGGGCGCCACTAGCCCGAGTTGCCACTCGGGCACGTCGAAGCTCCGGCGGAGTGCGGGGATGACCGCTCCGCGCATCTGCAGACCGGCGCCCTCTAGCGTGATGTACGCGAAGATAGCGACCGTCCACCAGCGCCGGCCCGACGGCTCGGGGTCGGCTCGGTCGCTGACCCCACTCCCCTCGACGGCTCGGTCGCTGGCCGTCGCCCCCGCCTGACCACCCTCCGCTCCCGTGGCCGCGTCGCGCATCTACTCGCCGACGGCGCGCTGGGCCGCTTCGAGGGTGAACTCCCCCTCGTATAACGCGGAGCCGACGACGACGGCCGCCGCGCCCGCGTCCTGTAGGGCCAGCACGTCGTCGACGGTGGCGACGCCCCCGCTGGCGATGACGGGGATGTCGACTGACTCGACCAGCTGCGCGACGGGTTCGGTCCGGACCCCCTCAAGTTGCCCCTCCACATCCACGTCGGTAAAGAGGATGCCCGCTGCGCCCAGGTCGGCGTAGCGCTGTGCGGCCTCGGCCGGGTCCAGTCCCGTCCCCTCGGTCCAGCCGGAGACGACGACCTCGCCGTCTTTCGCGTCGAGGCTGACGAGGACGCTGTCGGGGTAGGTCTCGCTTATCTCGGCGACGATATCGGGGTTCTCGACGGCCGCGGTCCCCAGGATGACCCGGTCGACGCCCCGCACTAGCAACGCCGTGGCGTCCTCGGCGGTTCGGATACCCCCGCCAAGTTGCACGTCGACGCCCGCCCCGACCGCGTCGATGACCGCGTCGATGGCGTCGGCGTTGGCTCGCTCGCCCTCGAAGGCGCCGTCGAGGTCGACCAGGTGGAGGGTGCGGGCGCCGGCGTCGACCCACCGCTTTGCGGCCGCCACGGGGTCGCCGTAGGTCTTCTCGGTGCCGCGCTCGCCGCCGACGAGTTGAACCACCTGTCCGTCCTGCATGTCGACTGCCGGGACGACCTCGAACGTCGGGAACATGGCCGTGGGTGGGGCGGCCCCGGTCGAAAGCGTGTCGGTCCCGGCGGCTCCGCCCCGCCCCGGAGCCACCCCACACCCTTATCCGGCCCGACAAGAATTCCCTACCATGTCCGCTGGAATCCTGTTTCTCACGCCGCTCGCCCGCCGGCTGGAGGCCGTGATGTTCGGTCCACACGAACGGAAGTACCGCCTGTTCGAGCAGGCCGTCACCGCCGTCGCAATCGGGCTGGCGCTCGCGTGGGGCCTCGTCGCGCTCGGTGTTGTCCCGGTCGGCGGCGCCACCGCGTCGGTTATCGCGACCGCCGCGAGCGTCGCTATCTCTGCGTTCGTCGTCGTTGGCCTCCTGCAGTTTCTGGTGCTTGCGAACGTGCTCGAACGGACGAACCAGGACGTCGCGACCAAGGCCGCCGAACTCGAAGAAGCGGCCGAACAGCTCGAACAGACCGCCGAGGAGATAGAGACGACCGCCACCGAGGTCGAGACTGCGGCCGAGGTCGTCGACGAGGCCGCCGAGGATGTCGAGCGGACCGCAGACGAGGTCGAACAGTCCGCGGACGCGGTCGAACAGACGGCCGACGAGGTCGAACAGTCCGCGGACGCGGTCGAACAGTCCGCAGACGAGGTCGAGCGGACGGCCGACGAGGTAGAGCAGACGGCCGCCCAGACCGGCGACGACGACGCCGTCGAGACCGTGGCCGAGGCCAAGGACAAGACGACCGAGGTGAAAGACACGACGACGGCGGTCAAGGACACGGCGACCGAGGTGAAAGACGCGGCCACCGACCTGAAAGACAAGACGACGGAGGCCAAGGACAAGACGACCGAGGTGAAAGACAAGACAACCGACGCGAAACGGACCGCCGAGTCGGTCACGGAAGAGGTCGAGGCGGCAAAGGAGACCGCAAGCGACGTCGAGGAGACGGCCGCCGAGAAGCGCGAGCGGCTGGCGGACGACTCGGAGTCGGCCGACGGCACCTGATGGCGCGCTGTGGACTGCTCACTCGGGCCACAGGAACACTGAGACGGTAATCTTTAACGGCGCCACGGTCTCGCATCTGTATGGTCGAGGTTCTCTTCGCGCTCGGTATTGCCGTCGCTATCTTTGTCGGATTCAATATCGGGGGGTCCTCGACGGGCGTCGCGTTCGGTCCGGCCGTCGGGTCGAACACGCTCTCGAAGTTCTCCGCGGCCGCGCTGATGACGGTCTTTGCGATGGCCGGGGGGCTCATCGTCGGTCCCGCGGTCGTCGAGAACCTCGGGAGCAATCTCGTCGGCACGCAGTTCTCGCCGCTCATCAGCATCGTCGTCCTCTTTTTCATCGGGGTCGCGCTGTTCCTCTCGAACGTCGTCGGCGTCCCCGCCTCGACTTCGATGACAGCGGTGGGGGCCATCGCCGGTCTCGGCCTCGCCCGCGGGACGCTCAACGCCGGCCTGATGCTGGAAATCGTCGTCTGGTGGCTCGTCTCGCCCATCATCGCGTTCTGGGTCAGCGGCGTCATCGGGCGGTACTTCTACCCGAAACTGGTCGCGTGGTTCGCCGTCTCCCAGAGCGAGGGGGCCCTGCTCGATTTCGACCGCTCGGGGCCGGTTCCCCGCCCCTCCCTGGGCGAGAACACGACCCGGCGGGAGTTCGTGGGGACCACCGTCGTCATCGGTATCGGCTGTTACATGGGCTTTTCCGCCGGCGCGTCGAACGTCGCCAACGCCGTCGCGCCGCTCGTGGGCAACGGCTCGCTTGACCTCTATCCGGCTATCCTGCTGGGCGGGGCCGCCATCGGGCTTGGCGCCTTCACCATCGCCCGCCGGACGATGGACACCGTCGGAAACGACCTCACGGACCTGCCGCTCGTCGCGGCCATCGTCGTCGCGACGGTCGCCTCGACCATCGTCACCTTCCTCTCGGCGCTGGGTATCCCCGCCAGTTTCGTCATCATCGCCACCATGAGCATCGTCGGGCTGGGCTGGGGCCGGGCGACACGCATGACCCGCCTCTCCGAGACCGTCACCGGCAAGGACACCCCCGACGTCTCTGTCGGCGCGCTGACCGCCGATGCCGACGACGCGCCGACCGTCGGGGGGCAAAAGGGGACGCCCGAACCGACCGAACCTGAGCCCATCGGCGAGGAGTCCCGCGAGGACCTGCCGAAGGCCTCTGACCTGTTCGAACCGGCGACCACCGCCCGCGTCATCTTCCTCCAGAACGTCGTCCCCTCCATCGCGACCGTCGCCGCGTACCTCGTCTTTCGCTTTCTCCCGGTGTTTTGACCCCGCTCCGTCTGTCACAATTGCACGCCCGGCCTGTTCGAAGGGCAAAGTCTAACAGGACGGGGTTCGAACCCGGCTATGATGCCCACGGTAGAGTACCTAAACTACGAAGTAGTGGACGACAACGGCTGGGACATGTACGACGATGACGTCTTCGGCGAGGCCCAGGACATGGACCTCGACGACGAGGACTACGGCTCGCTCGAAGTCAACGAGGGCGAGTACATCCTCGAAGCGGCAGAAGCCCAGGGCTACGACTGGCCCTTCTCCTGTCGCGCCGGCGCCTGCGCGAACTGCGCCGCTATCGTCCTCGAAGGCGACATCGACATGGACATGCAACAGATCCTCAGCGACGAGGAAGTCGACGAGAAAAACGTCCGCTTGACCTGTATCGGCAGCCCCGACGCCGACGAGGTCAAGATCGTCTACAACGCCAAGCACCTCGATTACCTGCAGAACCGCGTCATATAAACACAGACACGTGCGTTCGCTGAACGCGCGATTTCTCGGGAACTCACGTTCCCGTCTCTTCTCCCCGACTAGCCGCTGGACTCCCCGTGGGACAGCCGACGCCGGACGCCCGGTGTTCCGGAACCATTAGGACCGTCGACGTGGCATGGGCAGTCGTGCTGGGGTCGATACCGGACCTGTTGCGCCTGCTCGCCGTCCCCGTGTTCGGCTGGGCGGCCTACCGCGACATCGAGACCCGGCGGGTCCCCAACAAGACGTGGCTCCCGCTGGCCGCCCTGGGCGTCGTGTTGCTGCTCTGGGACACCTACGCCGTGATGAACGGCGGGGCGTTCGGCCGGCCGGCCGGGCCGACACCGGACCGCCTGTTTTTCATCCGTGTCGCCATCAGCCTGGGCTTCGTCGCACCGCTCGCCTACGGCTTCTGGCTCATCGGCGGCTTCGGCGGCGCCGACGCCAAGGCGTTCATGCTCGTCGCCGTCCTCTTTCCCATCTATCCGACCTACTATCTGACCGGGGCGGCACTGCCCCTGGAGCCGTCACGCATTGGCGTCTTCTCGCTGACCATCCTCTCGAACACCGTGCTGGCGGGGGTGGTCTACCCCCTGGGCGTCGCGGCCGGCAACCTCCTCCGGGGGCGCTTCTCTTGGGCGATGTTCCTGGGGAAGCCGGTGGCCGCCGACCGTCTCACCGAGGAGTACGGCCGCCTGCTGGAGGACACCGACGGGTTCACGCGCTCGGGGCTTGACCTCGACGCGCTCCGGATGTACCTCCAGTGGCGCGGCGCGAGCCTGGCGGAACTGCGCGCCGACCCCGCGGCCCACCGCGACCCCGACTCGCTGCCCGCCGACCCGAACCCGCCGGGGGACGGCTCGTTCGCGACGGACGGGGGCGTCGACGACCCCGTGACCGATGGGGCGGCGCCGTCCGACGGCCAGCCCGCCGATGTCCCGTCGGGGGCCGACCCCTGGGGGGCCGAGCGGTTCCTCGACGACATCGAGGGGTCGGCCTACGGCACCGACCCCGAAACGCTTCGGGCGGGGCTGGACGTGGTCGCTGACGCCGACGAGGTGTGGGTGTCGCCGGGCATCCCCTTCCTCGTCCCGATGTTCGTCGGGCTGGTCGCGGCGCTCACCTACGGCGACGTGCTGTACGCGCTGCTGTCGGCGCTTGGCTTCGCGTGACCGTGCAAAAGACCTATCTTCGGGACCGGCGACGCTCGAACTATGACCGACGTCACGCTGGCTTTCGACGACAACGAGTACATCCCGGCGGTCGCCCAGGACGCCGAGTCCGGCGAGGTACTGATGCTCGCCTACGTCACCGAGGCGGCCCTCGAAAAGACCCGCGAGACGGGCTACGCCCACTACTACTCCCGCAGCCGCGACGAGCTCTGGAAGAAAGGCGGGACCAGCGGCCACACACAGGAGATAGAAGAGATACGGGTCGACTGTGACGGCGACGCCCTGCTGTACCGCATCGACCAGTCCGGCGGCGCCTGCCACACCGGCTACGAGTCCTGTTTCCACCGGACCCTCGACGGCGAGGAAGTCGGGGAGAAGGTGTTCGAGCCCGACGACGTCTACTGATGACGGACGCTGCCGGGGCGCTCCGGGACGCCGCCGCGGAGCGCGAGCGGGCCCGCGAGCGAGTCGAGGCCGTCGGCGAGGAGGAGCTGCGCCGCTGTCGGGACCTCTTCAGGGAGCTACACGACCTGCTCGACCGCTACGAGGACACCGCGACCGGGAGCGGAAACTTCCAGGCGTTTACGGAGTTCGAGGGGCGGGTCGCCGAACTGACCGACGACCTCGACGAGGACCTCCCCGAGAAGGAGACCTTCGAGGCCGTCGACGACTACCTCCAGCAGCGCCGGCTCAGCGAGTCCGACTTCGAGACCGCCCGGCGGAAGCTCGACCCGGTCGGCAACGTGGCCGGCCGTCTGGACGAGTGGGAACAGGCCCGCGAGCGGTATCGGGAGGCCCGCCGGGACGCCCGCAAGCGACTGGGCGAGCTGGACGACCGCATCGAGGAGCTGGAGCGGCTCCGGCGGCTCGGCGAGGCGGACCTCGACGCGCCGGTCGAGCGGCTCCGGGACCCCATCGAGGCCTACGACGAGCGCGTGCGCACGGCGTTCAGCGAGTTCCGCTCGTCGGCGCCGGCCCGGGAGGTGCTGTCGGCCCTGTCACGGGCCGACGCGTTCCCGCTGGTCGAGTACCAGTCGCCGCCCGAGGACCTGATCGGCTACGTCGAACGCTACGACGCCGGCACCGAGCCGATTCCGACGCTGCTCGAATACGCCGACTACTCCGCCTCGAAGCTCGACCACTACGTCGACGACACCGCGGCGCTCAAACGGGCCGTCGGCACCCGGCGGACCTACCTCCGGAACCTCGACGCCGAGCCCCTGACGGTCGGGTGGCCCCCGCCGCCGGCCGACCACTTGCCGTGGCTCGCCCGTGAGTACCGGTCGGTGCTCTCTGCGTTCGCTGACGACGAGGTCATCGAGCGACTGCGGGACGTGCGGGCACTCGCCCGCCGCGAGGACTACGAGCGGTTGCGCGAGAGCGCGCTCGCCCGGGCGGAACTGGCCGCCGACGAACGCGAGCGCCTGGCCAGCGGCGCGGTCGCGGCGGAACTGCGGGACGCCCGCGAGGAGAAAGCGGCTATCGAGGACGCGCTGGCCGAGCACGGCGCGCTGTGACCGTCTCCGGCCCGCTCGCGCCGGTTCGAACACTACAGCGTCCGTCCCGCCCGCTCTCGGATACGGGTTCACCGTGCCCGACACATACCGGTGGCTCGGCACCTCTCCTGTAGATTTATTTAGGTTATGTGCGTACACGCCACTGGTGACAGCTATGGGCAAAGACATCCTCATGATCGTCGGCGATTTCGGCGAAGACTACGAGATAATGGTGCCGTTCCAGACGCTACAGACGGTCGGCCACGAGGTCGACGCGGTGTGTCCCGACAAGGAAGCCGAGGAGACGGTCAAGACAGCGATACACGACTTCCGGGGCGACCAGACCTACATGGAGTCTCGCGGCCACGATTTCGTCCTGAACGCGACGATGGCCGACGTGACCCCGAGCGACTACGACGCGCTCTGTGTCCCCGGTGGTCGCGCGCCCGAGTACCTCCGGACGTACGACGAAGTCCTCGATACGGTACGGCACTTCTTCGAGGAAGACAAGCCCGTCGCGGCGCTGTGTCACGGGCCACAGATTCTCGCCGCCGCGGACGTACTGGACGGCTACGAGATGACGTCGTATCCGGCCTGTCGCGCCGAGTGCGAGGCCGCCGGCTGTTCGTGGGTCGACGAGGTCGTGACCGACGGCAACCTCGTCACCGGACAGGCCTGGCCCGACCACCCCGAGTGGCTCGCGCAGTTCATGGACCTGCTCGGCGACGAGGTGTCCCACGGGGACCCGATTCCGGCCGACGACTGAGCCGCCGTTTTCGGCGACTACTCACCGCGTTCGGCCGCGCTGACCATCTGGCCGGCGAGTTCCTCCGCGCGCTCCGGCGTCCGCGCTTCCGCGTAGACCCGAACCACCGGCTCCGTCCCGGAGGGGCGGGCCAGCACCCAGCCGTCGCCGTAGTCCAGTCGCCAGCCGTCGGTCGTATCGAGGTCGGCCGTCGATTCGGTGGCGTGGCCCTCGATGCCGGCGAGCATCGCTTCGCGGTCGGCCTCGCCGTCGACGTGGAGGTTCCGGCGGACGTTGTAGTAGTCGTCGTAGGGGGCCACCAGCTCGCTGGCGGGCCGGTCGGCAAGCAGCTCACAGAAGCGGCCGGCGGTGTAAGCGCCGTCGCGGGCGATGCGGTAGTCCGGAAAGAGGATGCCGCCGTTGCCCTCGCCCGCGATGGCCACGTGGGTTCCCTCGGCCTGGAGGTCCCTGATGCGGCTGACGATGTACGTCGAGCCGATGGGGGTAAGCGAGAGGGTCGCGCCGGCCTCCTCGACCACGTCGACGATACGCTGGGAGGCGTTGACCGCGCTGACGACGCCGTCGCCCGCCCGCAGCTCCGCGGCGGCCAGCGCCGCGAACATCGCGCTGCCGTCGACGTGTTCGCCCCGCTCGTCGACGAACATCGCCCTGTCGGCGTCGCCGTCGTGGGCGATACCCAGGTCCGCGTCGGTCGCCCTGACGTAGCTCCGGAGGTCGCCAAGCGTCGCGGCGACCGGTTCGGGGTTCCGGCCGGGGAAGTGGCCGTCGGGCTGGGCGTTGACCGTGTGGACCGTACAGCCCAGCTCGCGGAACAGCTCCGGGCTGACCAGCGCGCCCGCGCCGTGGCCCGGGTCGACGACGACGGTGAGGTCGGCGTCGGCGATGCGCTCGCGGTCGACCGCATCGAGGACGCCGGTCCTGTACTCCCGTCTGGCTCGCTCGACGCGCCGGTCGGTCCCCATCCGGTCCCAGGACGCGTAGCCGGGTTCCGCAGTCAGTGCCCGCTCGACCTCGTCCAGGCTCTCGCGGCTCAGCTCGACCCCGTCGGCGCCGACGAGCTTGATGCCGTTGTACGCCGGGGGGTTGTGGCTCGCCGTCACCATCAGCCCCGGAACTCCCTCGGCCTCGCAGTACGCCTGCAGGCCCGGCGTCGGGACGACGCCCAGCCTGTCGACGTCAAAGCCCAGTCCGGTGAACCCGCTCGTCGCGGCGTTCTCGTAGGTCCGTCCGGTGGTCCGGGTGTCCCGGGCGACGGCGACCCGGTCGATGTCGGCGGCCCACACGCTCCCCGCGGCCTGTGCGACCTGCATGGCATCCTCCGGCGTCAGCTCTTCGCCCGCGACGCCCCGGACGCCGCTCGACCCGAACACGTGCATTCGTGGGGAACTGCGTCGCCGACCGGCTTATGAATGTCGACAGTCACAGCCGGTGTCGGTCGCTCGACACGCCGCCGTTCCAACAGCCATTAGCCACCGGGCCGCCCACAGCAGATATGGCCAACCAGGACCTCATCACGGCGCTGCGCGAGGCGGACGCGGTCAAGTACGGGGAGTTCGAACTCTCTCACGGCGGCACGTCGGACTACTACGTCGACAAGTACGTCTTCGAGACGAACCCCCGGTGTCTGGAACTCATCGCCGCGGCCTTCGCCGAACGGCTCGGCGACGACAAACTCGCCGGCGTCGCGCTGGGCGGGGTGCCGCTGGTCGCGGTCACCAGCGTCGAGACGGGGCTCCCCTACGTCATCGCCCGCAAACAGCAAAAGGAGTACGGCACCGGGAACCTCGTCGAGGGCGAACTGACCGAGGGCGAGGAAGTCGTCGTCATCGAGGACATCGCGACGACCGGCCAGAGCGCCATCGACGCCGCCGAGGCGCTGCGCGAGGCCGGCGCCGTCGTCGAGCGCGTGCTCGTGGTCGTCGACCGCGAGCAGGGCGCAACGGAGAACCTCGCCGACCACGACCTCGAACTGGAGTCGCTCGTGACCGCCTCGGACCTGCTCGCGGACGCGCCGTAGGCGCAGTTACGCGGGGGTCGTTCCGGCCCGACGGCCGCCAACTCGTCGCCCGTTCGACATCATTTCTGGCCCGACTCGTCACGCTTAACTCGCCCGCTGGCAACGCCACCGTAATGGGTACGCTGGAGCAGTTCTTCGACCTCGACGATCACGGCACCGACGTCCGGACCGAGATACTCGCGGGGGTAACGACGTTCCTGACGATGAGCTACATCGTCATCGTCAATCCCGCCATCCTCAGCGCCGCCATCTCGGTGGAGGGGCGGACGCCCGGCCAGACCATCCAGATGCTGGCCGTGGTGACTATCATCTCGGCTGCCGTCGCCACGCTGATCATGGCACTGTACGCGAACCGACCGTTCGCACAGGCCCCGGGGCTTGGGCTGAACGCCTTCTTCGCGTTCACCGTCGTCCTCGGACTGGGCGTGCCGTGGCAGACGGCGCTGGCCGCCGTCGTCGTCCAGGGGGTACTGTTTACCGTGTTGACTGTCGTCGGCGCGCGCGAGTACCTCATCAAACTGTTCCCCGAACCGGTGAAATTCGCCGTCGGGGGCGGTATCGGCCTGTTCCTGGCAATCATCGGGCTGGAGGCGATGCACGTCGTCGCCTCCGACCCCGCTACCTTCCTGCAGTTCAACCCCGTCTTCGCGACCGACCCAATCGCCATCATCTCCGTTATCGGTCTCTTTCTCACGTTCGCGCTGTACTCGGCGGACGTGCCGGGCTCTATCGTCCTCGGTATCGTCATCACGACGGCCATCTCCTACGTGGCCAGCGCGCTGGGCTTTACCGCGGCGAACCCAAAGGTCGCGGAGGGCGTCTCGCTGTACACGCCCGCGAGCCTGACCGGACAGACCGACGTCGTCTACTCGGCGGCCGGCTACGACATCACGCCGCTTATCGGCGCGTTCATCCAGGGCTTCTCGAACGTCGATGCCCTTGGCTTCTCGCTCATCGTGTTCACGTTTTTCTTCGTCGACTTCTTCGACACCGCCGGGACGCTGACCGGCGTCTCACAGATCGCGGGCTTTCTCGACGAGGACGGGAACCTCCCCGAGATGGACCGGCCCCTGCTTGCCGACGCCATCGGCACCACCGTCGGCGGCATCATCGGCACCTCGACGGTGACGACCTACATCGAGTCCTCGACCGGTGTCGAGGAAGGCGGCCGGACGGGCCTGACTGCGCTCGTGGTCGCGCTGCTCTTCCTGGCCTCGCTCGCCCTGGTCCCCCTGGCCGCTGCCGTCCCCCTGCATGCCTCCCACATCGCGCTGGTGGTCGTCGCCGTGCTCATGCTTCGCAACATCGTCGATATAGACTGGGACGACCTGAGCCACGCCATCCCGGCCGGGCTGACCATATTCATCATGCCGTTTACCTACTCCATTTCGTATGGCATCGCCGCCGGCATCATCGCCTACCCCATCGTGAAACTCGCACAGGGCGAGGCCCGTGACATCCACGTCGGGCAGTGGGTGCTTGCCGGCGCGTTCGTCTTCTACTTCTTCGTCCGGACGAGCGGCATCATCGGCGGCGCGCTCTGAGGACCACCAATGCGCTTTTTCCGGTCGACCCCGTAGCGCCCTCCGTAATGGCGAATCTCGAACTCTACGAACTGGACGGCTGTCCGTACTGCGCGAAGGTAACAGAGAAACTCGACGAACTCGATCTGGACTACGAGTCACACATGGTGCCACGCTCCCACAGCGACCGCACCGAAGTCGAGGAAGTGTCCGGCCAGACGGGCGTCCCGGTACTCGTCGACCCCGACAACGGCGTCGAGGGGATGCCAGAGTCCGACGACATCGTTGAGTACCTCGAAGAGACGTACGGCGCGTAAACGACGATTCTGCGCCCTGTGACGGCTACAGTAGAGCGTCGCGGACCACTCGCTGCCGGTAACAATAGCCCCGTCAGGCCGCGTCTTCCTGGGGCTCGTCGCCGCGTTCCATGATGAGGTCCCGGAGGTCGTCGGCGTCCCGGATCTCCTCCATCTCCGCTTTCTCGATGAGGGCCGTCCCGTCGACCGACTCCCGGGTCAGCTCGTCGACGACGTACACCGAGCGGGTCCGTGTGACCTCGCCGACCGAGGACATGATGCGGGCGCGCTTCTCGGCGGCCTCGGTAAAGGCCGAGTGGCCGGTCAACACCTGCTCGCGGCGGTTGGCGTTCTCGTTGACGGTCTTGAACGGCGCCCGGTTGGTCGGGTGGACCTCGAAGCCGATGCGGGTAAAGACCGTGGCGATGGGCTCGTCCTCCGGCGCCACGTCGGGGTCTTCCGGGGTCGGCTCCTCGTCGCGTATCTCCTCGGCGCCGTCCAGCACGCTGACCGGCGAGGTAAGCGGCGCATCGAAGAGGTCCTCCAGTTCGGCCGCTATCTCGACGGAGGCGTCCATCCCGTCCTCGTACTTCGAGACCGTCCGCCGGGAGACGCCGAGCTCTTTGGCCAGTTTGCCAAGCGACCACTCCTTTTCCTCCCGAACATCTGCCAGCACCTCCGAATCGATGTTGACGTACAGCCCGCCCGGCGCGGCGTAGATGAGCGGGGGGACCTCCTCGACGAACAGGTCCAGGGCGGTGTCCGGCGACAGGACGGGGACGCCGTTGCGGAAATAGACGACGCCCGGTTTCAGTTCCTCGTCGCGGGTGCGCAGCCCGACGACGATAGGCGTCGCGTTGAGGTAGGTCCCCAGCCGGCGCATCTCCGCGCCGGTCCGGGCGTCGAAGGAGTCGATGTTTCCCAGTATCTTCACGAGCAACACGTCCTCGCCCCGTCTGGCCGCGATGTCGAAGCTCTTGGGTCGAATCGCACACCGGTCGCTCACGAGGAACCCCGCGTCCTCGAGCATGGCGGTCACGTTGCCTACCAGTGCCGACCGTGACATCGTTTCTCTATTGAGGGTTAAGCCAGTCACCCCATATATGCGTTGTGCCGTCCCCGCCACCGGGTTAGCCGCGCCCTGACCGTGTTTTCGAGGCCGGAAACGGCGACGCACCCACTCACATCCCGCTACACGCGTTCTACCCGTGTGCCGGTCGGCGCGGAACACCCGACCGAGCGACGAAACCGCTATCCCGGTGAATCCAGTATCCGGGTCTGTGACCGTCGTCGGACTGGACGATACGGACTCCCGGGAGACGGGGATGTGTACGACCTACGCCGCCGCCGAGCTCGCCGAGCGGATACGCGAGGCCGGCGGGGCGGTCGAGCGGCTGCTCCTCGTCCGTCTCAACCCGGCCGTAGAGCACAAGACCCGCGGGAACGCCGCACTGGCAGTACACACGGACCTCGACGCAGACCGGGCGACGACGCTGGCCCGCGAGACGCTCGACCTGGCACAGACCGACGACCCGAAGACGAACCCCGGCGCCGTCGTCGCCGACTGCGCGCCCGACAACGTCCCGCCGCGGGTCGCCGACTTCGCCGTCGACGCGATTCGCTCGATTCAGGACCGGACGACCGCGACGCTGCTCGCGGACACCGCCGGCTTCGCCCGGCTGCAGGCGGGCAACGGCCGGGGGCTCGTCGGCGCGCTGGCGGCCGTCGGCGCCTGGGCCGCGCTGGACGACTGGACGTACGAACACATCGCCTACCGCGAACCCGACCGCTGGGGCAGCGACCGCGACGTCGACGCCGAGAGCGTCCGCGCCGCGGCAGACAGACACTACCCGGCGGTGTGGGACACCGTCGACCGCGCCTCGGGCTACCCGGTCTGTGTCCCCCGGACGCCCTGTCCCATCCTCTATGGCATCCGGGGCGACGACCCCGACGCCTGCCGGGCCGTCGCCGACGCCATCGAGAGCGAGCCGATCGACCGGCGCGCGACGTTCGTGACCAATCAGGGGACCGATGTCCACCTGCAGGACGGCGCTGTGGGGTCGCTGGCCGACGACAGCGCCTACCGCGTCGACGGGACCGTCGCCGCGGCGCCCGAGACCCGCGAGGGCGGCCACGTCTTCCTGTCCATCGCGGACGGCGGCGAGCGACCCGACGGGTCGCGACTCTCCTCGGACCCCGGGTCCGACGGCGACGCCCGGCTCCAGTGTGCCGCGTTCGAACCCACGAAGCGGTTCCGCGACCGGGTGCGAGCGTTGCGTCCGGGCGACCGCGTCACCGTCTGTGGGGAGGTGACCGACGGCACCCTCAAACTGGAGAAGTTCGCGGTCCGGGAGCTGGTCCGGACCGAACCGGCCACCCCGACCTGCCCGGACTGCGGCGCGACGATGTCCTCGGCCGGGCGGAACCAGGGCTACCGCTGTCGGGACTGCGCTACCAGCGCCGACGGCAAGGTCGACCGCCCCATAGAGCGCGCCCTCGAACCGGGCTGGTACGAGGTCCCGCCGGTGGCGCGGCGCCACATCGCCAAGCCGCTGGTCCGGGGCGGGTTCGACGGACCGACGCATCCGGAGCGGTAGCCGCGACGACCCGGACGGTAAGCCGGGGAAACCCTCGCCGGGCTGCGGTTATGGATTGTATAACAATACGTATAGTCCCGGTAAAGCGTCTATGAGCAGCGAGTCGTCGCCGTCGGACGTCGAGACGCGACCACCACTCCCGCAAGACGAGTTCAGCGAGGCACTGCTCACCAGCGAACTGGAACCCACCGCTGACGGGGGACAGCGTGCCCTGCTGTACCCGACCGACAAGCCGGACACGGAGATGGCGACCCACTGGCTCGCGGTCCCCGAGGGGCTTCTCGTCGACCTCGACGACATTCGGTGACGCCTTCGGCCGCATAACCGACCGGTAACAATACCGGTTCTCGGCTACAGCCCGTCTATGGGCACTGAACACCAGGAAGCGGCCGGCGGGACGCCCTCGCCGGACCCGGACGAAGGCGTCCTTCCGGCGGTCGTCCGCAGTCGTTCGGACGGGACGGAGCGGTACATCTGCTACGCCGCCGACGTCGACCCGGCCGAGGTCGACTCACAGTGGGTCTCTGTCAACGCCGACACGCCCGTGTCGCTGGTGTTGTGGCGCTAGTACGTATCGATGTTCGTGCCGACAGAGCAGACGTACTCGCCGGTGGCGACCTGCGGGAGTCGCCGCGACCGCCAGAAGATACCGGCCGAGTCGGCCGTTATCTCCGATTTCGTCTCGCCGAACACGTCGGTCACCTCGAACAGCGTGTCCCCGCGGCTCACGCGGTCGCCCAGGTTCGGGTGAAAGTCCACGAGCCCGCCGACCGGCGAGCCGTACTGCTCGAAGCCGGTCGCGCGGGCCTGTGGCGAGGGCGTGTACGCGCCGGGCAGGAAGCCGTAGTACCGAAGCACGTTGAAGACCCCGTCGACGCCGGCCCGAATCGACTCCTCGTCCCAGCCGACACAGCCGCCGAGTTCGGGGTCGATTGTCGGGACGCCCTCGTCCGGCGCGGTCCGGGCGAGCTGGCCGTCGGGCCCTTTCTGGTCTAGGATGTAGCCACAGTCAAACACCTTCGCGAGTTCGAGACACTCCTCGTGGAGGCGATGCCGGGAGCCACACCGGACCCGGACTTCCTCGATCATCCGGGAGGTAGAGCCTTGGTGGAGGTCCACGACGAGGTCGGCGCTGACGGCGGCGTCGTGTGTCGCCGCGGCGATGCGCTCGCTTGAGGTCCCCGAGGCGTCGCCGGGGTAGGCCCGGTTCATCTTCGTGTCGTCGATGGGGTTGCGGTGTTCGGCGATCTGGAAGGCGTGGTAGTTGACGATGCCACAGATGAGAATCGTCCCCGAGAGCTCGGTCGGGTCCAGTTGCGGGACGACGCGCTGGATGACGCCGACGCCGTTCAGCTCGTCGCCGTCGCTTGCGGCCTGCATGTAGAGTGTCTTGCCGTCCTGTGACCCGTTGACGACCGCGACGGGCAGCCCGACGGGGCTGCCGTCCCGGCTCTCGCCGACCTCCAGACGCCCGGTGTCTATCTCACCGGGAGCGGCACTCGCCGTACCGAGAGTTACCATTACGCCCCCATTCGGGTTGTCCGACTTTACTGGTTCGGATTCCCCGCGGCGAAACCGCCTCGTGGCCCCGCTGGACACCGATGGGGTCTTTTTCTCCCCGTCCCTATCGGGGGTCGTGTCCGAGTCCGAACCGGAGAGTGGCGCGGCGGCGCTGGTCGCCGCGCTGAACGTCCCCCGGAACGCGAAGTATGGCTTCTCGCTGTCCGCCGTCCTGACGGCGGGGCTGGTCGCCCTCTTCGTCCTCCCCGGGACCGCCCGCCCGACGTACCTCTACGGGGCGCTCGCTTTCGTCCTGCTCGTCTCGCTGGGCGGCCTGCTTACGGCTCTCTTTACGGTCGTCTCGGCGGTCAGGCTCGCTCGCTCGGCCCCGTGAGCGTCCCGAGCCGTTCGCCGCCCGTGCGGGTCCCCTTCGCCAGCAGTACGTCGCCGGCCATCAGCGGTGTCTCGGGGCCGGGCGAGACGACCCACTCGCCGCCCTCGCGGCCGGTACGGTCGCTCTCGCCGCCGGCCCGTCGAATGGCGATGATACGCATCCCCGTCTCGGTCTTCACGGCGACGTCGCCGATGGTCCGGCCGGCCAGGTCGCTCTCCCCGGCCACCGTCGCCCGGACGATTATCTCGTCGGACTCCCGGACGGCCTCGGCGACGACGGGATGAGTCGAGAGGCCACGTAACACGCCCTCGCTGATTTCGAGGGCGGCGTCGGAGATGACCTCCGTCGAGCGGGCCAGGTGGACGAGTCCGCGCAGGGAGACGGGGTCGTCCATGTCGGCGGCCGCCCGGAGCGTCCACGCCTCGAATCTGGACTGCAACGCGTCCACCTCCGCTTCCAGCTCGACGACCTCCTCGGCGACGGCCTCGCTGTCGAAGAGCACGGCGCCGTAGGCCAGGTCCACCGCGAGCTCGCCCATGTCTTTCATCAGGACGATAGAGTCGACGGCCCGTTCGAGGTCCTGTGTGTCGCCCTGTGGCGGTTCCGGGGGTTCGTATGGGTCGCCCGTGGCGTCCTGGAACACCTCGCTGACGCCGTCTTCCGGGCCGCGAAGCAGGACTACGTCCTCGGCTTGCACCTCCGTCTCCCGGGTCGGGTTGAGCAACCAGTTGCCCTGCCGGCGGATGGCCAGCGCCCGCACGCCCGTCTCGGTTTCGAGGTTCAGCGCGCCAAGCGTCTGGCCCGCCAGCGGCGAGTCGGCGGCGACGGTCGCACGCACCAGCGTCTCCACGGCCTCGGGCAGGGCAGCCCGCATCGTGTCCGGCAGGCCGATGTCCTCCAGTACGACCTTCGCGATGTCGCCGGCGGCGTCGCTTATTTTCTCCGCGGCGCCGACCATCCCCAGCACCGGTGCCAGCGACTCGGCGTCCTCGGTCGACCGGCAGGCCATCAGCAGGCTCATGCGGGCCCGGAGCTGGAGCACGTCCATCTTTGCCTCCAGCTCCAGTACCTCGCTGGCCACGTCGTCGCTGCCCAGCAGTACGGCCGAGTACGAGAGGTCGATGAGCAACTCGGCGGTGTCTTTCATCTCCGAGAGCACCGCCTTGACGCTCACCGGCTCGTACTCGACCGTGCCCGTAGACTCCATATCCCCCGATTTGCCACCACCGGTGAAAAGCGTTCGCTCCGTCTGTCCCTCTCAGGCCGTCTTTCCCCGGGACGACGACGGAACGGCGCTTCGACGGGCGAGAGGCTTAGGTATCGACACACTACCGTCGGAAATCGGTGACTGAACGTTCACTTTCCCGCCGCCGAGGCTGTGACACTCACGCTCAGAAAGAAAATGTTTTTCCCGGCAGGTCGGATACGGTTTGGGTATGTCCGACAACCTCAAGAAAGGGCTGGAGGGAGTCCTCGTCGCCGAATCCGATCTCAGTGTGATCGACGGTGACGCGGGTAAACTCGTTTATCGGGGGTACACTATCGAGGAGCTCGCAAACGGCGCCAGCTACGAGGAAGTCCTCTATCTCCTCTGGTATGGCCACCTCCCAGACCAGTCCGAACTCGACGACTTCGCGTCGGAGATGGCGAGCGAGCGGGCGGTCGACGACGCCGTGCTCGCGACGGTCCGGGAGCTGGCCGAGGCCGACGAGAACCCGATGGCCGCGCTCCGAACCGCGGTGTCGATGCTCTCCGGGTTCGACCCCGCACCCGAGGACGCCGACCCGACCGACGAGGCCGTGAACCTCGCGACCGGCCGGCGCATCACCGCGAAGCTCCCGACCATCATCGCCGCGTTTGCGCGTATCCGCGACGGTGCGGACCCCGTCGACCCCCGCGAGGACCTGGGCCACGCCGAGAACTTCCTCTACATGCTCAACGGCGAGGTGCCCGACGACGTGCTGGCCGACGTCTTCGACCAGGCGCTGGTGCTCCACGCCGACCACGGCCTCAACGCCTCGACGTTTTCGTCGATGGTCACCGCCTCGACGCTTTCAGACCTCCACAGCGCCGTCACGTCGGCCATCGGCACCCTGAAGGGGCCGCTCCACGGCGGCGCCAACCAGGACGTCATGGAGATGCTCAAGGAGGTCGACGACGCCGCGATGGACCCCCTGGACTGGGTCAAGGATGCGCTGGACGGCGGTCGCCGGGTGTCGGGCTTTGGCCACCGCGTCTACAGCGTCAAGGACCCCCGCGCGAAGATTCTCGGCGAGCGCTCGAAGGAGCTGGGCGAGGCCGCCGGCTCGCTGAAGTGGTATGAGATGTCCACCACCATCGAGCGGTACCTCATGGAAGAGAAGGGGCTCGCCCCGAACGTCGACTTCTACTCCGCCTCGACGTACTACCAGATGGGCATCCCTATCGACATCTACACCCCTATCTTCGCGATGTCCCGCGTCGGCGGCTGGGTCGCCCACGTCGCCGAGTACATCGAGGACAACCGCCTGATTCGGCCACGGGCCCGGTACGTCGGTCCCGACCCCGACGAGACGGAGTTCGTGCCGCTGGACGAGCGGTAGCCTGTACCGCGCGAAGGCGCGGTTTCGCAGCCACGAACGGAGTGAGTGGCTGTTTTTTCGCCCACGTTTTTCGAGGAGTGGTTCGCGAGCGGAGCGAGCGGACCCGACGATGAAAAAGGTGGAGGACAACCGCCTCATCCGCCCCCGTGCCCGGTACACCGGCCCGGACCCCGACGAGACGGAGTTCGTGCCGCTGGACGAGCGATAAAAGCAACTGTGTGGCAGCTGTAGACCGTTTTTCACCGCCGTGTCGACGCTCTGATGACCGCTCCGGTCCAGGCCTCGGCGTCGCGATGCAGCCGCGATCCCGGGCTCGTGTCGCAAGTCTCTGACTCCGAGCGGGGAACTATTTCCATTTTTTGGGGTCTCCCTCCTCGAACTCCCCTTTCGCGTCCCTTTCACGGGGCCAGAGTACAAGCACAACAGCGGCCACGTAGGCGAGCCCGATGACGGCCACGACGAGGGTTCCGGGGACGACGGCGATAGCAGCGGTTGACAGTGGGCGTTCGTTTGGTGCGAACGCCGTGATTCGGAACAGCCACGCGACGAGCAACACGGCAAGCAGCGGGAGATAGATCCGTCGGAGACGGTTCGCTGTGGCTTCCCAGGTCGATACTTTCAGCGTCGGTGTCCGGTAATCCTGACTGAGTTTGCTCCGCCAGTCCTCGTGTTCGACCCCCGCCGACGGGTCAAGCGCGTCGGCGAGCAAGTTCTGCTGGAAGAGACGCACCCGCGAGCGATAGATGTCGTAGTCGCGGTACCGCCGAGCCTCAATCAACAGGAAAAGACCGACAGCGAGCATGCCGATGAGAATGATATAATGCGGGTTGTCGCCGCTGGAGAAGGCCCACGTGAGGATCGCAGCGACGACCGTCACCCCCCACGTCGTCGTCTGGTCCAGCCGTGACCGCCACGTCGTCTCACGGTCCAGCTCCCCGCGATAGGCATCACCCAGTATCGAACTCATCTCCGTGCTGTCGGTCGCCATCTCGCCGCCGAGTTTCTCTCCATCTTCCTGGTCCGAGCGGTCTGGCGGTTCATCGGCCATACAGAGCGATACGATACCAGCGTTGAAAGTACTTCCACGGCCCCGTCGGCGTAGGTCCGCGATCGTGGGTTTGAGACGACTTCACCGGCTTGGCCTGCTGACTCGGCAATCGTTGTTCGTCGCTACGGGCGCTGCAGGCGTCCGGGCGAACGACGACGAGCGATACAACTCGGGGTCGAAAACCTGACCCACCGCCAACCCCGTCGCGACGGACGTGGCGAAACAAACTGTCCGGACCGCACCCGGCTCACCCAACGGAACGCACAAGAGCACTGACCGGTTATAACACACCGTGGCTGGCCCGATTCGATTTCGACATTCGACCGAACGCTGGAACGAGGACCGTGTCCGGCGTGACTTGCTCTCCCCGCTTGAGGACACCTTCGGCGCGGAACTGAACGGCCCGTGGTTCGCCCCACCCGAGGGGTGGGCGGCCCGCCGGCTGGAGATGGACAACGGCGACCTGGCGCTTTTCATCTGGAACGGACAGGAAGCGTACTGGCTCGGCAACACACAGACCCCAGAGACCCTCTGGCGGACGGACAAACAGACCTTCGAACGCAGCCCCGACCCGGTCGCCGAGTGGGGCCAGCGGGAGCTGCTCGCCCAGCTGGAGGTCGAGGACCCGTGGCTCACCGAGTACGAGGCGCTCGCGCACTTTTTCCTGCCCGTCTTCCTCTCGAAGGACGGCCGCGAGTCCACGCGGACGTTCTTCCGCGACCACGCCGGCGGCTTTCCCGACGCCGACCGCGAGGACGGACTGAGCTTTTATGACGACTTCCTCGCGACCGGCGTGTTAGACGACTACCGCTACACGATGGCCAGCAAACTGGGGACCAGTCAGGGCTTTGACCTCTCGCGGATGCGGGCGACGATGGGCGAGTTCAACGCCGCGAAACTGCTCGTCGACGCGGGCAACGACATCGTCCCCGAGGTCGAACTGGACTCGGGCCACTCCGTCGACTTCCGCGTCGACGACACCCTCGTCGAGGTGACCCGGCCGCGGCCGCCGAGCCGCCGCCAGATAGACACCGCTATCGGGGCACTGAAGGCGTCGGGCGACGCCAAGACCCGCGACCAGCTTGCGGCCCACCCCGGGGCCGTCCTCGCCGTGGACTGTACGTCCTTCCGCGACGACGAGTGGCGACGGATACTCGCCGAACAGCCAAGCGTCGGCTACGAACCGCTCGTCGTCTTCCGCTACCGGCCCGACGGCCGCGTCGAGGGGTACTCGCGGGGGTCGGTCCCCTTCCCGCTCCCGTTCTGATATCGCCGGCGACGCTTGGCGGCGTTTTCACAGGGAGTGACTCAACCTCTCGGCGGGACAAAATTCTCATACTCCCGTGACGAACCCGCCGATAGCGGCCGACCGCTCGGCCGGGATACACATGGATATAGACCAGTTCATCACCGACAACAGGCCCGAAGAAGGTGGTGACACCTTCCAGCTAGAGAACAGCAAGCTCCTCGATATCGCCGTCGACGGCTCGGTCACGACGAAGGCGGGAGCGATGGTCGCGTACGAGGGCGACCTCTCTTTTACCGGCAGCTCGAACGCCGAGGGGGGTATCACGGGCTTTATCAAGTCGAAGGCGACCAGCGAAGGGACCCCCGTCATGGAGGTCGAGGGGACCGGCCACCTCTACGTCGCCGACGACGCCAAGGAGATACAGATCATGGACCTCGGCGCCGACGAGTCCATCTCTGTCAACGGCAACGACGTGCTGGCCTTCGAGTCGAGCGTCGACTACAGCATCTCGACCATCGGAAGCCTCTCGGGGGCCTCCGCGGGCGGCCTGACGAACGTCTTCCTCGAAGGGCCGGGCCACATCGCCATCACGACCCACGGTAGCCCGCTCGTGCTCACCCCGCCAGTCAAGACGGACCCGCAGGCGACGGTGGCCTGGAGCGCCAACAACTCCCCCTCCAGCAGCGTCAACCGGAGCCTCTCCGATATGGTTGGCCAGTCCTCCGGCGAGCAGTACCAGCTCGAGTTCACCAACCCCGACGGCTTCGTCATCGTTCAGCCGTTCGAGGAAGGCAACCCGGCACAGCACCAGTAAGGACACGCCCGCTTTTATCTCCGGGCTGTCTATCCCGTCCCATGCCCAAGATCGCCGATACGCATATCGTCAACCGCGAGCGCGTCCAGCCCACCCACGCGAACAACTACAACAGCGCTCACGGGGGCATCGTGATGAAGTGGATGGACGAGATCGGCGCGATGTCCGCGATGCGGGCCGCCGAGGAGTCCTGTGTCACCGCCCAGATGTCGAGCGTCGACTTCGAGCGGCCCATTCCCATCGGCGACAACGCCCTCGTGGAGTCATACGCCTACGAGACCGGGCGGACGAGCGTCCGCGTACGCATCGAGGTCAGCGCGGAGAACCCACACACCGGCGAGACTGAATCCACGACCTCCGCCTACGCCACGTTCGTCGCCGTCGAGGACGGCAAGCCGACGCCGGTGCCCGACCTGGAGATCGGCGGCGAGAAATGCAAGGAGCTGCGCGAGAAGGCCCTGGCCGAGGAACCGAACCGGGAGTGAGTCGCGGTCGGCTCAGTCTCTGACTGACGGCTACACACCGAGCTGTGCCGCGACACCGGCTGTCGCGTCCGTGGCCGCGTGCAGCCGGGAGAGCTCGTCGAAGGTGAGAAAGGATACACGGTCGCGAATCGGCCCGAACCCGGACTGGCCCAGTCGCTTCTCGAACTGCGCTTCTCTCCGCTCGTCCGCCGCGATGATGAACCCCGCGTGGAAGTCCCGCAGGTCGAGGAACTTATGCAGCGAGTTCTGGAAGTCCGTGGAGAACTCGACCTCGATGAAGCTGGCGGGCATCTCGCGTTCGTTGAACCAGACGACGTCGACTGTACTCGCCCGCCGAACCAGCTCCTGATAGCCAAACTGCGGCAGCGAGTCCAGGCTTCGGACCTCTCCGAGTGTCGTCTCCAGAAAGGCGCGGTTCCTGTCCTGGGACGGGACCCACGTCTCGGCCTGTCGGCGGTTGCCGACCTCCGCGAGGAGGCCCTGAAAGTACCAGTGTGAGTACTGGTCGCGCCGGGCCTCGTCGGCCGATTCGTCGTACACGCCGGCCGGAAGCCGCTCCCGGTGGCTCTCCAGCGCCCACAGCCCGGGCCGTATCTTGAAGAAGTCCTCACGCGTCTGGACGATACGGCGGATACTGGCGTTGGGTGTCTTGGTCCCCCACTCGCTCCCCTCGACGGCCGGCGCCCGCTGATACAGCGCCTTCAGCGTCGCGTATCCCCCGTTCTCCCGCATCACCTCCGCGACCGCCTCGTACTGGTACATCCTGCCCCACACTGTCGAAGCCACGATGATAAATGCCTCTCCCGTGGGTGGGGCCGACACGGGACGCGGCGCGATGAACCGCGCCGCTCGCGGTTTGCGTGTAGAAAGGACCCTCTGTTAGTCGTCGTCAGCGGTATACGCGCCGTCACGACGCTTGACACGCGCAACGACCAGCCACTCGCTGCTCCGACGAAAGCTCACGGAGAGCCGAAACTCCCCGATACGTATCTTTTTGTGCGGACTGTTCTGGAGTGGCTCGCCGTAGTCGGGCGGGTCGCGCCACGGCGAGGCGACGATCCCGTCGAGCTTGTCGAGTCTCCGGTCTTGCTCGGCGGGATTCAAATCCCGGGTCCGGCTTTCCACGCGTTCCGGACCCGTCGCTGTCGCTCTAGGTCAGTAACTTGGAGAAAGCCTAGGCCGGAATTTGAATCCGGGGTCTCGTCCTTACCAAGGACGCGCTTTACCGCTAAGCTACCCAGGCACGCACTCATCTGTATCCGGCAGTTGTCTTTAGGCGTTTCGATTCCGATCGACGGCGGGCACTCAGTCGTCGGCGGTGGCCTGACTGTCGTGGCCGGCCAGCCGGTCGGCGACCTCCCCGTTCAGCAGGGCCTCGACCTCGGGGAGGCCGTCGGTCGCCAGGTCGGGGCCGACCGCGCGCAGTTCCGGGGTCGGCTCGCTGCCGCCGGCGGTGAGGCCGGCGACGACGGCCAGTTCGCAAATGTCGCCCTCCAGACTGCCGTCTCGGTCGTCGCTGCCGGTCGTTCGGAGTTCGGTCTGGTCTTTCCCGAACTCCCGGACCACGTCGACGGCGGCTCCGGCGGCCTCGGTGCGGGCCAGCAGATAGAACCCACGGGAGACGAGGATGTCGGCGATGAGGATGTCAAGGTCGGCGGCGTCGCGGTCGCCGGTTGTCCAGGGGTCGTCGCGAGCGAGCCGGCGGGTCAGTGCGAGCCCCTCGTAGATGAGCTGGACGCCGGCACCACGGTCCGCGTCGCTGTCGTCGACCGCGTGGCCACAGGCGGCCGCCTCGGCGACGAGGGTCAAAACGCCCGGCGCGAACGAGGCGTCCTCGAGCCGGGCGGAGAGACGGTCCCGGAGCCGCTCGGGCTCGATGTCGTCGACACCCGCCAGCGCGGCTTGCCGGACCGCCGCCACTTCCTCCATTGGCGCGCTCTAGCGGAGGCAAGGGCAAAGACCTTTGGAAACACCACCATCAAGCAGGGGCATGGTCCGGACAACGGTCGAGGGGGACGTGCGCGTGCTGACGCTGTCGCGGCCGGCGCGGCGCAACGCGCTCGACAGGGATGCCCTGTCTGAACTGTCGGACGCCGTGGCCGAGGCGAGCGAACCCGTCCTGTATCTCCACGGCGCGGGGACGGCGTTCTGTGCCGGCGCGGACCTGGAGGTGGTGCGGGACCTCGACGGCGACGCGGCAGCCGACTTCGCTGCCCTGGGCCAGCGGGTCGCGAACGAACTGGAAGGGTACGACGGGGCCGTTATCGCCGGCATCGACGGGGCCGCCAGGGGCGGCGGCGTCGAGCTGGCCCTGGCCTGTGACCTGCGGGTGGCCACGCCCGAGGCGACGTTCGCCGAGACCGGGGTGAAACTCGGGCTCTTTGGCGCCTGGGGCGGGACCACGCGGCTCCCACGCGTCGTCGGTGAGGGCGAGGCGATGGACCTGGCACTGTCGGGCCGGACTGTCGGCGCCGAGGCGGCGCTGCGGATGGGGCTGGTCTCGCGGGTCACCGACGCCCCCCGGGCCGTGGCCGACGAGCTGGCCGCGGTCGACCACGCCGCGCTCCGGACGCTGAAACGGCGGCTGCGGGACGATACTGACCAGGCGACCGGTGACGAGCGCGAGCGGGCGGCCTTCGCCGACCTCGTCGATACGGCGGAGTTCTAGGTAGCAATACGTTCAAACCCCCCCGCCACATACGGTAGGGCCAATGGTGGACTGCGAGTACTGCGGGGCGTCGTTCGACGGCGAGGAGACGTATCTGGACCACCTCGCCGACGAGCACGCGGGGGAGCTTGGTGCCATCGACCAGCGGCGGGTAGACGGCCGTACGGGCGACGACGAGTCGTCCATCTCGCTGATGGCGCTGGCGGTGGGGATCGGCGCCGCTATCGCCGTCGGCGCGACGCTGTACCTGACGTTCTTCTCGGGCGGTGGGGGCGTCTCGCCCGACGGAATCGAGGCCGCCGGACTGAACGAATCGGGCGACAGCGCCCGTCTCGATGCGGTCGAGACGTTCTCCAGCGAGGGGACCCAGCACGTCTCCGAGGGCCAGGATATCGAATACGAGCAGTCGCCCCCGCTGTCCGGTCCCCACTACGGCACGGCCACCGAGGGCGGCTTCTACGAGCAGACCCAGCCCGCGGGCAACATCGTCCACGCGCTGGAACACGGCGCGGTCGTCATCTACTACGACGAGAGCGCGCTGAGCGAGTCGGCCCGCACCAGCCTCCGGGAGTTCGCGGCGACCCACACCGGCAGATGGCGCAGCGTCGTCGTCGTCCCGAACCCCAACGAGACCGCCGAGTCCGACTTCGTCCTGACGGCGTGGCGCAACCGCATGTACATGGACAGCTACGACGCCCGGACCGTCCACGCGTTCCTCTCGGAGTTCCTCGGCCGCGGCCCCGAGAACCCGGTTCGTAATCCGGCGTGACGTGTCTGCTGTGCGAACGCGGACGACGTAAGCGCCGCAGGAACCCGCTCGGAGCCTGACGAGCCGCGGGGCCACAGCGGGTGGGGCTCTCTGAACTGTCCCCTGCTACCGCAAACGCGACCGCTAGACGCGGAACGACATTTATTAGCACGCACCCCCTAGCGGCGGGCGTGAATCGCACGGCAGCGCTCGACGCCGTCATCTTCGGGGTGGACATCCAGAGCGGCGACATCCGCGGTGACGCCCCCTCCTACGCGCTGGTGGTCTTCGATGGCGACGAGCTTGAGCGGGACGTGGTCTCGCGGCGGAAACTCCGTCGGCGCATCGAGAGCGAGGAACCCGCCATCGTGGCGACGGACAACATGTACGAGCTGGCCGCCGACAAGGACCAGCTGGTCCACTTCCTGGGGTCGCTGCCCGACGAGACGAAACTCGTCCAGGTGACCGGCGACGAGCGCCCGGAACCGCTCTCGCGGGTGGCCAAACGCCACGGCGTCCCCTACGGCAAGGAGCCGATGCAGGAGGCCGAGGCCGCCGCCAGACTCGCCGCCGCCAACGTCGGCCAGGAGGTCTCCGCGTTCACCGACACGACGGAGGTGAAAGTCGCCCGCGGTCGCTCGACCGGCAAGGGCGGGTGGTCCGAGGACCGCTACACGCGGCGCATCCACGGCGCGGTCAAGACCCAAGCGAGGGAGGTCGAGTCGGAACTCGACGCCGCCGGCCTGGAGTACGAACGGGACGTGACCGAGAAGTACGGCGGGTTCTCGAACGCCGTCTTCCGCGTGCAAGCACGGCCGGGGGACATCCCGGTCTCCACCCACCGGTCGGGCGACACCCGCGTCGAAATCGAGCGCGTGCGCCGTGACGGCATCGAGTTCCGCCCGCTGGCCAAGCGTCGGGACCACGTCGTCGTCGGCGTCGACCCCGGGACGACCACGGCGGTCGCTATCGTCGGTCTGGACGGCGAGGTGCTGGACGTCTACTCTTCTCGCACCAACGACCAGGCCGACGTCATCGAGTGGATCATCGAGCGGGGCCGGCCCGTCGTCGTCGCCGCCGACGTCCAGCCGATGCCCGAGACCGTCGGGAAGTTCCGCCGGTCGTTCGACGCGGCGGGGTGGGCGCCCGAGCGGGACCTGCCGGTCGACGAGAAGAAACACCGCACGCGCCACGAGGCCTACGACAACGACCACGAACGGGACGCGATGGCCGCCGCCCTCTATGCCTTCGACCACCACGAGAGCCAGTTCGAGCGGGTCGCCGAGAAGGTGCCGCCCCGGTACGAGGTCGGCCCCGTCGTCGCCCGCGTCGTCGCCGGCGAGGAGTCCGTCGAGAGCGTGCTGCGGGATATCGAGGGCGAAGACGAGCCCGAGGAGGCGGCCGACAGCCACCAGCCCCGGGAACTCACCGCCGACGAGAAGGAGATCAAACGACTGGAGGCCCGCATCGACCGGCTGGAGGACCACGTCGAGGAGCTCAAGGGGACCATCCAGCGCAAAGACGAACAGCTCGAAGAGAAGGACAAGCAATTGGAGAAAGCCCGCCAGGAGGGTCGGCGGGAGGTCCGCAAGGACCGCGAGGTCACGCGCCTGGAGCGGCGCAACGACGCCCTCGAACGGAAAGTCGAGGAAGAGCAGGAAAAGCGCGAGGCCCTGAGCGAGAAACTGGAACGGCTCAAGGAGCTCTGGAAACTCGACCACTCGAACTTCGCGGACGTCTCCGAACACGAGGAGGGACTGGTCCCGGTGAAGGTCGTAGAGCAGTTCACCCGCGGCGACATCGACGAGGCCGACGAGCAGTTCGGCCTCGCGGCGGGCGACATCGTCATGTTCCGCGACGCCTCCGGCGCGGGCCGGTCGACGGCCCAGCGGCTGGCCGAGGTCGAGCCGCGGGTGGTGCTTCGCAACGGTGGCCTCTCCGACGCCGCTGACGAGGTATTGTTCGACCACGATATCCCCGTCGCCCCCGCCGAGATGGTCCCCGTCCAGGAGGTCGACGAGCTCGCCATCGCCCGCGAGGAGGTCGTCGAGGACGCCATCGACGACTGGCGCGACCGGGCCGAGCAGCGCCGCCAGGAGCAGAAAGCCGAGATGGTCGACCAGATTATCAGCGAGCACCGGGCGGATAGACCTGTCAGTGGGGAGTAGTGGGGACCGGAACGTAGTGGATGTCCGTTGAAGCGACGCGGGTCGCGTGGCTCCCCGCGTCGCGTTCGAGGCGATTCGCTTCGCTCATCGCCTCGCGAAGCGGGGGATACTTGTCGGGCCCTCGCCTACGCCGGGACGACAGATGGACGCGCCGCTGTGGACCGAGACGCACGCGCCGGCACTCGAAGACGTCCCCCAGTCGGCGGCCCGCGAACACCTGCAGGGGGCCATCGAGGAGCCGATGAACCTGCTGGTCCACGGGCCCAAGGGCGCGGGCAAGACCGCCGCCGTGCGGGCCTACGCCCGCGAGGTCCACGACAACCCCGACGCCGACTTCACCGAGCTCAACGTCGCCGACGTGTTTGACATGACGAAAAAGGAGGTCGCTAACGACCCCCGATTTTCCTCGTTCATCGACAGCAAGCGCCGCCGCGAGTCCTCGAAGGCCGACCTCATCAACCACGTCCTGAAGGAGTCGGCGAGCTACACGCCGATGTCGGGCACGTACAAGACCATCCTGCTCGACAACGCCGAGGGGATGCGCGAGGACTTCCAGCAGGCCCTTCGCCGGGTGATGGAGCAGTACTACGAGGCGACCCAGTTCGTCATCGCCACGCGCCAGCCGTCGGCGGTCATCCCGCCGATTCGGTCGCGGTGTTTCCCGGTCGTGATGCGGGAACCGACCCACGCCGAGACCGTGGGTGTCCTCTCCGACATCGTCGCCGCCGAGGGGGTCGACCACGACGAGGAGGGGCTGGAGTACGTCGCCGGCTACGCCGAGGGGGACCTCCGGACGGCCGTCTTAGCCGCTCAGACGACCCACGAGGAGACCGGCTCGGTGACGATGGAGACGGCCTACGAGACGCTGACCGGACTCGAAGCGGACGACGCCGTCGAGTCGATGGTCGAGGCCGCCGAGGAGGGACGGTTCACCGACGCCCGGTCGGAACTGGACGACCTGCTCGTCGACGAGGGGTACGGCGCGGACGACGTCATCGAGGAGATTCTGGATGTGGCCCGCTCGCGGTACTCCGGAGAGCGGCTGGCGCGGGTCCACGAACTGGCCGGCGAGGCCGACATGGCGCTGACGGAAGCCGCAAACGAGCGGATTCACCTCTCGCGGCTGCTCGCGGATATCGGTCAGCTCTGACCCGGCTGGCCGTCGGACGTCGCTCAGCCCAGCGACCCGCCCGACCCGCGCACGTCACGGATGTCCTGGATCAGGTCCGCGACGACGTGAACCCACAGCGTCACGGCTGCCAGGGCCGCAAGCGCCGGGGCGAGCACCCAGAGGACGGCGACCAGTGGCCCGCCGATGAGCACGTGACTCAGGAGGCGGTCGAGCTTCCCGAGCTCGTACTCGTGGAATATCGACGCCTGGTCGGTAAACACCGCACGCGGGTTCGCCAGACAGTAGCGGATCGCACGCGGGTCGCCCGTGTTGTACCAGGCGACCAGAAAGTGGTCGAAGTCGATGCCGACGCCGACGACAGCGGCGAAGGCGACCCAGCCCAGACCGGCAAGGAGGTCCAGCCCGGCGTACAGCCCGGCGGCCAGCCCGACGGCGACAGAGAGCAGGAAGTGGTGTTTCGAGTAGATAGGGACTCCTCCACCGGTGCGTTCGAGCGGGGTGCTGTAGTGTTCTTCGCTCGACACACTACGCAGGACTCTTGGCACCGGGTCCCGATGGGACGACCATGTCACAGTCCGGGCAGCGGAACAATCTCACGGTTCTTCTCGTCGGGTTGTTCCTGCTTTTCGCCCCCGCCCTGTTCGTCGTCGCCACGCTCGAATTTCTCATCCTCTCCGGGGACCTCGTCCTGAGCGAGATTACCCCGGTCGAGTTCCTCGAACTGTATCTCATCGACCTCGTCCTGTTTGCCGGCGTCGGCTACGGCGTCTATCGACTGACGCTGTGGGTTGTCGCGAACCGTCTCCCCGCGGCCTCCGATGTACGGGAGGCTGATTCGGCCCCGGACGACGCTGCCGACCCTGAGGCGTCCGGCGACGACAGTCAGTGACGGCACGCATCGGATACGGCGGGGTAGCGGCTTCGAAATCCTTTTAGGCGCTACGGCGGGAATCTATGGACAACGAACCATGGATATCGACATCATCGAGGAAGACGAGAACCCCATGTTGCACAGAACGGACGTCCGCTTCGAGGTCGTCCACGACGAGGCCACGCCGTCCCGGTTGTCCGTGCGTGACTCCCTCGCAGCCACCCTGAACAAGGACGCCGAAGAGGTCGTCATCCACAAGCTCGACACGAAGTTCGGGATGCGAAAGACCGTCGGCTACGCGAAGGTCTACGACAGCCCCGAGTACGCCCGCGACGTCGAGCAGGACCACATGCTCGAGCGCAACAAGATCGTCGCCGACGGCGAGGAAGAGGCGGAGGAAGCATAGATGCCCCGCTCCGACTACTACGACGACGGCGAGCTGACCAAGGACCTCTGTCCGCGCTGCGGTGACACCGTCCTCGCGGACCACGACGACCGCCAGCACTGCGGGAAGTGCGGCTACACCGAGTGGAAGTAGGGCGCGATGCGGATTCTCGGTATCGAGGGAACCGCCTGGGCAGCCAGTGCTGCGGTCTACGAGACCGACGACCTCGATAGCGCCAGCGACGACCACGTCTTCATCGAGACGGACGCCTACCAGCCCGACAGCGGCGGCATCCATCCGCGCGAGGCCGCCGAACACATGGGCGAGGCGATTCCACGCGTGGTCGAGACGGCCATCGGGCACGGACGGGAGCGTGCTGGGGCCGCTGAGAACGCGCCCTTCGACGCGGTCGCCTTCTCGCGGGGCCCCGGACTGGGGCCGTGTCTGCGCATCGTCGCCACCGCGGCGCGGGCCGTCGCCCAGCGCTTTGACGTACCGCTGGTCGGCGTCAACCACATGGTCGCCCACCTGGAGGTGGGTCGCCATCGCTCGGGCTTTGACTCGCCCGTCTGCCTGAACGCCTCCGGCGCCAACGCCCACGTGCTGGGCTATCGGAACGGCCGCTACCGCGTGTTAGGCGAGACGATGGATACCGGCGCGGGCAACGCCATCGATAAGTTCACCCGCCACATCGGCTGGCAACATCCCGGCGGGCCGAAGGTCGAACAGCACGCTCTCGACGGCGAGTACCACCCGCTACCGTACGTCGTCAAGGGGATGGACTTCTCGTTTTCGGGCGTCATGAGCGCCGCGAAGCAGGCCGTCGACGACGGGGTACCGGTCGACGATGTCTGTCGCGGGCTGGAAGAGACCATCTTCGGGATGCTCACCGAGGTCTCCGAGCGGGCGCTCTCGCTCACCGGCGCGGACGAGCTGGTGCTGGGCGGCGGCGTCGGTCAGAACGAACGGCTTCAGGGGATGCTCGGGGAGATGTGTGACCAGCGCGGAGCACAGTTTTACGCGCCCGAGAACCGCTTCCTGCGGGACAACGCCGGCATGATAGCGATGCTTGGCGCGAAGATGTACGCCGCCGGCGACACCCTCGAAATCGAGGAGTCGGCCATCGACTCGAACTTCCGACCGGACGAGATCCCCGTCACGTGGCGCGGGCCCGACGAGAGCGTGGACCGGCGCGACCGGGGCGAAACCGAGGTCCAGGGCGCCGAAGCGACGGTCACCATCGAGGCCGACCGGGTTCTCAAGGCGCGCAACCCGCGGAGCTACCGCCACCCGGCGCTCGACGAGCGGCTGCGGACCGAACGCACCCGACAGGAAGTCCGGCTGACGAGCGACGCCCGCAGGCACGGTGTCCCGACGCCGCTGGTGCTGGACGTGGACCCCGACGAGGCCCGCATCGCCTTCCAGCGCGTCGGCGAGGCCGACCTGCGGGAGCGACTCGCCGCTGACACGGTGAGCGCTGTCGGTGAGTACCTCGCCCGCATCCACGACGCCGGCTTCGTCCACGGCGACCCGACGACGCGAAACGCACGCGTCGCGCCCCGCGAGCGGCGCGTCTTCCTCATCGACTTCGGGCTGGGGTACTACACCGACGAGCCCGAGGACCACGCGATGGACCTCCACGTGCTGGCCCAGTCGCTCGCCGGCACCGCCGACGATCCCGAGGCGCTGTTCGAGGCGGCCCGCGAGGCCTATCGGGCCGAGTCCGGCCACGCCGACGCCGTCTTTGCCAGCCTGGCCGACATCGAGGGCCGCGGGCGCTACCAGTAGCCGGCCGGGAATCCGAACGCACACCTGTCCGGCACGCGTTCGCCCGACAATGCGTTATCTCCTCTGGGCCGTGCTGGCGCTGATCGGCTACACGCTCGTCCCGCCGCTGGTGAAGATGGCGACGGCGACCATCCCCAGCGACGTGGTGCTTGTCATCTCGAACGGGATTCTCGTCGCTGTCGGGCTGGCTATCGTTCTCTCCTCGGACGTGTCGGTGACGCCGTATCTCACCGACGGGCAGGCCGTCTACGCCTACGCCGCCGGCATCGCACTCACCGTCGGTATCGTCTCGTACTACCGGGCGCTGGCCGCCGGCCCAATCAGCGTCGTCGTCCCCGTCTTCGGGATGTTCATCGCCACCAGCTCCATCATCGGCATCGCCTTCCTCGATGAACCCCTGACCGGCCGCAAGGTGGCGGGTATCGCGCTGGCCGTCGCCGCCGTCTACCTGACTTCGGTGGAGTAGCGCGGGGCCGGGAGCGAGTGGTGCGACAGCTGTCGCACCCGAGCGACCCGGGGAAAGGCAGGGCCGCCGACAGAGCGAAACACGCGTAATTGAGCCATAGCATACGGCGAGCGGAGCGAGCCGTTTCCCCGGAAGCGCGCCGACGGCGCACTTCCGGCCTTTTTCATCGACGTTTTTCGAGGAGCGGTGCCCGCAGGGCCGCGAAGCGGCCCGAGGACACCAGACGATGAAAAAGGTCGGGGGGAAGGAATTTAGTCCACCCGCGAGTACGGACAGATATGGTAGACAAACCCCAGTCAGGGGAACTGTTCGGCGTGCCGTACAACTTCGAACGCCCCAGTCTGAAACGGCTGGTCTCCTCGTACTGGCAGCCCGGCGACGGGATGCTGGTCGAGAAGCCCTTCGGCATCGGCTACACGCTGAACCTGGCGAACTGGCGCGCGTGGATCGTGCTGGCGGTCGCCGGCGCGATGCTGTACCAGGAGCGCCGGGGCGAGGGCGAGTCCTTCGAGGACGAGGAAGCCGACGAGCCGGTCGAAGTCGTCGTCGACTGACCCGCCGACGCTGTCGGCGGGGAGATGCGACCGCCGAAGCCGGGAGCACCGTTTCGACGCCTCTTTTGGGGCCGCCCGCTCGTGTAGCGGTATGCTCAACTTCGTGACGACCAACCCCGGGAAGGTCCGGGAGGCGACGGCCTATCTGGACGACGAGGTGGTCCAGTTCGACTTCGACTACCCCGAGATGCAGGCCGACGAGCTCGGCGCGGTGGCGGCCCACGGCGCCCGCGAGGCCTATCGGGCGGCCGACGGGCCGGTCATCGTCGACGACGCGGGACTGTTTATTGACGCCTTCGACGGGTTCCCCGGCCCCTACTCCTCGTACGTCGAGGACAAGGTCGGCATCGAGCGGGTCTGGCGCATGACCGAACCCGAGGCCGACCACGGCGCGGCGTTTAAGACAGTGATCGCCTACTGCGACGGGGAGGGGTTCGAGGCCACCCCGGACCCTGTCGACCTCGACGAGCGCCGCGGGCAGGACCTCGGGGCGGACAAGCGGGACACGGCGACGACCGGCGACCAGGTCCACGGCGGCGAGGATGCACTCCCGGTCAAGCTGTTCGAGGGCCGGGTTCCGGGGGAGATTGTCGCGCCCCGAGGTGAGGGCGGCTTCGGCTTCGACCCCGTCTTCGAGCACGACGGGACCACGTTCGCGGAGATGAGCACCGACGAGAAAAACGCCGTCTCCCACCGCGGGCGGGCGCTGGCGAAGTTCGCGGAGTGGTATGCCAAGCGATGAGCGAGGCATGCGTCGAACAGCCGATCAGCGTCGTCCGGGAGTTGCACCACCGGCGCGACGTGACGCTGTTGCAGTCCAGACGACGCGCCCGGCGTGACGGGGTGGTGGGGCGGTGAGCGACTCCGGTACCGCACTGGTCACTGGCGCGTCGGCGGGTATCGGCGCGGCGCTGGCCCGGGAGTTCGCGGCCCACGGTCACGACGTGGTGCTCGTGGCCCGCCGCGAGGAGCGGCTCCGCGCGCTCGCCGACGAACTGGAGAGAAAGGGTGTGACGGCCACCCCCATCGCGATGGACTTAGACGTCGCGACGGCGGCGACGGACCTCCACGAGGAGGTCACGGGGCGTGGGCTCGATATCGATATCCTCGTCAACAACGTCGGTGTCGGCACGTACGGCCCCTTCGCCGACAGCGACCTCGACGCCGAGCGGACCCAGCTCCGGCTGAACGTCGTCTTGCCCGTCGAGCTCACCAGGCTGTTTCTCGGCGAACTCCGAGGGGGAGGGCGTGTGCTGAACGTGGGTTCGGTGGCCGGGTTCCAGCCCGGACCGGGCCTGTCGACCTACTACGCGAGCAAGGCCTACGTCAACAGTTTCACCGAGGCCATCGCCGAGGAACTGCGGGGCGACGTGGCCGTGACACTGGTCTGTCCCGGGCCGGTCGACACGGAGTTTCAGCGCCGCGCCGGGATGGGCGACTCGGCTGTCGGGGCGGTGCTCTCGACCACCCCGGAAGCCGTCGCTGAAGCCGCGTACGAGGGGATGCTGGCCGGTGAGACGGTCGTCGTTCCCGGCCGCGTAATGTGGCTCGTCGAGCTGCTGGGGCGAGTCACGCCCCGCTCCGTCGTCCGGCGCGTCGCGGCGTGGGTCAACAGCGACCGGTAGCTCTCAGTCCCGAGAGCGATAGCGCCCGCCGGCGCTCGGGCTACCTGACTGTAACGTGCACGTGCGGTTTATTTTCAGATATCGATAATCACAGGTGTAGTTGAAGTAGGGCGGTGTTGAACTAGCGCGCATGACACGACCCGTCGTCGAACAGTACAAGGGGCTGATACGCCAGTCGCTTGACCTCTTTAGAGTCTCGGGGTCCATCGAGCGGAAAGTGCTGGCGGCTGTCGGCCTCCAATTCGGTGCCTCCGTCGGCCTCGCGACCGTGGCCGTCCTCTTCAGCGGGACGCTCAAGTTCGCACTCATCGGGCTGTTGCTGGCCGGTGCGACCGTGGCCTTTGCCAACACTGTCTTCATCACCCGCGAGGACATGGTCGACCCCATCGTCACCCTCTCTGAGCGGGCCGACCGCATCGCGGCCGGGGAAGTCGACGTCGACATCCCCGACAGCGATCGCGGGGACGAGGTGGCGAGCCTGCTCGACTCCTTCGGAGCGATGCAGGCCACGCTTTCGACGGTCGCTCGACAGGCCGACGCCCTGGCCGCCCAGGAGTTCGACGACCCGGTCCTCGATGAGGACGTGCCCGGAACCTTCGGCGAGTCGCTTTCCCGGATGGCGACCAACATGGAGTCTTACACCGCGGAACTGGAGCAGATGACCGCTGACCTAGAGGAGCGTTCGGCGGCACTCTCCGAGCTGGTGACGGCCTTCGGCGACGCGGCAGAGCGGGCGAAAGGCGGGGACCTCACGGCGACCATCGACGCGGAGTTCGAGGACGTCGACGACCAGTTCCAGCAGGTCGTCACGGACTACAACGACCTGCTTGAGACCCTGTCGGACACTGTCGGTGGGGTGGTCTCCTTCGCCGACGAGGTGGCCGAAACCAGCGACCGGGTCACCGAGAGCGTCGCCGAAATCGACCGTGCGAGCGACGAGATAGCGCGTTCGGTGCAGGACATCTCCGCGGACGCGAGCCGGCAGGCCGACCGCCACGACGCCGTGGCGGGCGATATGAACACGCTGTCGGCCACCGTCGAGGAGATAGCGGCGACGGCCACCGACGCCGCCGAGACCGCCGACCGGGCCGCAGAGCGGGGTCGCGACGGGCGCGCCGAGGCCGCTGCGGCTATCGACGAACTGGAGCTGATGACGACCCGTATCGACGAGATCGCCGACGCCGTCGAGGGGCTGGTCGACGAGATCGGCGAGATAGACGAGGTGGTCGATCTCATCACCGAGGTGGCCGAACAGACGAATATGCTGGCGCTGAACGCCTCCATCGAGGCCGCCCGCGCCGACGCCGACGGCGACGGGTTCGCCGTCGTGGCCGACGAGGTCAAGTCCCTGGCCGAGGAGACCCGGGACGCCGCCGAGGAGATATCGGAGCGCATCGAGGCGGTCCAGGACAGAGCCGGCGCGACGGTCGCGGACGTGGAGGAGACCAACGAGCGCGTGGCCGACAGCACCGACAGCATCGAGGCGACACTGCGGGACTTCGAGGACATCGTCGACGTACTCGGCGAGGTCAACGACGCTATCCAGGAAATCTCGGACGCGACGGCCGAGCAGGCCGAGACGACACAGAACGTGGTCGCCGCCGTCGACGAGGTGGCGGAAGTCAGCGAGCAGACAAAGCGGGAGGCCGAGTCCGTCGCCGCCGCGACGGAAGAACAGACCGCGACAATCTCCGAGGTGACCGGCGAGGTCAAGTCACTCGCCGGGCGCACCGACGACCTCCGCGACCTGCTCCAGCAGTTCGACGTGACCGGGACACACACCCGGACCGGCGATACGACCGAAGTGTTCGCGCCCAGCGCCGACGACTAGGCCCGCGGGTCCCGGTCCGGACCCGGGTACGCGCCGCCCTCGACCAGTTCGTACAGCGCTTCGGGATCGAACAGCGCAGCGAAGGCGTCGGGCGTGCGAACGCTTACGTCCATGTGTTCGTTGAGCGCCACCCCCGTCTTCGCGCTCCGCAGCGTCTCGTCGTAGCTGAGCACGTGGGCGGCCTCGCCCCGGTAGGCCGAGGCCAGCGCCGGGTGGTCGCCCGCCGGGTGGTCGACTGACTCGCGTTCGCGCTCGATTCGCTCGCGCCAGTCGGCCGCGAGGTCGGAATCTGCCTGGTCGGCGATGATCGCTTCGGCGTCGTCGAGGAGGCGGTCGCTTGCCACGAGCCGGACCCAGGAGTGGCGCCGGACGTGGTCGAGGGCTCTGCGGGCATCGCCGCCACACAGCAGGTCCGCCGCGAGTACGTCTGCATCGGCGACGACGCGGGCGGGGGCGCTCTCAGCCATCCTTGGCCTCCGTGCGCCGCTTGGCGAGTGCCTCCTGAACGGTCTCGACGGTGGTCTCGTGGTCGCTGGCGCGCTCGAACAGGTCGGCCCAGTCCATGGCCGGGGTAGGGACCACCGACAAAAAGCCGTGCCGTCTGCCATCCGTCTGACGGGAGTTTATGTCAAATCCCACCCTCGCCCTGAGTACGGGCGCGCACTGGCAGCTACGTTCGCTACGTCTGTAGCACGTCCCATCCTCCTGTCGCGCGCCCGGATACTTGCTGCGAACGACTGCAACCCAGCATCGGCTAGTACCGACGGTATCGACAACGCGAACGGCCAGACAGTCTGGGCCCCTTTATCCCTGCCCAGCGCCGACTGGCCAACCGGCTACGGGGGGTTCAAACGCTGTGACGTTCGGGTTCCCGGCCAGGCACTGTCACTGGACTCCCAGTCACAGCCAGCGCTGGCGTTCAGGCCTCCGCGTGGAGCGCCGACCGCACCTCGTCGATGCCGTCGTGGCTCGTCATGACGGCGAGGCTGTCACCGGCCTCGATGGTAGTCTGTGGCAGCGGGATCGTCATCGACTCGTGGGCGCGGCCGTGGGCGTAGATGTGGGCGTCGCCGGGCAGGGAGACCTCGACGACGCGCTTGCCGACGACCGACGACCCCTCGGGGACGTCGATCGAGGCGATGGAGAGGCGCTCGGTCAGGTCCGCGAGCACGTTGAAGTCCCCGCCCAGCAGGGCGGTCTTGGCGCCGGCAGCGCCCAGCCGCTCGGGGTAGATGATGTCGTCCACGTCGGCGGCGTACTTCTCGTATATCTCCTCGCGGTAGTCGGCGTCGATTCGCAACACGGTGCGACACCCGTGTTCCTTGCCGATCATGCAGGCGCTGAAGTTGGTATTCAGGTCGCCGGTGAGCGCGCCGATGGCGTCGGCCCCGTCGATGCCCGCCGCCGCCAGTGTCGACTCCTCGCTGCCGTCGCCGGTGACGACCTCGAAGCCGGCCTCTGTCGCCCGGTCGACTTTCTCCTGGGACCGCTCAACGATAACGACCTCGTGACCCTCGCTCTGGAGAATGTGTGCGGTCCGGGTCCCGACGCGACCGTAGCCGACGATGACGAACTTCATGGGAGCGGCTACGACAGCCAGCATTAAAAATGTGAACGTATGACAGGGTATCGAGCGCAGCGGCGGTCCGCAAGCGAAGCGGGGCCACTGGCGAGCGGTCCGAAGGAAAAAGGGGTAATCGTCGGTCCGTTCGGACTGGTCACCGACGTAAGCGGTGTCGGCTCACCGCGTCACCGGCGTCACAGTATTCCGGTGGGGGTCTCCGTGCCGTCGGCTGGAGCCGGTTCGGTCTCGGTCGGTGTGCCGGTGTCGCCTTCGGTCGGCGTGTCAGTCCCGCCTTCGGTCGGCGTGTCAGTCCCGCCTTCGGTCGGCGTGTCGGTTTCGTCTCCGATCGGCGTATCAGTCCCGCTTTCGGTCGGGGTGTCGGTTTCGTCTCCGATCGGCGTGTCAGCCTCGCCTTCGGTCGGGGTGTCGGTTTCGTTCGCCTCGGTGTCCTCGACCACGGTCACGTTCGCGGTGTCCGTGACCGGCGTGTCGTTGACGAGTGCGGGCGGGTCGAGCAGACCGACGGTGTCGACGAAGTCGAACGTCTGGTTGTCGGTGCTCATGGTCTGATTGTCAGCACCCGCGGTCTGATTGTCAGCACCCGCGGTCTGATTGTCAGCACCCGCAGTCTGGTTGTCGGACGCTGGCGTTTCGGTCGGCGTCTCCGTTCCCGCGCCTGGCGTTTCGGTCGGCGTCTCCGTTCCGTCAGTCGGCGTTTCCGCTGCCGTCGTCTGGGAACCGTCGTCCATCGTCTGGTTCGGGGTGCTCTCGACGTGGATCATCGCGGTGAGCTCCTGCGTTCCCTCCAGACTGGGCGCTGTCTCGTTTGCCGACTCGTTGGCGACCGCGTTGGACATCTGCTCGCCCTCCGCAGTGTAGTTCGTACCGGGGACATCAAACAGCGTGACGGTCACGTTGTCGTAGCTCCCGGCGGGGAGGTACTCCGAGACCCCGATGACGCTATCGATGGTCTGGCCCATATCGAGGCTCCCGTCGTGGATGACGACGTAGCCGGACTGGTTCAGCGTCACGTTCGAGACGGTGACGGCCGTCCCGTTGGTCTCCTGGTCCTCGAAGGTCAGTGACGGACCCTCGGTGGACTCGTTCATCGTCTCGTTTGTCTCGCTGTCCGTCGGCACTCCGATGCCGTCGTCGGGTGTCTCGTTTTCGGGGGTCACCGGCTCGTCCGCCGGCGTCTCGGTGGGCGTCTCGTCTGCCGGCGTCGTCGGTTCCTCAGCCGGTGTGGGCGTCTCGTCTGCTGTCGGTGTCTCCTGCTGTGCTACCGGCCCGGGGACGGCGCCGGCCTGCGCTGTGAGGGCCGCTGTCACGACCGCGACAGCGATGGCGACGAGTATCGTGTTCCGTTTCATGTTGTAATGCAAACGAGGGGACAGAAGGCGGATTGATAAACTAAACCGACAGTTCAGCACGGAAGGTGCGGCCATCCGACGAGGGCCCGCCACACGGCCTGAGAAAGGCGCCCTTATCTGGCCGCCTTTCGACACGGGTTTAGGCGGGCGCGGCCGATAACGGACCGTATGCGAGTGACGTTTCTCGGGACGAGCGGGGCCATCCCGACGACCCAGCGTAACACAAGCAGTATCTTCTGTAACCGGGATGGCGACTACCTCCTCTTTGACTGCGGCGAGGGCACCCAGCGCCAGATGATGCGCTACGGCACTGGGTTCGCCGTTGACCACCTGTTCGTGACACACCTCCACGGCGACCACGTCCTGGGGATTCCGGGCCTGCTACAGACGTTCGACTTCAACGACCGCGAACGGCCCGTGGCCATCCACACGCCCGCGGGCACGCGAGGGAACGTCAAACAGCTCATCGAGGCCAACGGGACGACCCCCTCCTATCCGGTTCGCATCAACGAGGTCTCGGCCGGCGACACCGTCCTGGACCGGCCCGAGTACGAGGTCCGGGCCATCGCGACCGAGCACCGCTGTGCGTCGGTCGGCTACGTCCTCGCCGAGGACGACCGCAAGGGCGAGTTCGACCGCGAGAAAGCCGAGGACGAACTGGGCATCCCGCCGGGGCCGAAGTACTCGAAGCTTCACCGGGGCGAGGCCATCGAACACGACGGTCGGACCGTCGAGCCCGAGGAGGTCGTCGGGCCGCCCCGCCCCGGCCGCACCCTGGTCTACACCGGGGACACCCTCCCGACCGACAGCGTCGTCGCCGAAAGCGAGGGGGCGGACCTGCTCGTTCACGACGCCACCTTCGCCGAGGACCGGAAAGAACGCGCCGAGGCGACGGCCCACTCGACGGCGAAGGAGGCCGCCGGGGTGGCCCGCGACGCCGGCGTCCGGACGCTCGCGTTGACCCATATCTCGACGCGCTACGCCGGCCAGGCCGACCGGCTCGGCGCCGAAGCGGGGGAGGTCTTCGACGGCGAGGTCGTCGTCGCCGAGGACGGGCTGGAGCGACACGTGCAGTTTCCCGACTAGCGAAGAATCGAACGAAGGGAGGTTCCTCGGAAACCGCGAGCGGCGTAGCCGCGAGCAGTAGCGAAGCGAACCACTTCGGAGCGACGCGGGGAGCGCAGCAACCCGCGGAGCAGTAGCGGTGTGGAAAGCCGGATGGTAGTGCGGCCCCGGATAGCGACCGCCGGGGGTAGTCGAGGGCGTCGTACTGGAATAGTAATGTATGACAACGAACCAATAGTGCGAGCTTTATGGCTCCAGACGCATCGATAGGCATGACTTATCGGATGGTACACGTCGGGCTCGGTGGTCAGGGGCGGACCTGGCTCACCGAGGCAATCCCGCCAAACGTCGAGGCGGGCCGAATCGAGGTCGTCGCCGCGGTCGATACTGACCCCGAGCGACACGAACTGGCGCGGGACGAACTCGGGCTGTCCCCGGACCGCTGTTACACCGACCTCGATACCGCGCTGACCGAGCGCGAGGCCGACTTCTGTTCGGTCGTCACGCCGCCGGCGGCCCACGAACCGGTCATCGAGACGGCGCTTGCCCACGGCCTGGACATCCTCTCGGAGAAACCCATCGCCGACACGCTGGAAGGCTCCGTGCGTATCGCGCGGGCGGTCGAGGCGGCGGGCGCGAAGATGGGGCTGACGATGACCCACCGGTTCGACCAGGACAAGACGACGTTCCGGCGGGCCGTCGAGGGGGCCAGCCCGGTGGATTATCTCACGGCTCGTTTCACCGGCAGTGTGCGGGAGCGCGGTCACTACTCGCCGTACGTCCACGAGATGGAGGACATGCTCTTGCTCGATGGGGCCGTCCACCATCTCGACATGCTCGCCTCGCTCGTCGACGCCCCTTGCGAGCGGGTGTACGCCGACACCTGGGTACCGGATGGGGCGGACTACCGGGGCGACTGCACGGGGATGGTGACGCTTACCTTCGCCGACGGCACCCGCGCCCACTACGAGGGCAGCTACGCCAACGCGACCACGCTCAACGGCTGGGGCCACGAGCAGTTCCGCGCCGAGTGTGCCGACGAGACTATCGTGCTCGACAACCGGAACGTCGAGCGGTTCGGCCGCGACGCCGAGCGGGCCGGGGAGAGCGTCGGCCGGGACGACGGCGAACACGTCCCGCCCGTCGAGCGAGCGACCTGGACCAACGCCTGGCTCATCGAGCAGTTCTGTGACTGGCTCGGCGGCGGCGAGCCGATGCCGACCGACGTGGCGTCGACCCTGCGGTCGATGGCTATTGTCTTTGCCGCCATCGAGAGCAGCGAGACCGGCCAGGCCGTCGAGGTGCCGACGCTGCTGGACGAGGCCCGCGCCGTCGCGCAGGTGCAGTAGGGACCGGTACAGTCTTTCCGTGGCCGGACACACCAGCCGGTATGGACCTGGCACACGTCGCTATCTGCGTCGCCGACCTCGACCGCGCGCTCGAATTCTACGGCGCCCTCGGCTTCGAGGAGAGCCACCGCTTCACGCTCGACGGCGTCGAGAACGTCTACGTCGGGAAACCGGGCAGTGACAGCGCCCTCCAGTTGCGTTATGACCCCGACCGGACGACGCCTGTCGCCCCGTCTCGGGCCGACACCGACCACGTCGCCTTCACCGTCGACGACGTCGAGGCGACCTTCCAGACCGCCCTCGACGCCGGCGGTGCGGCGGTGCTGGAGCCAACCGAAATCGAGCCCGCGGGCGCCTACGCCGCCTTCGTCGAGGACCCCGAGGGGTACACGCTGGAGCTCTACCGCGGGCTGTAGCGACCGAGGAGCTACCCCTGTGGGGACCGAACCCCCGGTATGGTCACGGCCGGCGAACTGTACGTCCTCACCGCGACCGTGCTGGCGCTGGTCGCGCTCGTGGCGGCGGTGCCGGTGCTGTGCGACATCGCGATGGAGGGTCGTGAGTGACTGCGGTGGGGCGGGCCCGACCCACCAGACGCACACAGCAGCGAAGTCGTCGGCGTGTGCTGCAAGCACTGTGGGACGGAGAACGCGGCGGGCTACACGTACTGTGAGGAATGCTTGCGGGCGCTATAGCTTTCTAAATTCCCGTTGTCGCGGTGCAGTAGCATACCGCGCCGAAGGCGCGGTTTCACTGGACGCGAACGCAGTGAGCGTCCGGCCTTTTTCGCCCACGTTTTTCGAGGAGCCCTCTCCACAGCGAGCCGCAGGCTCGCGAGGAAGGGCGACGATGAAAAAGGTGGTACGCCAGGACTGGGATTTGAACAGGTGGGAGACGTTCCGGGGTGCTCGCTTCGCTGCGCTCCCGGGGCTGCGACTCCCGTGCTCAAATCTCAGTCGGGACGCTTCGCTCCTCGCGTATTGCTCGGAGCAGAAAGCGCCAGGACTGGGATTTGAACCCAGAATCCCGAAAGGGAACACGCTTTCCAGGCGTGCGCCTTACCGTTCGGCCATCCTGGCTCGCAGGCGAGAGTGGGAGGGCGTTCGGTTAAGGGCTTTCGTTTCCGGGCAGGCGGCCCCGGGCGGCGTGGCTGAGCGCCGTGGCACCGACCAGCACGGCGAGGCCGACGCCGGCTTTCGCGGCGACGGTCACCCGCTGGCCGGCGAGCAGCTCGTACCCCTGCAGGAGCACGAGGAAGGTCAGCGCGCCGACGACGCCCCACAGCAGGCTGGACCGTGTTCGGGGGTGCATCAGCGGACGGCGACGGCCTCGATTTCGACGGCGACTCCCTTCGGGAGCGCGTCGACGCCGACGGCCGAGCGGGCGGGTGGCGCCTCGTCGAAGAAGTCGGCGTAGGTGTCGTTCATCTCGTCGAAGTCGTCGATGTCGTCGAGGAAGACGCTGACTTTCAACACGTCGTCCATCCCCGAACCGGCCTCGCTGAGGACGGCCGCGACGTTTTCGAGTGCCTGTTCGGTCTGCTCGGCGACCGGCGCGTCGTCGAGCAGGTCCCCGTCGGGCGTCAGCGGGATCTGGCCGGCGGTGAAGACGAGGTCGTCGGTGGCGGTGGCCTGGCTGTACGCGCCGACGGCGGCGGGCGCGTCGTCGGTGTGGACGATGTCTTTCATACCAGAGTGCGGGCCCGCAAACCGTATAAAAGCCCCGTCAGACCAGCACCTCGACGGGGTAGCCCTGATCCCGCAACGCCGCAAGCAGGTCGTCGACGTGGTCCGGACCGCGGGTTTCGAGGTCCAGTTCCACCTCGGCGTCGTTCATCGCCACGTCCCGGTTCGTGCGGTCGTGTTCGATGGCGTAGATGTTGACCTGCTGTTCGGAGAGGACGCCCACGAGTTCCTCTAAGGCACCGGGGCGGTCTTTCAGCACCGTTTTGAGACGGAGGTACCGGCCGGTCTCGACGAGCCCGCGGACGATGACGTTCGTCAGCGTGTTCAGGTCGATGTTGCCGCCACACAGCGCCGGGACGATGATTTCCCCGTCAGCGTAGTCGAACTTCTCCTCGGTGACGGCCGCGAGGGCGACGGCCCCGGCGCCCTCCGTGAGCGTCTTCGACCGCTCCAGCAGGGTCGTAAGCGCCACCGCGATTTCGGAGTCCGTCACGGTCACGACCTCGTCGACGCGCTCCTCGATTATCTCGAACGTGCGCTCGCCCACCGTGCGGGTGGCGATGCCGTCGGCGATGGTCTCGACGCTGTCCCGTTCGATGCGGTGACCCTTCTCCAGGGACTCGGCGACGCTGGAGGCCCCCTCGGCCTGGACGCCGACGACGCGAACCGACGGGTCAAGCCCGTCGAGTGCGGTGGCGATACCGCTGATGAGCCCGCCGCCGCCGATCGGGACCACCACAGTGTCGACCTCGGGGAGTTCGTCGTAGATTTCGAGGCCGATCGTCCCCTGGCCGGCCATCACGTAGTCGTCGTCGAAGGCGTGGACGTAGGTGCGGCCCTCCGCTCGCTCGATCTCGTGGGCGCGCTCTGCGGCCTCGTCGTAGTCCTCGCCGGCCAGCACCACGTTTCCCCCGTAGCTCCGGGTGGCTTTCACCTTCGAGATGGGGGCGTGTTCGGGCATCACGATGGTCGAGTCGACGCCGATGCGGGTGGCCGCCAGCGCGACTCCCTGTGCGTGGTTGCCGGCGCTGGCCGTGACGACGCCGTTTTCGCGCTCGGCCGCCGAGAGCGTCGCGATGCGGTTGGTGGCACCCCGGAGCTTGAACGAGCCGGTCCGCTGGAACAGTTCGAGCTTCAGGTGTATCTCGGCGCCGGTCATCGCGGAGAAGGTATGGGAGTACTCGAGCGGTGTCTGTCGGGTCGTCTCGGCGACCCGGTCGCGCGCCGCCTGCACGTCTTCGAACGAGAGCATGGCACTGGCTACTGGCCGTGGCGTGTTATGCTGTTTGGACCGCCGAAAACGGATAGGGAGGGAGCGTGTGACTGCGAATAAACGGAACAGTCGGCGACACTTAAACCCAGCCGAACCGGAGTGAAAGTGTAACCGGGAGACGAGGAGGCTATACGAGGAAAATACCACTCCCGTGTCAGGACGGGGCTACATATAAGCTGTTGACTGGACAGCCGGCTGTCAGAACTGTTTTACGCGGCCTCGGCAACGTACGGGGTAGATGGACACGTGGCAGCGGCGGACGGTAATCTACGTCGCCGGGCTCGTCGCCGTGATGCTCGGGTACGCGCTGGCCTACGACTACCTGATGGCCACTGTCGAGAACAGCCCGCAGCCGTTTACCCGCTCGCTCCGCGTCGTCGTCGAGACCTTCACCACGACGGGATATGGCTCCGACTCCCCCTGGTCGACCGACGTGATGCGGCTGTTTATCGTCGTGATGGACCTCACGGGCGTGGTCCTCATCTTCCTGGCCCTGCCGGTGTTGCTCTTCCCGCTGTTCGAGGAGGCCATGGAGACGACGGCGCCGACCGCCCTCGAAGACGACATCAAGGACCACGTCGTCATCTGTCACTTCACGCCCCGCGGCGAGACGCTCATAGCCGAACTGGAGTCGTGGGATGTCGACTATCTGATCGTCGAACCCGACAGCGACCGCGCCGACACCCTCCACGAGGCGGGCTATCACGTTATCCATGCCGACCCCCAGTCCGTCGAGGGGTTGGAACGGGCCCGGCTCACCGACGCCCGGGCGCTGGTCGCCGACGCCTCCGACCAGGTCAACACCAGCATCGTCCTCACAGCCGGGGAGGTCGACGAGCACGTCCGGACGGTGAGCGTCGTCAAAGAGCCCGACCGCGCCAAGTATCACGACCTCGCGGGCGCCGACGCCGTCCTCTCGCCGCGCCGGCTGCTGGGCGAGAGCCTCGCCAGCAAGGTGACGACGGGCGTCTCGACGACGCTTGGCGACTCCATCGAGGTCGGGAAGGACTTCGACATCGCCGAGCTGCCCGTCCACCGGGGCAGTGACCTCGTCGGCACCACGCTGGCCGACAGCGGGATTCGCGAGGAGACCGGCGTCAACGTCATCGGCGCGTGGTTCCGCGGCGAGTTCGTCAGCCCGCCTTCGCCCGACGCCGAACTCGACGGCTCGACTGTGTTGCTCGCCGCCGGGACGGCCCGACAGCTCGAACAGCTGAAATCACGGACCCTCTCGACCGTGCGGGGGTTTCGCCGCGGCGAGACGGTCATCGTCGGCTACGGCGAGGTCGGTCAGACCGTCGCTGAGGCGCTACAGACCGCGTCCGTCCCTTACACGGTCCTCGACAAGGACGGGAAAGACGGCGTCGACACCGTCGGCGATGCCATCGAACCGGACGACCTGCGGGCCGCCGGCGTCGAGGACGCCCGCACCGTCATCCTCGCGCTCTCGGAAGACACCGACACCGAGTTCGCCACGCTCGTTGTCCGCGACCTGAACCCCGATGTCGAGGTCATCGCCCGCGCCGAGGAGACCGAAAACGTCAGGAAGATGTACCGTGCCGGCGCCGACTACGTCCTCTCTCTGGCCACGGTTAGCGGCCGGATGCTCGCTTCGACGATCCTCGAAGACGAGGACGTGATCTCGATGGACCAGCAAGTCGAGATAATCCGGACCGACGCCGGTGACCTGGCCGGGACTACGCTTGGCGAGGCCGATGTCCGCTCGCGGACCGGTTGCACCGTGGTCGCCGTCGAGCGCAACGGGACGGTGCTGACCGACCTCGGCCCGGACGTGCGGATCGCGTACGAGGACAGCCTCGTCATCGCCGGCACCGACGCCGGTGTGGACCGGTTCCAGCAGCTTTACTGACCCTCTCGTTTGGCTCCCCACTCCGGGAACAGCGTGACGACGGCTCGTGTGAACCTCCGCCGGCGGGACTGCACTCCCGGAACAAAAAGGTTCGCCGTTACATTGATAATTGATACCATGCTACGTTACGTGTGGTAGCTTATGTCTATGGGAGCGTATGACGACGACGAACACGAGCGCCGTGAGCGCAAGAACAACGAGGTCGACATGTCGGAGGACGACGACCGGACTGCGTATCACGGGACGGTCGACTACGACGGCGAGGAGTCCACCGAGGAGCTGCTGGACCAGTTCAAGCAGATCAACTCCGGGTGAGGCCGCTCCTGGACCTGACCTGTAACAGCGCCACGGAGACGCCGGTGACGACAGTGACGGCGGTCACGTGAGCGAGCAAGGCCGCGAGCAACACGCGCTGGTTCAACACGAACGGCACGAGTACGAGCTGTAACACGCCAAAGCCCCACGTCTCGATGTCCGCTCGCTGGAACACCCGGGCCGTCTCGGGGTCGAACTGAAACCGGAAGGACCGCCAGAGGCCGGTGACGCTGGCCCACCAGCCGGTGCCGATGCGATAGCAGATGTCCCAGAGGATGAGCAACATGAGATACACCACGAGCACCGGCGGATTCGGGCCAAAGAGCGTGTTCAGCAACGGTGAACTCGCCGTCTGTGGGTCGAAGACGAAGATGTGTGTCAGCAGGGCGATGTAGGCAAGCACCGACAGCACCACCTCCATGTTCGAGGAGAAGAGTAGCGCCCGGTAGGTCGGCGGGACGTCGATGCGCCGGACGAGCGTGCTGATGCGGAGCATCTCGACGCTGCCGACGGTCGCGACGAAGATGACTGCCGTCGCCACGACGGCGACGTTCCAGGTGTCGTAGTACCACGAGAGGCCGACGACGGCGACCTCGAAGACGACCAGCTGGATGGCAAGCGCCGCCCACGTCGGCAACCTGATGCCCGGCAACGCGCCGACGATGCTCTCGTACACCCACGTCTCGCCGTACTCGGGGCGGGGGGTCTCGTCGCTCACTGACCGATACCCTCCACTGCGACCGGCGACACCCGCTCGCGGGTCCCCGAGAGTGCCCGCTCGACGGCGGTGTCGAACGCGGTCAGCTCCACCGGGACGGCGTCGTCGATACGGTCGTCGCGGGCGACGACGGGCGTCTTCAGTCCGTGGATGAGCGGGCGAGCGACCGTCGGGGGCACGTCGGTCACCAGTCCGATGGCGCGGGCCGAGAGCCGCGGGCTCAGTATCGGAATCGGGACGACAGTCGGCTCGCTGCCTCTGACGACCCGGCCCGTCCGCCGGAGTATCTCGGCGTAAGTCATGACCTCGGGACCGCCGATCTCGTAGGTCTCCCCGGCGGTGTGGGGGTCCGCCAGCACGCCCACGAGATACCCGATTACGTCCTCGATAGCTATCGGCTGACACTCCGTGTGGACCCACCGCGGGGTGAGCATCACCGGCAACTGCTCGGCCAGCCCCCGGATGAGGCGGAAACTGGCGCTCCCGGTACCGATGACGACGGCCGCCCGGAGCGTCGTCAGTTCGAACGCCCCGGCGTCGAGGATACCCTCGACCTCCCGCCGGGAGCGGAGGTGTCGCGACTGTATCTCGCTGTCCTCGCCCAGCGCGCCGAGATAGACGACCCGGTCGACCCCGGCGGCGTCGGCGGCCGCCCGGAAGTTCCGCGCCGCCCGGCGGTCCCGCTGGGCGTAGTCGCTGCCAGCCCGCATCGAGTGAACCAGATAGTACGCGGCGTCGACCCCTTCGAGCGCGTGTTCGAAGCTCCCCGGGTCAAGCAGGTCACCGGCGGCGACGGTGACCCCCGCCGGCGAGTCGTAGCTGTCGGGGTCCCGGACGAGGACGCTGACCTCGTGACCGGCGCCACGGAGGGCGGGGACGAGATGGCTGCCGACGAACCCCGTCGCCCCGGTCACGAGAACGTGCATGTCACGGACACAGGGTGGCAAGGGATTAAAACCCACCCGCTATCGGCGCAAACGCCTTCCGTCCGTCGCCGGTAGCGTCGGTATGGCCTCCCAGCCCTGTGACGGCTGTGGCGAGTCCGTCTCGATAGCGGGGGGTATCGCCAACATCTGGACACAGGAGAGCCGACCGACCGAAGGTATCGTACTCGAACTGGGCGATGGCACCGAGCACTTCCTGTGTTACGACTGTATCGACCGCCTGCCCGACGACCGCGAGGTGCGGGCGGCGGACGTCGCGGCGCTGGACGACCGCGCCTGAGCTGTCACTTCCGTGGCGTCCACCGGGTCACGCGGTCGGCGAGGCCTAATTGGCCGTCTCGCCAGCGGACATACGCGAGCAGTCCCACCCCGCCAAGCGCCGCAGAGACCGTGTGGAGCGCGCCGGTCTCGCCGAGCCAGAACGCCGGGCCGGTGATGTCGAGGACGATGAGCTCCGGTGTCCGCTGTGAGACTCCGAACCCGAACACCCCGCTCATCGTGAAGTTATAGAACACGTGAAACCCGATCGGCAGGGCGAGTTCCCCGGTCAGGACGTAGGCGACACCGAAGATACCGCCGGCCAGGAGGTAATACCCGTACTGTGTCGGGTCGGTGACTTTCCCGCCGTGGAGGACGGCGAAGACGGCGGCACTGAGCCCTACCGCGGCGCCGACTGCTGCCCATCGGGGCACGTACCCGTCGGCCCCCTCGGCGAGGTTTTTCAGCATCGCGCCCCGGAAGAGGAACTCCTCCCACGACGCCGCGACGGCGATGTAGGCGAAGACGACGGCGATGGCCGCCGGGAACGGGAGCGCGCCGGCCCCGTCCGCGAACCCGGTGACGGTCACCCATCCGGCCGCCAGCGCGGTGACGAGCGTCACGGCGTGGACCGCCGTCGCCACCGCCCCGCCGACGGCGAACGCGTGCCACCACTGTCGGTCCAGTGCCAGCCCGTACTCGGCGAGCGGTCGCTTGTCGAGTAGCCGCCCGCTGAGGAGGACCGTCCCCGCGAGCACGGCGGCGAGCGCGCCCATCTCGACTGTCTCGACGACCGGGTGGTCGAACCGCGCTCTGAGCGCCGGCTGGAGGGCGGCCAGCGCCAGGAAGCTCACCACGAGAGGTAGCACCGCACGCAACGGCGCCCGGAGTCGCCGCTGCTCGCGGTTCCAGACCGGCCGGAGGAGCCACCGCCGGAGCGCGGCCGATACCGTGCCGTCGGACGGCAACTGTAACGACATACCGCCACAGACGGCCCCCGCCTTCGTATCAACGGACGCATCGTTTCCGGGTCGGAAGTCGCGGACTTGTTTTTACCACAGTCCCCCTGGTGGAATGCCGACCACGCGTACGCGGGACCGTCGACGGCGGGGCCCTCGCCGTCGGCGCCGGGCCGGTGGCTGCCGGCGTGTCTACACTCCGGGGATACCGAAGGCGTCGGTCGCGATGCCAAGCAGCCCGAGCCCGTAGAGGAGTATCACTGCGACAAGCCAGGCCACGAAGGCGATGCCCAGCGCTGTCCCCCAGCCGCCGGGGTACTGCCAGTTGATGACGCCGACCCAGGCGACGAGCATCAGAACCGGCCCAAGCAGCGGAATCCAGCCGAAGAACACGCCTACCAGCGCGTAGACGAGCGCCCCGAGCAGGGCGGTGATGGCCGCCCGCCGAAAGCCCGTGTCCCGGTCGAGGAGTGCCTGTGCGCCAAGCGTTATCGCCACCGTCCCGACGAGCAGGCTCACGAGGAAGACGAAGACGCCGCTGACGAGTGACTCCGTCGCAACCGCTCCCTGCAGGACCGGGCTAGCCAGCGTTCCGACCATCACTCTGACCGGCTCTCGTCCGGCGTGCCCCCGTTTGCCGCCGCCTTCGTCGGCGTCCACCGGAACCGCAGCGCTAACTCCTCGACGTCTTTCCGGAGCCGGCGGGACCGCTCGGTCACCGTCACCTCCGTGGCGATGCGCTCGCGCGGCGAGAGGCGGACCCGCTTGTTCCCGATAGCGACCCGGATTCGCGCGCTCTCGGCGTCCAGCTCGTCCGCGATGGCGCGCAGGAACTCGGCGGTTTCAGCTCTGGTCCGCTCGCTCTCGTGACTGGTCGTGTCTGCCATGGTACCCGTGGCTACGAACTATCAACTGATTAACACTGGGTTCGGTAGCGGGCGGACAGCCCAGCCGACGGGCGACGCGGTCACTCGCCGGTGAGTGTCGGTAAAACAAAGTATCAGATGTGGTCGCTAACGCGACCGGAAATCCGAGTTAGTTGCGGACGACGTTCGTCGCGCGGGGGCCCTTGTCGGCCTGTTCGATGTCGAACTCTATCTCCTCGCCCTCTTCGAGGTCCGGACCGCCAACGTCCTCCATGTGGAAGAAAACGTCCTCGTCCGCGTCCTCAGTCGAGATGAAACCGTAGCCGCCTGTGTCGTTGAAGAAATCAACCTTACCGTTTGCCATTGCAAATAACTGTACAGCCGGTGAACGTATAAGGCTACTGAGAGTCGCGCTACCACGACCGCGTGGGTGTGAACAGGGAACACGCCCGGTCACGTGGACGCCGACCGCCGGCTGCCGTCCGACGGGAAAGGTTTACCCCGACCCGGCCGTTCGCTCGGGTGTGTACCCGTCGCGGATTCCCGACGAGTTTCCCGCCCCGAGCCACCGGGGCAACCAGCAGCAGGCGCTCGCCGATATCCGCGCGGCCTTCGAGGGCGGCAAGGACGTGGTCCTCGTTCGAGCCCCGACCGGAAGCGGCAAGTCCCTGCTCGCCAGAGCCATCGCGGGCGCGGCCCGCACCGCCGGCGAGGCCGCCCCCGAGCAGGTCGTCGACGCCTACTACACGACGCCGCAGGTCTCGCAACTGGATGACGTGGCCGAAGACGACCTCTTGGAGGACCTCTGTGTCATCCGGGGGAAGAACAACTACGACTGCATCCTGCCCGGCGAGACGGACACGCCCGTCGACCAGGCCCCCTGCGTGCGCGAACGGGAGTTCGACTGCCAGGTCAAACACCGGTGTCCGTACTTCTCGGACAGGGCCATCGCCTCGAATCGCCGAATCGCGGCGATGACGCTCGCCTACTTCATGCAGACCGCCGGCAGCGACGTGTTCGGCAAGCGGGACGTGGTGGTCGTCGACGAGGCCCACGGGCTGGGCGAGTGGGCCGAGATGTACGCCACCATCGAGCTGTCGCCCTCGACGATTCCGTTCTGGGCCGACCTCGATATCCCCGACCTCGACGGGCTGGACGAGGCCGTTGCCTTCGCCGAGCGCATCGAACACGTCACCGAGCGTCGGGTCAAGGAGCTGCGGGGCAACGCCGAACTCACTGGCGAGGAGGTGGCCGAGCGCGACTCCCTGAACAAGCTCCGCAGCGACCTCTCGTGGTTCCAGGAGGACTACCGGGACCCCGAGAGCGCGACAACGTGGGTCGTCGACCAGAACGGCGGCGAGGGCGCGCCGGTGACGATCAAGCCGATGAACCCCGAGAAGTACCTCAAACACACCGTCTGGGACCGGGGGAACCGCTTTGCGCTGCTGTCGGCCACGATTCTCAACAAGGACGCCTTCTGCCGGAACGTCGGGCTGGACCCGGCGGACGTGGCGCTCGTGGAGGTGGGCCACACCTTCCCCGTCGAGAACCGGCCGCTGTACGACATCACGCAGGGGAAGATGACCTACGAGCACCGCGACGACACCCTGCCGAAGGTCGCCCGCGCGATCGTCCGGGCGATGGCCCGCCACCCCGACGAGAAGGGGCTGGTCCACTGTCACTCGTACGCGATTCAGGAGCGACTCGACGAGCTGCTGACCGACCTCGGCGTCGGGCCCCGCGTCCGGAGCCACGACAAGGCCGACCGCGACGGCGCGCTGTCGGCCTGGAAGCGCAGCGACAACCCCGACCTGTTCCTCTCGGTGAAGATGGAGGAGGCTCTGGACCTGGAGGGCGACCTCTGTCGGTGGCAGGTACTCTGTAAGGCCCCCTACCCCAACACCCGGGACTCGCGAGTCGCGCGCCGGCTGGAGGACGGCCAGTGGGGCTGGTACTACCGCACCGCGTTGCGGACCGTCATCCAGGCCTGCGGGCGGGTGGTGCGGGCGCCCGACGACTACGGCGCGACCTATCTGGCGGACTCGTCGCTGCTCGATCTCTTCGAGCGCGCACGCACCGACATGCCCGACTGGTTCGCCCAGCAGGTCGACCGCTGTGCAGCGCCCGACCTGCCCGCGTTCGCGCCCGACCGAGCGCTCGCCGGGGTGTCGGCGAGTTCGAAACGTCGGCACGACCGCTCCCGGTCCCGGTCGAGCGGGAGCCACCCCCTGTCGGACGTCTGGGACTAGATGAGGAAGGCGGCGCCGTAGACGAACGACGAGCCGACCATCAGGAAGACGAGGATGATGGCGAGTATCTGCTGTCTGTCCATACGGTCCTTTTCCCCGACACCCAATTAGGCGTTACGACGGGCGCTCACCCCCGGTCGTCGCCCCGTCGCCACTGCTGCCAGCCGGCGGCGCCCACGAGGCCGAGCGCGGCGGCGACGGCCGTGAACCCGCTCCCGTCGGCGCCGGTCGACTGTGCCGTCCGCGTCGGCGTCGCTCCGCCCTGTGCCGTCGCACCGCCGATCGCGTACAGCGTGAACGTCCCGTCGCTGGCGTTGGTCGTCACGTAGACGGTCCCGTCGGCGACTATCGGCTCGCCCCCGAAGTACGACGGGGTCGTCCCGTCGGCGACTTGGCTGTCGAGTTCGACGGTCCACAGGACCTCACCGCTTCCCCCGTCGAAGCCGTGGACGGCCTTGTCGCGGTCGATACTGCCGTCCTCGTCGTGGCGGACGCTGCCGTCGTCGTTCGTTTCGATGATGTAACCACGGTTCGCGGCGTAGACGACGTCGCCGGCGACCGCCGGCGTGTTGACCGCCCCGCGGGTCCGGGTGCGCCACCGTCGGTCGCCGTTCTCAGCGTCGAAAGCGTACAGGTAGTAGTCGCCACAGCCGGCGTACACCGTCCCGCTGACCGCGTCGGCGGCGTCGTCGGGGACGGCCGCCAGCCCCCTGACGGCGGAGCCGAGTTCGGCCGTCCACCGTTCGCTGCCGTCGCTCGCGTCGATTGCGTGTATCGCGTGGGAGTCGCTCCCGACGTACACCGTCCCGTCGGCGACGCTCGGGCGCGTCGGCGGGTGCGACTCCTGCGAGAAGGCCCACTTTTCGGCCCCGCTGTCCGCGTCAAAGGCCCGCACCCACAGCCGTGGGGTCTGCGGGCTCGTTCCGAAGTGACGCTGCCCGCTGGCGTAGACGGTCCCGTCGACGACGGCGAGGCCGATGACTTCCCCGTCGACTTCGGCGAGCAGTCGACGGTTCCCGCGCGTCGCGTCCAGACGCTCCACCGTGTTCCCTATCGCCGCGTAGACGCGTCCGTCGGCCACTTGGAGTCCGTTGACGGCGTCCTCGGCGTCCTGTCGGGTCCACTGGGTCTCGCCGGTGTCGGCGTCGAGGGCGAAGACGAACCCGCCCCCTGAGTCTTCGGCACGGGACGTGACGTACACCCGACCGTCATCGACCGCGCGGACCCGGCCGGGCACGTCCCGCTCCCACTGCCGTTCGCCGGTCGCGGCGTCGACGGCGGCCGTCGAGAACTCGTCGGTCGAGAGGAACACCGTCCCGTCGGACAGCACCGGGTCGTAGAGAGCGTGGCCGAACCCGAGCCGCCACCGCTCGCTCACGTCCTCGACCGGCCCGCTCGTTTCAGGTGCGTAGCTCCGGTTTGCCGGCCCGTACTCCCGTGTGGCCCAGTCCCCGGTCGGTGCGCTCGACAGCGCCTCGCCGGTCGGTGTCGGCTCCGGGGTGGGTGTCGGTTCGGGTGTCGGCGTCCCCGGAGTCCGCGTCGGGTAGTCGTCGCCGACGACGACGGCGCCTCTCATGCCCAGTCCCTCGTGGGGGCGACAGCGGTACTGGTAGATACCGTCGTCCTCGAACGTATACTCGTAGTGGACGCCGGGTTCGGCGACGGCATCCCCCGAGTCGAGCGGGGCGCCCTCGGGCGACGTGACGGTGTGGGCACCGCCCTCGCCGGTCCACTCCCACCGGACCGTCGCCCCGTTGTCGACGTGGACCGCCGGCGGGTCGAAGGCGAAGTTCCCGCCGTTGCCCTCGGCGGCGACCGTGACGGTCACGGTCGACTGCCCGGTTCTGTCGACGGTCGTCCCGTCGTAGTTGCCGACGGCGTCGAGCCAGCCGCCGTAGTCCGGCGGGGCGTCCCTTCCCTGTGTCTGTGATGCGCTGCCGACTGCGAGTGCCGTCGCCGCGAGTGCGCCCGCGCTCGCGCCGAGGATACCTCGACGCGTGACACCGTCGTCCATACCCCCAGTAATCGAACGACTCAACAAAAAGGCACTGCGGAGTCAGGCCTACTGAATCCGCGCGTCCACGACGACGTGGGCGACGCCCTCGCTGTGGCTCTTGATGCGGCGCGTGTCAAGCACCTCGACCGAGCGGCCCGCGTCGGCGGCGGCCGCTTCGAGCCGCTCGATTGGCCGGTCGAAGACGAGGTCCTCGGGGGTCGCCTCGTGCATGTGCAGGACGCCGCCGGGCGCGAGCGCGTCGATGGCGCTGTCGAGATACGTGAACCCGCCCGCACCGTCGGGTTCGCTCGCCTCGTAGTAGCCCATCACCACGCGGTCGACGGGGCCGCCGTCGAGACCTGCCTCGATCACGTCCCGGCAGTCCGCCCGGTACGGGTGGACCAGCCCGTCGACGCCGTTTCGCATCGTGTTCTCGACCAGGTAGCGGAAGGCGGTGGGGTTGTGCTCGACGGCGATGACCTCGGCGCCGGCCCGGGCCATCGGTAGCGTGAAGTAGCCGATGCCGGCGAACATATCGAGCACTCGCTCGCTCTCGTTCACGGCGTTGCCCATCCGCGCCCGCTCGGCCTTGTTCCCCGGCGAGAACATCACCTCGGCGAGGTCCAGGGCGTACTCGGTGCCGTGTTCCGTGTGGACTGTCTCCGTGTCGCCCTCGCCGGCGACGGCGGTCACGTCGGGCTCGCGGTGGACGCCGCTGATGCCGTTGCGGGCCAGCACGGTGTCGGCCTCGCCGTGCAACGCCAGCAGCGCCTCGCCGACCTCGCCGGGTCGGGGCGCATCGCCCATCGCCACGAGGACGACGCTCCCGACGACCGCCCACGAGGACGGCGCGGCGTCGAGTTCCGCCTCTGTCCACCCCCGCTGGCGGAGGTGGTCGGCCAGGCTCCGCAGCCGCCGCTTGCCGACCTGCTCGACGACCTCACGCACCGCGACCGTCTCGGGCGGCGCGGTCACGGGGACGGCGACCCCGTCGTCGTCCCACGACTGCACGCTGTGGCTGTCGTCGTAGACGCCCTCCGCTTCGAGCGCGTCGATGACCGACTCCGCGCGGGGCTTGGCGACGACGACGGCCAGATGTCGGTCGTCCGCGAGTTCGCCCTTGGCCGCCGTGTCGGGCGTCTCCGCCGGCTCCGCTTCGTCCTCACGCATCGTCGCTCTCGCCTTCCGGCAGGACGTGTAGCCCCGCGTGGCTCTTCAGCACGGGCACCTCGTCGGCGTCGGTGTCAAGATACGACGGCCGTGGGACGGTCACGCTCTCGAACGTCTCGGGGTCTAACACCTGGACGGCGTTTGCGTCCTCGACGGCGACGAGCGTCGTCGGCTGGCCGTCCTCGCGAAAGCCCAGCCGCCGGGCGTCGGGCGCTTCCCCCTCCTCGAAGCGGGCCTCGTAGGCCTCGCCGGTCGCCAGGCGCACCCCCTTGAGGTTCCCCTGGATCGACCGCACGAGGACGGGTCCGTCGCCGTCCTCGGGGTCGATTATCTCGCCCTGGCGATAGCGGGGCAGGCGGACGGCGTAGGTCATCCGGTAGAGCTTCTGGCCGTCCTCGTCCTCGCTGATGAGGCGTTTCGAATCGGAGTAGCCCCCGCCCAGCTGGGCCGTGATTCGCTTGGCGATGCCCTGGCCCATCTGATTCGTCGATATCTTCATGTTCAGCCCGTCGTCGACCTCGTTCGTCTCGGTGATGAAGGCGTTGCGGTCCCCCGTCGCCTCCCGCTCGGCGATGTACTCCTCGGCGATGGTCTTGGCCCGGTCTACCTCCTCGTCGGTCGGCTCCCGCCCGTCGGCACGCACCTGGACGACGCTGGCAAAGGAGCCCCCGGCTATCTTCCCGCAGCGCTTGCAGGTCTGGCGGGCGATGCGCACGGGGACGCTCACCTGCTCGTGGACCGGGACCCCCCGAACCACGCCCGAGAACTCGGTGTGCATGCGGATGTTGTTGCGGTCGAGCTGTTCGGGCGCGACCTGCCAGTCGACGGCCTCGGCGTCGACGTGGACCCCGAGCGCCTCGCTGACCTGCTCGACGGCGATGTCGGTGTAGTCGTCCGCGCCCACGTCGACCCAGCGGTTCCCCTTGTGGACCGCTCCGCACCGGGAACACACCCGGACCTCGATGGTCTCGGGGGCGTCCACCAGGTCGAACTCCTCGAAGTAACAGGCGTCACACAGCACCCGCTCGGAGTTCCGCTGTGCGCCCGGGAGCGCGGGGCGGTCCTCGGGTGGCTCGAACTCGTCGCCACACTTCGGACAGAAGGCGCCGGACCGGCTCATTGACAGCCAATACTGGACTGGGCTGTTTAAGCCGTGCGTTCCATCGCCCGGCCAACCGAGTGTGACATGCAAGCACGATAAGGGGGTTTTAGCGTCTCGACTCCCTAGTCGACGTATGCAGTGGCAAACCGACTGGGGGCTCCGCGGGCGCATGGCCCTGACGATGTTCCTCCTGTTCGGGCTCTACATCGTCTTTCTCGGCGTCCTCACGCTGTACTTCGAGAGTATCGTCGCTATCGTCCTCGTGATGGGGCTGTTCATGGGTGCGCAGTTTTTCTTCAGCGACCGGCTCGCGCTGTACTCGATGGGCGCCCGCGAGGTCGACCCCGACGAGTACCCCGACCTGCACCGCCGCATCGAGCGGCTCGCCCAGCAGGCCGACCTGCCAAAGCCGAAGGTCGCCGTCGCCGACTCCCGGACGCCCAACGCCTTCGCGACGGGGCGCTCTCAGGACAACGCCGCCGTCGCCGTGACGACGGGTATCATGGACCTGCTCGACGACGAGGAGCTGGAGGGCGTGCTGGCCCACGAGCTCGCCCACATCAAGAACCGGGACGTGATGGTGATGACCATCGCCTCTTTCCTCTCGACCATCGCCTTTCTGGTGGTCCGCTGGGGGTGGCTGTTCTCGGGCGGGCGAAATCGCGGCGGCCAGCAGCAGGCGCCGGTGTTTGTCGCTATCCTCCTGTCGCTCGTGGTGTGGATTCTCTCCTTCCTGCTCATCCGTGCGCTCTCGCGGTATCGGGAGTTTGCCGCCGACCGCGGCGGCGCCTCGATAACCGGTCGGCCCGCAGCGCTAGCGACCGCGCTGATGAAGATAGACAGCGGGATGGGGAAGGTCCCCAGCGAGGACCTGCGGGGTCAGTCCGAGATGAACGCCTTCTTCATCATCCCCATCCGCTCGGGCTTTATCGGTCGGCTGTTCAGTACGCACCCCTCGACGGAGAAGCGCATCGAACGGCTGCGCGAGCTGGAGCGGGAGCTGTAGCTGCGTTCGGGAGCGGGGGTCATGGAACGAATACCGACCCCGTGGACGACCCGGCCTGGCGGGAGTGAACGGGATACGTCTCGGACGCGACGACCGGTCCCGCTCAGCGGCCAAGATTGATTGGTACACAAACCCATACACAAAATAGGGATGGCCTCGAAGAACATCGGCATCAAGGAAGACGTCTACGAGCGCCTGAAAGCGCACAAACGTGGTGACGAGAGCTTCAGCGAGACGCTCGACCGCCTTCTCCACGAGTTCGATTCCGACTGGCGGACGAACGCGGGCTTTCTCACTGACGAGGCGGCGGCCGACCTCGAAGCGGCGGTCGCTCGGGGCCTTGAGGACGCTGACGATTCGCTCGAGGACCTCGGCGACGAGATCGACGAGCGGCTTTCGGGGGACCGGTGAAGCTCGTCGACGCGTCGTTTCTCGTCGATTACGCCCGCGGCGACGACGCTGCAATCGGTTACCTCGCTGCCCACGACGAGGAAGTGATCGGCGCATCGACTATCGTTCTCTCTGCAGTCTATCGGGGATTGCTGCTCACTCAGGAGATGACACAGGAAGAGGCGCTGTCGAAGTACGAGTGGGTAGAGCCGGTGCCGTTCACTAACGAGGCCGCCACGGAAGCGGCTGCTATCTACGCCGCTCTCCGCGCCGACGGCGAGATGATAAACAAGAGCGATATCTATATTGCGGGCACTGCGCGGTCGCTTGGCGTTCCACTCGTGGTCGGTGACAACCATTTCGACGCCGTCGATGGGGTGACGGTCGAGACGTACCGAGGATAGCGTCGTCGCCGTTCCCGGAACGGCAATCGCCTTACCGCTCGCGCCCGATGTGTCCGTATGGGACTGCTTTCCGGACTCAAGAGCGTCCTCGGGATGCGCGCGGAGGCCGACGCGACCCGGGACGCCGACCCCGACGACCTCTTTGGGATGTCGACGGCCCACATCACGATGGAGGCCGAACTGGGCTACGCTCCGACCGGCGACGCGGCGCTGTGTTTCGGCGACGTGGACAGCGAGGACTTCCGGGCGGCCACAGACGAGGTCGAGGCCATCCTCGACGCGGGGGAGGCCGAGACCGGCACGCAGGCCGAGTTCACCGACGACAGCCACGGCCACCGGTGGGTCGTCCTTCACGACGACGACTTCGACGACCTCGTCACGTCCATCCACTTCGCCGCCGACACGCTCATCGAGCGCCGGTACGGCTCGCGGCTGCTGGCGGCGCTCTTTGGCTTCGAGAACGACCGAAGCGACCAGCGGGCCTACTGGGTGTACTCGTTCCGCCGGGGGGCGTACTACCCGTTCGCGCCCAAGTCCGATACCGACCACGAGCGCGACCAGGCGACGGAGTTCAAACTGGAGAGTACGCTCGACGGGGAACTCAGCGTCGAGGACGACAAGGCCTACTGGTACCCGCTCTGGCCCGACCTCGCGGGCGACCACCCGTGGGAGTGACGATATCGGTTCCTGACATCGCTGTGTACGACCACCTGCGCTCGACCGGCTCCGTCCCGACTGGCCCGCCCCTTGCCGGCGTCGCCGCCCTGCCCGACACCGGCTCTGGGACGCACCGCCACTCCCTTCCCTTCTAAACCTCCCGATACGCGTCCCACTTACTCGACTGCCGTCCCCCAGTTTTACTTTCACTATGCTGTTAACGGGGGTTTATATCCCGTCGGGCGTAAGCTACGTCCATGTCCGAAGCTGCAGACCTCGAAGACCTGCCGGGCGTGGGGCCCGCGACAGCGGAGAAGCTCAAAGACAACGGCTTTGACTCCTATCAGGGGATCGCCGTGGCCTCCCCGAGTGAGCTGTCAAACACCGCCGACATCGGCGAGTCCTCCGCCTCCGACATCATCAACGCAGCCCGCGAGGCCGCCGACATCGGCGGGTTCGAGACGGGCGCCGCGGTGCTCGAACGACGGGAGCAGATCGGCAAGCTCTCATGGGGCGTCGACGAGGTCGACGAGCTGCTCGGCGGCGGCGTCGAGACCCAGTCCATCACCGAGGTGTACGGCGAGTTCGGCGCCGGGAAGTCACAGGTGACCCACCAGCTCGCGGTCAACGTCCAGCTCCCGGCCGAACACGGCGGGCTGGAGGGCAGCGCCATCTTCGTCGACTCCGAGGACACCTTCCGTCCCGAACGTATCGAGCAGATGGTCGAGGGCCAGGACGACGACGTGCTCGAAGATATGATGAAACTCCACGGTATCGTCGGCGATGACGAGGCCGCCGACGCGACCGACGACGACCTGCTGGCCGACCTCGTCGAGTCGGTGCTGGACAAGATTCACGTCGCGAAGGCGTTCAACTCCAACCACCAGATTCTGCTGGCCGAGAAGGCCCAGGAGATCGCCAGCGAGAGCCAGGACGACGAGTTCCCGGTCCGCCTGCTCGCGGTCGACTCCCTGACCGCACACTTCCGCGCCGAGTACGTCGGCCGCGGCCAGCTCGCCGACCGCCAGCAGAAGCTCAACAAGCACCTCCACGACCTGATGCGCGTGGGCGACCTCAACAACACCGCGGTGGTCGTCACCAATCAGGTCGCCTCGAACCCCGACTCGTTCTTTGGCGACCCGACCCAGCCCATCGGCGGGAACATCCTCGGTCACACCTCCACGTTCCGCATCTACCTCCGCAAGTCCAAGGGGAACAAGCGCATCGTCAAGCTCGTCGACGCGCCGAACCTCCCCGACGGCGAGGGCGTCATGCGCGTCGAGGGCGCCGGCCTGAAAAACGAGTAGTCCGCCTCGTCCGTCTTTTCTTCTTGCTGTCACCCTCCATGAGCGACGGCGCTGTCCGTCCGTGACGCCGGCGTGGGACGTGCCCCCACGCCTCGAACCCCCTCGTTTCACGTGGAACTCCCCGCCGTCCGGCGTCTTTCGTGCGTCTGACGCACCGGAGTGAAAGTGGTCCGTGCGGAGAAAAACCGACAGACGGCGGTACATCTCCTGTCGAAACGAGGGGGTTGTGACCGCAAACCACACGACAGCAAACTGACTCGACTGATCGTCGAGGGGTAGGTTCTCGACTGCAGATTCGGCGGGCCCGGGTTTCAGTCTCCGGCCGATTTCATCCCGGTGCCCTCCAGGTCCTCGCCGCCGACCGATGAGCGAAGCGCGTCCATCCCGTCGTCGCGGTCGATACCGAAGTTGTCGGCGTGGAGCTCCTGGACCCGGTCGTACTCCTCGTCCGACAGCGGCGGGGTGTCGGGCGCGCCGGCCCACTCGTCGATGTCGGCGTTCGTCCGGAAGGTGGGGGTGACAGAGGCCACCTCGTCGTGGGCGAGCAGCCACTGGATGGCGGCCTGGCCCATCGTCCGCTCGCCGTCGCGTTCGAGGAAGCGAAGCGTCTCCAACTTCTCCCAGCCGGTCTCGTACCACTCGGTGGGGCGGTGGCCGCGGTGGTCGCCCTCCTCTAACTCGGTGTCGGGCGTGACCTGCTCGTTCAACAACCCCGAGGAGTGGGGCACCCGGGCCAGCACCGACGTGTCCGCGTTCTGCTCGCGGATGGTGTCGATGAAGTGCTGGCCGGGGGTCTGCTCGAAGAGGTTGAACACGGTCTGGAGGGCGTCGAACTCGTTTGCCACGGCGGCGTCGCCGTCGGCCAGCCAGCCGATAGAGGGGCCGAGCGCCCAGCCGATGGCCTCGACCTTGCCCTCCTCGCGCAGTTCGTCGAGCGTCTCCAGCACGTCGGGTGTGACTTCGTCGACGTTGGCGTTGTGGAGCATCAACAGCTCCACGTGGTCCATGTCGAGCCTGTCGAGCGAGCGGTCCAGCGAGGTGCGAATCCACTCGGGTGTGACCTTCTTCGGCAGTTCGCCGTGGCCCGCCTGCGGGTTGTTGTAGAAGTCGTAGCCGACCTTGGTGGAGACGGTCACCTCGTCCCGCACCTCCGCGAGGGCCTCGCCGACGAGTTCCTCGCTGTCGCCGTGGCCGTAGACGTCGCCGGTGTCAAAGAACGTGACGTCCCGGTCGACGGCGTGCTGGAGCATCTCTATGGCCTGGTCCTGCGTGCGGTCGCCCCACCAGTCCGTGCCGACGACCCAGGCGCCGAAGCCGACCTCCGAGACCTCGATTTCCGTGTTCCCGAGCGTATCGTACTTCATGGAGGCGTGTTAGTGGAGAACGCACTTATCGCTCTTGGTTCCCGGCGCAGTGATACTCAACACTGTCTGCGTGAACAGCGAAAGCCAGAAAGCCCCGACACGTTCGACTCGGGGGACTCGCTTCGCTCCTCGCTCGCTCCACTCGCTGCGGTGCTTACGTCGTCCGCCTTCGTCGAACGTGTCGCCCCTTTCAGTCCCTCCTCGGCGGCTGGTCAATCGGCTACGAGCCTCGCTCCCCGTCGCGTGCCGGAATCCGCAGCTCCGGGACGGCGATGTCGTCCAGAATCTCGACGCGGCCGTACTCCCGACGGACCCACCAGTAGAGCGCCGCCGACCCGAGCGCGAGCAGTGGGAGCGCGATGAGGCCGCCCTCGGGACCGAACGAGCCGCCGGTCACCAGCTCGGGGCCCGTGGCTTCGGTGCCGACGAGGGCGACGCCGGTGTCGAGCCCGCTGACGGGGAAGTCCCACAGCGAGAGGCCGTAGTTCCAGGCGACGTGGAAGCCACAGGCAATACCCAGGCGGCCGGTGAGCACGTAACAGGCCCCGAGCAGGAAGCCATACAGCGTGATGTTCGTCACCGAAAGCAGGGTGGCACTGGGGTTAGTCCAGTGGAGGACGCCAAAGAGCGCGCCAGTCAGGACCGTGGCGGCGACGGTCGAGGCCGCTCTGCCGACGGCGCCGGCCGCTCCCTCCGCGAGGTTCGTCAGCAGGTAGCCACGCACGAGAATCTCCTCGACGCTGGCCTGAACGACGAAGAAGGGGACCAGCAGCGCCAGCCCGACCACGGCGCCCGTCGAGGCGAGGCCGAAGGTCCCGCCCGTCGTCGCGGGGAGGACGCTCGTGACGGCGGTCCAGCCGACGGCGACCTGGGCGACAAGCACGAGAGTCGGGAGCCCGAGGCCGAGCGCGAGACCGAAGCCGGCGTCGCGCCACCACTGGCGGTCGAGCCCCAGCCCGAAGTCGGCGAGTGTGCGGCGGTCCAGCAGATAGCCAAAGCCCAGCCCGGCGACGCCCATCGCGAGAAACCCCCAGCCGAGTTCGGCCAGTGCGTACAGCGCCGCCACGACGCCGGTCTCCCCGGTCGGCGCGGGCACGACGGCAAAGAGCAGCGTGAGCACGACCGCACCGAAGCCGGCAAGCAGTATCCAGAGGCCGATGCGCCACGGCGCACGGAGCCGCCTCTCGGCGGGGTTGACGAGATAGCCACGCAGCGCCGACACCGGGTCCGACCTGCTCATGGCGGTGTCTCGGCCGGCGGCGGCTTATATTATCGGCTCCGTCGGCGCCGCTGACTCGCCGGCGGCGGAGTGGTGACACGCACGTTACCCGCTGGTGGGGACGTAACGGAAACCACTATCTGCCCTCGCGGCCAGGCTTGTGACATGACGAAGCGCCACGTGTCGCTGCCGCCGGTCGCCGAAGAAGGGCTCCGGGAGTTTATCGACGAGGTCGACGAGCGGCTCTCGGGCGAGGAGGACACCTGTGACGTGGTCACGGACGTGCTCGTTGACCTCCACGGCGACCGCGAGGCCTACGAGCGCTGGCAGTCAGGCGGGGACGTCTCGCCCGCCGAGCGGGTCCGCCTCCAGGGGTATGACCCCTGTAACACGACCCTAGAGAGCGAGTACTACGCCGAGAAAGACGAGGCGCGGTTCAAACGCTCCAAACACCTGCAGTGGCTCTGGCGCCAGTTCGACGCGACACCGATGGCCGACAACGTCGAGTTCGCGCTGCGGTTTCGCCGGATGCTCGCCGACCACCTCTTCGAGTCCTGCGGCGATAACTGCCGCTTCTTCAAGAACATCTCCTTTACCTACGGCCACAACATCGAACTCGGCGACAACGTGGTGGTCCACGACGACGTCCACTTGGACGACCGCGGCAAGCTCACCATCGGGGACCGCGTCTCCATCTCCGACGACACCCACGTCTACAGCCACGACCACGACGCGGTCGACCAGACACACGTCGACAACTACCACACCATCATCGAAGACGACGTACGCCTGACCTACGACTCGATGGTCCGGGCGGGCGTGCGTGTCGGCGAAAACGCCATCCTCGCGGCGAAATCCATCGCGGGCAAGGACATCCCGGCCCACCACATCGCGGCCGGCACGCCCGCGAAGTCAATCGCTATCAAGGACGGCTGGGAGTCGGTCGCCGACCCGCTGGAAGACGCCAACGCCGACCGCCGCGCCGAGCGCCAACTCGACGTCTCCGTCCCGGACGATATCACCGTTTTCGACGAGTTCCAGCGCGACCTCGCGCCGCCGGACCGCTGAGACCGTCCCTCAGTATCACTTCTGAAAACTGGCGGGGAATACCGAAGTAGCTCTCCCGTCCAGTTTCGCGTATGCAACCTTGGGTGTGGCTCACGGCGTACGTCCTCGGCTTCGGGCTGTTGCAGGTGCTGCTCTATCGGCACTTCAGCGGCCGGCCGGCGTCCCCGCAGCCGCCCGAAGAGCGTGTCACGCGGGCCGACGGCGGCCGGCAGGTCGGCGCCGAGATGACCGACACCGTCGTCTGCGGGCACTGTGGCGCGGTCAACGAGTCCCACAGCATGATCCGGTACTGTGGCGCCTGCGCCGAGTCGCTCCGGTAGCCCTTTGGCCGACGGCGGCGACTCCCGACCATGCGGGCCATCGCCATCAACGTCGGCGCCAACACCAACGAACCCGGCTTTCGCGGCCCCCTCTTTCCCGACGGCTCTTTCGAGTACATCCCAATCCCGGAGGCCGAGCCCACGGCCGAACCGGTGCCGACCTACGCCGACTTCGACCTTGAGACGGACGTGAGCGGCGTCGCCGACCGGCCGGTCCACTTCGACCCGGAGTTCCCGGAGGTCGGCGGCGAGCGCTACACCTACGGCGATGAACACGGCATCAAGGCTGGGCCGCTATCGGACCTGTCGGCCGGTGACTACCTGTTTTTCTACGCGACGCTCTCGACGACCGGCGAAGCACCGGCGTGGGCCCCGCCACGGTGGGGCGCCCACCTCATCGGCCACTTCCGGCTGGCCCGGGACCCCGTCACCGGCGAGGCGTACCGCGACCTCCCGGCCGACGAGCGGACGGTCTTTGACTCCAACGCCCACGTCAAGCGGGCCGAGTTCGACGCCCGCGTGTTGCTGCTTGGCGACCCCGACGGGTCGCGGCTCTACGAGACGGTCGTCCCGCTGTCGGCGCCCTCGGGCGGGACGGACGCCAACTGGCTGGTCACGGAGCAGTCCTCGGACTCGGGGAAGGGGCCGTGGTGGCGACGGCCGATGCGCTTTGACGCCGACGGGACGGCGACGCTGCTTGCACTCGCCGAGGAGGCCCCCGAAGCCGCCGGCCGAATCAACGATTGAACTCGGGCCGGGAGAGTTATCACCGGTGAAAACAGAACACGAAGACATATGCCACGACGCGCGCATGCTGGTGATATGCGACTCTCCACCGGCGTTCCCGGGTTCGACGAACTCGTCGAGGGGGGGTTGCTCCCCGACCGTCTCTACGTCGTCAGCGGCCCGCCGGGCAGCGGGAAGACGACCTTCTGTTCGCAGTTCATGACACAGGGCGCCAAGGAGGGCGAGACCTGTCTCTACGTGACGATGCACGAGACCAAAGAGGAGCTGATGCAGGACATGGCCGGCTACGACTTCGGCTTCGACCGGGCGATGCAGTCCGACGCCGTTCAGTTTCTCAACCTCGTCACCGAGAGCGGCAAGCGGACTATCACCCAGTTCGGAACGGAGGGCGGCCTGACCAACCGCCTGGTCGCCTACATCGAACAGAACGACATCCAGCGGGTGGTCATCGACTCGACGATGCTGTTGCAACACTTCATGAGCGACGTCGACGACGAGATAACGGGCTTTCTCTCGGCGCTGAAACAGACCGACGCGACGACGCTCCTGATTTCGGAGATGACCGACCCCTCCTCCTACAGCGACGAGCACTACCTCGCCCACGGCGTCGTCTTCTTCCACAACTTCCTGGACGGCGGGAGCATGACCCGTGGCGTCCAGGTCATCAAGATGCGCGGCACCGCCATCGACTGTGACATCCGCCGGATATCCTTTAGCGACCGCGGCCTGCAGGTCCACGCCGACGAGAAAGTCGAGTCATGAGTCGCTACGAGCGCGAGTTCGACAGCGGGTGGGCCTCGCTCGATAAGGACGAGGCGACGACGCGGGCCTACGCCATCGGCGTCGCCGAGCGACTGGGCGAGGACAACCGCGAGGCGCTGAAAGCCATCTACGCGGAGATGGACTCGGCGTACCACCGCAGCATGGTCGAACTCGCCTACGAGGAGGGCCGCAACGAGGCCAAGGCCGCCGCCGACCCCGGCAGCGACGACGCCGACGCCGTCTGGGCCGAACTGGTCCAGGGCGAGGTGACGACGGTCGACCCCGACGACCTCCCGACGCGCGGGCGGGACGGCCTCCCCGGCGCGCTCGACTCGGGCGACCTGCTGGACCGCCAGGACGTCGACAGCACCGAAGCGGTCGACAGACCCGACTTCCTTGAGCGGTAGCGAGGGGAGCGGCCCTCGGCGGAACGGCGACCAACGGGAGCCGGAGAGCAGTAGCGAGACGCTGAACGGAGTGAAGCGTCTCGAAGGCGAACGAAGTGTGCCGGAGAGCAGTAGCGATGACTGTCCCTCCCGGCAACAGGGTTATATACTCGACAAGACAAGCCGGCCCATATGAGCCGAATCAAACTGTCACTGCCGGACCAGGTCGACTCCGACATCCAGCGCCTCGTCGAACAGGGGGAGTTCCTCAACCGCGACCAGGCCGTCGAGGACCTGCTGAAACGCGGTATCTCGGCGTACAACGTCACTACCGACGAGTCCGAATCGCCGGTCGACGACGAGATGTTCGGCCAGACCACGTCCGAACAGCAGGACCCCGCCCAGATGGACGACGATTACGGGTTCTAATACTGGTAGCTGTAACAAATTGACGTAATTCGCCACCCCGGGGTGGCGAATATCTCTACGAACTTACACCCACCAGTGTAACGCCGCCGGCGGTTCGTCACGTGTTCGCGGTGGTCGGTTCGTCACAGCCGGCAGTGTGGCTGGCGCTGGCTGTCTGTCGCTGCCGAAAAAAGCGTAGCTGGGGCCGCTGCCGCTCTAAAACGAGACTTCTTCCGGGCCGTCCTCGCCCATGCAGACCGGGTCCCGGTCCGAGTATCCCTTCCGGCCGATAGCCTTGCCCGAGACGCCGTTGTAGGCGGCCAGTCGTGCGTCTTCGGCCGTCTCGAACGTCTCCGGGGCCGACCGGGAGAGCGCCTCGGCCAGTTTCTCGGTCCCGTTTGGCAGTTCGAGGGTGATGTCGCCCTCGGCTTCGATGAGCTCCTCGGCGGTGATCGGGTACTGGTGTGCGTCGAACGCCTCCTCCGCGGCTGTCATCATCGTCATACCACAGGGGAGAGACTCGTCGACCATAAACCTCATGGTCTTTAATGATAATATTCCTTAATGACGTTAATTGCGTCGGTGTGACACGGTCGGGGAGCAACTGGTTTGCCGCTGGGTACTCGTGTGTCCGTATGGTCGTCGCGGACCTCCACGTACACACAACGCGCTCGGACGGGTCGCTCACACTCGATGCGCTCCCTGCCGCGGCCGCCGACGCCGGGGTCGAGGTCGTCGCGGTCACCGACCACGACCGGCTCCAGCCGGCCCTCGACGGGGCGGTGACGACCCGCGACGGCGTGACGGTCGTCCACGGCATCGAGCTGCGCGTCGACGCGGGCGAGCAACGGCTCGACCTGCTGGGCTACGGCGTCGAGCCGACCGACGCCCTCCGTGCCGAGTGTGCCCGCATCCAGCGCGACCGCCGGGAACGGGGTCGGGCTATCATCGACTGCGTCGAGGACCGTCTGGGTCGCTCGCTGCCGGTCGAACCCCGCGCCGGGCTGGGCCGGCCCCACATCGCCCGCGCCATCGCCGAGGTCTCCGAGTACAGCGTCCAGGGGGCGTTCGACGACCTCATCGGCGACGACTGCCCCTGCTATGTCTCCCGCGACGTTCCCGGTTTCGAGCGGGGCCGGGAGTTGCTTGCCGACGCCTGCGGGCTGGTCGGGCTGGCACATCCGTTCCGGTATCCCGACACCGACGCCGCGCTGGCTCGCTGTGGGGAGTTAGACGCCGTCGAGCGGTGGTACCCCTACGACCGTCCCGTCGACACCGACCGCCTCGACGCGGCCATCGAACGCCACGACCTGGTGCCCACCGGCGGGAGCGACGCCCACGACGACCGGCTGGGGGTCGCGGGCCTCGACGGGACTGCGTGGGCCCGGGTCCGGGGCGCTGTCGCCGGAGACGGACGACCCCGCTCCGTCTGACGGCCGGCAGACGGAATCCGAGGGTTCAATGCCCCACGGGTCCAACTCCCGCGTATGCAGTGTCACTACTGCGACCGCGACGCGGACATCGCCGTCGACAGCGACGGGGTCAAGGTCGGCGTCTGCAAGACGCACTTCCGCGAGCAGATGGCCGAGCTCGAAGACGCCGACTGGCTCGACGACCTCGAAGACGAACTTGATATCGACCGGCGAGAGTAGGCTCCTCTGTCGAACCGGCCGGCGACACACCACCTGTCTATCCGTTCTCGACCACCCGAACTGACCGCGACCGAACGATACCGTTTTGCCCGACGACGGGAACGTTCGCCCACAGTGTCTGCGGTCCCCTGGGTCCGGCAGTCGGGCCACGCGGGCGCCCTGCTGGCGGCGCTTGGCGGGGTCGTCTGGCTCACCGGGCTCCCATTCCTGTTCCCGAGTCTCGGCCCCACGGCCTATCTCTTTGCCACCCAGCCGTCGGCCAGACAGTCGGCGGCTCGGCGGGTGCTTGGCGGACACGCTGTCGGCGTCCTCGCCGGACTCGTCGCCTATCACGCCATCGCCGGCGGCGCTGTCATCACCGCGTCGATGGGTCCCGCCTCGATGGCCGGCCTCCGACTCGCGACGAGCGGCGTCGTCGCCGTCGCGCTCACCACGGCCGGGATGGCCCTCACCGACACCGGCCACGCCCCGGCCTGTGCGACGACGCTCATCGTCGGACTGGGCATCCTCGCCGCGCCGCGACAGGGCGCGATTATCGTACTGGCAGTGGGCGCACTGGTCGCACAACAGGCGCTGCTGACCCGTCTCTGACACCTTTAGCGAAGTCCCGACAAATAGCCGCCCTAGTCGTCGCTTGCGACCTGCTCGCTCCCGCCGGCGGCGACGCGCTGGTCGCGGGCGTAGTCGGTGAAGTTGTCGAACAGTCGCTTTGCCTCACAGGCCGCCCGGTAGTTCGCCTCGGTGATGCCGTCGAGGACGCGCTCGATGCGCTCGTCGGGGAGGTCCTTCCCCGAGGCCACGTCCGCGGCGGTCTCTGGGTCGTACTCGGGGTGGAACTGCACCGCAAAGACGTCTCCGCGGCGGAAGCCGTGGACGCCGTAGTCGTTCTCGGCGAACTGTGTCGCTCCCGGCGGTAGCTCCGCGACGTGGTCCGAGTGGGTCGTGAAGACGGTGAACTCCTCGTCGACGCCGGAAAGCAGCGGGTTCGACCCGTCGTGTTCGACGGTCCGGTAGCCGATCTCGTAGTCGCCCATCGGCTCGACGGTCCCGCCCAGCGCGTGGGCGAGCAGCTGGTGGCCAAAACACACCCCGAGGAACGGCAGCCCGTGGTCGACCGCCTCGCTGACCCAGGCTTCCAGGTCGGCGATCCAGGGCTCGTCCCAGTAGACGGAGGCCCGCGAGCCGGTGACGAGACACGCGTCGAACGCGAAGCCGTCGGGTAGTTCGCGCTCGGTGACGTCGAACTCCACGAGGTCGGCGTCGAGTTCCCGCCGGAAGTTCCGCCGGTTGTCGGCGCCGTCGTGGGCCGCGTTCAGCAGGGCGATACGCAGACTCATTACCGGAACCCAAACTGTCGACGAGTAAAAACCCACGTATCGACGGCTATATCTGCCACTGTCGGCGACGCCCCGCTCACTCCTCGGTGTGCTCGTCTAAGAACGCGACCAGCCGGTCGGTCACGGCGCTTGCGTGCTCGACAAACGACAGGTGGCGTCCCTCGACGGCCGTCGCGCTTCCGCGGGGCAGGTCCCGCGCCAGCGACTCGGCCGCGTCGCCGGGCACGACGGGGTCGTCGACGCCGTAGTACAGTTCCGCCGGCTGGGTCACCTCGTACAGCGGCGGGGCCGAAAAGCCCGTCATCGCCGCGGCCTGGGCGGTGAAGGCGTCGCCGGTCGCGTCCTCCTCGCGTCGCCAGCCGGTGATGCGCTCGACGAGGTCGGCCGCGTTCTCGCGGAACGCGGGGGAGAACGCGCCCGCGAGAGACTGCTCCGGACCGGTGTCCAGCGAGAGCCCCGCCAGCGCGTCGCCGTCGATACTGTCGCCCGCCGCTGCAGTGTTGTACAGCGTCAGCGTGCGCGCGCGGCCGTACTCGTGGGCGTACTGCAGGGCGACCATCCCGCCCAGTCCCGCGCCGACGAGGTGGGCCTTCCGGACGCCGTGGTCGGCGAGGGCGGCTTCGAGGTCCGCCGCGAGGGTAGCTACGTCGTAGGGTCCGGCAGGGTCGTCCGATTCCCCGGTTCCCCGGAGGTCCCACACCAGCGCCTCGTAGGGGCCCGCGACGGCGTCGTGGTGCCACCCCCACAGCCACGCGCCGTAGCCGGCGTCGCCGACGAAGACCACGGTCGGACCGTCCCCCGTCGTCTCGTAGTGCAGCGAGACCCCGTCGTTGGATGCGGTAGGCATTACCCGTCGGTTCGGCCGGCCGTCTGGTCACTGTTTCGAAGCCCCACGTCTATGGCGGTGGCTCGCCAACCCCCGATATCGTGTCCGGGGCAGCGTCACTCATCGGCGCCGTCGTCTTCGTCGCGGGTATCGGTGTCGTCGCCCAACTGCTCGCCGACCGCCTGCAGGTCCCCAGCGTGGCGTTCCTGCTCGTCGCCGGGATTCTCGTCGGCCCACAGGGCTTTGGCTTCGTCGACCCGGCCCAGTTCGGACAGGCCGGTCTGCAGGCCATCGTCGGCCTCAGCGTCGGTCTCATCGTCTTCGAGGGGGCCTTTCATCTCACCGCCGAGCGGGTCCGGGAGGCCTCCCGCGAGGCGCTTGGGCTGGTCACCGTCGGCGCGTTCGTCTCGCTGGCCGGGACGGCCATCGCCGTCCGGTTCGTCTTCGCCACCTCGTGGCCGGTGGCCGTCCTCGTCGGGTCGCTGCTGGTGGCGACCGGCCCGACGGTCATCACGCCCATCATGGCCGTCGTCCCGGTCCGCGAGCGGGTCGCAGCCGCGCTGGAGACCGAGGGCATCATCAACGACGTCGTCGCGGCCATCCTTGCCGTCGCCACCTTCGAGTTTGTCGTCGCTGACGGCGCCTCACCGCTGGTCGTCGTCGAGGCGTTCCTCGCGCGCCTGCTGGTTGGTGTCGTCGTCGGCGTCCTCGTCGGCGGGGCCGTCGCCTTGCTCCCCCGGTACGTCTCGCTCTCGGAGGACAACGCCGGGCAGAACGCCCGACTGGTCGTGCTGACCGCCGCGCTGGTCGCCTACGCCGTCGGCAGCAGCCTCCTCTCGGAGGCCGGCATCGCGGCCGCGGCCGTCGCCGGCGTCGTGCTTGGCAACGCCGACATCCCCCACGAGGCCGACGTCGCGGAGTTCAAGGGCGGCATCACCGTCTTCGTCCTCTCCTTTGTCTTTGTCGTGCTGGCCGCTTTGCTCTCCTTTTCGGACCTCCGGGCACTCGGGCTGGGCGGTGTCGTCGTCGTGGTCGCCGTCGTCGCCGTCATCCGCCCTCTCGGCGTCGCTCTCTCGACTATCGGCGGGTCAATGAGCGTGCGCGAGCGGGTATTTGTCGGCGTGATGGGCCCGCGCGGCATCATCCCGGCGTCGGTCGCGACCCTCTTTGCCATCGAGTTACGGCCGACGAACCCGCAGGCTGCGACCGTCCTCGTGGGGACGGTGTTTCTCGTCATCTTCGCGACCGTCATCTTTCAAGCCGGCCTGGCCCGTCACATCGCACAGGGGCTTGATATCTTGCCTACACAGACGCTCGTGGTCGGCGCCGGCCGCGTCGGCACGGAACTGGCCGACCGCTTCGAGGCACGCGGCGAGGAAGTAACCCTTATCGACACCGACCAGGCGGCCGTCGAGCGCGTTCGCGCCGACGGCTATCGGGTCGTCCACGGCGACGCGACCGACGCCAGCACGCTCGAATCGGCCGACGCGGACCGTGCAGGGGTCGTCGTCGCCGCCACGGCCGACGACGACGTGAACCTGCTTGTCGCCCAGCTCGCGACGACGCGGTTCGATGTCGACACCGTCGTCGCGCGGGCCAACAACCCCGACAACGTCGAGGCCTTCAGAGACCTGGACGTCGAAACCATCTCGGCCGGCTTCGCCGTCGCCGACGCCATCGACGACGCCATCGAACGGCCGGCGCTGTCCCACTGGCTGGCCGACGCCGGGAAGACCGGCGACGTGCTGGAAGTCGAACTGCAAAACGAGTCGCTGGCCGACCAGTCCGTCGACACGCTCACCGACGCCTTGCCCGAGGGCTGTCTCGTGGCGATGGTCAGCGCCGGCGGGGAAGACCGGGTGCCCGACGGCGACTTCGTGGTCTCACACGGGGACCACCTGACGCTGGTCTGTGAGACGAACACGGCGATGCAGTCGGCCAGACGAGTGTTACGTGGCGACTAGGCGTTCGCCACGGACTGCAGGATGTCCTCGGCGTCGTCTAAGGCGCCGTCGAGCTTGTCGCCGTCCGGACCGCCGCCCTGGGCGAAGTCCGCGGGGCCGCCGCCGCCGCCGCCGACCCGACCGGCGAGCTCGCCGACAACTTCGCCGGCGTCGACCTCGACGCCCTCGGGGACGGCGACGACGAACTGCGCGCCGTCGGCGCCCGAGCCAAGCACCGCAATCTGTCCCTGCTCGACGACGGCGTTGGCCTGGGCCCGCAGCTCGTCCATGTCGGCGTCGATGCGCTGGACGACCGCCGTCGTGTCGGCCACGTCGACCTCCTCGGAGTCGCCGCCGCCGGAGGCGCGCGCCTCCGCCAGCTGTTCTTTCAGCTCCTCTATCTCCTTGCCCCGGGCCTTCCACTCGTCGAAGAAGCGGGCGGCGGTATCGGGCACTTCGGTCGGTGCGACGTCGAAGGTGTCGGCGGCCTCGTAGAGGGCGTCCTCGGTTCGGTGGGTCGCCTCGATGGCCGCGTCGCCGGCGGCGAATGTGAGCCGGATGACGCCGTCCTGAATCCGCTCCGTGCCGAGCAGCTTGATGGTCCCGATGTCGCCGGTGCGGGCGACGTGGGTCCCACCGCAGGCCTGGATGTCGTCTGCGACCTGGATGAGGCGGATCTGCTCGCCGGCCGGGATGCCGCCCTGATAGAGGTCGAAGCCGTGTTTGGCCTCGGCCTCGTTGCGGTCGGGCCACTGCTGGGTCACGGTGGCGTTGTCCTGGACGAGCTCGTTTGCCATGGACTCTATCTCCTTGACCTGCTCGCGGTCCACCGAGTCGTAGTGGCGCACGTCGATGCGGGCGGAGTCGACGCCCTTCTGGGCGCCGGCCTGGCGGACGTGCTCGCCAAGCACCTGCCGGGCGGCGTGGACGACGATGTGGGTCGCCGTGTGGTGTTGCATCAGCCGCTTGCGCCGGGTGGCGTCGACCTGCCCGCGGACGAACTCGCCCTTGCCGGGGTCGTCGTCGACGGTGTGGAGGATGACGCCGTCGTATCGTTGCACGTCCTCAACCTCGGCGGTGACGTCGTCGGTCGAGAGGTGGCCGTGGTCCGGCGGCTGGCCACCGCCCTCCGGGTAGAACATCGTCTGGTCGAGGACGACGTCGTAGCGGTCGTCTTCGTCCCGGTCGAAGACCTCCAGAACGACGGCCTCGAACTCCATTCGCTGCTGGTCCTCGTAGTAGAGCCGGTCGGTGTCTGGCAGTTCTGCCAGCCGGTCGGCGTAGGGGGTCTCGTCGCTGCCCGCCTCGGCGCCGGTCTCCCCGCCGTGGCGGTCTGCGACGACCGCGTAGAAGTCGTCCGGAACCTCGACGTCGACCCCGCGCTCGGCCGCTATCTCCTCGACCATATCGGGCTGGATGCCGTGGGAGTCGTACAGCTCGACCAGCTCCGCTGTCGGGATGGGGTCGCCGCTCTCGGCGTAGTCGTCGGCCAGCTGGCGCACCCGACGGCCCCCGCGGTCGAGGGTCTCGCGGTACTTCTCGACCTCGGTGCGGACGATGTCCCGCACCGTGTCGCGGTTCTCGTAGCCCAGCCGGTCGGCCTGCATGTCGACGAGCTCGTCCAGCGGGGCGTCGACGCCGACGCTGTCGACCAGCCGCTTCGTGCGGCGAAGGACCATTCGCGCGAGATACCCCGTCCCGACGTTCGAGGGGACGATGCCGTCCCCGAGCATGTAGGCGAGGGTTCGGGAGTGGTCGGCGATGGCGTAGATTTCCTCAAGCGGCGCGACGAGGTCGCGCAGTTCCTTGACGTCGACGCCGACCTGTTCGGCGATGGTGTCGCGTTCGGCCTCGATGTCCTCGGCCTCGTCGATGTCCATCCGGCCCGCGAGCTTGGCGGCGTTGTGGACGATTGCGGCCTCCTCGTCGGTGAGTTCGATGTCGGCGTTGTCCTTCAAAAAGCCGATCATCTCGGGGTAGACCGCCTCGTACACCGTCGGCGTGCCCTGGGAGACCCACGTCCACCGCTCCAGTCCGTAGCCGGTGTCGACGACGTAGGTGTCCATCTCCGAGTAGCGGTTGCCGTCTTTCATCTCGTACTCGCCGTCGGGGTCCTGTTCGAGGGACATGAACACGAGCGTCGCCAGCTCGGCGCCCTGGTAGATGACCTCGAAGGCGGGGCCGGCGTTGCCGCCGCCGACCCACGGGTCCTCGATGAGCGTGAGCTCGTCCACGTCGGCGCCCAGCTCCTCGAACAGCTCGACGCAGTACTCGACGGTCTCTTCTTTCCAGTACACTTCGCCCTCGTAGGCGTACTCCTCGGGGTCCTCGATGTCCTCCTTGGCGTTGAACGCGTGGTGGGCCATCATCTCGAAGGCCATCGTGTGTCGGCCGGTCTTGCCGACGTTGTCGATATCCTGCATCCGGATGCAGGGCTGGCTGATACAGAGCGGGTTGGCCGGCGGCGGCGTCGTCCCGCTCGTGACCAGCGGCTGGAAGTCGTAAATCGACGCCTGTGTCAGCAAGACGTCGTCGCGCCACCGGTTGGCCGCGACTGGGTACGGGTCGATGCGTTCGTGGTCGCGCTCCTCGAAGAAGGAGAGAAACGCCTCCCGCATCTCCCCGAGGGCGTACTCCTCGTCGAACCCGGGGTTGTCGATGAAGTCGTACTCGGCACACGGGGGCTCGCCACAGGTGTCGCGGTCGGCCCGCGACCAGAACATATCGCCACACTCGGCACACTCCTGACGGTGAAAGCCCGCCTCGTCGAAGTAGTCGAGTTGGTAGGCCTCGTCGAGGTCGCTCATTGGCGTAGTGTTGGCCCAGCAGCGGGTAAAACAGTTCCGAAGGGGTCAGCAGCTGACTACAGCCGCACCGCAGAGGTACCGGAGATGGTCTTTGGCACGAGTATCTCCTCTGTCGTCTGTGAGCCCGAGGCGGTCGTGATGCGCACAGTCGCGCTCTCACCCTCCCCTATCTCGCTGCCGAAGGTGTTATCATCGACCCCTAGGTCCGTATCCCCGAGGTCCAGCTGTATCTTCAGCCGGTCTTCCTGGTCGTTCAACACCGGCGAGGAGTCGTCCTCGTCCTGGATGGCCTCGATACTGAACCGGCCGTCCGGGTTCCCGTCGGCGCCGTTCTCCGCGAGCTGGTAGAACGACCCCGTCGGCCCGATCCACTCGACCGTCGTGGTCCCGAGGTCGATGTTGCCCGCACCCGGCCCCTTCTTGACGACGAGGCTCACGACGCCGACACCGTCGTCGTCGAGAGACGTCCCCGTCGCGCTGACTACCTGGAGTCGGTTCGACGTCGAATCGGCCGCACCCTGGCCGGTCGCCTCGCTGGAGCTCTGCAGGAACCCCGCTGTGTTGATAAGCACGCCGGCCGCGATGGCGGCGACGAGCACCATCGCGATGAAGACGATGAGGGTGCCGATACCCACCTGTCCGCGGTCATCGGCTACTTGGTCATTCAAGCCGTACATTTCACTTACTGATAGCTAGGTAATCTCACCGATATAAACCTGCGTGAGCAATTATCGGCGGTGAAAACGCCGTCTCGGGGGCTACTGTGCCTACTCGGGGTTGGCCAGGGAGGCCAGCATCGCTTCCAGTTGCACGCGCTCGTTTGCCCCCTGCGTGATGCGGTAGTCGGTCTCCCCGACCCGTTCGAGGATGCGAACCGCCGCCCGGTCCTCGACCTCGAACTCCCAGATGGAGCGGTGGAGCTGGTCGATGATGTCGCCGCCGGCGATGCCCTCCTCGGTCAACAGGCGGTCCAGGGTCGCGCGCGCGGCGGTGAAGTCCCCGTCGAGCGCCGACTGGACCATCCCGTGTATCTCCTCGGGTCGGGCCGTGGAGGTGATGGCGTACACCGCCGCCTCGTCGACCACGTCGCCGCTGACCGAGGCCGCCTGCAGCCCGTTTATCGCCTTTCGCATGTCGCCCCCGGCGGCATACACCAGCGCGTCCAGCCCGGCGTCGGTCAGCTCGATGTCCTCCTCGCTCGCGATGTGGCGGATCTCCGCCTCGATGGCCTCGTCGCCCAGCGGCGAGAAGCGAAAGACCGAACACCGCGACTGGATGGGGTCGATGATCTGGCTGGAGTAGTTACACGAGAGGATAAACCGGACGTTGTTCGAGAACTGCTCCATCGTCCGACGGAGCGCGGACTGTGCATCGCTCGTGAGGGCGTCTGCCTCGTCGAGGAAGATGATGCGGTACTCGTGGCCGCCGAAGCTGGTCCGCGCGAAGTTCTTGATGCGGTCCCGGACCACGTCGATACCCCGCTCGTCGGAGGCGTTCAGTTCGAGGAAGTTCTCGCGCCAGTCCTCGCCGTACAGCTCGCGGGCGATAGCCGAGGCGCAGGTGGTCTTCCCGGTACCGGCCGGCCCGCTGAACAGGAAGTGGCTCAGGTCGTTGCGGTCGACGTAGCTCTGGAGCCGCCCGACGATGTCCTCGTGACCTTTCACGTCGGCCAGCGACTGCGGGCGGTACTTCTCTATCCACACTTCCTCCCGTCCCGCCCGCGACTCGGCGTCGGCCTCACTCATACGTCAGGGGTGGCGCGGGCCGGGCATAAACGAACCGTTCGCGCCCCGGACAGCATTGACGGCTACGCCAGCAGCCGCGTCGGGTCGGCGAGATACTCCTTCAGGGTGTTGAGGAAGCGAGCGGCGTCGGCCCCGTCGAGGACCCGGCGGTCGATGGCCAGCGAGAGCGTGAGCGTGGGTTCGGCGGTGACCTCGCCGTCCGAAGCGACCGGTCGCTCTCTCAGCGCCCCCACGCTCAGTACGGCCGTCTCGGGTACGTTGATTATCGGGTCGGCGTACTCCCCGCCGATGGCGCCGACGTTCGTGACGGTGAAGACGCCGCCCTGCAGCGCCGCCTGGTCGGTGTCGCGGCTGCGAGCCCGTCCGACGAGGTCGTCGACGTCCCCCGCGAGTTCCAGCAGTCCCTTCTCGTCGACGGCTTCGACGACGGGGACGACGAGCCCGTCGTCGGTCGCTGTCGCCACGCCGATATCGCGGTCGCTCCGGTAGACGACCTCCTCGCGCTCGGTGTCCAGCCGACTCGCCAGCATCGGGTGGTCGTCCAGTGTGGCGGCGACGCATTTCAGCACCAGCGGCGTGTAGGTGAGATCGACGCCCCGCTCCTCGGCGAGTGGCGTGAGCCGCTCGCGGGCCTCGACCAGCTCCGGTACCGCGACCATATCGTGATGGGTCTCGTGGGGGACCTCCCGGCGGGAACGGGCCATCCGCTCGCCGGTGGTCCGGCGGGCGCCGCGGTAGGGCTCCCGGCGGTCGTCTGTCGACTCGGGGGCCGCGCGCCGAACGGCGGATTCGGCGGCCGGGTCGTCGGTGTCGTCCCGTGTGTCGACGACAACGGTCGGGCTGTCGTCGTCTGCACTCCTGTCCTCGTCGTCGTTCACTTTCGAGACGACCGATGTGGGGCCGTCGTCGGTGTCGTCGTTTACCTTCGAGACGACCGATGTGGGACCGTCGTCGGTGTCGTCGTTTACCTTCGAGACGACCGATGTGGGACCGTCGTCGGTGTCGTCGTTCACCTTCGAGACTACGGACGTGGGACCGTCGTCGGTGTCGGCAGCCGTGTCGTCGGCGGTCGTTTCTACGTCCGATTCGGTGATGCGCCCGCTCGGTCCCGACCCCTCGATAGCCGAGATGTCGACGCCAAGCTCGCGGGCGAGCCGGCGGACGCTCGGCGGGGCGAACACGCGCCCGGCGGTGTCACCGTCGCTTCCGTTCGTCTCCGACGACTCGTCCGCCTGCTCGTCGCTGTCGGTCGGGGACTCCTCGCTCTCGCTGTCTGTCCCGATGGTGGCCAGCACTTCGCCGGTGGCGACGGTATCGCCAACGTCGGCGTGTCGCGCCCGGACGACGCCGGCGACCGGCGACGACACGTCGACGGTGGCCTTGTCGGTCTCGACTTCGGCGAGCACCTGGTCTTTGGCGACCTCGTCGCCGACTGTGACGTGCCAGGTCAGGACCTCGCCTTCGGCGACCCCGTCGCCCAGGTCGGGCAATTCGAACTCGAACATAGTCGGGACTCTCCCGCGTCGGTGATACCGTCTTTGATGCGGGCAGTGCTGTCCGGCCCGGACGCCGCCGCCTCGCCACGTCCCCGTCCGCGACGGGCTCGACTGGTCCGGCTCGCCGTCGCGGCCCGGACTGTCTGGGGTGTGCGTTCGACGCGTGGTGTCGCCGCGTAGCTATAGTAACAATTGAAACGATTTACACACCGACCGCACTGCTGTCGTGCGGTCGGGTGTGCATTGATTTTCAATGGCTACTATAGACCGGTGTCCGACACGCTCTATGAGTACACTCCGTACAGTATCGAGATATCCGTAGTGTCCCGTACCGGGAAATATAAAAAATATAAACTGTCTTTAAATACTGCCGACCAGCCACATCTGGATGTCGACGACAAACCAGCAGAGTGAGAACCTGTTCAGTTTCGATAACCAGGACATGATGGTGTTCATACTCATCATGTCTCTCCACGGGTTACAGATGATGTTCGCGGAGCTGCTCCCGTCGTTCTCGCTGGGCGGTCTGGAACTCGAACTCGGGCCGTTCCTCTTTATTTCCTATACGCTCGTTTTCCTCTTTCGCTCCTTTTGGGCCTGCCTGGCTGTCCCGGTCGGCGGCATCGTCTTCGGTGAAATCCTCATCGGCGACTTCAGCGCGTTCGGGGCCGTCGAGAGCCTGCTCATGATCACGATTTCGCTGTACATCGCGACGACGATGATAACCGACCCGGAGGACGTGAAGTGGCTCGCGGTGCTGGCGGTGGTCGCCAAAGGGCTGGAGGAACTGGCCGCCCAGTTCATCGACGTGGGGAAGTTCTACGTCGGCGTCGAATCGCTCGAGGCGATCGAGTGGCTCCCCGAGACGATCTGGGCCGTCGAGGTCGCCGGCGCGACTACCCAGGTCATCATCGCGGGGCTCCTCTTTGGCGCCCTCCCGATGATGTACTTCTATCCGCGGATGCGCGGCAAAATCGAGCCGCTGCTCGGGATGGAGCCGGTCGGCGGCCATCCGAGCGGGAAGCGGTTCAACCGCGACACGCTCAAGGGACTCGTCGCGTGGGTCGTCCTGACGCCCATCGCGTTCGTCTTCGAGGCGTTCAGTGAGACCAGCGGCGCGTTCCTCGTCTTCGAACCGCAGTTCGTCGAGTCGTACGGCCAGCTGTTCTTTGCGGTGCCGATTGTCGCCGCCGCAATCGTCGCCTACGGCGTGGTGTACTACCGCCAGCGGGACGCCGCGTAATCACCCTCTCACTTTTCGTACTCCAATGAGTGCAACCACAATCACTGTCGACGACCTGACGTTTCGCTACCCGGGCAGCGACGAGCCGGTGTTACGGAACGCGACCGTCGAGATCGATTCCGGGGAGTTCACCGCCATCGTCGGGGGCAACGGGAGCGGCAAGACGACGCTGTGTAAGGCCTTTAACGGACTCGTCCCGCATTTTTTCAACGGGACGTTCGAGGGGACCGTCAGCGTCGGCGACACTGTGACGACCGAGAGCGATGTCTCGTCGCTCTCGCGGACGGTCGGCTACGTGTTTCAGGATTTCGAGAACCAGCTCGTCCAGCCTATCGTCCGCGACGACGTGGCGTTCGCACCGAAAAACCACGGGTTTTCGGATTACCACGACCGGGCGATGGACGCGCTCGAAGCGGTGGGACTCGGCGACGCCGCCGACCGGTTCGTCTGGGAACTCAGCGGCGGCCAGCAACACCTGGTCGCCCTCGCCAGCGTGCTGGCCATGGAACCGGAGTTCATCATCGTCGACGAGCCGGCGGCCCAGCTCGACCCCCACAACGCTCGCCAGACCTACGAACAGCTCCGGGAGATACAGCGTGACACGGACGTTGGCGTGGTCGTGATAGAACACCACACGGAGTTCATCGCCGACTACTGCGACCGGCTCGTCATGGTCGCCGACGGCGACGTGGCGTGGACCGAGCCGGTCGATGTCGGACTGAACCGGGTCGAAGAACTGCTCGATGCGGACATCCATCCGCCACAGGTCACACAGATCGCCCGAAATCTCCCGGATGGGTGTGGCACCCTGCCCAGCGGCCGGTACCCGGTGACGGTCGAGCAGGCCGCCGATGCCTTCCCCACGCCCGCCTCCGACGCGCAGCATCCGATGACGCCGGATGGCAGCGGTGCCGACGAGCGTCTCATCAGTATCCGTGATGTGACACACGGCTACCCGACGCTTCGTGAGGGTCGAAAGACGGTCCTCGACGGGCTCGATCTGGAGTTGCACGCCGGCAACAGGGTTGCCCTCGTCGGCGCCAACGGAGCCGGCAAGTCGACGCTGCTCCGGCTGCTGACCGGTCTCGAATCGCCGGACGAGGGGACGGTAACCGTGCTCGGCAACGATACGAACACCACACTCCCCGAAGAACTGGCCGAGGAGACGGTGTACATCCACCAGAACCCCGAGGAGATGTTCGTCGAGGAAACGGTTCGCGACGATGTCGCGTACTACCTCGAAAGTCGCGACGCCCCGGACGTCGACGAGCGGGTCGACGACGTCATCGAATTCCTCGACCTCGAAGACATCGCCGACCGGGACGGGCGGCTCCTGAGCATCGGCCAGCAGCGGCGGGCGTCGCTGGCTATCGGCCTGGCGACCGACCCCACCGTCGTGTTGCTCGACGAGCCGACCGGGAGCCTGGACCTCCAGAGCCGCCGCGAAGTGACCCGGATGCTCTCGCGGTCGGTGTCACGGACCGAGGCGGTCGTCGTCGCCACGCACGACCTCCAGCTGGTGGCCGAGTGGGCCGACCGGGTCGTCGTCCTCGGTCCCGACGGTATCCTTGCGGACGAACCCCCACAATCGGTGTTCGAACAGCCCGCACTCTTGGAGCGGGCCCACCTCCGACCGCCACAGGTCGTCGAACTCAGTAACCGGCTCGGCATCGACCCGCCGTCGTTAACCACATCGGGTATCGTCGAGCGCCTGTCGGAGGCGAGCCGCTGATGGGGTATCTCGACGCACTCCGGACGATTACGATCGCCGACATCAAGGTCGATCTCATGCGGACGGCCTACGACAACGACGAGGCGCTGTTGAACAAGTTCGACCCACGCATCGTGATTATCTGGTCGGCCGTCTTCGTCGTCGTCCCCTGGTTCTTCTACGAGCCCGAGCCGCTGTTTGCGATGCTCGTGGCGTCGCTGCTCCTGGCGTACCTCTCACAGACCAGCGTCTACCTGCTCGCTCTCCTTATCTGGGGGAGCCTCTCGAACATCGGATTCATCGTCATCCTCAGCTCCGTCGTCTACTGGTGGCAAGGGGGCTCGGGCGGTCTCCAGGGCGCCGTCGTCGACAACAGCGTCGCGCTCCTGCCGTTTACGATGAAGCTGACGGTCATCTCCGTCGTGAGTCTGGCGGCTTTCTCGGCGATGAGTCCGAAGAAACTCGCCAAGGGGATGTTGAGTCTCGGCGTTCCCCGACCGTTCACCTTCGCCATAGCGTACGGCTACCGGATGATGCCCGTCCTGCTCGAAGAGTACCACGACCTGGTCAACTCCTTGCGCCTCCGCAACGAGGCCCCGGAGAACCGCGGGCTGTTGCGGTGGCGGTACTACCTGTACCTGCTGAAACTCTCGATCAAGGCGTTCTATCCGATGACGTTCAACGTCGCGAAACGCTCCAGAGTCACCGTCGAAGCGATGGAGACGAGGGGGTTCTCCCACTCGCTTGGCAACGAGGCCAGCCGGGAACTCAGGCTGGGGGACCTCGAAATCCTGCCACGGGACGTGACGTTCATGCTGGTTTCGCTGCTGTTTGTCGTCGTGGTCGCGGTGTTCCTCTGAGCGGTCCGACGGATTCCGGGCCGGACTCGTCGACGAGTCCGGCCGGGTGGGACATGTCCGCCGTTCGCGTTCGAAGAGCGCCCCGAGCTACGCCAGTACGTCCCCGATACCCACCAGCTCGACGGGGGTCCGGTCGGCCACGTCCCGGAGTTCCGGGACGCGCTCGGTCAGCTCGTCGGGTCGGTGACTGTCCGTCCCGAGGACGAAGCTGACGCCGTGGTCGGCAAACCGCGACAGCACGGACGGGTCGGGGTGGGGTTGACCGAGCGATCGGTTGATGCGGCCGGCGTTGATCTCCGGGACGGTCCGGGCGTCGGCGAGCGCCGCGGCGACGCGCTCGTAGTCGCTCGGCCGGGAGTACCCCCGGAGCGTGCTCAGTCGCTCGGGGAGGTCCAGGTGCCCCAGCACGTCGAACAGCTCCGATTCGACCAGCGCCACGACGGCGTCGTAGTAGCGCTCGACCGCCGCTCGGCGGGCCTCGTCGTCGGTGCCGACGTGGGGGGCGTCGCTGGTGTAGTCGTACTCGCCGGCGAAGTGGACGCTACCGATTGTGTAGTCGAACTCGGCGGTATCGAGGAACGCGCGGGTCGCGTCGCGCTCGCTCGCGACGAAGCTCACCTCCGCGGCGTCGTACAGCGCCAGGTCGGTGCGCTCCCGGGCCGACTCGATGAGTTCACGCCGTCGCTCGTAGGTCTCGACGAGGTCGTACTGCGCCCGGCGACCGAACGCGTCGTCGGTCACGATGCAGTGGTCGGTCAGTCCAACCCCGTCGAGACCGGCGTCCGCGGCCGCCCCGACCATCGACGACAGCGCAGCGCCGTCCGAGAAGGTCGTGTGCGTGTGGACGTCCGTCCGCATCAGCTGTCACCCGACACGTCGTACAGCTTCTGTCCGTCGAGTCTCGGCACGATATCGCGGCTGTCGAACGCCAGGGCGTACTCGTAGAGGTCGGTCCGCTTTATCTGTGGCTTGCGCTCGTATTTCGCGCCTTTGGAGAACTCGACCATCTCGCGGTACACCGCTCGCTCCTCGTCGCTCGGCGGGTCCCCGTGGCAGTGGCGGGCGATGTACAGCGCGCCGGCGACGTCCTCGGGGGAGGGTTTCCCGTTGGAGCCGGCAGCGACGAAGTAGGTCGGTGCGTCCTGTGCCCGCAGGTGCTCGGCCAGCGCGACCCCGTTTGACAGGCCGCCGACGTAGACGGTAACGTCGTCGCCCCCGGCCAGCCGGAGGTCGGTGACGGCGTTGCCACCGTTGGTCGAGGTCATCGCCGTGGGGCGTCCCGCCACGTCTACGCTCTGGACGTAGCTCGGCGAGTTGAAGAAGTCATACCCCGGCTCGCCCCGGTAGTCCGGCCCGGAGGCGCCGCCTATCTTCGCCCGCGGGTTGGCCTTCTTGAACGCCGGTTCGTCGCCACGTTCCTCGGTGATGTGGACGTACTCGGCTCCGTTGGCGAACAGCTCCGGGACCGTCGTCGAGAACTGCGCCACGTCGACGACGACGTAGTTGCCCGGTTCGGGGGCGTCAGGTATCTGTGCGCGCGCTGGAATCATGCGGTCGATAGGGAGCGACGCCCCGCTCCCGTCTGCAAGCAGGCTCACACGCTAACCCGTCGTCTCTGTCGCTTGAACGTGACTAAGAGGGCTATATGGGGATACCGACCGCTCCCGAGCGGACCGGAGAGTCAGTCGCTCGCCTGCGCTCGCTCTCGGGCTGTCTCGACTGTCTCCCCCTCTCTGAGAACACGCTCTACGAAGAGCTCCCCTGCCCGGTACGAGGACCGCACCATCGGTCCGGAGGCGCAGTAGCGGAAGTCGAGCTCGTCTTCGGCCACCCGCTGCCAGGTGTCGAAGACGTCCGGATGGACGTACTCCGAGACTTCCAGATGCGAGCGGGAGGGCTGGAGATACTGGCCGAAGGTGACGATGTCGGTGCCGACCTGGCGCAGGTCGGAGAGGGTCTGGTACACCTCGTGGGCGTACTCGCCGACGCCCAGCATCAGGCTGGTCTTGGTGAAGACGTCGCTCTCCCGACTGGCCTGTCGCAGCACCGACAGCGACTGCTCGTAGCCGGCCCGGCGGTCACGCACCGGCCACTGCAGTCGGTCGACGGTCTCGATGTTGTGGGCCAGCACGTCCGGCTCGGCGTCGACAATCGCCCGGACGAGGTCGGCCTCGCCCCGGAAGTCCGGAATCAGACACTCGACGAGAATCGACGGGTCCCGTCGCTTTATCTCTCGGATGGTCTCGGCGAAGTGGCTCGCCCCCTGGTCGGGGAGGTCGTCGCGGTCGACGCTGGTCAGGACCACGTAGTCCAGCCCGATGTCGGCGACGGCGTCGGCGACCTGTGTGGGTTCGTCCGGGTCCAGCGGCTCCATCCCACCGGTCTCTACGTCACAGAAGTTACAGCCCCGCGAGCAGCGGTCGCCCATGAGCATGAACGTCGCCGTTCCCGGTCCCTCTCGCCCGCTCCAACACTCCCCCATGTTCGGGCAGTTGGCCTCCTCACAGACCGTATGCAAGTCCCGCTCGCGGAGCGACTGCTTGATGTCTGTGAACCGCTCGCCCGACGGCGGCCGGCTCTTGAGCCAGTCGGGCTTGCGCGAACGACTCATTACCACAGCCTTTGACTGTCGGGGCAAAAGCCGTTGGGTTCGCCGGTGTCACCGCACTTGGGTCACCCGTTCAGCGGACTCGCGTTGTCCGACTTGCAGTTCGGGCAGGTAAACGGCGGCGAGTCGTTCCTGCTCGTGTGAAATGAGTTCCCACACTCCTCGCATTCGCGGCTCACGTCAGAATCGTCAGTGTTCTGGTCTGGCATGGGGTTCACTCACGCTAACGGGCCCACGGGTTGTGGTCCCGTGGCCGGCAACTGCAAGCCCCGCCGGGCACTGCGCCGAGAGCGCGGTCGCGACGGGCCACCAGTCCGCTGATAGAAACGCCTTTGCCGTCGCGGTGCCGCCCATCCCACGTGCCAAGCCGAGCCGACAGCGAGCCGACGGTGGCGGTCGGGGAGGTCCTCCCCGAGTTCGCCGACGCCTTCCCCTTCGAGCGGTTCAACGAGATGCAGTCGGAGACGCTCCCGGCCCTGCTCAACCGCGAGGACAACGTCGTCGTCAGCGCGCCCACGGCCAGTGGCAAGACCGCGCTGGCGGAACTGGCCATCTGCAAGGCCCTGCAAGCCGGCGGGACGGCGCTCTTTCTCGCGCCGCTGCGCGCGCTCACCAACGAGAAAGAGAGCGAGTGGGAGCGCTTCGAGGACCTCGGCTACTCGGTCTACGTCGTCACCGGCGAACGCGACCTCTCCCCGCGCCGGGCCGAGCGGGCCGACATCCTCGTGATGACCCCCGAGAAGGCCGACTCGGCCACCCGGAAACACGAGACGGCTCGCTACTCGTTCATCACGGACGTGGACTGCTGTGTCATCGACGAGGTCCACCTGCTGGACTCGGACCGCCGCGGGGCGGTGCTGGAAGTGACGGTCTCGCGACTGCGGCGGCTCTGTGACCCCCGCGTCGTCGCGCTGTCGGCGACGATGCCCAACATCGACGACGTGGCCGACTGGCTCGACGCTCCCGACGAGACCACCTTCGCCTTCGGCGAGGACTACCGGCCCGTGCCGCTGAACGCCGACGTGAAGACCTACTCCCACGGCGAGAACGCCTTCGCCGACAAGTACCGCCGGCTCTACCGGGCGCTCGACCTCGCGGAGCCACACATCCGCGAGGAGGGCCAGGCCCTCGTCTTCGTCTCCTCCCGACAGGACACCGTTCAGGCCGCAAAGAAGGCCCGCGACGAACTCACCGAGCGCGACATTCCCATGGGCGCACGCGGGGACTACGACTTCCACAACGACGCCGCGGACCTCTCCAACGACACGCTGCGACAGTCAGTGCTTGACGGCGTGGGCTTTCACCACGCCGGCCTCGCCCGCGAGGACAAGAACAAGGTCGAGCAGTGGTTCAAGGAGGGCAAGATACAGCTCCTCTTCTCGACCTCGACACTCGCGTGGGGCGTGAACCTCCCCGCCCGCTGTGTCGTCATCCGGGACACGAAGCTCCACGACCCCCTGAAGGGCGAGGTCGACATGAGCCCGCTTGACGTCCTGCAGATGCTCGGCCGGGCCGGCCGCCCGGGCTACGACGACATGGGCTACGCCTGGGTCGTCTGTGACCGGAGCGAGGCCGACAAGTACCGTCGCCTGCTCCGGGACGGCAAGGAGATAGAGTCCCGGCTGGCGGGCGAGCTCGACGCCCATCTGAACGCCGAGATTGCGCTGGGAACGATCCGGGACATCGACGACGTGATGAGCTGGCTGGAGACGACGTTCTACTACGCCCGCGCGAAGTCCTCGCCCGACGCCTACGACGCCGGCAGCGACCTCCGCGAGCGGGTCTCGGAAGAGCTCTCCGCGCTCGTCGCCGACGGCTTCGTCGAACGGGACGGGCTCCACGTCGAGGCCACCCGGCTCGGACAGCTGGCCTCGAAGTTCTACCTGCGGCTCGACACCGCTCGCCGCTTTGCCGACCTGGCAGAGCGCTGCGAGGCCGCGGCCGGTGACGGGGACGCGGCCGACCCGATAGGTGCTGGGGACCTGCTGGCGACGGTGGCGGGCGCGACGGAGTTCGACAGCGTCAGCGCCCGCTCGGACGAACAGGACGCCGTGAGCGCCGTCGTCGGCAGCGACGCCCCCGACGAACTCGACGCCGGCCAGCGGAAGGTGCTGGCGATACTGCGCTCGGGGATGACCGGCACGACACCGACGGAGCTCAAAAGCGACGCCTGGGTCATCCGCCAGAACGCCCTGCGCCTGCTGGCCGCGCTGCGGGAGTTCCTCGATAACCTCGCGCCCGGCCGCTTTGCCAACCTGGCCTGCCGGGTCGAGGCCCGCGTCGAACACGGCGTCAGCGACGACGCCGTCGGGCTGACGGCCATCGACGGGGTGGGCTCGGGCCGGGCCGGCAAACTCGCCGCCGCGGGGCTGTCCAGCCCGAGCGATATCATCCGGGCCGGCGTCTCCGGACTCGTCTCTGCCGGCCTCCCCGAGGGCGTCGCCGAGCAGGTCGCCGCGAACGCCCGCGACCTCCCTATTGTCGTCGTCGACTGGGGCGAGTTCCCCGAGACAATCGCGGCCGGCGACCGCGACATGCGGGAGGTGACCGTCGCGAACAACGGCGGCGGCACACGGGCGGGACTGCGCGTCACCGTCAACGGCCGGGAGATGACGGCCAAACCCGCCTATCTCGGCCAGACGACCCTCCCCGTCGCCGTCTTCGGCGCCGACGCTGACGACCTGACTTTCACCGTCGAAGTCACGTTCCCGGACCAGCCCCTCGACCCGGTCACCTCCTCGCGGACGGTCGACGTTCAGTGATGGGTCACTGTGACTGACTCGTCCCGTGCGAGAGACGAACGCAGGCGGCCGAATAAAACGTATAGCGCTGTCTAAAGCTGTCTAACTGGAACCAAAGCGCGCAGTGAAACGGGCTAAAATAACGCAAACGAAGCCCATCCACACGAATTAACTGCAACCGTCTGGCGTTTATATGGGGGTATGGGTCATACGAAGCGCTGAGGAGGTATCCCATGTCCAGTGCTTCGCCGTTTCGGTTACCGACCAATGCGCTCCCCAGTGGACCAACCGACATCCGGACGCTCGCCGTTCGGCCGGTCCAGTTCGTTGGGTTCTGGACTGCCGTCGTGGCACCCTTGGCGTATCCCGCGCTGCTCGTGAGCGGCCTGGACGGACGGAGTCTCCTCCTCCTGCTAACCGGTGTGTTCTTCGCTAACATCCTCGGTCTCATTGTGGGCCGGGGGTACCGTGCGGAGGCCTGACTCCCCCTCGGGCACCGCACGGACTTCGACTCCCCTTTCGACCTACCCGAGCAGGACCTCGCGTAGCTCCGCGGCGTCGCCCGCCAGATGCTGGACCATCGAGAGGTCCGTCTCCGCGCCGTCGCCCCGGAAGCCGACGGTCGTCATGCCGGCGACCACCGCGGCTGTGGCGCCCGCATGGGAGTCCTCCACGGCCCAGCAGTCGCTCGGCTCGACCCCCAGCTCACTGGCCCCGCGCTCGTAGATGTCCGGCGCCGGCTTGCCCGGTCCGTCGATGTCCTGTGCGCTGATGGCGGCGTCGAAGTGATGGAGCAGGCCAAAGCGCTCCTCGATGACGTCTATCCAGTCCCACGGCGCCGAGGTCGTCAGCGCCAGCGGCACGCCCGCGGCACGGAGGTCCGCAAGCAGGTCGTCGACGCCGTCGAGCATCGTCGCGTGTTCGCCGTATATCTCCCTGCCCGCCTCCTCGAAGAGCCGTTCGTACTCCTCGCGGGAGACCGCCATCTCGTATTTGCCGTCGAGGTCCGGATACACCTCGGTGTAGTCCCGGCCGGTGATTTCCGACAGCGGGATGTCGTCGTCGGGCGAGACGGTCGGCAGGATGTGGTCGCGCTGGATACGGGCCCAGTGGTCCTCGGACTGGACGAGGACGCCGTCCATGTCGAAACAGACTGCAGTCGGCGTGTCGCTCATTGTCCCCTCTCACTCGCCCGAGCGGTTTGCCTGTTGTGCTCCGGGCCGGCCGTGCCACCCGAGGGTTTAGATACCGGGACGGGGCCACCCCGGCCCATGCACGACGGAACGCGCGTGATGGCCGGTGAGTGTACGACTGTCTTCGAGGGCTCCAGCGAGCGCGAGCAACGCGGCGACGTGCTGGTCGTCGTCAAGCCCGACAACACCGTTCTGGTCCACGACGCCGGGGGGTACCAGCCCGTCGCGTGGCTCACCAGGGCCGAGAGCGTCGCCGTCGAGGACGGCACCGTCACCGCCCGCGACGGCGAGCAGTTCCTCCGGGTCGTCGCCCACGAGGAACACGGTAGCGCCCGGTTCCCGGCCTCGGAGGCCGGCGTCCCGGTCGGCGACTGCCGGGACTGCCCGGGGACGCTCGTCCGCGCAGGTGGCGACGTGGCCTGTACCGGCTGTGGCGAGCGCTACGGGCTGCCGACCGACGCCACCGTCACCGGCGGCCGGTGTGGGGACTGCGGGCTCCCCACGATGCGGGTCGAGCGCGGCGCGGTCATCGGGTGCTGTATCGACCGGGACTGTGAGTCCTTGGACGACCGGGTAAAGTCGCTGTTCGACCGCGAGTGGGACTGCAAGCACTGTGGCGGCGACCTCCGCCTTCTGCGCCGGGGCGGGCTCATCGCCGGCTGTGAGAACTATCCGGACTGCGACACCGGCTACGCCGTCCCGTCGGGGGTCGTCGCCGACCGCTGTGCGTGTGGGTTACCGACCTTTGAGACCAGCGGCGGCCGGCGCTGTCTCGACAGCGGCTGCGACGAGCGCGGATAGCCCGCCGACACCGACCCGCAGGGGATTTCCCGCTCGGCCGACCACCCCACTGTATGCAACTCACGCTGGACGGCGACGTCGTCCGGGCCGGTTCTCGCGCCCGCGAGCGGTTCTACGACTCGCGTGGCTACGGCCACGCCCGCAACGGCGACCTCGACCTGGCGCCGGTGGAGGCCGCGCATCTCTGTTACCGCGGCGACATCGACGCCGTCGACGGGATGGCCGTCGACGAACTTCTCGCCTCGGGGGCTGTCTCGGCTGTGGACTTCCTGGTCTACAAGGACCTCCGGGACCGCGGGTTCTACCTCACGCCCGCCCGCGAGGGGTGGGTCGACGAGCCCGGGGGCGTGGACTTCGTCGTCTACCCCCGCGGCAAGGGCCCGTGGGACGACGACATCGCCCACCGGGTCCGGGTCGTCGGCGAGCGCGACGACGTGCCCGCGGCGTCGCTGGGCGACTGCGTGCTCGCCGTGGTCGACGAGGAGAGCGAGCTGACGTATCTGGACACCAGCCGGCGGACCGTCGAGGGGACGAGTTCGGCCGACGTGCCCGGCGTCCAGGGCACGCTGCTGGCCGAGCGCGTACTCTGCTGGGACCCCCCCGAAGCGCTCTACCAGCAGGCGTTCTACGGCCAGCAACTGGACGAGGACGCCGTCCAGCTCTCGCTCGTGGAGGCGGCGTATCTGGCCCGCGAGGGGACACTGACGGTCGACGGCGGCGCGGCGGCAGTCGCCGAGCGCGGCCGCGACGTCGAGGGCGACCGCTTCGACCGCCGGCTCCGGGTGTACGCCGCGCTGCGGGATTCGGGCGTCGTCCCCAAGACGGGCTTCAAGTTCGGCGCCGACTTCCGGACTTACGCCGATGTCGAGTCGCTTGAGGACCTCGGCCACTCCGAGTTGCTGGTACGGGTGTTGCCCGCCGGCTACACCTTCGAACCCCGCGACCTCGCGCTGGACGTGCGACTCGCCCACGGCGTCCGCAAGACGATGGTGTTTGCCCTGGCCGGCGACGGCATCGAGTGGGTGCAGGTCGAGCGGCTGACGCCATAGCAGCTGTCGGTTCTGTGGGGACAATCGCAACACAGCGCGGACTATCGCGCCGAAACGCCCCCGCCTGCTCCGGCCGAGAGACACAGCGAGTCCCGGGCGTCGAGCGAGCGGGGGCGTTCTGACCGCCAGTATTCGCAGTCGGCTGTCGCTCGGACCGGAGCGCTAGAAGCGAACCCTTTTTGCGCCGACCGGAGCCAAGGATACACCAACACGGCCCGGCCGTGTCCGAAACCATGACCGACCGCGACTCCCACCACGACGACGCATCGCCCGACGAGGACCGCCGCCAGTCGGGAACGTCGTGGCGGGAGTCGTCACTCCGTTCCGACGGCGGGACCGAGGCGGCCGGTGCCGACGAAGCGGTGCTTGACCCGTGGGGCTCCTCGACCGTCGAAGACTACCGCAAGCTCTTCGACCAGTTCGGCATCGAGGAGTTCGACGACGTGCTGCCGAAGGTCCCGAACCCCCACTACCTGATGCGTCGCGGGGTCATCTTCGGCCATCGGGACTACGACCCCGTGGCCGACGCCATGCACAACGACGACCCCTTCGCGTCGCTGTCGGGCTTCATGCCCACCGGCGACCCCCACATCGGCCACAAGATGGTGTTCGACGAGATAATCTGGCACCAACAGCAGGGCGCCGACGCCTACGCGCTTATCGCCGACCTGGAGGCCCACGCCGCTCGCGAGCTGTCGTGGTCGGAAATCGACGAACACGCCCGCAGCTACGTCCTCTCCCTGCTCGCGCTCGGCTTCGACCCCGAGGAAGGGGAGCTGTATCGCCAGTCCGACAACCGACAGTTGCAGGACCTCGCGTTCGAACTGGGCGCCGAGACGAACTTCTCGGAGCTGCAGGCCATCTACGACTTCGACGGCGAGACCGACGTCTCGCACATGCAGTCGGTCGTCACGCAGATGGCCGACATCCTCTACCCGCAACTGGAGGAACCAAAGCCGACCGTGATTCCCGTCGGCCCGGACCAGGACCCCCACATGCGGCTGGCCCGGGACCTGGCGGCGCGGATGCGCTACTTCGGCGTGACCGAAGCGTTCGCGAGCTTCGAGGCCGATGCCGCTGAGCGGACGCTGCTGCGCCGGGCCTACGACGCCCGCGAGGAATACGCCGAGGACCCGGCGATGCCCCGCTGTGTCGAGGCCGCTGACTGGCTCCGGGCCCACGAGCCCGCCCCCGCGGACGCCCGCGAGTCGGTCGCCGCGAAGCTCGACAACGCCGGGAAAGAGCCGATTCGGCCGCGAACCCGCATCCTCGACCGCAACGCCACCGAGGCGGCCTTCGAGGCGCTCATCGAGGCTGTCGACGGCGAGAAGCGCGTCTACGACGAACACGTCGACGCCTTCGACCTGGACCGCGCCGAGGCCGACGAACTCGCCCGCGAGGTCGAACTGGAAAACGGCGGCTACGGCTTCCTGCCGCCCTCCTCGATTTACCACCGCTTCATGACCGGCCTCACCGGCGGGAAGATGTCTTCCTCGATTCCGGCCTCGCACATCTCGCTGCTGGATGACCCCGAGGACGGCTACGACAAGGTGAAATCGGCCACCACCGGCGGTCGGACCACCGCCGAGGAACAGCGCGAGAAGGGCGGGAAAGCCGACGAGTGTCCCGTCTACGAACTGTACGCCTACCTGCTGTCGGGCGACGACGACGATTTCGCCGAGGAGGTCTACGAGGAGTGTGTCGGCGGCGAGCGCCTCTGTGGCGGCTGCAAGGAGCAGGCCGCCGAACTGATGGAGACCTTCCTCGAAGAGCACCAGGAGAAACGCGCCGAGTGGGAGGAGAAACTGGACGAACTGGACATCGACCTCGATTCGGCCCGCAAGCGGGCGTAACGTCCGTTTACCGTCGAAGCAAAACTACTATCGGGTCGCTGACCGCACTCTCTCACGAGATGGCTGACCCCGCCCTCCAGCGGACGGTCACCCGTGGTATCGCACTCGTGGTCCTCCCGCTCAGCGCACTCGTTATGGGGGCTGCCAGATGGAGCTGGTCGGACACGTACGGCGCGAGTCCACCGACGGCGTTTGGCGAGCTCGCCTTCGAAATCGTCCCGACGCTGCTTTTCGTCGGCGCGTTGGTATACCTTGCCATTTCCGGCGTCTTCGGGCTGTTGGACCGGGCCGCCGCCGACACCGAGGGGTGACTTCCCGCCCGTCCGCAACCCTTTTGCAAACACACGCCAACCGTTCACACATGCCTTCCGAATCCGACCGCGCCGGCGTCGCTCGCCAGCCAGTCTGCCGTTCCGGGTTCGGCTCCTTTTTCTGGTCCTGACGGGCGGCGGACTCGGCGCCGGCCGAGCGGTCGGGGCCAACGAAACCACTCGACAGCAAGTGAGAACCGTTAACTGAGCGACCCGCGGTTATCCCCACAACGACCGAGACATCTCTATGAAACGACCACAGGCACAGGTGGCCGTCCTCAAGGCCGCCGACACAGACGACCCAAGGCGCATCGACGAGGTAGCCGAAGACGCCGACTGCAAACCCGAGACGGCCACGCGGGCCGCGTTCGAACTCGAAGACGACGGCCTGCTGACCGTCACCGAGGAGACCGTCGAACACTACACGCTGACCGACGAGGGCACCCAGTACGTCTTCGAGAGCCTCCCCGAACAGGACCTCTACGAGGCCGCGATCGACGCCGGCGCCGACGAGGCGCCGGTCCAGATGGGGCAGGTCATCGGCGCGTCCGGACTCGAAGGCGGGGCCGTCGACGTCGCGCTTGCCAACTACGCCCGCAAGGGGTACGGCGAGATAGACAGCGGCGAGATAACCGCCGACCCAGACGTCAAGCCGGGCCAGGATCGGGAGATGCTGGCGCTCGAAGCCGTCGCCGACGACCGACTCGACGAGGCCGACCCCGACGCGCTCGACCAACTCGAACGGCGCGGCCTGCTCTCGGTCCGCGAGGAGACCGTCCGCTCGGTCCAGCTCACCGACGACGGCGTCACCGCGCTGATGGGTGGTGTCGAGGCCGCCGAGACCGTCGACCAACTCACCGCCGAGTTGCTCACCAGCGGCGAGTGGGAAGACGTGGAGTTCACCGAGTACAACGTCGAGGCCGACGCCGAGGACGTGAGCCACGGCAAGGAACACATCCTCCGCCAGACCGCAAACAGGGTCAAGGATACCCTCGTGGGCATGGGCTTTCAGGAGATGGAAGGGCCTCACGTCGACGCCCAGTTCTGGATCAACGACTGCCTGTTCATGCCCCAGGACCACCCCGCGCGAACCCACTGGGACCAGTTCGCCCTCGAACGGCCGGACGAGATCGGCGACCTCCCCGCGGACCTCGTCGACCGCGTCCGCTCGGCCCACAAGGAGGGCGTCGGGCCCGACGGCGAGGGGTACCACTCGCCGTGGGGCGAGGAGGTCGCCCGCGGACTGGACCTGCGGGGCCACACCACCTCGCTGTCGATGCGGTATCTCTCCGGCGAGGAAATCGGCGAGCTGGAGCCCCCACAGCGGTTTTTCAGCGTCGAGAAGGTGTACCGGAACGACACGCTCGACCCGACCCACTTGCTGGAGTTCTTCCAGATCGAGGGGTGGGTGATGGCCGAGGACCTCTCGGTGCGTGACCTGATGGGGACGTTCACGGAGTTCTACGAGCAGTTCGGCATCACCGACCTGGAGTTCAAGCCCCACTACAACCCATACACGGAGCCGAGCTTCGAGCTCTTTGGCACCCACCCCGAGACCGGCGAGGTCGTCGAGGTCGGGAACTCGGGCATCTTCCGCGAGGAAGTCCTGTCCCCGCTTGGCGTCGACTGTGACGTGATGGCGTGGGGACTCTCCCTGGAGCGGCTACTGATGTTGATGTACGGCTTCGAGGACATCCGGGACGTCCACGGGACGCTGTGTGACCTCGAACTGCTGCGGACCACGGAGGTGCTTCACTGATGCCCGTTGTCGATGTTGATCCCGACGAACTACGATATCTGACTGGCCACGACGAGAAAGACGACGACGAACTCAAATCGGACCTGTTCGACCTCGGCCTGGAGTTCGAGGGCTGGACCGAAGACGACGAGTTCCAACTGGAGTTTGCCCCCGACAGACTGGACCGCCTCTCGGTCGAGGGCGTGGCCCGCTCGCTGCGGTACCACTACGGCGACGACCGGGGCGTCTACGTCCCGAACACGAACAGCGCCGACTGGACCATCGAGGTCGAGGACCAGCCCCCGGAGCGACCGTACGTCACCGGCGCCGTCGTCCGCGGGCTGGACCTCGGCGACGGCGTCCTGGAGTCGCTGATCCAGCTACAGGAGAAGCTCCACGCGACGATGGGCCGCAAGCGTGCGAAAGGCGCTATCGGGGTCCACGACCTCACGATGCTGAAAGGGACCGACCTCCGGCCGGCCGACGAGCAATCGAGCAGTCTGGACCTTTCGGGCGGGCAGGACCCGACAGAAGCCAGCGAGGAACCACAGGACGAGATGGTCGGCGACGCCGCCGTCGAAACCGTCGGCACAAACGCGATCACCTACACCAGCGCCGACCCCGACGAGGCCACCTTCGTCCCGCTCGAGAGCGACGCCGAGATGACACCCAGTGAGGTCATCCAGCGACACGACACCGGCCAGACCTACGGCGACCTCGTTGCCGACTTCGAGCGCGTGCCCGCAATCTACGACGCCATCGGGCTGTTCTCGTTCCCGCCGGTCATCAACGGCCGTCGGACCGAAGTCAGCGAGGACTCCAGAGACCTCTTCATCGAACTGACCGGGACCGACCAGTGGACCATCGACCACATGTGCAACATCATCTGCTACGCGCTGGAGGCCCGCGGCGGGACCATCGAGCGCGTCAACGTCGAGTACGCCGACGACGCCCCCGGCGAGTACGCCGGCCGGACGCTGGAACGGCCCGACTTCGGGACCCGGACGAAGACGGTCAGCAAAGACCGCATCGAGTCACTGCTCGGTGTCGACCTGGAGCCAGAACAGATCATCGACTACGCCGAGCGGGCCGGACTGGACGCCACGCGGGTCGTGACCGACGACGGCGTCGCCTTCGAGGTCGAAATACCGCCCTACCGCGTCGACGTCATCCACCCTCTCGATATCGTCGACGACATCGGTCGCGCGCTCGGGTTCAACAGCCTCGAACCGACCTATCCCGACGTCTCGACCGTCGGCGGCCGCCACGACCGCTCCGTCCTGGAAGACGCCGCCCGCGATACCCTCGTGGGACTCGGGTTCGAGGACCTGCTGAACTTCCATATGACAAACGAGGCCGAGAACTTCGAGCGGATGAACCTCCCGAACCCGGGGGCTGCCGACCCCGACGACTCGCTTGTCGGCCTTGCGGACCCAGTCACCATCCAGGAGCCCTACAGCGAGGACTACACCATCCTCCGGACGTGGGCGCTCCCGTCGCTCATGATGGTCTTAGAGAACAACACCCACCGGCGCTACCCACAGGACCTCGCCGAAATCGGGCTCGCCGCCGGGCTGGACGACAGCCAGAACACCGGCGTCAGCGAACACCGGACCGTCGCCGGGGCGCTTGCCCGTACTGACGCCTCCTACGAGGACGCCAAGGCCCGCCTGCAGGCCATCGCCGAGGCCTTCGGCAAGGAGCTGACGACGCCCGCGACGGAGCACCCGACCTTCATCGGGGGCCGGGCGGCCGACATCGTGCTGGACGGCGAGACGGTCGGCGTCGTCGGCGAGGTGCATCCGAAGGTGCTCGTCGAGCACGACCTGGAGCTCCCCGTCGCCGCCTTCGAGTTCCGGCTGGACGCTCTGGAGTAGCACAGACACGGACCCGCCGTACCTTCCGGTAACTGGCTTGCCGGCTTGTCACGTAGTACTTCTGCTGCCCTGTCATGTACTAGCAAACAGAGGGGAACTGACGGTCACTGACAGCCACTCCGACTGTTGCGACCCGGACCGCTACGACAACCCGGCCTGTGAGACGCACGCGTGGTTGACTTTGACCGGGTCGTCGACGACCCCGATGCGCCCTCGGACTCAGTATCGTTCCGGCCGGTGACGGGCACGTGGCTATCTGCCGATAGCGGAGTCCCGATAGCTACAGGTCCGCGCCGACGGCCTCGTCGATACTGTCGAAGCCGTCCCGCTCCAGTAGTTCCAGCAGTCCCTCGTTGATATCGCGGGCCAGCGACGGCCCTTCGTAGACCAGCCCGGTGTAGAGCTGGACGAGTGACGCGCCCGCACGGATTTTCCGGTAGGCGCCCTCGGCGGAGGCGACGCCGCCGACGCCGATGACGGGCACGTCGACGCGCTCGGCGACGAAACGGACCGTGTTCGTCGCTCTGTCTTCGATCGGCGCCCCCGAGAGCCCGCCCGTCTCGCTTGCGTTGGGCGAGCGCAGGCCCTCGGGGCGTTCGGTCGTCGTGTTCGTGGCGACGACGCCGTCGAGGTCGAGTTCGGACACCAGATCCAGGGCGTCCTCGACGGCGGGGTCGGGGAGGTCCGGTGAGAGTTTCACCAGAAGCGGCGCGGCGCCGGCGTCCTGTAGCTCCTCGAAGATGGCCGTCATCGCCTCGCGGTTCTGGAGCTCCTCGAACCCCTGTGAGTTGGGACAGGAGACGTTGACGACGAAGAAGTCCCCGCCCCTGGCGACGTGTTCGTACGTCTCGCGGTAGTCCGCCGGGGCCGCCTCGGTGTCGACGTGCTCGCTCTTGGCGATGTTGACACCCAGCGGGACGGGGGCGTCCGTCTTCGAGAGCCGCTCGCCGACGGCGGCCGCGCCCTCGTTGTTCAGCCCCATCCGGTTGATGAGACCGCCGTCTTCCCGCAGTCGGAACATCCGCGGGCGGGCGTTGCCGGCCTGTGGTTTGGCCGTGACGCCGCCGACTTCGGCGAAGCCAAAGCCCATCGCTGCCAGCGCCGACGGCACCGTGGCGTTCTTATCGAAGCCCGCGGCGACGCCGACGGGATTGGCAAAGTCCTCGCCGAACGCGGAGACAGCGAGGCGCTCGTCGTCGACGGTGTAACGGCGGGCCATCGCGTCCACTATTGGGGTCCCCTGTGCTGTCTCCAGCAGGCCGTGGACGGCGCTGTGTGCCGTCTCGGCCGGGAGCGAGAACAGAACTGGTCTGGCGATATCGTAGAGTCTCATTGGGGCGTTCGAATCGGCCCCCAGTGGTTGCCGGGGGCCGGCGACAGCACGTCAGAAATCGTGTTCGACCTCTTCCGGGTCGGCTTTTTGAATGATGATCTTGTTGTCACGCACCCGAACGAACACCTCGTCGCCGATCTCCATGCCGGCGACGGCGAGTTCGTCTTCGTGGATGTTGATATGTACATTGTGGTACTCGCCGTCCTCGTCTTTGGCGCCACTCGGGCTGAGCTTCTTCTTTCGCACCATCGCGCTATCCTACTCCGTGCATCGCCGTAGGATATACTTAAGTCTACCGTGCGGCGAGTCTCGGCCGTCAAGCGGGCACGCGCTTTCAGGGCAGGGATTTTCACCGAACATTCCCGTTCGCTGCCACTATCTTATAAACGGACTCCGGGAGGATACCCGATTCGGGGGGTATATTTATGTTGTGCCATGTTTTGAATTGACATGGAGCGGAGAAAACCATGGCACGCGACAGCGACAAGCGCAACTTTGCGCTCCGTGAGGATGGTGACGAATCGAGCGTCTTCTCAGGCGGGACACCCCGGCAGGCTGCGTTGAAGGCCGCCCGGCGGCTCGACCCGGCCGACAGCGAGGACGAAGCCGACCCACAGGAGATTCGGCTCCGGGAGAAAGGCACCCACAAGGTCCACATCTACGAGGCGTGGGCCTGGGTAGAAACAGCGCCCGACGACAAACCGGACTGGATGCCGGGCGACATCACGAAAGGGAACGTCTCGAAAGAGGGTGTCGAACACCTCGACGACATCTAGTTCCCGGTACGGACTTTTTGCTGACGGCCCTGGCCGGCGAGCGCGCTCGCGGTGAACAGTAGCCATTGCGCGCGCGAACACGCACGGACCATCAGTAGTTGCCAGCCGATTGTGGTCTGCGTTCCGCGTCTCTGTCTCTGATTACCACACGAGTGTCACTGTGCCGTGTAACCGCCTGCCGAAGCGGGTACGGTCCGACGGGGTTAAGTATACCACTCCCATCGACTCTGATGCGAACGAGGTCGGGGGCGACGTTCCCCAACCAGGCCTCACACCAACCGACGCCCTTAAATGTAACAGGGCGTTCGGATGGGACGCGAAGGTCGCTCACGTCGTGCGATTCGACGCGAGCGAACTCCGATGCCCTTAAGTGGAACAGGGCACTCGGGTTGAACGCGAACGAGGCCTGGCCGGGGCCGACGAAACCCGGCCACTACACTGCGGCGACACCGGGTCGCCATCGGAACTCGAAGCCTTTAAGATGGCTTCGGGATAATATGCAGGTCCGAAGAAATGAGGATTCCACCCCTGCGGTCCGCCGTCAAGATGGGATCTGATGTGAGCCCTGATAGTTCGGTGACACTCGGTCGGCGAGTGTCCTCGAACACCCTTCGATAGCGACCACACTCCATCTGGAGTGTGACCCGCCTAACCCCCGGCCTTGTGCCGGGACACATTCCGGTTGATCCTGCCGGAGGTCATTGCTATTGGAGTCCGATTTAGCCATGCTAGTCGCGCGGGTTTAGACCCGCGGCATATAGCTCAGTAACACGTGGCCAAACTACCCTATGGACAGGGACAACCTCGGGAAACTGAGGCTAATCCCTGATACCACTCTCATGCTGGAGTGCAGAGAGTGAGAAACGCTCCGGCGCCATAGGATGTGGCTGCGGCCGATTAGGTAGATGGTGGGGTAACGGCCCACCATGCCCATAATCGGTACAGGTTGTGAGAGCAAGAGCCTGGAGACGGTATCTGAGACAAGATACCGGGCCCTACGGGGCGCAGCAGGCGCGAAACCTTTACACTGCACGACAGTGCGATAAGGGGACTCCGAGTGCGAGGGCATATAGCCCTCGCTTTTCTGTACCGTAGGGAGGTACAGGAACAAGTGCTGGGCAAGACCGGTGCCAGCCGCCGCGGTAATACCGGCAGCACGAGTGATGACCGATATTATTGGGCCTAAAGCGTCCGTAGCTGGCCAAGCAAGTCCATTGGGAAATCGACGCGCTCAACGCGTCGGCGTCCGGTGGAAACTGTTTGGCTTGGGGCCAGAAGACCTGAGGGGTACGTCCGGGGTAGGAGTGAAATCCTGTAATCCTGGACGGACCACCAATGGGGAAACCACCTCAGGAAGATGGACCCGACAGTGAGGGACGAAAGCTAGGGTCTCGAACCGGATTAGATACCCGGGTAGTCCTAGCTGTAAACGATGCTCGCTAGGTGTGCCGTAGGCTACGAGCCTGCGCTGCGCCCTAGGGAAGCCGAGAAGCGAGCCGCCTGGGAAGTACGTCCGCAAGGATGAAACTTAAAGGAATTGGCGGGGGAGCACCACAACCGGAGGAGCCTGCGGTTTAATTGGACTCAACGCCGGACATCTCACCGGTC